>NZ_JAAKDU010000003.1 GCF_011038795.1 Streptococcus tangpeifui
CATCTTTGCCAATTTTAACGAGGAAATTATTATAATAAAGTCTTGAAAAATGGTATTCCTCGCCGTTGATATACTGAACGCCGCTGACCTTTTGGCCAGTTTTATCATCAATAAAGACGTGACCGTAGCCATTGTCAGACCTTTCAAAATGGCCAGTGATGCTAGGGTGTTCTTCATTTTGGTTACCCGATGGATTGCCGTTATCGTCAAAATGATAGAGCAGGCCGTCGATTGTCTTATCAATGTTCTTAGCTTGGACACCATTATCGTCAAAGTAACGTTTGGTACCATCGATGGTTTGCCAAGATTTTAACGGCTGACCGTTATCTTTATCAAGATAGTACCAATTTCCATCGACTTCGGCATAAGCCCCCTTGACCTGAGAACCATCTGGCCTAAAGAAGTAGGTGTTTCCTTGAAAAGTTTTCAGCCCTGTCAGAAGTTGACCAGTTTCATCAGCACAGTACCAAGTTGATCCATGGTCAGGTGTAAAGAATTGATTTTCAACTAGTTGGCCATTATCTTGGAAGTAATAGAGCAGACCATCAATCGTTTGGAAGCCGATTAGGTTTTGACCGTTACCGTCACTGTAAAATTTACCGGTATCCCCTTTGTACCAGCCAGCAGCAGGAGTTGCGATGGCTGTTTGTTCCGTATCCATTCGAGTATTTTGGTTGAATGTGTGGGTTTCACTGACGCTTCCAGAACTGTTTTGATCTTCCCGATGTTTAGTAACATCGGTTTCAGAATTGGCATCTGAAACTTCTGGACTGATGGAGTCTGAAACAGCTACCGTCCCGGTATCATTGGTAAGTTCTTGTTGCTCTCCCTTGGCAGAAGCAGACTGAGTACCTTCTGAATCAGCAATCTCAGTAACTCCTTGCATCTGGGACTTAGCCTCAGGTGTTGTCGCCGTTTCAACGGTTTTACCATCAGTGATGGGACTAGTTTCAGTCGCTTCAGCAGGACCGATGTCGCTTGTCTGACTGCTTGCGATTGAATTACCCGCTGGAGCTATCGCTTGGTCCGCACTGACTCTCACAGCTCCCAGACCAGTCAGCATCACTACCATCGTTGCGATGGCTACCCAGTGTTTTTTGACCTTGTGCATTTTAACACGTCGTTTGATTTCCATAGTTAGCCTCCTTCTAATGGCTGAAGAGAAGAGCTCTAACGGCTTGTCTTATGGCCATCCAAGCTATCAGCAGCTTGGTTTATAAACATTAAAGCTTTCTCAAAATTATTATATCACTAGTTGGAAACGTTTACAATAACAGTTAATAAGTCTTAGGCAGACTGGCCCGCCTTCAAATTTGAGGACTGACAATAAAGAAAATTTTAACAAAAACAGTAGGAACTCATGTTTGAACAGGTGCTGGGAGGCATAGCCTCCTTCGGACGAGACAATCCTATATAGTAGTCTGAACCCGTGGTGCTAGTAAAAAAATCCTAGGTTATAAGCAAAGATAGCCTACTCTACCAAAGCTTCAAACCCTTTAAACGTCTCGCTAATGGCCTTTCGATGTCAAACTCAGAACACAAAACTGAAAACCGTGTTTCAATAGTTCTCCTTTCAGCCTTGAGCCTCCAATGATGATGCTTTTTGTACGCCTCAAAGGCGTCCAAAAACAGTAGCCCTTCTGGATTAAATGCTGTTTAAAAATCTGACGGAGGTAACCTAAGTCCGCTAAAACAACAGAAACAGTTGTGTTCTCAAGCAGTTCTTCAGCTTTGTGAACTAAAAATATAAACTAGCACCACGGGTTAGCCTGAAGTTGTTCTGCAGCATACATTTTCTACCGTCTTCAGTTTATGTACTTTGCACAATTTATTTAGCCTTCCCGATTGTCCTTATTTTTATGGGACCCACCCTCGATCATCAGGTCACTGGTGTTGCTATTTTATCAAGGAGTGAAGAGTGGCGGCAATAAATACGCGATAAATTGTCAGAAAACTATTTTTGCTGTTGAAATTGTCAGAATTTTTTGCTATACTAACCTAAAATACGAAAAACGATGAGAGAACAAGCGCTAAATCAACTGACAGAGAGTGCCGTTGCTGAGAAAGGCATCTGGATTTGGCCACACAGTCTTGAGCGCAGGTGCGAACGCTAACAGTAGTGCCTGACGGGTGGTTCCGTTAAAAGCCAGAAGTCTTTGACTTCACGAGGGAAGGCAGGTGACTGTCTTCCGAATTAAGGTGGAACCACGTTGCGACGTCCTTGCAAAATTTTTTTGCGAGGGCTTTTTATTAATCCAAAATTGAATGAGTCCCATTAACATAAGGAGGTTTTTATGATCAGAGGTCTGAGAGAGATTGAACCCTATGTGGCTGGCAGTCAGCCTCAAGGCAAACGAATCATTAAGCTGAATACCAATGAAAATGCCTACCCACCTAGTCCTAAGGTGGCGGATGCTTTGAAGGCATTTGACAGCGCCGATTTGCGCAAATATTCTACACTCACTCAAGAAGAACTGCGTCAGTCCTTGTCTGCTCATTTAGGAGTGGCAGCTGATCAAGTTATCCTCGGTAACGGTTCCGATGATATCCTTTCCATGGCTTTTTTGGCTTTCTTTAACAATGATGAACCTATTTTATTTCCAGATTTGACTTATGGATTTTATAAGGTCTGGGCTGACTTATACGATATCGCCTATCATGAAGTACCGCTGACCAGTCAGTTTGAGATAGGTCCTGCAGATTATCAGGCGCTAAACGGCGGTCTTGTTATCGCTAATCCTAATGCCCCGACAGGTATTTATAAGCCTCTGGATGAACTGGAAAAGATCATTCAGGCCAATCAGGATGTTGTTGTCATTATTGACGAAGCCTATATTAGTTTTGGTGGGGAAACGGCCCTGCCTTTGTTGGAAAAATATCCCAACCTTTTTATCACGCGCACCTTTTCCAAAGATGCCTCCCTAGCAGGTTTGCGCGTGGGCTATGGTGTTGGCAGCCCCGAATTAATCAAGGTTATCGAGGCTGTTAAAAACTCTCTCAACCCTTATGCCGTTGACAGCATAGCGGAAAAATTAGCTCTAGCAGCTGTCGATGACTGGGATTACTACAGCAATAACTGTCAAAAAATTATGGAGACCCGTGACTGGTTTACCAAAGAACTCGCAGCCATAGGTTTTGAGGTTTTACCGAGCTCGGCCAACTTTGTCTTGGTCAAACCGACTCTAGCAGCTCAGGAACTCTTTCAGTATTTACAGACTAAGAATATCTATGTCCGTTATTTTCCTAAAGTAGAGAGGATTAAGGAATATTTACGCATCTCTATCGGTCGACAGGAAGAAATGGAGAAAGTCATAATGATCATTCAAGAGGTAGTTTCATGAAAAAAACAACATTACCAGTAGGTATGCACGACAAATTATTTAAGCGGGCTGCGACCATGTATCGTTTAGAACGTGATATTAGTGATTTGCTGATAGAACGTCAGTTCAGGCGCATTGAAACGCCGACCTTGGAGCATGCGGAAGTGTTTGGCGATGAGCTGAAAAATACTCACTATCATCTCTTCGATAAGTCGGGGGATTTGCTCAGTCTGCGACCAGATATTACCAGTCAGATTGGACGAGTCATTGCCTCAACTCAAGTAGAGACACCGATTAAATTTTCCTACTCAGGAAAGGTCTTTCACTACAATGAAGAACTGCGCGGTCTACTCAATGAACACACTCAAGCCGGCGTAGAGATTGTCGGTTACCCAGCTGATAAAGCACTTAAAGAAGCTGTCTTGTCGGCTAAAGCAGCTCTAGACGTAGCTGGGGTTAAGGTCTATCAGTTCGAGTTTTCCCATGCAGCCATTTTACAGACTATCTATGATGCATTAGGCTTGGACGAAGTGAGCCAGCATCAGTTGGAAGGAGCGATTATTGATAAAAATATCACAGCTCTCCATACCTTTACTGAGGTCCACCCTAGCGAATTTGATACCTTCATTGAGGCTCTGCCTTTCTTATTTGGAGAAAGTCACAATGTGCTGACGAAAGCTCGTGCTTTGGTTAAACACGAGAGAATATTAAAAGCTCTTGATAATTTAGAAGACCTGCTGGGAGATATCTACCGCTTTTTGCCTCAGACAACAATTGATCTAGCACAGGTTCCTTCGCTGCCTTACTATACCGGTATGATGTTCAAAGTTTTTGGTGAAAATGTCCCAGATGCTTTCGTATCAGGTGGCCGTTATGACAAGCTGTTTGAACGTTTTGGAGCAGCAGAGCTGACAGCTGTTGGCTGGGCGGTCGATTTAGATAGTATTTATCAGGCCGTTCATAATAGCTTAGAAGGAGGAGGTCTGCGATGACAGAACAGATTACGATAGCGCTCACGAAAGGACGGATCGAAAAAGATACGGTTAACCTCCTGAAACAGGCCGGTTTTGATATGGCATTCATGGCTGACAAGGGGCGCAGTCTTATTTTTGAAAGTCCTGATAAACGTTTTCGCTTCTTGTTAGTCAAGGCACCGGATGTTACCACTTACGTTCACCATGGTGTCGCTGATATTGGCGTAGTGGGCAAAGATGTACTTATGGAGCATCCGACAGGTTATCTGGAAATGCTGGATTTGAATATTGGCCTTTGTAAATTCGCCGTAGCTTCGATTCCGAGTTTTAACCCAACCGATCATAAGCGCAAGCGTATTGCGACGAAGTATCCCACAGTTGCAACGGATTTTTATAATCAAAAAGGAGAGGATGTCGAAATCATCTCTATTCAAGGAAGTGTTGAAATTGCTCCTGTCATTGGTTTAGCTGATGCCATTGTTGATATTGTCGAAACGGGCAATACCCTAAAAGCCAATGGCCTAGAGGTATTTGAAAATATTTGTCGTATCTCAGCCAGGATGATTGTCAACAAGGCTGCCCTTAAAAATAATCCCCAAATACTGCCTTTCATCAAAAAAATTGAAGCAATTGTTGGAGACGAGGAGGTACCTTTTCAATGAAACGTCTAACAGGAACTAATGAAACTATATCTAAGATTCTCTATCAAGAACAGCTGGAGCTGAGCCGGGAGAACCTCGATGTTGAGGAAACTGTCCGCGCTATTATTGAAGATGTGAAAAGTCGCGGTGATGAAGCACTGCGCGAGTATTCTGCAACATTTGATAAGGTTGATCTCACAGACTTTGAAGTCAGTCAGGACTTAATTGACCGCGCTTTTGCAGAAGTTGACAAGGATGTTCTGACAGCTCTTGAAAATGCCAAGTCTAATATTGAATCTTACCACCGCCAGCAGCTGGAGACAGGCTTTGAAGATCAGCCATCAGACGGTGTCCTTCGCGGCCAGCTCATCCGTCCGATTGAGCGCGTAGGCGTCTACGTGCCGGGAGGAACAGCGGCTTACCCGTCCTCAGTCCTCATGAATGTCATTCCTGCTAAGATTGCTGGTGTCAGGGAAATTATTATGATCACGCCGCCGCAAGAACATTTTGTGCCAGCCATTTTGGTTGCGGCTAAGCTCGCTGGTGTGGATAAGATTTACCAAGTGGGCGGTGCCCAAGGTATCGCCGCTCTGGCTTACGGCACCCAAAGTATTCCCAAAGTGGATAAAATCACAGGTCCTGGTAATATCTTTGTAGCAACGGCTAAGAAACAGGTTTACGGTACTGTCGGTATTGACATGATTGCTGGCCCTTCAGAAATTGGTATCATTGCAGACAGTACAGCTAATCCAGCCTATGTAGCAGCAGACTTGCTCTCGCAGGCAGAGCATGATGTTCGCGCGCGGGCGATTTTGGTGACAGATTCTAAAAAGCTTGCAGATGCTGTCGAAGAAGAAATCGACCAGCAATTAAAGCAGCTACCGCGTGAGGCCATTGCCCGTCCTTCCATTGAGAATAACGGCCGCATTATTATTGCAGAAAACACTGCTGATATGTTTGAGCTTATGAATAAAGTGGCACCAGAACACTTAGAAATTGCTATGGAAAATGCTTATGATTACCTAGATCAGGTTGAAAATGCCGGTTCTGTCTTTTTAGGACACTATACGAGCGAGCCGATTGGTGATTATTATGCCGGTGCTAATCACATCCTACCGACCACAGCAACTAGCCGTTTTTCATCGGCGCTGGGGGTGCACGATTTTGTCAAGCGCATTCAGTATACACAATACAGCAAGGCGGCAGTTAACAGTGCAGAAAAGGATATTACGACCCTTGCTTATGCCGAAGGTCTGCAAGCACATGCCAGAGCCATCGAGGTGAGAAATGACCAAAATTAAAGGACTGTTAGTCATGGACGTAGATTCAACCCTCGTTCAGGAAGAAGTGATTGATTTGTTGGGAGAAGAAGCAGGCGTTGGCGAGCAAGTAGCTGCCATTACCGAGCGTGCCATGCGAGGGGAGCTGGACTTTAAGGAAGCTTTGGCTGAGCGCGTGGCCGCCTTGAAAGGATTGTCAGAAAACATCTTTGATAAGGTTTATGCCCGCATTCATTTTAACAAGGGAGCCAAGGAATTAGTGGCTGAGTTGCACGCGCGCGGTTACAAGGTTGGTCTGGTATCTGGCGGCTTTCATGAGACGGTTGACCGTCTGGCTGCTGAGGCAAATGTTGACTATGTCATGGCCAACCACTTGGAAACGGCAAGCGGCATTCTGACAGGCCGAACCTACGGTGATATTGTGACCAAGGAGGTCAAGGTGCAAAAGCTTCGCGATTGGGCTGCGGAAAATGGGCTGACGTTGGCAGACACTGTTGCTATGGGTGACGGAGCCAATGATCTGCCCATGATTCACGAGGCTGGTATCGGCATTGCCTTTTGTGCCAAACCTGTTGTACGCGAGCAAGCCCCCTACCAAATTCAGGAGCCTGACCTGTACAAAGTGATTGAGATATTAGATGAGGTGGAACTTTAATGTATATTTCAAAAATTACTTTAGAAAATTTTAGATGTTTTGAAGGCAAGACAGATATTCTTTTAAACAGTGGAATAAACTTTTTTGTTGGTGATAATAACGCTGGTAAAACTACTATTTTTAAGGCTGTTGAATTCATAAAATCTGGGAAACAAAAAGAGGATTGGATTACTAAGAATCTTTCTGAAGATGCAGAAGTTTCAGTAGAACTTGAACTAAAAGGGGATGATGTTGCTCAATTATTAGGGACAGATAAATTAAAAAAATATCAATCATATCTTGTAGGTGACGATAAATTAATTTTGAAAAGAAGTTCAAAAGAGTCAACATGGACAGATTCAAAGGGTAAGGAAAAAAATATTAGTCTAAAAAATATTACTTTTTATAATCCTGAAACGAAAGTCTTTGAAAATCCTTCAGGGATTGATACTGTTCTTTCGTCTTTGTTTGACACACAATTCGTCTACTCGGATTTGAAAAATGAAGATTATCAAGGTTTTGGAAAGACTAATATTGCTGGACGATTAATCAGTGATGTTACAGAGCAATTTAAAACAAGTCCAGAGTGGCAAAAATTAGAAGAAGCTCATAGTGTTGCTTTTGGAACAGAAGGTTTGGCACACTTATTATCAGAAGTTCAAAGTAGGGTACAAGGGATTCTTAATGAGCAATATGGTGAAGCGAAAGTAGAGTTTAATTTTGGTCTTCCTACTTTAGATAATTTTTTTAAGAATGGTAATATATTGCTTGAAGAGAATGGAATAAAAACAGATGTTTCTGAGAAGGGGACAGGTATGCAACGTGCCCTAGCTCTAAGTCTTATTCAAGTTTACGCAGATATTGATATAGAGGGGGATACTAGGACACCGTTATTTTTCTTTATTGATGAACCAGAGACATTTTTGCATCCTCAAGCACAAGATAAATTATTAAATTCTCTTGAAAAAATTTCTACAAATTCACAAATCTTCATCACTACACACTCACCTTATTTATTAAGAAGTTATAAAAAAGGAAATCATAAATTATATATTTTTTCAAGAAAATATGGTGAAGAAAGAATGCGAGAAGATAACCAAATTGGAATTTTACCCTACAGCCCATCATGGGGAGAAATAAATTATTTTGCATTCAAAGTAGCTAGCCCAGAATTTCATAATGAATTATTTGGTGAACTTCACAACCTAGCAAGAAGTAAAAATAAAACATTTGAAAATGGTTCAAAGACAGTTGGTAAGGGAATTTCTTGTTTTGATACTTGGTTATCAGAAAGATCGGATGTTATTCCAACTGATCTTGAACATGTTAATTTTAAAGGCAAAGTAAACAATAGTTATCAAGATAAAACAATGACATCTTATATAAGAAATTACATAGATCATCCTGGTGACTATCCAGATGGACAGCCAGTTAGAAAAAAACCAACAATAGAAGAAATTAAAGATTCTATTGAATTTATGCTTAAGGTATATGAATCAGAATTAAAATGATTTGGAGGAGCTTCTATGAGATTGAGACAAGCAAGCATTGAACGCAACACCTTTGAAACCAAAATCAAACTGAGTCTGAATTTGGATGTACAGGAGCCTGTTGATATTGATACTGGTATAGGCTTTTTTGACCACATGCTGACACTTTTTGCTCGTCATGGACGGATGTCGTTAGTTGTCAAAGCTGATGGTGACTTGTATGTAGACAGCCACCATACGGTTGAAGATGTAGGGATCGTTCTTGGTCAAGCCCTCAAAGAGGCACTAGGTGACAAGGCTGGTATCAATCGTTATGGGACCAGCTTTGTGCCTATGGACGAAACGCTAGGTATGGCCAGTCTTGATTTGTCAGGGCGCAGCTACTTGGTTTTTGATTGTAGATTTGAGAATCCAAAACTGGGCAATTTTGATACCGAATTGGTCGAAGAATTTTTCCAAGCGTTAGCTTTTAATGTTCAGATGAACCTGCACCTTAAGATTTTACATGGAAAGAATACCCACCACAAGGCAGAAAGTCTTTTTAAGGCGACGGGACGGGCGCTGCGTGAAGCTATTACGCTCAATCCTGAAATTAAGGGCGTCAACTCAACTAAAGGACTCTTGTGATATGAAAATTATCGTTATTGATTACGATGCCGGTAATACAGCTAATGTCTTACGGGCACTGTCTAAAATTGGTGTCGAAGCTGAGTTATCATCTGATTCCGCTAAGATTTTAGCAGCAGACGGCTTGATTTTACCAGGTGTCGGTGCCTATCCGACAGCTATGGAGGAGTTGAACAAACGCAGGTTGGTACCTGCTATCAAGGAAGTTGTTGCCAAAGGTACACCACTATTAGGGATTTGTCTGGGCATGCAATTGCTGACCGAAACAGGGCTGGAGCATCATAAAACGGCTGGCCTAGGCTTCATTTCAGGCGTGACACGTGAAATCCCAGCCAAGGATGGTTTCCCAGTACCCCACATGGGCTGGAATGATTTGCAGGTCAAACAAGCAACTGCACTGACAGTGGATCTGGATCAGCAGAATGTCTATTTTGTGCATAGCTATTTTACAGATGTTCCTAAAGAATACATCGATGCCACTGCTGATTACGACATCGAAGTGCCAGCTATGATTCATAAGGACAATGTCTACGGCGCTCAATTTCATCCGGAAAAATCAGGTGCTGTAGGACTTGGTATTCTCAAACGATTTGTGGATTTGTGTAAGTAGCTCGGCTATTAGGAACGAAGTGAGTAGAAATAGATACCCTCGCTCTAGTGGAATAGGACGCAATCTTTCGAGAGAGTTTGGCTTGAAGCTTAGTCATGAAACCGAAGGTTTGCTGATACCCCCACCACATAAGGAGAGTATTAATAACAGAGTTATTTTGAACTAGATAATAAAAAAGAAAGGAAGGTTCAGGGATAAGAACAAGTAAGTTTTTTGAACTGAACCCGAGCTAAAAGCGTCGTGAAAAAGTTAAACTTCCTTGTGTGCGGGCACACGTCGTCAGTTTCCTATTTTCATCTCGCTTTCTTAACGCTCTTGGTATCTTAATTATGCAAATTTTACCTGCGATTGATATTAAAGATGGACAGGCGGTTCGTCTGTTTAAGGGGGACTTTAACCAGAAAACAGTAGTCAACCCTGATGTATTGGGACAAGCACGGATTTTTGCAGATGCGGGCATTCAGTTTATCCATGTGGTGGATCTGGATGGCGCTCTGGACGGCCGTGCTACTAACCGTGATTTGATTGCAGCGCTTAAAGTTGCGACAGGTCTAGGCGTTGAGGTAGGCGGCGGCATTCGTACGCTTGAACAGATTGCGGACTACCTTGCAGTAGGGATCGACCGCGTTATCATTGGTTCGATGGCTGTTAAAAATCCTGCTTTTGTCAAAGCTGCATTGGACAAGTTTGGATCGGATAAGATTGTGGTCGGCATTGACGCTAAAAATGGCTATGTGGCCACCGAAGGATGGCTGGAAACCAGTACCGTTGACTACATCAGCTTGGCCAAGGAAATGGAAAAAATGGGGGTTAAGCTCTTTGTTTACACGGATGTTGACCGCGACGGTACGCTGACGGGTCCTAATTTTGACCATTACAAACAATTAGTAACCGAACTGACAACCGCTCAGGTCATTGCTTCCGGCGGAATCGCTGAGCTATCGGATTTGACTAAACTACAAGAGTTGGGTGTAGCAGGGACTATTGTTGGTAAGGCCTACTATAATGGCAATATCAACTTGGAGGAGCTCAAAGAATTGGAGAAGTGAGATGCTGAAAAAACGGATTATTCCTTGTCTGGATGTCAAGAATGGGCGTGTTGTCAAAGGAATCAATTTTGTCAATTTAACCGATGTGGGTGACCCTGTTGACTCAGCGCGTGCTTACTATGAGGCCGGCTGTGATGAACTGGTTTTTCTGGACATTACGGCGACCCATGAGGAGCGCGATACAACAGTGGATATGGTGCGTCGCGTTGCCGATCAGGTCTTTATCCCCTTTACAGTCGGCGGCGGCATTCGCTCGGCTGAGGACATGAATAAGATGCTCAAGGCCGGTGCGGATAAGGTTGCTATCAATTCATCTGCTCTGGCTAATCCCCAGCTCATCAAGGAATGTGCTGAAAAATTTGGCTGTCAGTGTGTGGTTGTGGCCATTGATGCCAAGAAGCAGGCAGACGGCAGCTGGCATGTTTATGTGGCTGGCGGCCGCAAAGATACCGGCAGAAATTTGATTGACTGGGTCAAAGAAGCGGTTAGTTTGGGAGCAGGTGAAATTCTCCTCACCTCGATGGATAAAGATGGCACAAAATCTGGTTTTGATTTAGATATGCTCAATGCTGTAGCAGCAGTAGCGGACGTGCCTATTATCGCTTCAGGTGGTGCAGGCAACAGTGATCATATGGTAGAAGTTTTCGAGAAAACACCAGCAACTGGTGCTTTAGCAGCTTCTATCTTTCACTACGGAGAAGTAGCTATTGCTGATACCAAAAAAGCTATGACTAAGGCAGGAATTGAGGTGAGATTATGACAGCTATCAAACTTGATTTTGCTAAGCAGGGCGGACTGATTCCAGTTATTGTGACGGACCATTTCACAGGACAGGTCCTTATGCTGGCTTATATGAATGAGGAAAGCTATCGGCTAACCCTCAAAACCAAGCAGATGCACTATTGGAGTCGCAGCCGCAACGAGCTCTGGCATAAAGGGGCAACTTCTGGTCACTATCAGTATGTCAAATCCATTGCAACCGACTGCGACCAAGATACCCTGCTCATCGCAGTTGAGCAGGTCGGCGCTGCCTGCCACACTGGAGCCTATTCTTGTTTTTTTAATGAGATATATTCTGAAGATTAGAAAGGAACTATGATATGCTAGAAACACTGTACCAAGAAGCACTAGATCGTAAGCAAAACCCTAAAGAAGGCTCTTACACTAATTATCTCTTTGACAAAGGATTGGATAAGATTCTCAAAAAGGTCGGTGAAGAAGCAACAGAAGTTGTTATTGCTGCCAAAAATGCTGACAAAGATGAAATTGCTAACGAGACGGCAGATGTTCTCTACCATTTAGCCGTTATGTTAGTCGAAACCGGTGTCACCCCAGACGATATCGAAACTGTTCTTAAATCCCGCCAAGGCAAACAAAGTAGAATCCATGACCGCAGAGAAGTGACAGATTATTAAAAGAGAGCCATCAATGAGATATTCCAAGAACTTGTTTTAAGTTCTGAAGGTTTTTTGATGAAATATGGTATCTGCTTTTCTGTGTGAGATTAATAGATTATTCGATCAATGGAATGAAAAAATGATTTAATTTATCGATAGGTAAAATACAAAAAGTAGTCGAATTTTTAAACTCGGCTACTTTTGATTTGTGTTTTGATTTATTTAGAACTTGAAGAACTAGAGCTGCCAGAGCTATCAGTTCCATGAATTTCTGCATAAGACTTAGCCTCATAAAGATCTTCTGATGTTTCGTTACCGCGTTGGTGGAAGAGGCTGGTTGACTTGTCCCCCTTCTTCTTATTAATCTTTTTGAGCTGGGTCATTGATTTTGTGTAGGAATAGTCACTGGCATCTGCTGGTTTTAAGCCAGGAATATCAGCAAAGCGTAGCAGATCACCGGTTTGTACCTTATCACTGTAAGATAGCTGGTCGGCAGCAGCATTGCGATATTTTTCGAGCTCAGCCTTGGTCTGCTCGTTTGGCTCAGTGATTTCTTGTCCATTTTGTGTGTAGTAGGTCTTACCGCCATAGCTGGTGTAGGTTGGTGTAAGGTAATAACCTGATGTCCGCAGGGGAACGAAATTATCATTTTTAGGTGATAGCAGGTCTTGTCCCATTTGGACGTAATCCTTAGTATCAATTCCTAGAAGATGGAGCAGAGTCGGCAGAGAATCAATTTCACCGCCGTAGGTATCGCTGACAAAGCCATTGGTATAACCTGGAATGTTAATAATATAAGGAACTTTTTGCATCATAGCATTGTCGTAATCAGACCAGGTTTCAGAATCTTTGCCCAGCAGCGGAGCCAGACTGGTATTGCGATCGTTGGAAATACCATAATGATCCCCATACAGGACAATGATAGACTTATCATAGAGACCGCTGGCCTTGAGATAATCAAAGAAAGACTTGATGGCTGAATCCAAGTAGTTAGCCGTCGAGAAATAACCGTTAACTGTATCATCTCCAGTATCAGCCAACGGGAAACCTAGTTCATTTTTATCACCGTTGAGGCTGGTGTAAGGATAATGGTTTGATACAGTGATGAACTTGGTGTAGAAGGGTTGCTGCAGCTGTTCCAGATATTTGATGGAGTCTTTAAAAAGATACTTATCATTGAGTCCATACTGGAAAGAATTAGAACTATCTTGTTTCTCAAAATAGGTAGAGTCGAAGAAGTAATTGTAGCCCCACTGTTTATAAGTATTGTTACGATTCCAAAAACTTCCGGTATTTCCGTGGAAGACAGCACTGGAGTAGCCACCTTTTTGAGCGAGGATCGAAGGAGTAGCATAGGCAGTATTATCACCGCCGTAGTTAACCATATAGGAACCGTTATTCAGACCATAAAGGGAAGTTTCCATCATGGTTTCAGCATCAGAAGTTTTACCGTTTTTAACTTGGTTAAAGAAATTGGAGAAGGAAATCGAAGATTTGGAGTGGTAGAGGGAATTAAGGAAAGGTGTGACTTCGTATTCTTTATCATCTGCCTTGAGCTTGTAGTCAATCAAAAATTGTTGGAAGCTTTCCAAGTGAATAACGATAACATTGCGTCCCTTGGCAATGCCGAAATATTTGCTATCGGGAGCGGCGTAATTTTTCTTGGCATAATCTTGCACCTCTTTAAGGTCACCAGCTGTTGCTGCACTTCTTTCCTTTTGTGCTTGATAGGTTTGATTGGCGCTGTAAGTCATAAAGGCTGGTAGGCCAATACCGCGCACGACATAATAGTTGGAGAAACCGCGGGTCAGAAGCTGAGGCCGGATGGTTTCAGCAGCGAAAAGATTCGCTGAGAAGAAGAGGACCGACAGAGCAGTGACAGCGAAACTGGCTCGCTTATTGAAAAATCGCTTATCTGATTTAATTTTCTTAAAAGCTAGCAAGAGGGCAAAGAAAACTACATCTACCAAATAGAAAAGATCGGTTACTTCAAAGAGATTGGCAGCAGAATCCCCCAAACCAGCGGCCGCCTTGGAACTGGCCAACAAGGTATTCACAGTAATAAAATCGGTGAACTCTCTAAAATAGACAGAGTTTCCAATAATAAGGATATTTAAAACCAAATAGAGCAGGATTTCCAAACTGTAGAAAACTTTGCTATTCTTGAAATAGAGGGGAAGTCCTAAGATCAGAAGTCCTAAGGGTAGTGGATTAAAAATCGCCACGACAATCTGGGCAGTGTCCTCTAATTCCAAGTTAAAATCAACACTATAGGCCCAGAGTGATTTTATCCAATAAAAAAAGAGAAGGACTAATACAAAGCCGAGTCGTGTATTAATAATATTGCCCAATTTCTTTAAGGGGCTTAAATACTTTTTCATTCCATATCCTCATTAATTTTAATTTCAGAAAAAATCCAGTTTACATTATACCACAATTTAATTTTTAGGCAGGAAACGAGGTAGAAAGTTTCCTGAAATTTTGGTACAATACTTAGTATGAATAAGCTTATTGTGGATGTCTTGGTTGAAAAGAAAATCAATCGTGGAATTCAGCTCCTTCAAGGACGGGATTTTAATGATTTTTCTATGACGGACCAAGTTCTTGGCCTTTATAATACCGAGGGAAAATTTCTGGGGACAGCCTACCTTTCCAAACAAAATAAGGGAATTGGCTGGTTGATCTCGCGAAAGAGCGTCCAATTAGATAAGCCTTTCTTTATCGACCTTTTTGAAAAAGCCAGAGCCAAACGGCAGGTTTATGAAAACGATGATCTGACTACAGCTTACCGCCTCTTCAATCAGGACGGTGATAATTTTGGTGGAGTCAGCATTGATCGCTATGGGGATTATGCCTTGTTCTCTTGGTATAACGCTTATCTTTATAGCTTAAAAGATAGCATTGTGGCGGCCTTTCAAGAAGTTTATCCTGAGCTTGTTGGGGCTTACGAAAAGGTTCGTTTTGAGGGTTTGGATTACCAATCTGCCCATCTTTACGGTCAAGAGGCTCCTGATCGTTTGACTATTTTAGAAAACGGCGTTAGCTACAATGTTTTTCTCAATGATGGTTTAATGACAGGGATTTTTCTGGACCAACGTGAAGTCAGAGCCAGTCTCACCAACGGTTTGGCCTTGGGGAAGACGATTCTCAATACCTTTTCCTACACAGCTGCTTTTTCGGTAGCTGCTGCCATGGGAGGCGCAGTAGAAACAACCTCGGTTGACTTAGCCAAGCGGTCTCGCGAGCTGTCGCAGGCGCATTTCCTAGCCAATGGTCTAGCTATGGATCAGCACAAGTTGGTTGTCATGGATATCTTTGACTATTATCGTTATGCCAAACGTAAGGGCTTGACTTATGATCTCATCGTCATCGATCCCCCCAGTTTTTCTCGCCATAAAAAACAGACTTTTTCGGTGGCAAAGGACTATCACAAGTTGATTTCCCAAGCTTTAGAAATTATCAAACCCGGCGGAATTCTTATCGCTTCTACCAATGCTTCCAACCTGTCGATTGGACAATTCAAAAAGCAGTTGGAAAAAGGTTTTGCAGGTCACAAACACCATTATCTCAATTTAAAGCAGTTGCCCGCTGATTTTGCGGTCAATCAAGCTGATCAAACAAGTAATTATTTAAAAGTATACACAATAAAGGTAGAGTAGTAAAAATATGAAAATAGTAGTTCCCGTAATGCCTCGTTCCCTAGACGAGGTCAATCAGCTTGATGCTGCCAAATACGACCACGCTGATATCATCGAATGGCGGGCCGATTTCTTGCCTAAGGATGATATTATCAAGGTAGCCCCAGCCATTTTTGAAAAATTTCCCGGTCGAGAAATCATCTTTACCTTGCGAACTCAAGCAGAGGGCGGCCAGATTTCTTTGCCTGATGAAGAGTATGTCAGCTTGATTAAGGAAGTATCGTCCCTTTATCATCCTGACTATATCGACTTTGAATATTATTCTCATCAGGACATCTTCTCACAAATGTTGGAATTTCCAAATCTGATTTTGTCCTATCATAATTTCGAAGAAACACCAGATAATCTGATGAGTATTCTGTCTGAGCTGACGACCCTGACCCCTCGAGTGGTCAAGGTTGCTGTCATGCCCCAGACTGAGCAAGATGTCTTGGATTTGATGAATTTCACCAGAGGTTTCAAGGTGCTCAATCCTGAACAGGATTATGTCACCATGGCTATGGGCAAGCTCGGTCAGGTTTCTCGCCTCGCTAGCGATTTGATGGGATCATCTTGGACCTTTGCTAGTGTTGACGAAGCGAGTGCACCAGGCCAAATCGGCTTGGCTGATATGTTTAAAGTAAGGGAGATTCTTGATGCAGATTGATGGATATACGCGGATGGCTGCAGTCGTCGCGCGGCCGATTAAGCATTCTATTTCGCCTTTTATTCATAACTATGCCTTCGATATTACGGGTGTTAATGGTGTTTATGTAGCTTGGGACATTCCAGAAGAAGACTTGCAGGAGTCTGTCCAAAATGTCCGCCGTTATGACATGTTTGGGATTAACATTTCTATGCCCTATAAGCAGGTGGTAATCCCTTTTTTGGATGAATTAGATCAGGCGGCCCAGCTGATTGGCGCTGTCAATACAGTTGTCAACCGTCAGGGACACTTGGTTGGCTACAATACCGATGGCTACGGTTTTTTCAAGGCATTAGAAAAAGATGATGGTTTTACTATCAAAGATAAGACCATGACCATCCTTGGCGGCGGTGGAGCTGCAACCTCTATCATTGTGCAGGCAGCTCTCAATGGCGCAAAGAGAATCAACATCTTTAACCAGACTCAATTTTTGGAAGAAACTAAGGCCAAGGCTGAAAAATATGCAGCAGCAACAGATGTCCAGTTGGATGTCTTCCCAGTTGAAGACCAAACCTTGATTCAGGAAAAAATCTTGGAAAGTGACCTTCTGGTCAATGCTACTAGCGTTGGCATGGACGGTAAATCTATGGTCCTTGCTGACGACACCGATTTGCCAGCCGGTCTAAGAGTGGCTGATACCATCTACCAGCCCTTTGAGACTCCCTTTCTAAAATACGCCAGAAGCAAGGGCCTCAAGGCCAGTAATGGTCTAGGTATGTTGCTCTATCAAGCCGCTAAAGCTTTTGAACTGTGGACTGAACAAGTCATGCCGACAGATGAAATTTGGCGGGAACTAGAAAAGCGCTACGATGTTTAAAAATAGATCCTAATAAGCATAGATTAAAGGGAGGCAGTATGAAGTTACGTGTCGATTTGAGTCACAGTCCCTACGACTTAGTTGTTGAAAAGGGATGCCTGAGTCAGGTAGGAGACTGGGTGGCTGGCCTCTGGGGCAAGCAAAAGATTACCATTATTACTGATAACCATGTCGGTGGCCTCTATGCTGAAAAGGTCAAATTAAGGCTGGAAGCAGCGGGTTTTGAGGCCCATGTTTTTGACTTTCTTGAAGGTGAAGCCAGTAAGACCTTGACTACAGCCAATAAAGCCTATGAATTTCTGATTAAAGCCGGTATGACCCGAAGTGACGGCATTATTGCCTTAGGTGGCGGTGTTGTTGGCGATCTGGCAGGTTTCGTGGCTTCAACCTATATGCGGGGCATTCACTTCCTGCAGATTCCTACCAGCCTGACAGCTCAAGTTGATTCGTCTATCGGAGGTAAAACGGGTGTCAATACTCCTTGGGCTAAAAATATTGTCGGCACCTTTGCCCAGCCCGATGGGGTTTTGATTGATCCTGATACCTTAAAAACTTTAGGCAAGCGTGAATTAATTGAAGGCATGGGTGAGGTCGTTAAATACGGTTTGATTGATGACTTAGAACTCTGGCAGGAATTGCAGACCATGTCTGGTTCAAAAGAGTCTATTCTAGAACACGCTGAATCTATTATTTACCATTCCTGCAATGTCAAACGTAAGATTGTTGTGGAAGATGAATTTGAAGGCGGTGTTCGCATGTACCTAAACTTCGGTCACACGATCGGCCATGCTATTGAGCAAACAGCTGGCTATGGCAAGGTTATGCACGGTGAAGCTGTGGCTATCGGTATGGTACAGATTGCTAAGGTGGCTGAAAAGAAAGGTCTTATGCTTCAGGGAATTTCGCAAGAAATTGCCAATATGTGTACTAAATTTGGCTTGCCAACAGATTTTGAACCTTGGGATGTGGACAAACTCTACCAAGCTCTCAGTCACGATAAAAAGGCTCGCGGTAAGGATATTAAAATCGTACTGGTTCCTGAAATTGGTCAAGCCAGCATCACTCAAATTCCCCTGACAGAAATGAAAGATTATTTGGTGAAGTAGATGAGATATTTAACAGCTGGTGAGTCGCACGGTCCCCGTCTGACTGCCATTATTGAAGGGGTTCCTGCTGGCCTTCCGCTGACAGCTGAGGACATCAACGGTGACTTGAAACGCCGTCAGGGCGGTTATGGCCGCGGTGGCCGCATGAAAATTGAAAGCGACCACATTGTCTTTACTTCTGGTGTCCGTCACGGTAAGACAACTGGTGCCCCCATTACGATGGATGTGGTTAATCGGGACCACCAGAAATGGTTGGATATCATGTCCGCAGAGGATATTGAGGAACGTCTAAAGAGCAAGCGCAAGATCACCCATCCCAGGCCTGGTCATGCTGACCTAGTCGGTGGCATGAAATACCGCTTTGAAGATTTACGCAATTCCTTGGAACGCTCATCTGCCCGTGAAACCACTATGCGGGTAGCTATCGGAGCCGTGGCCAAGCGGATTCTTGCCGAGCTTGATATCGAAATTGCCAACCATGTTGTTGTCTTCGGCGGCAAGGAAATTGATGTGCCAGATGGTCTTTCCGTTGCTCAAATTAAGGACTTAGCCGCTAAGTCAGATGTTTCCATTGTTAACCAAGAGCGGGAGCAGGAAATTAAAGACTACATTGACCAGATTAAAAAAGACGGCGACACTATCGGTGGTGTTGTGGAAACGGTTGTCGGCGGTGTACCGGCAGGTCTGGGCTCTTATGTTCAGTGGGACAGAAAGCTGGACGCTAAGTTGGCACAAGCTGTCGTCTCTATCAATGCTTTTAAAGGGGTTGAATTTGGTCTCGGTTTTAAAGATGGTTATCTGCCTGGCAGTCAGGTCATGGATGAAATTCTCTGGAACCCAGAAGACGGCTACACTCGTAAAACTAATAATCTAGGTGGCTTTGAAGGTGGCATGACCAATGGACAGCCTCTGGTTATCCGCGGGGTTATGAAACCTATTCCGACTCTCTATAAACCGCTCATGTCCGTTGATATTGAAACGCATGAGCCATATAAGGCCACCGTTGAGCGATCCGATCCGACAGCCCTGCCAGCAGCAGGTGTGGTTATGGAAGCCGTTGTTGCTACGGTCCTAGCTAATGAAATTCTTGAAACCTTCACCTCTGACAATCTTGAAGAATTAAAAGAAGCCGTCGATCGCCATCGAGACTATATCAAGAATTTTTGAATAAATAAAAAAGTTTGGAATAAAAGTAAGCTTCTTATTTCCCAAACTTTAGCATCAGAGAGTAAGCTCATTGATTGGTATTGAGCCTACCGATTGGGATTCAGTCCCCTAGAAGCTTAGGAGCGCTTATGAAAACAAAAACGATCTATATTGCAGGTCTAGGACTCATTGGTGGCTCCTTGGCCTTGGGCATCAAGCGAGATCACCCAAACTATGAGGTGCTAGGTTACAATCGCTCTGATAAATCTCGCAATATCGCCTTGGAACGGGGGCTCGTTGATCAGGCGACTGCCAATTTTGCAGAGTTTGCTCCTAGAGCAGATGTCATTATTCTAGCGGTTCCTATCAAACAGACTATTGATTTTATCAAGGCCTTGGCGGATATGCCATTAAAAGATAATGTCCTTATTACTGATGCTGGTTCAACCAAGGCTGAGATTGTGATAGCGGCGGAAAAATATCTGGATCCGTCCAAGGTCCAATTTGTTGGTTCCCATCCTATGGCTGGTTCTCATAAGTCAGGAGCCATTGCTGCGGATGTTAATCTCTTTGAAAATGCCTACTATATTTTTACCCCGACCAATCTAACTAGAGAAACGACTATTCCTGAAATGAAGGATCTCCTGACAGGTCTCCATGCTCGCTTTGTTCAAATTGAAGCCGCTGAGCACGACCAAGTGACGGGGCAGGTTTCCCATTTTCCTCATGTCTTAGCTGCCAGCCTCATGGAACAGGCGGGTGATTACGCTAAGGACCACGAACTAACCAATCATTTTGCGGCTGGTGGTTTTCGAGATATGACACGGATTGCTGAGAGTGAGCCTGGCATGTGGACTTCAATTCTTTTGAGCAATCAGGAAGCTGTCTTGGGTCGAATTGCTGATTTTAAGACTCATTTGGACAATGTGGCCCAACTGATTTCAGCTGGGGATGCTGATGGAATTTGGAATTTCTTTAATCAAGCTCGCCTGACCAGAAAAGCTATGGAAATTCATAAAAAGGGCGGTGTTGACAGTGGCTTTGATCTCTATGTCACTATTCCCGACGAAGAAGACAGTATTCTCAAGGTCCTAGAAGTCCTGCGGGGTATCTCCGTCATGAATATTCGTATTAACGAGGAGAACAGAGAAGATATCAATGGGATTCTCCAAATTACCTTTAAAAATCAGAAAGACCAAGCTAAGGCTATGGCTCTGCTTGGCAAACATGAAGACTATAATGTAACCCTCTAAAAGGAGACAGAAATGACAACTAATATTTATGATTTAGCAAATGAATTGGAGCGTGGCATCCGCGCCTTGCCAGAATACCATACCTTGGCTGAGCAAAAGGCTAAGATTGATGGGGATGAGGAAGCTAAGCAACTGTTCACTGAATTCACCAGCTTCCAAGAAGGCATCTATAACGCCATGCAATCAGGTCAAATGCCCAGTCAAGATGATCAAAAGAAGATGCAGGAGATGGGGCAAAAAATTGAGGCCAATCCGATCCTCAAGGCCTACATTGAAGCCCAGCAAGCCCTGTCCGTCTATCTCAACGATATTGAGAAGATCGTTTTCAAGCCTTTGGCTGATTTAAATAAGTGATGAATGAAGGTCGAAGGCCTCACAGTAGTACAAGAAAAGCCACTCTGCTAGGAGTGGTTTTTCATATCTCTATTTCTCATAAAATGCTTGATTCTTGAGCTCAATTTCTCGAACATGAGCGAATTTTTTGAGCTTTTTCAAATCTTCAGGATGGCTGACCAAGGTGACAACAGCACCATCCTTGCCCATTCGGCCGGTTCGGCCGGTTCGATGCGTATAGGCTTCCTTATCACGAGGGAGTTCGTAATTGACGACCGTTTCCAGATTTTCAATATCAATTCCTCTGGCAACAAGATCAGTCGCCAGTAACAGGGCTAATTCATGATTTTTAAATTTTTCTAGAATAACTTTACGGAATTTGACATTAACGTCACTAGCTAGGGAAACAGCAGAAGCACCACTGTATTGCAGGCGTTCCTCAGCGGCTCCTAAGTCGGAGAGACTGTTAAAGAAAACAAGTCCGCGAAACTCAGGAATATTTGAGAGCTTGCGTAGTAGTTCTAGCCTATGGCGTTTGTCCACTTGAAGATAGTAGTGGCTGATATTGTCCAGTTTTTGGTTGCTCAGGTTGATCTCTAGTGTCTCCTCAGCTAGCTGGTTGCGGTCGATCTTAGCTGTGGCACTCATATAAATCAGTTGATGGTCTCGTGGAACGTGGTGGCAGATCTTGCTGACAAACTGGTACTGAGAATCACTCAACAGTTCATCAAATTCATCCAAGACGATGGTATCGACATTCATCATCTTGACTTTTTTAAGTTTGACTAGCTCTAAGACACGACCGGGAGTTCCGATTAAAATCTGAGGCCCTTTTTTCAAGCGTTCAATCTGCCGTTTTTGGCTGGAACCTGAAAGCAGAACTTGGGCCGTATAACCAAGTGGTTCTGCCCAATCTTTGGTGACATCAAAAATTTGACCGGCTAATTCAGTGTTGGGGGCTAGGATTAAAATTTGTTGGGCTTTTTTGCTGGTCAATTTACTCAGGAGTGGTAGAAGGTAAGCCAGTGTTTTTCCGGTTCCGGTTGGACTGATTCCTAAAACAGTCTGGCCAGAGAGGATTGGCCCGAAGGCTTGTTCTTGGATTGGTGTCAGCTCCTGAATGCCAGCCGATTTTAATTGTTCTGCTAAAAGTGATGGTAATTGAATAGACATAGTGGATTCCTTAATTCTAGTTCGGGACTTTGTAAACAGAGTCTAATGGTCTTCTGTCCCTTTAATAGTGACTTTAATTATATCATCTTTTAGGGTATAATAGGGGATGATTTTAGATTAGATATGAGTAAGGTTCTTATGCAGAAAAAAACGATTATTATTGGCGTGACAGGCGGTTCTGGCGGTGGTAAAACCAGTGTATCTCGGGAAATTCTCAATCATTTTCCTAATTCAAAGATTGCAATGATTGAACATGATTCCTACTATAAGGATCAATCCCACCTGACCCTTGAGGAGCGAATATCAACCAATTACGATCACCCTCTGGCTTTCGATACGGATCTCATGATTGAGCATATCAAGGAGCTGCAAGCTGGCCGGCCCGTTGATATCCCCATCTATGATTATACCCAGCATACCAGAAGCAATGAAACTTATCGGCAGGAGCCTCAGGATGTCTTTATTGTTGAAGGTATTTTGGTGCTGGAAGATGAGCGTCTGAGAGACTTGATGGATATCAAACTTTTTGTCGATACCGATGATGATATTAGGATTATTCGACGGATCAAAAGGGATATGCTGGAGCGAGGCCGCAGTCTAGATAGTATTATCGAGCAATACACCAGCGTGGTTAAACCCATGTATCATCAGTTTATCGAGCCAACCAAACGCTATGCCGACATCGTTATCCCAGAAGGAGTTTCCAATACCGTAGCTATTGATCTCATCAATACTAAGATCGCCTCAATTTTAGGTGAGAAATAGGTTTGTAATTGGAGAAAGTATCATGAAGAAAATATTGCTGAGTATGAGTCTCAGTTTGGCTGTGATCAGTTTGACAGCCTGTGTTCCTTTTTCATTTAATGAATTTCAACATAAGGAGAGCCCTGCGTCATCATCTAGCAGTGATCAAGAAATTGAGGTTATTAACGAAAGTGACTTTAAGAAATTGGCTCAGGTAGAAGAAAAGGCTGTTCAAGATAATGAGCCCGCCGATCCTAAGCAAAAGTCCCATCAGCTGGCCTCAGCCCCAAATGGATTTTCAAGGACCGATGGTTCAGGTAAGGCGTTAATTGATTGGCGGTATTATGATATTCCTAATACTTGGATTCTTGATTCTTCTAGAACTAAGGATGGTCAACGTGATGTCACTTATGAAGCCAGTTCTGGGGATCCTCAGATCTATGCCCTGCTCTATACCCTGAATGCCTACGATAAGTCTCCATTTGATGGTGGAAAGCATTATGCCGATAGCGATTTAGATACTATTCTCGAGCAGGATCAGCAGAAATTTAACTATAAGACGACAGTGACTATCAGGGATAAAACCTGGCATGTTGGCTTGACCAACAGTAAGAAGGATAAGTTTGCCCAACTCACATTTTATTATATGGAAAATACAGGCAGTTTTTCGGATTCGATTCTGGTTGGCTCGCTTGTTTTTCCCTTAAATTCTGATGCTAGTGATTTTGATGAGAAGCTAAACACTAATATCGGTTATCTCAAAAATATACTGGAGCAGGTTACGCATAAGGTTGAGGCCCAACAGTAACTAGAAAAGGCTGGGAAAAAGTATTCCAGCCTTCTTTTTTGTAGTAATAACGGCTTGACGCAGTGACTGGGAGTAAGACTTGTTGACTATACCAAGAAGTCTTACCCCTGCACAGTTCATTAGTGCTTTAGCCTCACTGAACCACTGCTGATTGGTAGTCCTAACCCCTTGCTCTTCAATTGTTTGCACAACTGTGCGGAGGTGGGTTAAAAAGCTCTGGTAGAGCTTTTTAATCGGGAAATAAAGCTTGCAAGGCAAGTGTCAAAATGCTCCAGTGGACTTTGGCAGTCTGGGGATAGACTGCCAAAGCCTGCCACCTAAAAATAAGAAAGTGGCAGAGACCTGAGTCTTAAAATAAGAGAGCGAGGAAAATCAAAATCGTGATTTTATCACGATTTACTGATTTTTTATACGTAATCTTCAGAGATTACAATGCTTTGTAGATGAGGGCTAAGCTATCATGGCTGTTTGTCCCACTCTCACTTTCTTTCTAATGGCTAAGTGAGAGAATTTTCTATCTCAAATTATGCGATTTTTCAGAAAATTTCTAAAAAAGCCTTGACATTGATTTGCAAATACGTTAGGATAATAAACAAGAAAACATCGAAAGGAAAAAGTCAAATGATGACACGTTCTATGACAGTCTTGTTGTTGAGGTGTGAGGGCTAATGCAAAAGCATTAGTCCTGTTTGGCTTACCAAGCGGGATTTACAAAACATCTCGCTTGGCGGGATGTTTTTTTAATGGAAATGCAAAGGCCTGTTGTATGCAGTAAAATTTCCCCAGAAAAATAGAAGACTGACACTGTGTCTATTACATGACACGAGGAAGTTTATTTTTCCCTAAGAAGTTAGTGTCATTCTTAGTTCTCTGGCTAAATTTGTCACTAAGGTTTTGACATAGCCTTAAGGCCAGTATTTACCCACTTTTAATCAATCATTACCCAGAAGAAAGAGGTCATTATGCGTAAAGTAGAATTTCTTGATACCAGTCTTCGTGATGGGGAACAAACCCCTGGTGTTAATTTCTCTGTCAAAGAAAAGGTTGCCATCGCTAAGCAGTTAGAAAAATGGGGTATTTCTGCTATTGAGGCAGGTTTCCCAGCTGCCAGTCCCGACTCTTTTGAAGCAGTTAAGCAGATTGCTGCAGCTATGACTAAGACAGCTGTTACGGGTCTGGCTCGTTCAGTCAAATCTGACATTGATGCTTGCTATCAGGCCCTCAAGGATGCCAAGTATCCCCAATGTCATGTCTTTATAGCCACTAGTCCTATCCATCGGGAATTTAAGCTAAAAAAATCCAAAGAAGAAATTTTGGACGTCATCAAAGAACATGTTTCCTATGCCCGCCAGTATTTCGATGTCGTTGAATTTTCTCCTGAGGATGCTACTCGGACCGAGCTTGATTATCTTCTGGAAGTGGTTCAG
The DNA here is from genome assembly GCF_011038795.1 of Streptococcus tangpeifui. Lineage (GTDB taxonomy): Bacteria > Bacillota > Bacilli > Lactobacillales > Streptococcaceae > Streptococcus > Streptococcus tangpeifui. The sequence goes on from NZ_JAAKDU010000003.1 coordinate 25,213, forward strand.
ACGGCTGTTGATGCAGGAGCAACCTACATCAATATTCCAGATACGGTTGGTTTTACGACGCCAAGTGAATTCGGCCATATCTTTAAATACTTGATTGAAAATGTCAAATCTGATCGCAATATTATTTTCAGTCCCCACTGTCATGATGATCTGGGAATGGCAACAGCCAATACTCTGGCTGCCATTAAAAATGGTGCCGGCCGTATTGAGGGAACCGTTAACGGTATCGGTGAGCGGGCTGGTAATGTTGCCTTGGAAGAAGTGGCGGTAGCCCTCAAAATTCGTGAAGATTATTTCAAGGTTACTAGTGATATCGTTCTCAACGAAACCACCAATACTTCAGCTATAGTTTCACGGTTCTCAGGTATTCCAGTTCCTAAGAATAAGGCTGTAGTCGGTGGCAATGCCTTCTCGCATGAATCGGGTATTCACCAAGATGGTGTTCTCAAAAACCCACTCACCTATGAAATCATTACTCCCGAGCTGGTTGGCGTCAAGCAAAATTCTCTGCCACTGGGCAAACTCTCCGGTCGTCATGCCTTTGTTGAGAAACTTAAGGAATTGAATTTGGACTTTGCTGAGGCCGAAATAAAAGACCTCTTTGCTAAGTTCAAAAAGTTGGCTGACAAGAAACACGATATCAGAGATGCTGATATCATCGCCTTGGTCGAAGGGGTTGATATTGAAAATCCAGAAGGTTTCCACTTTGCCGATTTGAAATTGATCTCTAATCAAGACGAAACCGTTACAGCAGTAGTTTCTATGGCTAATAAGGATGCTGAGGCTGTAGATACAGTGGCTAATGGTAAGGGATCTGTTGAAGCGGCCTTCAATGCCATTGATAAATTCTTCAATCAAACTGTTCGCCTACTCAGTTATAGTATTGATGCAATTACCGATGGTATTGATGCCCAAGCCCGAGTAGCTGTATCTGTTGAGAACGTTGATACAGGGACTATTTTCAATGCTACAGGTGTCGATTTTGATGTTATGAAGGCCAGTGCTATTGCCTATATTAATGCTAACGTTCTGGTGCAAAAAGAAAATGATGGCCAAATTGGTCGCAGAGTATCAGAAAAAGACTTCTAAGCAGACCGATTAATAGTCCTTGAATAAAACATTTAAAAAGGAAAGCGTAATGACCAAAAAAATTGTAACCTTAGCAGGGGACGGAATTGGCCCCGAGATTATGACGGCGGGCTTGGAAGTACTGGAAGCTGTCGCCAAAAAGATCAATTTTGACTATGAGTTGGATGCTCAGCCTTTTGGCGGTGCAGGTATTGACCAGGCCGGTCACCCCCTACCAGAAGCAACTCTAGCAGCAGCACGTTCAGCTGATGCTATTCTCTTGGCAGCTATCGGCAGTCCCCAATACGATAGAGCCCCAGTTAGACCTGAGCAGGGCCTCTTAGCTCTGCGTAAGGAACTCAACCTTTTTGCCAATATTCGTCCGGTAAAAATTTTCGAAGCGCTCAAGCATCTGTCTCCTCTGAAACCCGAACGAATTGACGGTGTTGATTTTGTCGTGGTAAGGGAATTGACCGGCGGAATCTATTTCGGTCAGCATGACCTTAAAGAAGCAGCAGCGCGTGACATCAATGATTATTCAGCTGAAGAAATTCGACGCATTGTCCGCAAGGCCTTTACCATTGCTCAGGGCCGAGGCAAAAAGGTGACCAGTATTGATAAACAAAATGTCCTAGCGACTTCCAAACTCTGGCGCAAAGTTGTGGAACAAGTGGCTCAGGAATTTCCTGATGTGACATTGGAACACCAATTAGTCGATAGTGCTGCTATGCTGATGATTACCGACCCGGCCCGTTTCGATGTCGTCGTGACAGAAAATCTTTTTGGGGATATCCTGTCAGATGAATCATCGGTGTTACCTGGCACCCTTGGGGTCATGCCCTCGGCCAGCCATTCACAAGACGGTCCCAGTCTTTATGAACCCATCCATGGCTCGGCTCCAGATATTGCTGGTCAAGGAATTGCTAATCCTGTTAGCATGATTCTCTCGGTTGCTATGATGCTGCGAGATTCCTTTGACGAGCAGGCAGGAGCAAGCATGATTGAGCAGGCTGTCGATACGACCCTTAAGCAGGGTGTCTTAACCCGTGACTTAGGCGGTCAGGCGACAACAGCTCAGATGACAGCAGCGATTATAGCTAATCTTTAAAGATGAGGCTAATTTTAAGTTTAGGGCTTATCCTTTGGAATCTGATCGCCTTTGTTGTCTATGGTCTGGATAAAAGACGAGCCATCAAGGGAGCTTGGCGCATATCTGAAAAGTCTTTGATTTTGCTGAGTTTGGCTGGAGCAGGTTTGGGATCTGCGCTAGCCAGTCATCTTTTTCATCATAAAACTCGCAAGTGGTATTTTAGATTTTCTTGGGCTCTAGGCCTGCTAATCGACTTGCTCTTAATCTATTGTTTATGGAGATTTAAAAATGAGTGGACAATCAATTTTTGATAAGGTCTGGGACCGCCATGTCATAACTGGTACGGAAGGCGACCCCCAGCTGATGTATGTGGATCAGCACTACATTCACGAAGTAACCAGTCCTCAAGCCTTCGATGGCTTGAGAGAAGCAGAACGTAAAGTTCGTAGGCCTGACTTGACTTTTGGAACCTTTGACCATAATGTACCAACCGTTAATATCTACGATATTCGAGATGTTATTTCCAAGGCTCAGATGGATGCCCTAGCTCGCAATCTTAAGGAATTTGACATTCCCCACGCGGCCCACGGCTCTGCTAACCAAGGTATCGTCCACATGGTCGGTCCAGAAACTGGTAGAACCCAGCCCGGTAAATTTATTGTCTGTGGGGATAGTCACACAGCTACTCATGGCGCTTTCGGAGCTATCGGATTTGGTATTGGAACGACGGAAGTTGAACACGTCTTTGCCACCCAAACTATTTGGCAGGTCAAACCCAAGAAGCTTTTGGTTAAATTTGTCGGGCAGCCACAAAAAGGTGTCTATGCCAAGGATTATGTCCTAGCCCTGATTGCCCAGTATGGCGTATCCGTCGGAGTCGGCTATGTGGTTGAATATACAGGAGAAGCTGTTCAAGCCCTCTCCATGGAAGAACGGATGACAATCTGCAATATGTCTATTGAGTTTGGCTCCAAAATAGGTATCATGAATCCAGACCAGACCACTTTTGACTATATCAAAGGGCGAGAACAGGCTCCTAAGGGAGAAAAATTTGACCAAGCTGTTGCCGATTGGAAGACGCTGGTCTCGGATCCAGATGCCCACTATGATAAGATCATTGAGCTTGATGTTTCTGAGCTAGCTCCTATGGTCACTTGGGGAACCAATCCTTCTATGGGCGTGGCTTTTGACCAGCCCTTCCCAGACATTCGTGATATGAACGATGAACGGGCCTATAACTACATGGATACTAGACCCGGCCAAAAAGTTGAGGACTTAGACATTGGTTACGTCTTCCTTGGTTCCTGTACCAATGCCAGACTGAGTGATCTTAAATTAGCAGCTAAATTTGTAGAAGGTAAGCATATTGCCCCAAACCTGACGGCTATTGTAGTACCTGGCTCCAGACCAGTCAAGACAGCTGCGGAAAAGCTAGGTTTGGATAAAATCTTTACCGATGCTGGATTTGAATGGCGGGATCCTGGTTGTTCTATGTGTCTGGGGATGAATCCAGACAAGGTTCCTGCCGGTGTTCACTGTGCCTCAACCAGCAACCGTAACTTTGAAGATCGTCAGGGCGTCGGAGCCAGAACTCACCTCTGCAGTCCAGCTATGGCAGCCGCAGCAGCAATTGCCGGTCACTTTGTCGATGTCCGCCAATTACCGGAAGCCCAGTAGGAGGAGTAAAATGGAAAAATTTACCGTTTATACAGGGACTACCGTGCCTCTGATGAATGACAATATCGACACCGACCAGATTCTACCCAAACAGTTCCTCAAACTGATAGATAAGAAGGGCTTTGGCAAATACCTGATGTATGAGTGGCGCTATGTTGATGACAATTACACTGAAAATCCTGATTTTATCTTCAATACAGTTCCCTATCGCAAGGCAACTATCTTAATTACAGGGGATAATTTCGGAGCAGGTTCCTCAAGGGAACACGCAGCCTGGGCCTTGGCCGACTACGGTTTCAAGGTAATCATCGCTGGCTCTTTCGGTGATATCCACTATAATAATGACCTCAACAATGGTATTCTGCCCATTGTCCAACCCTTAGAAGTTCGTCAGAAGTTGGCTCAGTTAGCGCCGACAGACCAGATCACCGTTGATCTTCCTGAACAAAAGATTCTATCACCAGTAGGGGAGTTTAGCTTCGAAATTGATGGCGATTGGAAACACAAGCTCCTCAATGGTCTCGATGATATTGGTATTACACTTCAATATGAAGATTTAATCGCTGAGTACGAAAAAAATCGCCCAAGCTATTGGCAGTAGTAATGCTTGATTGGTTTTTGAAAATTCTGAAAAAACCTTGAAAATACCAACTTTTCATGATAAAATAAGCGAAATAATTGATTAAAAATGGAGAAAAATATGACAAAACACATTCAATGGGACGGAAATCTTTCACAAGAAGGACTTGAGATTGTAAAAGGTGAAGGCGGCTGTATCGTCTGCCCAACCAAGGTCGGCTACATCATTATGACTAGCGACAAGGCTGGTTTGGAACGCAAGTTCGCTGCCAAGAACCGTAACCGCAACAAGCCAGGTGTGGTACTCTGCGGGAGCATGGATGAGCTTCGTGCTCTGGCTCAGTTAACCCCAGAAATTGAAAGCTTCTACCAAAAGCATTGGGATCAAGATATCCTGCTGGGCTGTATCCTCCCTTGGAAGGAAGAGGCCTATACTAAGCTCCAAGCTTTTGGGGATGGCCGTGAAGAGCTGATGACCGATAGTCGCAAGACATCTTGCTTTGTTATCAAGTTTGGTGTAGCTGGTGAACAGATTGCCAAGGAAATGTGGGAAAAAGAAGGTAAGATGGTCTATGCATCCTCTGCCAACCCATCTGGTAAAGGTAACCGTGGTAAGGTTGAAGGCATTGGCCAACGCATCGAAGAAGCCGTTGACTTGGTTATCGAAGCAGACGACTATGTTGCTTCTATCCAACCCGATAAGAATGTTGAAACCCGCTATGAACAAGGTGTGATGGTTTCTATGGTTGATAAGGACGGTAAACTCATTCCTGAACAAGGCAAAGGTAGCCGCTCTATTGATAACTGTCCGGTCGTTATTCGCAAGGGCCTAGATATTGACAAAATTATGATGAACCTGTCAGATACCTTCAACTCTTGGAATTACCGCCAAGGTGAATACTATTAAGAAGAATCGAATCACTCATCAGAGTGATTTTTTGCTATCATAACTACTGTTATTCTAGGAGAACTGCAATGTATAAAGCTAAAAACGCTTCATTCAAGAGAGATAATTTAGAGGTTGACTACCTTACTTTTGGCTTGGGCAAGCAGCCGCTAATTTTGATTTCAGGATTGAGCCTGTCACGCTTGCGTGGGAAGGCTTGGCAGATGTCTGTTATGTACCGGCTCTTTGCCAAAGATTATAAAGTTTATATGTTTGACCGCAGAAATCATATCCCGACAGGTTATCGAGTATCAGATATGGCAGATGATTTAGCCTTGGTGATGACAGCGTTAGGTCTTAAAAGTGCGCATGTTGTTGGAATATCACAGGGCGGTATGATTGCCCAAAGTTTAGCCATTAACTATCCAGAATTGGTTAGCCGCTTAGTGCTGGGAGTAACCCTGTCGCAGCAAAATGCTCGTGTTCAGTCAACTATTGGCGGCTGGATCGCCTTAGCCCAAAAACATAATTGGGAAGATTTAATCAAGGACATGTTTGCCAAAATGTATTCGGACACCTATGTGCGCAAACACAGATGGCTGATTGCACTCTTGGCTAAATGCTTAAAACCAAAGGAAATTGAGCGTTTTCTGATTTTGGCTGAAGCCTGTCTGACCTTTGATGTCTACGAAGATCTCCCGACCATCAACTGTCCGACACTTGTCATTGGCGGTGCGAAAGATTTGGTAGTATCTGGCCAAGCAAGTCTAGAGCTGGCAGATAAGCTGGGCTGTTCTGTCTACCTTTATGAAAATTTGGGACACTCAGCCTATAGTGAAGCTAAAGATTTTAATCAGAGGGTCTTTGATTTTTTGCAAAAGAAAAGTGGTTAAATGAAATCAACGTGAAAAACCTCGACCAGATACATTTCACTATTTTGGATCCTGAGAAGATCGATTTTCTAGCTGCGAGTATTGACTTGGTTTGTGGTTTTCACATATATTTTTGCTGGGATGATTTGAGCGCGCAGCTTAAGTGAAATTTACCGCTTACTGAAAGAGAAGGGACAGTTATTACTGGCTTGTGAGCAGAACAAATTGAATTATTTCCCGGTTTAGTTGAAAAGTGCTGAAAACTGTTAAGTTTTATCACCCTTTTGGCTTTCAATAGTTAGCTTCCCATCGGAGGGCTATGAATAGCTTATTTTTGCGAAAAAATATGGCTCTTTGTCGACTGTAGTGGGTGACTTATAATGAACAACGAGAGAGGACCACTGTGGTCTTTTTCATTTGTGAAAGAATTCCAGATTTTCTGAAAATAATCAAGTCAAATACATTACAAAAATATTGCATTTTTAAGTCGTATCATTTGATTGCTCAAAGAAGCCAAGCTATAATAAATTCTGTGCTAAAAATAAATAATTTTTTGGGAGGGAAAAATGAAAAAATTTTTCGCAGAATTAATCGGAACTTTTATCCTCGTTTTTGTTGGAACGGGGACTGTCGCCTTTGGTAATGGTATGGAGGGAATCGGCCATGTTGGTATCGCTCTGGCTTTCGGTTTGTCAATCGTAGCAGCAGCCTACTCAGTTGGTACGGTATCAGGTGCCCACCTCAACCCAGCGGTTTCTATCGCTATGTTTATCAATAAGCGTCTTAGCGCTAAAGACCTAGCAAACTACATCGTGGCTCAAGTTATTGGTGCCTTCTTAGCGTCAGTATTCCTTGACTTCTTGGTAAGCAATTCGGGACTGTCAGTTGATAAGGTTGGTCTTGGGCAAAATGCTTTGGCTGACGGTGTCACTGCTCTGGGCGGTTTCCTCTTTGAAGCTGTTGCTAGCTTTATCTTTATCTTGGTCATTGTGACTGTGACATCGGAAAGTAAAGGCAACGGAAAAATAGCTGGTATTGTTATCGGCTTGACCTTGGCTTTGATGATCCTTGTGGGACTAAATATCACAGGTCTTTCTGTTAACCCAGCACGTAGCTTGGCACCAGCACTCTTTATCGGAGGTTCTGCTCTCAAGCAAGTTTGGATTTTTATTTTGGCTCCAATCGTAGGCGGTGTTTTGGCTGCTATCGTTGGTGATAAATTACTGGGAACCGAAGACTAAGTCCATTTAATAACAATTCGAGACTAGATCTGAACTTTATGGTCTGGTCTTTTTTCTTAATTTTCCCAGCTTTTTAGAGTCCGCTCGCATTAAGGAAGAAGATAAAAAGTAAATGTTGAAATTGATTTAGCCTTAACGCATCAACTCGCTTAGATAGGTAATTTTTGCTATAATAGCCTTATGACAAATGTAGAGAAAAAATCCACTTATGAATTGTTATTAGCCCAATTAGAAGCTCTTTTGGAAGGGGAGACTAACGTCCTTGCCAATCTGGCTAATGCTTCGGCCTTGATTAAAGAAGCTCTGCCCAATTCGGTATTTGCAGGTTTTTATCTGTTTGATGGACAAGAGCTTATTCTCGGTCCTTTTCAAGGGAAAGTTTCCTGTGTTCATATTGCCCTTGGTAAGGGTGTCTGCGGTGAGTCTGCCCAGAAAAATCAGACTTTGATTGTTGACGATGTGACCCAGCACGCCAATTATATTTCCTGTGATTCGGCAGCAATGTCAGAAATTGTCGTCCCTATCTATCAAGACGGCCAGCTGCTGGGGGTCCTAGATTTGGATTCGAGTCTAGTTGGTGATTATGATGAGACTGACCGAGTTTATCTCGAAAGATTTGTGGCTATTCTGCTTGAGAAAACAGACTGGGATTTTGCCATGTTTGGAGTTAAGGACTAATGTATCAAGCTCTTTATCGAAAATACAGAAGCCAAACTTTTGAGGAATTAGTCGGCCAAGAAGTAGTAGCGACCACTCTCAGGCAGGCCGTGGCTTCTGGTAAAATCAGTCATGCCTATCTCTTCTCGGGACCGCGGGGGACTGGGAAGACCAGTGTGGCTAAAATCTTTGCTAAGGCCATGAACTGTCCCCATCAGGTGGACGGTGAGCCCTGCAATCAGTGTGATATCTGCCATGATATTACCGAAGGCAGTCTAGAAGACGTGATCGAAATTGATGCTGCTTCTAACAATGGAGTAGATGAGATTCGCGAAATCCGTGACAAATCAACCTATGCTCCCAGTCGAGCCACCTACAAGGTCTATATCATTGACGAAGTCCACATGCTTTCAACCGGGGCCTTCAATGCCTTGCTTAAGACCTTGGAGGAACCGACGGAGAATGTCGTTTTTATCCTAGCAACGACCGAATTGCACAAGATTCCGGCTACCATCCTCTCGCGGGTACAGCGTTTTGAATTCAAAGCTATCAAGCAAGCGGCTATTCGCCAGCACATGGCTGAAATTCTGGACAAGGAAGGCATCGCTTATGAGGATGAGGCTCTCAACCTGATTGCCCGTCAGGCCGAAGGCGGGATGCGAGATGCCCTGTCCATCTTAGATCAAGCCCTCAGCCTGTCAGCTGACAATCAAATCACAGCAGCCATTGCCGAAGAAATCACTGGTTCAGTCGGTCAGGCTGCTTTGGACGATTATTTGGCCCATCTTATCCAGAAGGACAGTCTAGCGGCTTTGACCGATCTCAATACGATCTTTGATAGTGGTAAGAGTATGAGCCGGTTTGCGACTGATCTCTTGGATTATCTACGGGATATTCTCATGGTGCAGGCTGGCGGTCAGGCCAGTCGGACGAGTCAGGCCTTCCAGGACAATTTGAGCTTGGAGCAAGGACGGCTCTTTGCTATGATTGATAGGATTACTCAGGCTATGCCTGAGCTCAAAAACGGCACTCAGCCAAAAATCTATGCTGAGATGATGACCATTCAACTGGCTGAATCTAAACAAGAGGATAGTCCAGCCCAATCAGATGATTCAGGTGATTGGCGAAGGGAAATCCAAGAACTTAGGCAAGAGGTCAGCAAGCTCAAAGCCCAGCTGGAAGCAGGCAACTTCGCCACCCCAGCTTCAGTTACCAAACCTAAGGCTTCCACTAACTTCAAATTCAAGGTTGATAAGGCTAAGATTTTGACTATCATGGAAGAAACAGTGGCTGACAGTGAGAAGTCCCGTCAGTATCTGGATGCCCTCAAAAGCTCTTGGAATGAAATTCTAGATTCCATCGGGCCTCAGGATAGAGCCTTGCTTTTGGGGTCTGAACCTGTCTTAGCTAATAGTGAAAATGCCATTCTGGCCTTTCAGGCAGCCTTCAATGCTGAGCAGGCCATGAAGCGCACCGATCTCAATACCATGTTTGGCAATATCATGAGTCAGGCAGCCGGCTTCTCACCGCAAATTATGGCAGTGCCTAAAGCGGACTTTGAGAAAATCCGAACAGAATTTGCTCAAAAAATGCGTGATCAAAAAGGAGCTGCCGCTTCAGCCGAACCAGCAACAGAGGACGAGTCGGACAGCCTGATTCCAGATGGTTTTGAATTTCTTTCCGACAGACTAAAAGTAGAAGAAGACTAGAGGGAATTATGTGATTGATATTTTGCAGCATTCAATCAGGTCAATCCAATGACGGCTAAACAGTCATAAATGGCTCAATCTTTTCATGAGAACAAAAATCCACCATTGCGGTGGATTTTCTGCTATAATTAGCTTATATGAATAGATTACAGTTTATCAGCATGGCGCTCTGGTGTGCTTTAGAAAGCTATTTTTTCAGCGAAGCCTTGCTTACAGGACATTTTTGGTTAGCCGGTTTTTGGGCTTTCCTGATTTTGCGTAATTTACAAAATGCCTATCTGGCAGACCGTCTGCTTAAGGAATTGCTCAAATCCTTGCCTCATGGACAAGGACCTAAGACTCCCAAGAAGAGAGACTGATCTCACCGGAGTTGAGGAGCTTTTCCTGACCGTCATCAAGTTGTACCACTAGCTGACCGCTGTCGGTGATGTCAGTCGCTAAGCCCGCATAAGATAGCTGATTTTCCACGAAAGTCACTCGTTTATCCAGAACGAGTGACTTTTCTTTGTAAACCTTTATCAAGTCACGCTCAGGCGTTTCTAGGAAAATGTTCCAGATTTCTGAAATCAACTGATTGCGGGTAATTGGAGTCTGAGTGGTAAATAGACTGGCAGCCTTGTCACGCAGATCCTTAGGGAACTCTGGTACGAGAAAATTGAGCCCCACCCCAATGATGACATCGGTAATCAGCCCCGTCTCAATAGATGAAATGGCTTCAGTCAGAATGCCCGCTAATTTCTTATGTCCCAGATAGATATCATTGACCCATTTGATCTGGCAGTCAATTCCCGTTAGACGGGAGATTGCCTTGACAATGCTGGAAGCGACCATGAGGGTGTAGGCAGGAGCCTGATCATGGGGCAGGTTGGGCTGTAGATGAAGAGACATATAGATACCACCCGACTCAGGCGAGAAGAAGGGGCGGGCAAAGCGCCCTCGGGCATTTTTTTGATTAGGAGCTAGGTAGAGAGCAGGGCTGGTCTGCTCTTTTTCAATCCCCTCCTTGGCATCTAGCTGGGTAGAGGAAGAAGTTTCATTGTAATAGACCTTGAGACCAGTAGCTTGGCTGATTTCCTTCGGCAGAAGCAAGTCTCCCAGAACCAGATGGTAGCCTCGATTTTTGACGGATTCGATAACCAACCCCTTATTTTCAAGAACTTTCATCGATTTCCAAATAGCTGTTCGTGAAACTTCTAACTGTTCAGCTAAATCCTGTCCGCTGACAAAACTGTCAGTTTCATGTAAAATTTTGTAGATTTTTTCATAGGTTTTCATAAAATTTCCTCATTCTTCTGCCTTTATTGTAGCATAAAAAATAAGAGGAAAGGGATTAGTTTTTCAAATGACTGCAGCAATCAACTGACTTTCTGCTATAATAAAACTATCAATTTTAATTTAGAAAGTCACCAATATGCAAACGACTAGAGAAGCTGAACTGGAAAATCAGCTCATTGAACAATTGATTACAGGCGAGAGTCAGTGGAGCCTGCGTGAGGACCTACGCACAGAAGAAGACCTCTGGGATAATTTCTTTGCTAAGCTGGAGCAAAATAATACAGCTGCTCTCAACGGCCATCCCCTGACTAATCAGGAAAAGGAGCAGATCAAGGGACAGCTGGATTTTACCAGCTATTACGAGGCAGCCAAATGGCTGGTCGGTGAAAATGGGATTGCCAAGGTTGATCTCCAGCGTGAGGACGCGGCTTTAGACAATGCCCGTCTCTCGGTCATCTGGCGTGACAATGTCGCAGGCGGCAGATCATCCTACGAAGTTGTCCATCAAGTCGTCCGCAATCGCTCAAAAGAGCTTGACCGTGACCGCAGGACAGATGTCAGCTTGCTGATCAACGGCCTGCCGCTTATCCATATCGAGCTCAAGAGTGCCAGTCATTCGACAGATGAAGCCTTCAATCAGATTCAGAAATACGACCGTGAAGGGAAATTCCGCGGCATTTTTTCAAGCATCCAGATGTTTGTCATCTCCAATAAGACCAATACCCGCTATATCGCTGCCACCAAGGCCGACAAGCTCAATAGGAAATTTCTCACCAAGTGGGTGGACGACAAGAATCAGCCGGTTGAAGAGCTTTTTACTTTCGCCCAGCAGGTCCTCTCGATTCCCCGTGCTCACCAGATGGTCATGCAGTATTCGGTGATTGATGATGATAAGAAGGCCTTGATCCTGCTGCGCCCCTATCAAATTCATGCCATCGAGGCGGTTCAGGAAGCCAGCAAGAAGCAGGAGTCAGGCTATGTCTGGCATACCACAGGTTCTGGTAAGACCCTGACGTCCTATAAGGTAGCCCGCAACCTTCTGCAGATTCCTTCCATCAAAAAGACCATCTTTGTGGTGGATCGCCGTGACCTAGACCAGCAGACGACCTCTAGCTTTCTGTCCTATGCCACCAATGATGTCATTGATATTGACGAGACCGACAGTACCCACGATCTGGTCAAGCGCCTAACCGGCAATGACAAGCGCGTGGTGGTAACCACCATCCAGAAGCTCTCCACTCTCATGCGTAAGATTGATGAAGGCCGCTATAGCAAGGATACCCAGAAAATCAAGCAGCTCAAGGTCGCTTTCGTGGTCGATGAGTGCCACCGAGCAGTCACGCCTCAAGCCCATCAGGCTATCTCACGCTTCTTTGTCCATGCCCTCTGGTATGGCTTCACAGGGACACCTATCTTTGGTGAAAATAAACGCCAGCAGCTGGGCAACCTAGCGCAAACAACCGAAGAACTCTACGGTCGCAAGCTCCACGAGTATACGGTCAAGGAGGCCATTCACGATGGCGCTGTCCTAGGCTTCAAAGTCGACTACAAAAGCACCCTGCTTCTTGATGAAGGGGCTGATGAAAAAACTATCCCAGATCAAGCCTATGAAAACGAAGAACACATGCTGCAGGTCCTCGATACCATCATTAACCATTCCAAGGGGCCGCTAGGCTTTAAAAACGGCGTTGGCAAGACCTACAATGCTATCCTGACGGTCAAGTCTATCCCCATGGCACAGAAGTACTACGACCTTATCCAGCGTATCAAAAAGGGTGAGACGACCATCAAGGTTAGCGAGTCCGTCAAGCGTGTCCTTCCAGACTTCCCCAAGGTCGCCATCACCTACTCGGTCACTGAAAATGAAGAGGATTCCCACTCGAATCAAGAGAAGATGCAAGCATCCTTGAGCGACTACAATAAAGAGTTTGGCACCCACTTCACTATGGCTGACCTGCGCAGCTACAATACCGATGTCAACAACCGCCTAGCCCGCAAGAAGGACAAGTACCTCTTTCGAGCTGAGCAGCTGGATCTGGTCATCGTGGTCAATCGTCTCCTGACTGGCTTTGATGCGCCCTGCCTGTCCACCCTTTTTATCGACCGAAAGCCCATGCAGCCGCAAGATCTGATTCAGGCTTTTAGCCGGACCAATCGGATCTTTGATAAGAATAAACTCCACGGTCAGATCATCACCTTTCAGGTACCAAATAGCTTCAAAGCAGCCGTCGATAATGCCCTCCAGCTCTACTCAAACGGCGGCCAGACCAGCGTCCTAGCCCCAGACTGGGAGGAAGAAAAGGCTAATTTTGAAGTCAAGCTCACCGCCTTTCGCAGTCAGATCTCAGAAGGACCAGACCTCGGCTTGACACCAGAGCAAGCTACAACCCAAGAGCTCAAAGTCTTTGCCAAGGCCTTTCAGGAGTTTGATAAGCGCCTGGCCTCCCTCCAAGTCTACCAAGAGTATGACGAGACAGAATTCTATGCTGAATACGGTCTCAGCACAGACCAGTTAGAGACCTATATGGGCGTCTATCAAAATGTCCTTGCTGAGCTCAAACATCGGCGCGAGGAAGAAGGAATAGAAGAAGAGGAACCCATCAACTATCTCTACGAGATCGAGTCTGTCCATGTCGATGAAATCAACTACGAGTATATTCTCTCCCTTATCCAAGCCCTGATCCCGCAGGAGGGTCAAGAAGCGGCCGACCTTTCAGACAAGGATCTCGCCACTATCGATGACTATATCGCCAATCTCGCTAAAACCAACAGCAGCCTAGCTCAAGTCATGTCCACCCTCTGGTATCAAATCAAGAGTGATCCCGAAAGCTACCGTGGACAATCCTTGAGCGCTGTCTTAGATGAGATGGTAGCAGAGGTCATCCAAGGCCATGTCACAGAGTTAGCCAAGAAATGGTATATCGGCGAGGACGAACTCAGCTACCTAGTCAGCCACTACCAAAAAGGCCGTAAAAAGCAAGAAGGCGAAAGCCAGCTAGCAGCCAGCCAACGCTACCAAGACTACAAAGCCCAAGTCGCAGAACCCCTCAACCCCCTCCTCTACAAAAAGAACATCAAAACTGACTATATCAACCTCATCGAAAACATCATTGAACCCCTACGACTAAGACGGTAATAACAAGATACAAAGGGCGTAAAAAGCGACCAGGATTTTAGGAAGGTGACGCCGTGTGCTGGCACACAAGGAAGCTTATCTAAATCCCGAGCTTTTAGCCCGTGTTCAGTTAAGTTAAGATGCAAAGAAGCGGTTCGCTTAGCGAAAATCCCTGACCGAAAAATAGGCGACAGACGCCGTGTCCTTGGACACAAGGAAGTCGATCTTTTTTCCGAAGAGATTAGCTTCATGTTCAGTTAATTAAGATACAGCAGAGGCTTGCTATCTAAGTGCTTTCACTTGATAACAAACGCCAATCACTAGGGTGAATTAGCTACCTCTCCCAAATCTAGAAGCCCCTCCATCATACATGTCAGGTCTGTTTCTAGTAAATAATCCCAAACGCACCAAATTTGGTGCGTTTTATGGTATAATGATAAAAATTAATGTGATGTTTCACGGCTTAGTATCTTAATAAGGAGAATTTTATGATCGGTGAAAATATTAAAACGCTTCGCAAATCCCTTGGTCTGACACAACCCCAGTTTGCTGAGAGGCTCGGTGTGTCACGCAACAGCCTCAGTCGCTACGAAAACGGAGCTAGTCCCGTCTCAACAGCGTTAATCGATCGCATCTGCCATGTTTTTAACGTATCCTATCTTAGCTTAGTGGGTGAGGACAAGCTCCTGACACCTGTTGAAGATTATCAGCTCACCCTCAAGATAGAAGTCTTCAAGGAACGTGCGTCAGCTGTCCTAGCAAACCTTTATCGCTACCAAGAGGCTAAAGCTATTCCTTTTGATGATGCCAGCAATCCATGGGTCATCATGAGCGATGATCTATCAGATTTACTCAATACGCAAATCTATCTCATTAACACTTTTGAAGAGTTAGAGCGCTACACTGGTTATCTTGACGGTATTGAGCGTATGCTAGATACAGCCCATCATCAGGTGGTGGCTTGATGGACTTAGGTCGATACCATCAGGCAGATTTTGACCGAGCCCTCAGCCGAAACCTAGGCGCATTGACGCGAAACAAGATTTCCTCAGATAAACCGCAGGCTATCTTACTGGGAGGGCAGAGTGGAGCTGGTAAAACGACCATTCATCGGATCAAGCAAAAGGAATTTCAAGGGAATATCATTATCATTGATGGTGATAGTTTTCGCCCTCAACACCCTAACTATCTTTCTCTTCAGAAAAAGTACGGCAAGGACAGTGTCAACTATACCAAAGGATTTGCGGGAGCCATGGTTGAAGTCTTAGTCGATGAACTCAGCCAGCGCGGTTATCATCTCCTCATTGAGGGAACCCTTAGAACCGTAGAGGTTCCCGAATCAACAGCAACTCTCCTGAAAAAGCGTGGTTATATGGTCTCGCTGGCCATTATGGCAACCAAACCTGAGCTGTCTTACCTGAGCACTCAGCTTCGCTATCAAGAGCTCTATAGCAAGGATCCTAATCAAGCCAGAGCGACACCAAAAGAGCATCATGATTTAATCGTTGACAATCTCGTCGAAAACCTAAGAGCATTAGAAGAAGCCGAGACATTCGATCGCATCCAGCTCTATCATAGAGACAAGCAGTGCCTCTATGACTCTGAACGAGATCACGGTTCTGCCTCCCGTATCCTCCAAGAGACCTTATTTGGAAACTGGACCCTAGTCGAAAAAGCCATGCTCGAGATGGAGGAAAGCCAGCTAAGAGTCTTACGTCAAAAGAATGAGACGTAAAAAGCTGTTTTCACCAGATGGTAAAATCATGAATCTGAAACAAGATTCGCCTTTGACTCAGATATGATGAATAAACAAATGGGAGATAAAGCTTGATAGAGCAGGTGGTATAATTTTATAGCTAAAATGCCCAAATACACCTCATTTAGTGCGTTTTATGGTATAATTCCAGTGATATTGCCTCAAAGGATGTGGGTTATGTTTGATGAAATTGTAAGTTTAATAAATGAAATTGGTAAGCTGCATCAAGATTTTTCACATAATTTTTTTAAGGGACATATCGCTTATAACCTGAAAAGAACTAGAGTAGACAAGGTTTTACAAGAGACCTCTTATGATGAGACTTTTATTAGTTTAGTGGATGATTATATTGAAGAACTATCATACTGGCTTATTTTTCTTGAATTTAATTCAAAGTCTTTAATTTTGGAAACGCGTTTTAGAGGAAAAAATAAGGAGTCAGCTCTTAATAAGTTATACTATTATCGCGTAGGAAAATCAGATCCTACAATACCTGTTCAAAAATGCTTGAATGATTTGCTTGGATTTCGCATCATTATTAATAATACGATTGATTACGATTGTCTATTGGATAAAATAAAGCGGTCAGATAAACTGAATATAAAATTATTTAGACCCTATGTTAGAACAGACGAAAACTACAAAGGTATCCATCTGTACGTCAAAAGTGATAATAACCATTATTTCCCTTGGGAAATTCAGATTTGGCAAAAGTCTGATGAGATTTCTAACGAACGTTCTCACCGAAATCATAAAGAAAAACGCCAATATATCAATTGGACAGAAATATACAAAGAGTATCAAAGAAAGGAGTAACAGAACATGGTTCAGCATATTATCGCTATTGCAAGTTCTTACCGACTGGGTAAGCGAATTGCTTGGCATTATACAGCCGATGTCATCTGTAAAGATGTCTTGACAGAATTAAGAGATAAAACAGACAGGCTACTAGGACGTCCAGACTATGTCATCCATAAATTAACAACGGATTCGAAAGATTGGAGTAGTGTTGTTAATAAGGACAGCTTCTTTGCGGATTTAGAAGTCTATGATTCATTAGACGATTTTCTGCAAGTTGTAGCTGCAGATAAAGAAATCACTGCGCTTGACATTGCTAAGTATCTCTTATCAGTACTGCCTATGTCCAACCTAAAGCTCCAAAAGATGATTTATTTAGTCTATGCGGATTATCTAACAAAGACTGGTAAAAGGTTATTTGAAGATAAGATTATTGCCATGCAGTATGGCCCAGTTATTCCCACTGTTTACGATAACTACAAAGGAAATGGTAAGGAAGAAATTGCTGAAGCTTCAGACGATAAAACAGATGTTCATCTAGACGGTATTACAGTACCTCTGACCCTTGCAAAGATGTTGCAAGCAGATGATAACCAAACCATACTAGCTTCCATTAAGGCCACTTTAGAAATATTTGGTAAGAAATCAGCAGGTCAGTTGGTGGATATCACCCACAGAGCTGAAAGTCCATGGAGCCAGGTGAGATTATTTGATGAAATTACTGACAATATCATCTTAAAATACCATAATATCGAACTAGTTTAAGGATATCGCTAACAAATCACTATCTTTTTCTATATTTAAGTTTCCAGCTATTTTAAAAGATATCCTAAACTATATTAGCTATCTCTCAATTTTGGCTATTTCAGGAGATAAGTCGGAGAATTCTTACATCTGTCTCTTAAAAAATAGGAAAATTAAGAGATAGAAAGAGTCAGGATATACAAAAAAACTAACCACTCTATGTCCTAAAAACAAACACAGATATTAGTGTGAGAGAAGAAGCAATCCCTGTCGGTACTATCGTCAGGGATGTTGTGTTTATTGTATTCAATTTTTATTGCTTAAATATTTTCTTCTCATTTTCTTACGAGCTTCAAATTTTCTAAATTCTTTATCAATGACTCTTATTCTGAATCCAAATAATGAATCAAAACTCAAGTATCGTTTTCCAGATTTATTACCGCTTTTTAGCATTCTATTCATAATTCCAATTAAAATAGCTGAAAATAGCACAATCACAAAAATAAGGATTAGAGATATTATCATACTCCTAGAAGTTAAGAACCTATTACTCCAATCAATAATTGCATTTACTAGACTCCAACGATTAAACTTATTTGGCTCAATAGCAATAATTTTATCAGAGCCTTTAAAAAATATATTCATTATCCAATCAGTAACAGATTTTTTAATTTTATAAGGCAGTATTTTTTTAATAGCCATCGTTATAGCAAACGAAATATTGACAAAAATGATATAGGCCTTTGCTATTGCATCTTTTCGTTTTTGTTCGGTTGAAATGCTAAAATCTTTTTTAATCGTCCTATTTTTAATTGTGTGATAAAAATTTAAAAAATCATCAGAGATAAGCCAGTTTAACGAGAGTGATATTATTGTAAACAGCGCGGTTGCAAAAGTTTCATTGTGGAATAGAAACAAAATAATCAGCAAGCATAGTTTTAGAATATTACCAAACTTATCCTGAAAGATTACTCTACTCATGTAATCAAATACGACCCAAATAGCATTTAAGTAACAATAGATTGAAAGTATTGAAATTTCTAAAGTATGGGATTCTATATTTTTACCATAAGCTATAATTAATAGAAAAACTATATTCACTAATAAAATAAAAATGGCAGATATGCAAAGAAGTTCTTTTGGAAATTTCAATTTACCTTCTGGCATTCTTAAAAATTTTGGTAATTGATATTCAATATCGCAAGTAATGCCTTTTCGATAAGCCCATTGAGAATAATAAAGTAGATATGATATGGATACTATAGAGGTAACCACATAAATAAAGGCATATATGAAAGAGTCTCTATTTGCAATAAAAAATAGCGGGATGGAGCTTATTGCAGAGCAAATTCCAACTAATTTGAAGGAGCACTGAAATTTTCTGTTTAGTATATGCTTGTTCCGATTTATCATTACTACTATCTCTTTAATTATTATTAATCATAATTTTATCAATTTATACTTCTTGATTCAATTACATATAAATTAACATTATGAATAAAATTCATCTATTTTGCTTAATAAACTACATGTTATAGTGTAGTGTGTTATTATGGAATTTTTATACTATTTTGCAAATATTATAATTAGGATGTTATACAATTGATAGTAAGAGTAAGAATAAGATATAATTAGCACGGAAATTTTGTCGTGTTCTTTTGATAGATAAAACAACAATGACCGTGATGAGGAAGTTAAGAAATTAGTTAAAAACACTTCGTTTAAAAAAGACGATAAACGATCTTTTGGAGAATATGGAGTTTATAATGCTGCTGTTACAAATAATCTTGGTTACAATCAAGATTATTACTATCATCGCTAAAACAAAAGATGTAAACGGTGTTGTCCCTGAAGAGCAGTATTTAACCGTAACAAACTAGAAAGATAGAGATTTTTTTAATTTAATTTTACGGCACCGGAACAATTTTGTTCAACCAAATATAGCGTTGATTATGCCAAGTATGGGGAATAATTTCAAATTTCTCTTGGGGTAGCAAAATCGGTTGCTTTTAATATACTGAAAGGGGTCTAAAAACCGCGTGGTTGAGCGGTTTTTTAATTAGCTAGAAAATGAGAAACATGGTATAAAACATGGTATAATGAATGTAATTCAAGCTTGACAGGAGGAAATTTTGAAACTGCACATCTTTGATAATTTTTTGGCTAGTATATCAGTTGTAGGTGAAGTAGTGAGTTCATTAAAATGGCTCCTCTTAAAACCAATGATAAATTTCTGGAATAACAGAAAAAAGGTTTCTATTATAGATAATGGGATATACAATATTGGTAAATACTTAGGTGAAATTAAGTTACTTTCTAACATCTCAAACGGATATTCAAGTCCATTTCTTCATAGAGTGATTGTTGAGACTTCCAGAAAAGATAAATTTAATTTAACAGATATTAGCCTAGAAGACATCAACTATGAAGAATATCATTATTCAGAAATTTTATATGATGGTGGATTTTTCAACGAAAATCAATATTTTACTATCGTAGGGATTAATAATGGAAATGAGGTCGGTCATAGCGATAAGATATCTATTAAATTCCAGCCTTTAAAAATTGGACAAGCTGATGGAGCTTACTCCTTAACCATTGATGTGATAAATCACGAAAATGAGATTGGTCCTGGGGATATTCAAAGCATTTACTCAAAGAAAATTACTGATGAAAATTCAATTCTGCATTTTTTCTCTAAAAATTTTGATCAATATGATAGGCTAAAAATCATAGTCCAATTTGAGAATAACTCATGTTCCCCACTAACTAGTATCATTGTCTACGATCCAGAAAATCATTCGTTTACCGTTAATGGAAGAGGTTTTTTAGGTCCTAGTGAAAAGTATCCTTTAATGAATCTAGAAACTAGGCCTACTATTCTAAAACGACCAATTACTGTTCAGCTGAGTAAAGGCTCTAATCAAATAGATTTTTTAGTTGCTACACAAGAGGCATGTATCCTTTCTTATAATCTAGCTTTTTGGAGTGGAAAAAAGAAATTTAATACAAATTTTAAATCAGAAATTACAGTGAAAGTTCCTCATTATACTCAAGAGGAGAATACAATATATGGAAGAATTTATGACTTTTTGGCATTCCAAGTTAAAAAGAATATTAAAATTCATGAATTCAAATATAATGCAGACTACTTGAGTTCATTAAAAAAACAAGCAAAAAAGTCTGATAATAATAATCTTTATTATGTACTTAATTTTATTTACGATTACAAAGAATTAGTCGCTAAATTCTCAGACATAAAGTTGTAAAAAGAAATTTTTAAAAATGGCTATTATTCCATCAAGGGATATGTGAAATCATTTAATCGATTATTAGAGTTATTCGGAAACTAACTTATTCAGTAATTGACAATGCCACAAATAAACTAGGCTTAGCAATTGACAAAGGCGATCGGTCGCTGGGCGTTAAGTGATGACGTTTAGCATTATGATTTAGGTAGTTCATTTTGTTGACCTTCTGTCCGTTTGATCACTTACAGCATAGTCCAAATGAACTTTTTGCGGACTAAAAGAATGAATTAACGCCACAGATTAGTTTTTTATAATACAGAAGAAGTGGCAAATAAATTTTCAAAATCAATAATTGAGAGAGCATAGATTAAGCACAATGGAATTAAATAGCTTAACATATTATGAGATATAGCATTAATCATATTTTTGATAGATTATATGATGAGTCACTAACCAAAGCAGCCCAAATCAGAGGCTGCTTTTAAAATATTCAAATTTTCGAGCAAAGAAAAAAGACCCTCAAACTTTACTGAGGGTCTAAAGAACAGCTATACTAAAAAAGATAACCCCAGGCGCGTGTGAATTCTCGTCCATTGACTTACTCCCATTCGGGAACACAGCGGTAATCCTTCGAAAGCTATCTTTAGGTGTATAATAGCATATTTTATATTAAATAGCAAAATGGGCAGTTATGACTAATGGAATTTACGACGGGGGTGATAACTCTTCTTAAATTGATCTTGTTTCTTCACTTTCTTTTTTAAAAATTGCATAAATTTTTCAGGTAGAAAATAGACTGATAAAATAGGTAAACCAAGAATCGTAATCAATAAATTAAACTGATCAAGAGCTAGGGTGTTTAGTAAGTATACTAATAGAATAATTAGTGTAAGTACGTAACTAGTTTTAAAAGAGCGCCTCATATCATTATGTTTCTCTAGTGAAATAAGCTTAAAGACTTCGTGAATTAAAATTTGTAATAGCATTCCTTGAAATATGATAATCAGTGCAAAGAAGAAGAACCTGTACTTAAGAATTTTAAAAATTGAAATAAGTAGCTTCATAGCTGAATCATCTTTGGAATTAATAATAAATCCTAAAAATACAAAGGATGATAAAAAGAAAAACAATAAAAATATCTTTAGATTGTCTTTCCAGTTATTCATAAATTCTTTAAAATGTCTTTTTAGATTCATAACTTACCTCATAAATATGCTATCCGAATTATAGCATACTAAATATTAAAATAATACGACAATTATATATTGACCTTATAAAATAAGCTCTTAATTGCTCTTTTATTTAATTGAATATCATACAATCGCATGATTATAGAGGAGGCAACCTTTTTGAAAATGAGAAAAATGGTATAATTAACCATATGGAACAAGCCTCAAATTTAAACAATCCATTGTTTAAAATTAACGATGAGTATTTATATGAGAACACATTTGGTACGGAATGTGGATTGGTATTATCAAATACTCATTTACGATTAAATAGATTATTTAAAATGTTTAATGATAGGATCCAAAACTTAAACTATTATTATTTAGCGGATGCAAGTAGAAAACTCATTCAAATAATTGAAATCATTTTTTATCTTCATTGGCTGATGGTTGGATTCAAAGTTATGGAGCAAGTGCAAAACTCCCTGACATTGAAGGAATACTATTTTATGACAGGAAGGTGAATGAAAGTGATGCATAAGAATTTAACAGCTAGAGGAAACAGTAAGGATAACGACAATTAAATGAAAGTATTTTTAGAAAATCCGCAATATCAGTTACTGTTAGTAGGTGCTGTCATATCCCTTATTTCAACACTGATTGGTATGTTTGCTCAGACACTATTTCAAAACTTCCTATCTCATAAAGGTAGGGTAAAACTCTATATCAAATCTGTCTATAGTCAGGTTAATCAAAAAGCTTGGGGATTCTATTATTTTGATACTGATATGGTATTTCAAGTCCCTTTATGGCTGGAAATACATAATACGAAGTCTGTAAGGCAAATCGTCAGAAATTTAAATTTAACTCTTTACTTGAATAATCAAAAAGTTGGACAAACAATCCAATCGACTTCTAAGTCAAACGACACCGAAAGATATTCTTTCGGTGATGAAGGCTCGTATTCTTTTTTGATTCAAGGCAATGAGATTAAACGCTTTAATCTATACTTTATTGTTAGTAAAAAAGAATTGGATAGTGATTTCGACGAAGTCAGATTATCTTATTTTGATACTAAAGATAGGTACCATGAATTTAAAATTTTTGATGTAATGAATCCATGGACAACTAGCAGAAATAAGATTGATGATGATTGGCGATTGATAAATAAGTAAAAGGACTAGAGTAAAGATGATAAATCAAAACACCCCTAAACTCAGATTTAAAAATTTTGATGATGAGTGGACAACTCATCAAATTTTAGATATTGCTGATCGGTTCGATAATTTACGAGTTCCGATTACATCATCTGACCGTAATGCTGGAAGTACACCCTACTACGGTGCCAATGGAATTCAGGATTATGTGCAGGGATTTACACATGATGGGGAATTTGTTCTAATTGCAGAAGATGGAGCAAATGATTTAAAAGATTATCCTGTTCACTATGTTGAAGGACAGATTTGGGTTAATAATCATGCCCATGTTTTATCAGGGAAAAAAGATAAGCTTGATAATACATTTTTCAAGAATAGATTAAAGCAATCTAATTTTGAAAAGTATCTCGTTGGAGGAAGCAGGGCTAAGCTAAATGCCGATATTTTGATGAAAATGCCAATCAAAGTTCCCTCCCTCCCTGAACAATCCGCTATCGGGGCGCTTTTCCAGACGCTTGATGAGCTCTTGTCTGCCTATAAGGATAATTTGGCCAACTATCAAGCCTTTAAGGCGTCCATGCTGTCCAAGATGTTTCCAAAGGCAGGACAGACCACCCCTGAAATCCGCTTAGATGGATTTGATGGCGAGTGGGAAGAGAAGAAGCTGGGAGATACTTGCCAAGTCAATTCAGGTAGAGATTATAAACACCTTTCAGAAGGAAATATCCCAGTATATGGAACGGGTGGATATATGTTATCGATCAATGACAAATTATCAGATAAAGATGCTATTGGTATAGGTCGTAAAGGTACCATTGACAAACCATTTTTAATAACTGCTCCCTTCTGGACAGTAGATACTTTATTCTTTGTAACTAGTAATAATAAGACTGATTTGAATTTTCTATTTCAAATTTTTAACAGAATTAGTTGGAAAAAATATGATGAATCAACAGGTGTACCAAGTCTATCAAAGAAGACAATTCAAATTGTTAAAGAGTACTTTCCGTCGCTTGAGGAACAAAAAGCCATCGGCGATTTCTTCTCTAGCATAGATGACTTAATTTCTTCTTGCCAAGAAAAAATTGAGCAACTAGAAACTTTGAAGAAGAAGCTCTTACAGGATATGTTTGTGTAGGAGGATTAGGTGACAGGTAAATCTGAAAAAATTCAATTATCTCATATTGATACGACAGAAGCAGCTAAAAATGTTGCTAAACTTTTAGAAGAAAATAAAACCTATTTTCTAAATGGTGCTTGGGGGTCGGGAAAGACAACTTTTTTAAAACAAGTAGAAAAAGAAAAGACCAACAAGAAGAAATTTATCTATCTAGATTTGTGGAAATTAACTGATAAGCGTTCGATTGTTGAAGTCGCCTTTTCAAAACTACATTTCTTTCTTTATTGGATTGGTAAGATCCTTTTAATATTATCAGTTGCTCTCTCATTATTATTTACAGCTCAATTCAACTTGGGATTCCAAAACTATATCAACAGAATTTTTAATAAGTATGCACAAGTTTTTATCACCAGTTTTGGCGTAATAGCTTTAGTTGCTGCTGTCTACCAATTTTTTAAACCAAAATCAGATATTTTATATGCATGGATTTTTGATAAGCTTCCAATTTTGAATAAAATTCTAATCATTGATGATTTTGATCGCTTAACAGAAGAACAGCAAAAAGAAGCCTATAAATTATTTGCTTTATTAAACGGAAAACTTCCAATAGTTTTTGTTGGTGATTTTGAAAAAGTGTACGACAATACTTCTAACGATTTTCTATCAAAAATTATTGACAGAAGAATTGACTTACCTTTCGGGCTTCACCCATCAAATATTTGGAATGAGTACTTCAAAGAACTTGAAAGCAAATTTGATACCGCTTTAACTAACGAATTCAAACAACTTTTTATAATAGAGAGACGGAATTTAAGAGATAGAGTCCATTTCAATGATTATGTGACTAAGGAATTTATTGATCGAAATAAATTTGGTCATGTACAAGTAGAACAATTGCTCGTAGCAATATACATTTATTTATTTTACCCAAGCGGATATATAAAACTATTTAACGATGAAATACCATACTTACTGCCAGAAGAAGAACTTGGAGATGATAGTTTTCCTAAAATTCTTAAGGTGCTCTTAGGAACAGATATTAACCAAATTCCACTAGACTTTATAAAAAATAAGAAAGATTACTACATTTATGAGTCACCAAGTAATATGACAAACGAAGAATTGGCAAATATTTTTGAGAATGAAGATATACTCAAAACATGTATCGCTAATTCTGATATTGTCAGTGATTTCTATATTTACCTTCAAGATCAATATGATAATCTTTCTGAAATTACGAAAATGCTGATTCTCAAAATTACTTTAAAAGAACTTGCTATAAATGGTAATGTGAGTTTTTCTGTAGACTTTATACTTAGGAGAGTGACTGAAGAGCATATTAAAACTAATGGTGAAGTTAATAAAGAGTCTAGCTTTGAAAAGTTATTATATATTTTTTGGAAAAAAAGACTTGAAGAATTTAAAATTAACGACTATAGTATCCTACTATTTATATTAGTAACTTACTGCAATTTCTCCAATAATATATTTGATCACATTGATTTAGACTTACCAGAGCTATCAATAGCGAATTTTAAAACATATCAGTTTAAGTTATTATACCTAGATAGATATTCTAAAGATCATTGGGATTCTTGGAAAGATATGGAAGAAAAATTTTGGGAAGCTGTTAATTCTTTAAGTGATGATGATTTTATTAGATATTGGGCTGATCGAGATATATTGAGAGAAGTTGAGTTTAATATCTTCCAATTCAATCTCGATCAGAATAGCGATGGACCATTTATTTTATCTCATATTAAACAAAGGATTGATTCATTAAAGAAAAGTAATTTCATCGTGAAAATTAATAAATCCGACTCTGACGAATTACATTTAATATCTCACACATCTTTTGAATAATATTATGAGATAATAAAGAGGTGAGTTAGTAAAGATTTATTCCCCTTAAAAAGGAGCATCCATATAACTCCATACGGTATTCGTTCAAAAGGATTTGCTGACACTAGAAGGATCGACACGTGACAGGCATTATAAGTTGCCATCACCTCACTAAAAAATCCGCTCATAATCCGCTTAAAATCCGCTCATTTTTATGAGCGGATTGCGAGATATTTCTGGTAACAAGTATTTTTTCCATTGACAATGAATTTAAATATTAAATTAGAAAGACAATTATGACTGAAACAACCCCTACCTCACAAGCCCTCTATCAGGCGCTTTGGAATTCAGCGGACATCCTCCGCTCCAAGATGGATGCTAATGAGTACAAGTCCTATCTCTTAGGTCTAGTCTTTTACAAGTATCTCTCAGACAAGATGCTTTTTGAAGTCGCTAAGACCATGCAGGAGCCGACCGATGATTTGGAGCAGGCGCTTGAGCTCTACCGCAAGTATTATGCGGATGAGGAGACTCATGAGGATCTGATCGACGTCCTCATGGATCAGCAATCCTATGTCATTGAGCCCGATCTGACCTTTACAGCCCTGATCACTGCCATCAATGACGGGACTTTCCAGCTGGAGTTCCTAGCTCAGGGCTTTCGCAATATTGAGCGCAGTGATGACCTTTTTGAAAATCTCTTTGAGGACATTGACCTCTACTCTAAAAAGCTGGGCGCAACGCCGCAGAAGTAGAATCAAACCATTGCCAGTGTCATGAAGGAGCTGGCTGATCTGGATCTTGCCGGTCATGCCGGTGATATGCTGGGTGATGCCTATGAGTACCTGATCGGTCAGTTCGCCTCGGACTCAGGTAAAAAAGCCGGCGAGTTTTACACGCCTCAGCCTGTAGCCAAGCTCATGACCCGCATTGCCCTGCAAGGGCGTGAAGACAGGCAGGGTTTTAGCCTCTATGACCCGACCATGGGCTCTGGCTCCTTGCTGCTCAATGCCAAGAAGTACAGCAACCAGCCAAACACAGTGACCTACTATGGTCAGGAGCTCAATACCTCGACCTACAATCTGGCTCGTATGAACATGATTCTGCATGCTGTCCCTGTTGAAAACCAGCACCTCAACAACGGTGACACACTGGATGCCGACTGGCCGGATGAGGAGCCGACTAACTTTGACGGCGTCCTCATGAATCCCCCTTACTCAGCCAAGTGGTCTGCGGACTCTGGTTTCCTAGAGGATCCCCGTTTTTCGCCTTATGGTAAGCTAGCGCCCAAGTCCAAGGCTGACTTTGCTTTTCTCCTGCATGGCTTTTACCATCTCAAGCAGGACGGCGGGGTCATGGCTATCGTCTTACCCCATGGGGTTCTCTTCCGTGGCAATGCTGAAGGGCAGATCCGCCAGCACCTCCTAGAGGAAGGGGCTATCGATACGGTTATCGGTCTGCCGGCCAATATCTTCTTTAATACCAGCATTCCGACCACGGTCATTATTCTTAAGAAAGACCGTACCAATCGTGATGTCTACTTTATCGATGCCTCAAAAGAGTTTGACAAGGGCAAGAATCAGAACATCATGACGGATAGCCATATCGAGAAGATTCTGGACGCTTATACTCAGCGTCGTGATATGGACAAGTTTGCCCATCTAGCCAGCTTTGAGGAGATCGTCGAAAACGACTACAATCTCAATATTCCCCGCTATGTCGATACCTTTGAGGAAGAAGCAGTTGCCCCGCTGCCAGATATCATGGCCGACATAAGCAAGACCAACCAAACCATCACTGAGAAATCTGCCCAGTTGGAAAACCTCCTCAAAGACCTGCGCGGTACCACCCCGGAAGCACAAGCCGAGCTGGACGAGTTTTTGAAAGGGTTGAAACTGTAATCTGGATACAGCTATTAGTCATTTTATAATGGCTCCACCTTCTACCTTTGGAGATTGACTTTTATCAAATCAAGTAATACAATGGTATTACCGAGAGGATAGGAGGAAATTATGGCAACTATTACATTGAAAGTCTCTGAAGCAGATAAGACATTTATGAAAGCCATGGCAAAGTTTGAAGGGGTCTCCCTGTCTGAATTGATTCGCAACAAGACCATAGAATCCCTAGAGGATGAATACGATGCCCATGTCGGTGAGTTAGCCTATCAAGAATATCTAGATGACCTCAAAGCAGGTCATGAGCCAATGAGCTGGGAGGATATGCTAGCTGAACTTGATTTGGAGGATGATCTTGTATAAGTTGGTTCCGACTAAAAGGTTTATCAAACAGCTTAAAAAGCTAGATAAGTTTACGCAAAAGCGAATCACAGCTTACTTATCCTCACATGCTCTGGATGATCCAAGGCAGTACGGAAAAGCTCTTAGTGCTAATCGCACTGGTCAATGGCGGTATCGCATTGGTGATTATCGGGTCATCTGTCAGATTCAAGACCAGGAATTGATCGTATTAACCTTGTCAGTTGGCCACCGACGCGATATTTATTAAGTTTTCAAGATAGAGAATCACTGGCGTCAGAAAGCTGGTGTTTTTCTTTTTTTGTTAGTGTCTGATTATTTCTGACTGGATAAACAGACCCTCCCAAATTTATAATCCAATTATTTGAGATATTGCAATGAGAGCAGTAGAATGAGGGCGTAGTGGGAGGCGGTTACTTTTCACTGCGCTACATCGGAAATCTGACGGGTGAGGTCAGTTATCGTCTCACCTCGTCCTAATATATTTATAGCTTATCAGGAGGTCTATCTATGAGTAAGCAGAAAGTTATTATTGTCGGCGCATCGCACGGTGGGCATGAGTCCGCCATTGAGCTGCTGGATCGCTACCGTGACCTGGACGTGACCATCTATGAAGCTGGAGACTTCGTTTCCTTTATGTCCTGCGGGATGGAGCTCTACCTCAAGGATGAGGTGACAGCCAAGGATGATGTTCGCAATTTTGCGCCGGCTGATTTGGAAGCAAAAGGCGGTAAGATTGTTAACAACCACCAAGTCACCGCCATTCATCCAGAGCAAAAAACCGTGACGGTCAAGGATATGCACTCGGGTCAGTCCGAGGAAGTGGCCTATGACAAGTTGATTTTGAGCTCTGGTGTCCGTCCAGTCAGTCTGCCGGTTGAAGGAGCTGATCTTGACTATATCTACCTCATGCGTGGGTATGATTGGGCGACTAAAATCAAGGAAGCTCTAGAATCGTCTAACATCCAAAATGTTGTTGTCATCGGTGCTGGCTATATCGGCCTAGAAGCTGTCGATGTCTTTGCCAGCCGAGGCAAGCGGGTTAGCTTGGTTGATGTGATTGACCGCCCGCTAGGGACCTATCTCAATCCTGAGTTGGCTGATCTGGTAGCAGAAGAGCTTAAGCGTCACGATATCGACCTCTATATGAATGCCAAGGTCGAGCGCTTCCAAGGCTCCGACAAGGTCCAAACAGTCGTCACTGACAAGGGAGACATCAAAGCTGATCTAGTGATTGTCGCAGCAGGAGTTCAGCCTAACACCGACTGGCTGCAGGGAACGGTTGATCTAGAATCACGTGGTTTTATCAAGATTGATGAATATTTCCGCACGAATCTGCCTGATGTCTATGCCATTGGGGATGCTGTTCAGCCTCTGTCCATTCCTGCCGGTAAGCCCATGCCAATTGCTCTTGCAACAACAGCTCGGCGTGAAGCCCAGTATCTGGTCAAACATCTCTTTGAAGCTAAACCGAGTCAAGCTTTTGCGGGAGTTGTTGGTTCCTCTGCTCTCAGTGTCTTTGACTATCATTTTGCAACTAGTGGCCTCAATGCCTTTACGGCAGAACGAGCAGGTGTCTCTTACAAGACTAGTTTCTACCATGACCGTCTGCGTCCGGCCTATATTCCTGATGACCATAATCCAGAAGTTTATGTCAGCCTAACCTATAATCCTCTGACCCATCAGATTTTGGGCGGAGCTGTGCTGTCCTCCTATGATGTCACAGCTCAGGGTAATGTTCTATCGCTGGCTGTCGGTCACAAGATGACCTTGGAAGATCTAGCTCAGGCTGATTTCTTCTTCCAACCAGGATTTGATCGGCAATGGAGTCTGCTTAATCTGGCAGCTCAGCATGCTTTGGATTTAGCACCGTTTTAAATCTAATACTAATTTCAGAATTCTACCAAGCATTTTTAATAAGAAAATTAATACAAATTCAGAAATTCTGTAAAAATTCTGTGCAGGGATTTGGAAGGTTGGCCACGCCAGCCATCAATATGATTAATGGGGGAAGTCTTTCTAAATCTTAGGAACTTCCCTTTTTTTATGTTAGAATAATGATGTTAATGAGTCCCGAAAAGGCGGTTTGACTGGCTAAAGCCTTCGGTGGGTGGCTTGCGGATTCGTTTGGTCTGTTTCTAAGCACAGCCAGAGGATCCCTTGTCTGTCCACTGACCCTTTAGCTCGGTCAAACTCAGTATCTTACTGAGAAACCGGTTCTTTGTAACTCTACCCAAATGTCGGGCACTAAAGTGTCTTGTCATTTGACGCCAGGTCGCTGTCAGGCGGTCTGGCTAGTCGACTTACTCGTTTTTTGAAGTGCTTTAATACGAAGCGCTTCAAGGACGTCGTAACTCATCACCAAGGAGGGCGTATCTCGCCTTCCTTGTAGCCAACTTACTAATTTTTTTGTTACTCGAAGTAACAGAAAAAAGACCCGTCGTAACTCGGCAAAAACCTGACACCAATTATTTGGTCATTTGGCGTCAGTCCTACAAGCCAAGCCGAATTGGCCAGTCAGCATATTTGTCCTTGGAGCGACCTCAGTTGGCACATTTTATTTTTTAAGGGGGGACATTTTTATGTCAGAACGTAAACTTTTCACGTCTGAGTCAGTTTCGGAAGGGCATCCTGATAAGATTGCCGACCAAATTTCAGACGCCGTTTTAGATGCGATTTTGGAGCAGGATCCAGACGCTCATGTAGCAGCGGAAACAGCTGTTTATACAGGTTCGGTCCATGTCTTTGGTGAAATCTCCACAACCGCCTATGTCGATATCAACCGCGTGGTACGCGATACTATTGCTGATATTGGGTACACGGATGCTAATTACGGTTTTGCAGCCGATTCGGTGGGGGTACACCCGTCATTGATTGAGCAGTCGCCAGATATCGCCCAAGGGGTTAACAATGCCTTGGAAGCGCGTGAAGGTCACGATGATGAACTGAGTTTGATTGGAGCAGGAGACCAAGGGCTGATGTTTGGCTTTGCTGTCAATGAAACGCCCGAACTGATGCCGCTGCCTATCTCCTTATCCCACAAGTTAGTCAAGAAATTGGCTGATTTGCGAAAGTCAGGGGCTATCAGCTACCTGCGACCTGATGCCAAGTCTCAGGTAACGGTTGAGTACGATGAGAATGACAAACCTGTCCGTGTGGATACGGTAGTCATCTCTACGCAACATGACCCTGATGTCACTCAAGAACAAATTCATGCGGATGTTATTGAGCAGGTTATCAAGGCTGTTATTCCGGCTCAGTATTTGGATGATAAGACCAAGTTTTATATCAATCCAACTGGCCGCTTTGTTATCGGCGGCCCTCAAGGGGACTCTGGTTTGACCGGCCGTAAGATTATTGTGGATACTTACGGTGGATACGCCCGCCACGGCGGCGGTGCCTTCTCAGGTAAGGATGCCACTAAAGTTGACCGGTCGGCCTCTTATGCCGCTCGTTATATCGCCAAAAATATTGTCGCTGCCGGTTTGGCTGACAAGGCTGAGGTTCAGTTGGCCTATGCCATCGGTGTGGCCCATCCGGTTTCTGTTCGGGTGGATACCTTTGGAACTGGTCAAGTTTCTGAAAGCAAGCTAGAAGCAGCAGTAAGAGAAAACTTCGATTTGCGACCAGCTGGTATTATCAAAATGCTGGATCTCAAACGGCCCATCTATCGCCAAACGGCAGCTTACGGCCACATGGGCCGAACCGATATCGACCTGCCATGGGAAAAATTGGACAAGGTGGATGCCCTCAAAGCAGCTGTCAACTAAGCAAACGAACTACACTCCTGAGCGGGTGTAGTTTTTTTGTGTCAAGAAATAGTCCCACTCAGATTCCCAAAAAGCAGTACGATCCTGCCACTCCACCGTTAAGATTGGGCAACCATTAATTTGAGTAAAGCTAGATTCCCAGATTAGGTTCCAGACATTTTAGAACAGAAAATTTGGGTTGAGAAAGGCAGATAAACTCAGACAGCATTAAGTCTCAGCCTAATGTAATCTTCGGTCTCTCTCTGAGGATTGGAACTTATGCTGGGAACTATCCTATTTTTATGAGATATTTGCCACTCGTTGTCAAATTCCTTAATCTCTGCTATAATGAAAAGGTTGAATTCAAGTGATAGAAAGAAAATAAGGTATGCGAAAAATTATTATCAATGGAGGTAGGCCGCTTTCAGGTGAAGTGGCTGTATCAGGTGCGAAAAATTCTGTTGTTGCTCTGATTCCCGCCATTATTCTAGCAGATGATCCCGTGACTCTGGATGGAGTGCCTGCCATCAGTGATGTAGACAGTCTGGTAGAAATCATGGAGATCATGGGAGCTAAGGTCAAGCGTGATGGTGAAACGCTTGAAATTGACCCGCGCGGTGTCAAAGATATGCCCATGCCATTCGGTAAAATCAACAGTCTGCGAGCTTCTTATTACTTTTATGGAAGTCTCCTAGGTCGCTTTGGTCAGGCTGTCGTCGGTCTGCCTGGTGGTTGTGATTTGGGCCCACGTCCGATTGACCTACACCTTAAGGCTTTTGAAGCCATGGGAGCCAGTATTTCCTATGAAGCAGAAGCTATGCGTTTGGCGACCGGTGGTAAGCCCATGCAAGGGGCTCATATCTATATGGATACGGTCAGCGTTGGTGCGACGATCAATACTATGCTGGCAGCGGTCAAGGCCCAAGGCCGAACCGTGATTGAAAATGCTGCCAGAGAGCCTGAAATCATTGATGTAGCGACCTTACTTAATAATATGGGAGCGCATGTTCGTGGAGCTGGAACCAATATCATTACCATTGATGGCGTTGAACGTCTAGGCGGGACCCGTCACCAAGTCATTCCAGACCGAATTGAGGCTGGTACCTATATCGCCATGGCGGCAGCTATTGGTGAGGGTGTCCGTATTACCAATGTCCTCTACGAACACTTGGATAGCTTTATTTCCAAACTGGAGGAAATGGGCGTTCGGATGACCGTTGACGAAGATGCAATCTATGTTGAAAAGCAGGAAAACCTCAAGGCCATTTCTGTTCGGACCTCACCTTATCCGGGCTTTGCGACTGATTTGCAACAACCGATTACTCCGCTCTTATTGACAGCCCACGGTCGAGGAACTATCCTTGATACTATCTATGAAAAACGTATTAATCATGTGCCAGAACTAGCTCGCATGGGGGCTGATATCACAGTTCTAGGAGGTAAAATCGTCTACAATGGCCCAAGTCAATTGACTGGAGCAGCAGTTAAGGCAACCGACCTGCGGGCTGGTGCTGCCTTGGTAACGGCTGGATTAATGGCTAAGGGACAGACTGAAATCACCAATATTGAATTTATCCTGCGGGGCTATGCCAATATTATTGAAAAATTGACAGCTTTGGGAGCAGATATTAAATTGGTGGAGGAATAAGCAAAGATGAGGCTGGGCAAAAAATCGTCCAGTCTTCTTGTTTTGGAATAAACTTTTGGCGCAGTGGTTGGCAGTGAGACTAGCTCTGCTAGCCTTATCTACAATCTTCAACTTGTCTCCCAGACAGTTGACCTCCATTTTTCCACAAGGCCAAAGCGGAAAACCTAGTCAACTGTGCAGGGGTGGAATAAAACTTGCAAAGCAAGTGTCAAAACGGTCTGGAAAGAGACCGTTTCAGGTCATCACCTTAAAATCATGGAGTGGAGAGAACCAAAATTTTCAATTTTTGGGTTGATCCTACTCCCGTTTTTTTGTTTACCTCCTTCCGGTAGCAATTTTTGGACAGAACTTTAATAAAGCGATAGAATAAATCCATCTAGCCTTTGGTGATTACTAAAGCAAATATTCTAAGGAGAATTACAATGAAAATTTTTATTATTGGAGCCAACGGCCGAGTCGCAAGTGAACTGTCTGAACGTCTGGTCTCGGCTGGTCATACGGTTTACGCGGGCGTTAGAGATTTATCCAAGGTCGAGGAAACTGAAAAGGTCAAGCCTATCTCCTTCAATCTCCATGATTCTGTAGCGGATTTGGCTAAGAGCCTGCGCGGTATGGATGTCATTTATTTCTTAGCGGGTTCACGAGGTAAGGATCTCTTGCAAACTGATGCTTTCGGCGCTGTCAAATCAATGCAAGCAGCTCAATTAGCCGGCATCAAACGCTATATCATGCTCAGTTCTCTCTTTGCGACAGAGCCAGAAAAGTGGAACCAAGCGGGCTTAGACCAATTGACGGACTATAATATTGCTAAGTTTTTTGCCGATAATTACCTGGTGCATCAGACAGACCTAGACTATACAATCCTGCAGCCAGGCGGTTTA
Organism: Streptococcus tangpeifui; assembly: GCF_011038795.1. Classification (GTDB taxonomy): domain Bacteria; phylum Bacillota; class Bacilli; order Lactobacillales; family Streptococcaceae; genus Streptococcus; species Streptococcus tangpeifui. Next base: position 59,755 of record NZ_JAAKDU010000003.1, read on the forward strand.
GCGGAAGAAGCAGGAACTGGGTTGGTAACCTTTGCTCCTGAAAAGGTTGGCCGCAATCCTATTCCTGATGTGGCAGAAGTGCTGGCCAAAATCATCCAGTATCCAAATACTAAAGGAAAGATCATTCAAATGCTGTCAGGTACTGAAAGTATTGATGCTAGTATGACAAAACTATAGGAAGCTCTTGCGGCAGAAGAAAATCTGCGCGATGCACTATGCGCTGGAAAGCCAGGTTGCGAAGTCATGTAATATGCCGCGTTAGGATGCTTCTTAAACAGCCTATGATAATTTGTTTGAAAAGAGAATCTCTATTATGAGTGGAGAGCCTCTTTTTTCATCGCTGATAAATATTAGTCTAGCTGCCGATGGCTAGTTTTCACCGAACAGATTGAATGCCGCATAGTTTCAATCATGCGGATACCTCTTATGGCATGAAACGGGTCGAAGTTCGGAGTCGACAGGCCAATCCCATTTGGAACACATTTTTTATGATAGCTCGCTCGATAAAAGCACTTAGCTGCTGCATCAATGTGGTGGGGGCATGCTGTGATCTTATGTGAGAATGGCGGCGACTGGATGAAGATTTTTAAGAAAGAATAAAAAAATGAAAACCAATAATTTTGATGCTATTATTTTTGGCCGTCGCTCAATTCGTCTCTATGATGACACGGTTAAGATTCCCCGCGAAGAAATGCTGGCGATGATTGATGAGGCGGTGACCGCTCCGTCTTCTGTCAATATGCAGCCTTGGCGTTTCGTTGTAGTGGATAGTCCGGAAGGAAAGGAAAAATTGGCTCCTCTTGTCGGCAGCAACCAGACTCAAAATGACACATCTTCAGCTATGATACTGATTTTTGGAGATTTGCAATGCTATGAATACGGTCAGACTATCTATGATACAGCTGTTGATCAAGGAAAGATGTCAGCCGATGTGCGGGAGCGGCAGCTGTCAGTTATTATCCCTATGTATCAGTCTTTGACTAAGGAAGCCATGACCAGTATCGTTAAGGTTGATGCCAGCCTAGCTGCGATGCAGCTGATGCTGATTGCTCGTGCTCATGGTTATGACACCAATCCAATTGGTGGCTTTGACGCTGAACATCTGGCGGAGACCTTTGGTTTGGACAAGGAGCGCTATGTGCCGGTTATGATTCTTTCCATTGGTCAGGCTAAAGAGACCGGTCATGACTCTGTTCGACTTAGAGCTGAAACGATTACCAGTTTTATGTAAGATAGATTAGATTTGTTCGATAACCAAAGTGAGTACGGCCAAACTCATGACAACTGCATGCGAAAAGCCCTAAAACTTTAATCAGAATATTTAAAATGGTTAAGCTGAGTGGGTTTGTAGTATTAGCAATTCTGAAATGCTTTAGTTTTCGAACAAGTCTATTATTCTAAAATTTAGAAAGTAGTAATAATGAAAGTTTCCGTTTTAAATCTCCTGCCGCTGCGGCAAGGACAAGACTACCAAGCAGCTATGACAGATATGGTGACTCTGGCGCAAAAACTTGAGGAGCTGAACTATCATCGTCTGTGGATTGCTGAGCATCACAATATGAAAAGTGTGGCTTCTAGTGCTACAGTCCTTCTCATGCAGCACGCCCTAGCTAATACAAATCATATACGTATCGGCTCTGGTGGTATTATGCTTCCCAACCACAGTCCTTATATAGTAGCTGAGCAGTTTGGGACCTTGGAGACCTTGTATCCTAATCGCGTTGATCTAGGTCTGGGCAGAGCACCAGGAACAGATATGGTGACCGCTCGAGCTCTTCGCCGGACAGATGATCTCAATCCCCATTTTGCGGAAGATCTAGCTGAACTAGCTGGTTACTTTAATGACAGCAATCCTGTTCACGCCTACCCGGCAGCAGGACTCGCACTGCCATTTTATATCTTGGGTTCTAGCACGGACAGTGCTTATCTGGCAGCCAAGTTAGGTCTTCCCTATGCCTTCGCCTCCCATTTTGCACCAGCTATGATGGAAGAAGCGATAGCTATTTATCGGAGAAATTTCCAAGCATCTGACTCTTTGGATCAGCCTTACGTTATCTTGGGAGCCAATGCCATTCTTGCTGATAGCAATCAAGAAGCGCAGCGTTTGGCAACGACTCAACTGCAGTCTTTTCTAGGAATAGTGACAGGTCAGCCAAATGGTTTACAGCCGCCACTGGATAGTGAAGAGCAGGTTTGGCAATCTTATGTGGAAGCGACTAAGGTTCCGCATTTTGGCCCGATTGCCTTTCAGCGCGAAGATATTATCCATCGGGAAAAAATGATTGTCAAGCAGATGTCGCAGGTTTCCTTGATAGGTGATTCAACGACAGTGAGCCAGCAAATTCAGGAATTAAAAGACAGGGTTGAATTTGATGAACTCATTGTTAACAGTTATATCTATGACCAAGCTGCACAGATACATTCCTTTGCCTTGCTTAAAGCAGCAGTAGATCGATTTTAAGAATAAAAGAGACCGCTCAGAATAATCTGGGCGGTCTTTTAGCGCTCAAAGGCATTGCAGTTGGTTTATTCAGTGTTAAAAATTTTATCGAGTGTTTTCATATCCTTATTCCTTAATAGGTCTTCTTGCAGAGCTTTTGATGTTGTAAAGTCTAAAAGTTTTTCATAAATATACTCTAGGGATTTGATATCCTCTGGTCTGATAGCCAGTAAAAAGACGAATTTAATATGACTCTGGTTCCAGTAAATACCTTTGGGAATAATGGCCACTGAGATAACACTTTTCTTGACACTATGGTTAATAGGATGAGGAATGGCTACGATATTGTCTAAGACAGTGTTCGAAATCTCCTCCCTTTTAAACACATCTTGCGCAAAAGACTCGGTAACATAGCCTTTTTGAAGCAATTCATTGGCTAGAGTTTTTATAAGGTCTGTCTTTGTAATTTTATCAGGAAAAGTTTTTATAAATAAAGGATTAAAAAGTTGCAAAGTTGTTCGCTTGGAACGGATAATTTTTTCCAAATCCTTAAAGTTTTGTTCAAAATTACTAATATCGAAATAATAAATCTTATCACTTACCTTAATTGGAATAGTCGTTACAAAGAGATCGTAAGCACTTTTGTCAGTGCTGTCAAATTCCTTCAGTGACAAGTGATCAATACTGTCAATTAAATTGGGGAAATAACGTTCCAGCCTTGTTTGAATAATGGAACTCAAAATTTTTCCGGTACCGCAGATGATGGCTATTTTGATTTTATCGCGGGATGAATTTTTGTATTTTTCAATAGCATTAGCAAAATATAAGGCGATGTAAGCTATTTCATCTTCGGAGAAAGTTAACTGAAAAATATTTTCTATCCTAGACATTTCGCTAGCGGCCAAATCAAAAGCGTAAGGAAAATTATTTTTGATATGCTGGCTAATCGGATTGGTTCGGTTACCTTTGATCACAAGGACATTTAAAGCACGGATAATATGGTTAGTGAGATTGCTTTTGAGATTATTATCATAAATCCAAGCATCTGAAATTTTTTGGTCAAGGTGGTTGAGTAGTGATTGGACAATATCGTGTGCTAATTGAATATTATCTTCGCTAAGGTTGAGTCGTTCAATGATATTTGGATAGTTCTCGGAAAGAATGAAAAGGATGTAAGACTGTTCATAAGCTGATAGCTTAATCTGAAAAGTCTCATTTAACGCCGAGATAAACTCATTAAATTCACTCTGATACGGAGGAGATAATTTGAGCTCTGGCTTAAATGCTGTATGTAACTGATGTCCATATTTAATACGGCTGAGGGTTAAAAGAATCGCAGAAAAACTATTTCTTTCAAAAAAATCGGTACTATTTAATTTAATGCCATCTATGAAATTATAGAAGATTGTCGAAAAGATCTTATAGTCAATATTATTACAGATATCCCTGACTGACTTATTTTTCCCAGAGATGAAGTCATAGAGATTATCTCGAAAAATTAAATTTAGAATGGCGGAACGAATATCGCTCTCCTCAGCTGAAATGTAGTAACCGACATTGCTCTTATTAATAATCTGAATGTGGTAGGGGGCTAGGAGCTGCTTCAGGTTTCTAAAATCATTATAGAGAGTGTTTTGGCTGATATAGAAGGTATTTAAAAGATAGTCTTGACGAACATAATTATCGGTAGTCAGAAAAACTCTCAATAAGAAATCAATTCTATTTTTAGCTGATGTAAATAAGAACGTCCCTTGGTCATCATGATGCCAAAAGTATTCAAATTTCTCCTTATCGGTATAGTTAAGCAGATAGCCCTTTCGCCGGACTAGTTCAATTTCAGCACCATTATCGCTAATATAGTCGTTAATCATCTTAATATCATGTCTTAAGGTTCTGCTGGAAATATTCAGCTCTTTGCAAAGAATATCCTGAGAGACTGGAAGATGCTTGGTTATGAGGTAGTTTAAGATATTATCTAATCTTGCGTAATCTAATTTGGACATAATGTAATCCTCCAATCTAACCTTATTTCTATTATAAATATAACACAAAAGCAACAGAGTCCTTTTTACATAATTTCCTACAAAAATGGTGATAAGCGTGAAAATATTTTACACATAAAAGTACATATCTAATGGAAAAACGAGTTAGTGACAGCAAACCATTGAAGATGTAGGGTTATAGGTAAAGAAAGAAAATAAGCGCGATAGAAAGGAGAAGTGGGGAATGAGCTCTAATAAAATAGATATGGATATATCAACAATAGTGACTCCCGACTTAATTTCACTTGATTTAAAATCAAGAACAAAGTTAGGGGTTATTGAGGAACTGACTGATTTATTGTATAAGCATCAGGATGTTAGTGATAAGCAGGCTTTTATCAGAGATGTCCTTTTTCGAGAGACAGAAGGGCTAACTGGAATCGGTCAAGGTGTCGCCATTCCACACGGGAAATCTCCTGCCGTTAGCCATACAACGATTGCCATCGGTTTATCAAAATTTCCCATTGAATGGGAGAGCCTTGATAGTGAGCCCGTGACAGCAGTCATCCTTTTTGCAGTAAGGGACAGGGATTCAAATACGCTTCACTTAAAATTGCTGCAAAAGGTTGCAATGTTACTGGCTGACGATGGCTTTATTGATAGGCTTCATAAGGTCTCATCGAAAGAAGAACTCATTGAGCTCTTGAAATAAAATTGAGTCTACCACTTGCGATGCTGCAATATTAGACAGGCCTTCTTAGAATCTTACTGATTCTTCGTTAGGTCCCTAAAATTCTTTGAGTCGCTTAACGGCTTTGTATCTTAGGAATTGAACGCGCCTACGACTCTGTGAATTTAGACTCACTTTCCTAGATGCTTAGGCATCGTTGTCAAGCTCCCTAAAATTCTTTGAGTCGTTTAACGGCTTTGTATCTTAGGAATTGAACACGGGACTAATTCCCTTGGAAAAAAGACAGCTTGTCTCGGAAATCAGGATTTCCGGCCAATCTTCTATTTTTCTGTCGGGAATTTTCGCTAAAGCGAACCGTCCCTTTGTATCTTAATGAAGGAGGTATCAAAATGAAAATTGTAGCTGTAGCTGCTTGCACATCAGGGATTGCCCATACCTATATTGCTAAGCAAAAACTTATTCGTGCTGCTGAATCTTTAGGGCATACAATCCATGTTGAAACGCAAGGAACAATCGGTGTGGAAGATGAACTGAGCACTGAAGATATTAAAAATGCCGATGTCGCTATCTTAGCTGTTGATATCCAAACAACAGGTAATGATCGTTTTAAAGGCCTGCCAACCATTAAAGTACCTACCTCTGTTGTTGTTAAGGCTCCAAAACAATTGTTGGAAGAGGTAGAAGCAAAATTGCAAGCTAAAAAATAAGGAGGAGTTAAGATGAAGAAAGTTGGTCAAGAAATAAAGCGCCACTTGATGACGGCCATATCCTATATGCTTCCATTGGTTGTCGCTTCGGGACTTTTAATTGCCATCGGAAATTTGATGGGAGGTCAGAATGTTGATAGTTTAAAATCCATGTCTATTCCTGATGCGATGACAACATTGGGGGTATTTGGGATGGGTCTCTTGCCATCCTTTATTGGTGGGTATATCTCCTATTCCATCGCAGACAGGCCTGGTATTGCACCTGGATTTTTAATGGGTCAGATTGCATCTTTTTTAGGCGCTGGTTTCCTAGGAGGAATCATCGGTGGCTTTATTTCGGGTTACATTGCACTCTTAGTCAAGAGGTATTTGAAAGTACCGAATTGGGCTCAAGCACTCATGCCTATGATGATCATTCCAACCCTATCCGCTATTATCGGTGGTCTGATTATGTTTTTTGTACTTGGAGCTCCTCTGACAGTCGCAACGGCTGCTTTAACAGGATTTATTAAGGGATTGGATCAGTCTCAGAAAGCGCTGTACGGTTTTATTATCGGTTTTATCGGCTGTCTTGATTACGGTGGTGCCATTTCGAAGGTTCCAAATCTTATCTGTGATGGCTTGTTACTAGATGGGATTACAGGTCCTGAAGGAATTAAGGTACTGGCTGCCATGGTACCCCCGATTGGTGTCACTTTCGCTTACCTCTTATCCAGAATTGTCAAAAAACCAATTTATTCCAAACAAGAAATCAATGCCATTAAGGTAGCCTTCCCAATGGGATTGTGCATGATTTCAGAAGGCGTCATTCCTATTGCGATGAATGATTTAATTCGTACAGTTATTGCGACCTCTTTAGGCTGTGGTGTCACGGGAGCCATTAGTTACGCTTTTGATAATGGTAGCCCTGTTCCATCAGGAGGTGTATTTGTTATTCCTGCCATGTCGAGACCTCTAGTAGCCATCCTTGCTCTCTTAATCGGTTCCTGCGTGACAGCAGTGCTCTTAGTTATTTTAAAGAAAGCTAGAGCTGAAGATGAAGAAGATCTTGATTTGGATGACAGCGAGGAAGAAGTTGATTTGTCGGGATTGACCTTTGAGTAAACTAGAGAAAAATTTGGAGGAAATGATTATGTTAATCAATATGGAACAAATGTTAGCTATTGCTCAGGAAAATAAATTTGCTGTTGGGGCCTATAATATTTCAAATTTAGAATTGGCTAGAATTGTGATTGAACAATGTGAGGCAGATAATGCTCCGGCCATTATTGAGGTTCATCCTACGGAAGTCTTTTACTGCAAAGATGATTTCTTTGCCTACATTCTGCAACGGATTAAAAACAGTCAAATTCCCTTTGTTCTTCACCTAGATCATGGTGATAATTTAGATAGCGTTGCAAGGGCAATTCATAATGGCTTTAGCTCAGTGATGATAGATGGTTCTCTCTTATCTTGGGATGAGAATGTTGATATCACAAGAAAAACTGTTGAGATGTGTCATAGAGTAGGCGTTAGTGTTGAAGGAGAACTGGGGACCATCGGTCAGACAGGACGCGCAGTTGAAGATGGCCTAAAGAATGGTATTTATACTAAGCCGGATGATGCCAAGCAATTTGTTGAAGAAACAGGTGTCGATACGCTAGCCGTCGGAATTGGTACGGCTCATGGTATTTATCCTAAAAATGTCACCCCTGAAATTCGGATTGATATTTTAAAGGATATTGTTAGTCAGGTCGAGGTCCCCTTAGTACTGCATGGCGGTTCATCAAACCCTGATGGACAAATTGCAGAAGCTGTTAAAAATGGTATTTCCAAGGTTAATATTTCCTCTGATTTCAAACATGCCTTTTTTAACAAAGTCAGAGAAGTCTTAGCTAATGATGAAGGCTGGGATCCCAACAATTTATTCCCGGTTTGCATTGAAGAAGGCAAGAAAGTAGTTCACCATAAGAATCAATTATTCGACGCCCTTGGTAAAGCGCCACTCTATAAGAAACTGTCACCTTGGAGAGCAGAATTTTTGTAAAAAGCATGTCGTGGCTCATAGTGTAATTGTCAGATAAACTATAAAAGACCATTTGAGACAACAATCTCAAGTGGTCTTTTCATGCTTATAATCTACCTATAAATCCATCCTATAAAAAATCACCTAGCTAGTGCTAAGTGATACTAGTTTATTGAAAATCTTGATTTGGTATCTGCGTATTTTGAATTTGATCAAATTTCTTAAGTGAAGTTAAGTAGATGATACCAGCGATAATTGGGAAGATATCAGCAATCATTGCTGTTAATGGTCCAATAGGTAAGGCGATAATGAAGAAAATATGAGCCACCATTGGAACGAAATTCGTTCCTTTAAATTTGACTATGCCAATAATCCCCATAATCAAGGTAGCAATTCTAAAGGCCAGTGCAGGGAGACTAAGGAACATAAATGCAGAAGATATAACTCCTCTAGCAGCTAAAACCATTAAGGTCGCACAGATAAACGAAATCACTCCACCAATCACTCCGAGTAAACCGTTCGCTTGGGCTAGTTTTTTCAAACCAGCATTATTGTTTGTCATAAGATAAACTCCTCCTAAAATTAGTACCCTACTAGTTTAACAGATATAGTTATCATTGATTGTTACAAAATGACAACAATTTTAAGCAGGCTTTAAGTGCATACAGTTATCCCTCGAAATCTTTAAGACCTTGCTTGTAGAAATGACCGCCTATGATACAGCTAATATCTGAGATAAAGCCAAAGAAGATATTAACGGGGAGAGCAATGATAAAGAGGGTATGAGCTGCCGATGGAATGTTATTTTGTCCAGAATATTTTCTCATAGCCAGAAGGCCATAGATAAAGGTGACAATTTTTATCATGAGACTGATAAGAGCAAACACTAGATAGATGAGTCCTGCTAGGGCTTCATCATCGGAAGTCGTTGACCGAAAGGCCATATAGGAAAAGATCCCCCACTTTAACAGTCTTAGAACTAGGGCCAATCCCCCTCCATATAAACCTAATTTAGCATTAATGCTGGCTAAGTTATTCGATTTCATATCTTTCTCCTTAGATACTTATGCTTGCTTGATTCAGTCTATCAGAGAGAAGCAGTTAATGCAAATTAAGTTGCGATGACAAAAGTTAAGCTGAAGTAGAATGGATAACCAGCATCTGAGCATTGACAATTTAATGGTTTGTACCTAATTGAGACAAAAAAGCACCAGGCGGGTTTATCCTGATGTGATAGTCTATAAACGGCCTTAATTTTCCCATTTTTTAAAGACCAGAACAGCATTGGATCCCCCAAAACCAAAGGTGTTGGAGAGGGCGAACTTGATTTTGGTCCTGTAGCCTTGCTTGATAATGATATTGGCCTCAATATCATCACCTAGATCCCGAGTTCCTGCTGTCATGGGAACAAAATTGTGGTTAATCGCTTGGATTGTGGCTATCGCCTCAACTCCCCCTGTTGCTCCTTGGAGATGGCCGGTAAAAGATTTCGTAGAAGAAACAGGGACTTCTTTGCCCAAGACACTTACGATAGCCTGACTTTCAGCGAGATCATTTGCGGGAGTTGACGTTCCGTGGGCATTGACATAGTCAACTTGGTCTGGCTGTATCTGGGCGTCATTTAGGGCCAAGCGAATAGCTTTCGCTGCACCTAGACCGCCGGGAGACGGGCTGGTCACGTGGTAGGCGTCACAGTTATTACCATAACCGATAACCTCAGCTAGAATTGTGGCTCCTCTAGCCTGAGCGTGCTCTAGGCTCTCCAGTACCAAAACACCGGCCCCTTCGCCGATAACAAAACCATTTCTGTCCTTATCGAAAGGAATTGAGGCACGATTGGGATCCTGCGTTCTAGAAACTGCGGTCAGGGCATCGAAACCACCGACACCGATTTCAGTAATTGGAGCTTCAGCACCGCCTGCAAGAATGATATCATGACTACCTCGTTTGATTTCACGAAAAGCTTGTCCTATCGCATCGTTGGATGAGGAGCAAGCGGTAGAAATGGATTTGCAGCTGCCTTTAGCCCCAATACTGATAGCAACATTGGCTGCGGGCATATTATAGAAGGCCTTGGAAACAAAATCTGGACTGATTGCTGTCATCCCTAAATCATTCATGGCGATAATCTGTTCCTGAAATTCCTGCAGGCCTCCAACTGTTGATGATATCATGACGCCAATTCTATCATAATCAAGCCCAGTCTGATCAGTCAGTCCAGCTGCTTCAAACGCCTCTTGTGCAGCATAGATTGCATACAGACCGCTCAAATCTTTCTTGTCTAAGTCTTCTTGGCTGAAATACTTATCAAAAGGGAAATTCTGAACCTGACCGGCATTAACAACCTGACTGGAACTGGTATCAAAACGGGTGATTGGCCCAATACCAATTTTGCCACTTTCTAGACTAGTCCAAAATTCTTGAGGATTATTGCCGATAGCGGAAGTGATACCATAACCTGTAATCACAACACGATTTTTATTCATATAGTAGTCTCATTTCTCCATAAAGTTTTTAACTGATTAAATAGTACTACATATTATTTATTTTGACCAGAGCTCACAGTAAAAGGGAGTGGGATCAACCCAAAAATTGAAAATTTCGGATTGATCCCACTCCCGCACAACGTACAGCTCAGGAACCTTTCGAGGTTGGCAATAAGATTCATCACATTCGTTTAGGTTTTCTGCATTGGCCTTATGGCAAAAGGAAAACCAGCAGAGGAGTCTGAGAAGAGGAGCCTGAGACAAAAGTCCAAACTCGTTAGTATGTTCTAGATTAACCAGATTGACGTAACCAACAAGTCTTGCTCCCAGTCACTGTGCTAAGAGTTTATTCCAAAATAGGGAGACTGGGGGAGTTTTTGGCCAGCATCTGGACTTTGTTCGTTTTCTTAGGCCTCTGGCGAATCAGAACTTGCTGGCACCTCTGTAGACATTGGAGTTTGGTACGACTCCGCTGTTGCAAAAGACTTTTGTGAATTTGAGGACTGTGCTTGAAGGCTAGCCTGAGTTTGATCCGACACTTGTGGGTCAGAAAAAGCTTGCGTCATCTGCGAACCAGCATTTTGCGCATTGGTTTGGACGCTGGTGTTGGACTGTGCAGGCAGTCCTTGGTCTTGATGGTAAGTACCCATCCAGACTGGCTCTTGCTGGAAATGAGTAGTAGTATTTCCTTGATTTTGGTAGTAGCTTTGTTGATTTGGAAATCCATTATAGGGGTAAGGATTCTGAGGGATAAAAGGCTGATCCAGCTTTGGCAGTGCAACAAGGAAAAGAATTCCTCCGGTGATAGATAGGATATCCGCAGCGAATCCGCCCAATAAGGGAAAGATATTAATTCCGAAAGCCACAATCAACAAGATTGGTGCTGCAACACTTACTCTTGGATCTTTGGAAAATTTAACGACTCCTAAAATCCCAAACACAAGAATAGCAATACGAATCATTAAAATGAATATAGTAAATATTAGCGCAGTTGCGAAAAAGGATCCAGCTGAATCGCTGTCAAAACTTGCGGCCGAGAAGGCACCGATATCGATGACTGTCTTAATAATCCTCAATATAAGGGTGAGAATCCCTCCAATTAAGCCAACGAAACCGGCAGCTTTAGCTAAAGTTTTCTGGTTCATAACGTTTCCCTCCATCTGAATTTTCTACTAGCCTACCAGATAGTGGTTAGAAAATCAAGGCAGATTATTAGGACTCATTTTTTGCTTGTAACAATAAGAGCTGATTGTAGTAAGCAAAAGGTTAACAAGACAAGAGCAGTAGTGACTGAAACCAGAAGCAACTAACTCAGATTAATTGGGCCTGTTTCATCATCTTTACATCTGATAAAGAATCCGGTGAAAGGAGCAGTGAAGCGAATAAGAAGACAAACAAATCCCAGAGCTTAGTCGTTTATAGGTTATTGGCGCTTAGCTAATTTAGAAAGGAGAAAAAGGGAAGACTTCTGTCAATTAGGTTACCTTACTTATCCCGTTTTAATATCGAGTAGCTTTGGCATTTATTTTTTCCTTTATTTCTTTATTAGTAGTATTATAAACTCATACAGATTAGATCTAAAAATACTGTAGAATAAATTTATCCGAGTTTTGTTTGGGTGTTAATAGGGGATTAATCCGTATCAGACTATGTTCCAAACTGTTTGATTGACCAAACTATCTCTATGTAGTAATATATAAAAGCTAAAAAGAATTGAGGGAAGAAATGATTAAAGCTATTGAACTTTATTTAGTAACGGACAAAGACGGCCAGGCGGCTGTCGATTTTTATGAGCAGGTCTTTGGTGCTAAAATTTTAGCCAAGACTACTTTTGGTCAAGCCATTCCTGACTGTCCAGAAGAAAACAAGAATCTGCTCTTAAATGCGCAGCTGGATATTGGTGGAATTCACCTGCAAATTTCTGATAATAACCCAGAAGCTGACTACATTTTGGGGAATAATATCTCAGCCTGTCTTCAGCTTGATGATGCAGATCAGGCGCGTGAACTATATGATCAATTAGCCCAAGAAGCCCGTCATATCGAGCTAGAGCTGCAGGAGATGCCTTGGAGTCCCGCTTACGGAATCATTGTTGATAAATTCGGCATGACGTGGCAAATTAATACGACTATTGAGGGCTTTGTATCTGAAAATGTAAACTTCTAAAATAATTTTGTATCCGTAAAGATGCGTTAGGCAAATATTCCCATTTGCTGAAAAAAAGACTATAATGTGAGGTAAACGATGTTAAATAAAGAAGTAGGAATTATGCTCTATGTGGATGATGTAGATTCTGAGAGGGATTTTTGGCAGACCATCGGTTGTAAAATTGAATCGGAAACGGAAACCATGGGGTATCCAAGTTTTAAGATGCGGCCGACAGCTGACAGTTCAGCACTCTTTACCGTTTATGCCAAAGAGTTTATCCGTCAAGTTTCCCCCGAGGTTGTAGACAACCAGCCTAGTCTCTTATTTGAGAGTGAGGAGCTTTTGATGCTTCATGCTAAGATTTCAGCTGTGACTGACAAAGTTGGGCCCATCCAGACTGATCCCTTCCCAAGCTTTAATTTCGCCAGCCCAAGCGGTCATTATTACGTTGTTAAAGGTGTTTAAATGGAGGTAACGATATGGCAATTCGGCGTGCAAAGGTAGCGGATATTCCCGCATTGGAGAAACTTTTGGAAGATATCCTCTTGGTTCACCATCGCGTCCGGCCCGACCTTTTTAAGGAGACAGGTAAGAAATTTACCCGTCAAGAGTTGGAAGAACTGGTGCTCGAGGAGTCCAAGCCAATTTTTGTTTATGAAGACGAGCGAGGAAATATCCTAGGTCACCTCTTTACTGTCATTGAAAAGCATGAGGGGAATACTGACCAACCTCGCAAGACCCTCTTTATTGACGATCTTTGCGTGGCAGAAGAAGCGCGTGGTCAGCAAATTGGCCAGAAACTCTTCAATTTTGCTCGTGCCTACGCCAAGGAACTTGGCTGTTATAACTTGACTCTCCACGTTTGGAATGCCAATGAAGGGGCTTTGCGTTTTTACAAGCGTCAAGGTTTGCAGGAACAGTTTACTTCAATGGAAGAAATCCTGTAAACCAGAAGTTCCAATAGGCGCTCTGAGACTATTCATTTGAACTTACAGAGCTTTGTAAGAGTTTTTACAAGGCTTTTCTATTACCATAAAAATTCTGCGTCGCTGCCTGACTATGATAATCTGAAGGCGATGGTTAAGCTGATTATTATTGGTTTTATACTCAGTTAAAATCAAAGTTAGCCTTTTAGACGTCCATTAATCTTAAGGAAACGATGCAGTTACGGCAGAGGCTTGTTCCCTAAGGAATCCGAACTTGATAACAAACGAGAGTGAGACAAACAGCCATGATAGCCTAGCCCCCACCCACAAAGCATTGTAATCTCTGGAGATTACGTATAAAAAAATCGGTAAATTGTTATGAAATGGTGATTTCGTTTTTCTGCGTTCTTTTATTTTTAGACTCTGTCCTCTGCCGCTCCCTTGTTTTTAGGCAGTCTATCCCCAGCTGCCAAACGCCACTGGAGACTTTCAATCTCACTTTCACACGGTTTGATTGGGATACAAAGCCATTAAGCCATGCAAGGGAATTTAGGAAAATCGACGCAGGTGATAAAAAGTACCTAGGAGATTTTATGCTTTTAGTAGCCAAATTTAATTTGTAAAGACAACAACTCTGTGCAGCATTGTAGACGTGTTTAATGACATAAGACAGCTATTAAAATGAGCACACGAAGGGATAACGAGGATGGCTACACTAGAATTTAAAATGAGATTGTGTGGATATTTTCAATGATTTCTCATTTTTCTTGATTTTACTAGTTTCCCTAGGGTGGGGATTATGTTAAAATAACTTTATATTAACAGTTTACGGAAAGGACTCACATGTCCCTAGCACTATTATCAGTAGCCATCATCCAGCAGTTTATGCTCAAACTGATCCTTTGTGCAGCCGAATGGTCATTATTTACTTATGTGACGGGAATCAGGCCTAGGTTTTATAAGGTCGGTTTTTTGATTGGACTGCACATGGTTCTGTCTTTTTTTCTAACACCTTATATTGGTGAAGTTACGGTTGGTCTCTTACTTTATTTTGTGATTATTAGTTATAAGATGCCTAAAAGCCGTCTTGTGGAAAATTTTTTCTTTGCCCTCTATCCGCCGGTTCTCTTTTCCATTCTTTGGAATTTTGTGGCAAGAATTGTTTTTCCCTTCCTCTTTAATCACCCTTTGAATTATTTTCTGGACAGCTTCGTCTGGAATATGCTGATTTTGATTGCTGTAACTCTATTAGAACGATTTTTACGGGAGTTCTATCAGATTGACTACATCTCCATGAAGAACAGTGTCTGGCTGGATAAGCGAACTCAAAGTAATTTTTGGGTTACTCTGTCGGAAATGCTGAGTTATTTTATTCTGTATTATTTCCTTGTGTTTATGCAGCGGCTGCATATTGGAAAGTTACTGGGAATTCCTGTTTCCGTACTGATAATCGTAGTTACAGTTGTTTATTTGGCAGTTTTAATGAAGGTTCTCATCCTGATTGACTATTATTCAAGGGAATATCTAAAGGATTTGAGGCGTACGGAACAAAAGCACTATCTGGAAAATCTAGAAAGTTATAGCCAGCAAATCGAAGAACTGTATCAGTCGGTTCGTTCTTTCCGGCATGATTACAACAATATTTTACTCAGTTTGAAAGGGAGTATTGAAAGTGGTGACCTCCATCTGGTTACCCGAGTTTTCGATGAGATTTTCCAGGAAAATATTGCTGGTTTGGATTCAAGGGATCGTCAGGCTAAATTGATTAATATCATGATGCCCGAGATTAAGTCCTTTCTCTTTATCAAAATAGGGGAATTTGAGAGCCAGAATTATAAGCTGGTCTTGAATATTCCTGATATTATCATGGACTGCGGTGTTTCAAGTTCTGCGGGACTGACTATTTTTTCAGAAATGTTTGACAGAGTTATGCCTTGGTTGAAGGAAAATCCTGCAGGTTTAGTCAATGTGAGAATTATTGAGGAAAATGGCGTTCAATCCTTTAGTTTGGAATTTACACCTTATCAGCAGGCGGCCTTGGATCAATTAGCTGACTTGTCGCTTGAAAGCCGAAGGAATCTTAATCACTACCGTAAATTGACCTTTGCACAAGGAGTACATGATCAAACCTTCTACCAAGAATTACGTGTTAGGAGGAAGTCAGACCGATGATAGTTTTAAAACAGTTATTATTTTCTTGGACAATTTTCTGGTCTGGCTGGTATGTCTTCAACTGGATCAGTAAACTCAATTTGCCTCTGAAAAAACTGCTTCCGGTTTCAGTTTTTTCAGCTATTGTTATCTTTTTCAGTTCCAAAACAGGCACAGTAGTGGATGTTGTTCATCTCTTATTAATTGAATTCATCTTCTTTAAGTTTCAGCCTAAACGTGAACTCCTTTTCTATGCCTTCTATACGGCTATTGGACTTGAATTTCTCCTCAGCCTGTCTTACTATATTGTCTTTGGTATGGATCCTAATCAGATCGACTTAGCGGCCTACCCGCTGACCAAGTTGATTCTTGCTAATCTTTTGGTTATCCCTGAATACTGGGTTGTCCATACTATCTTTAACCTCAATTTTAAATCAATAACGGAAAGCGAAAGCAGTAGAGTTAAGAAATTCTTAGTTGAAATCACAGTGGCTCTCTTTATCTCTTATGTTATTTTGCACGCTGTTTATCTTCTGCGTTACATCAATAATCCTACCATTGATTGGATTTCTGACAATCGCAACAAGGTCATTTTTATTGGGGTGACAGTATTTTGCTGGTTTCTCTTTGGTTTCAACCGCTGGATTAGACGGACTTTGAAGGAAGATATTGAAACTGACCGGGAAATGCACATCGCTAACCTAGAATCTTACAATCATCGGGTTGAGTCGCTTTATGCTGAATTGAGTAGTTTTAAGAAAAATTACCAAGCAGCTTTAGAAAAATTGGCTAAGAGCATTGCCAGCCAAGATATGACTAAGATTCAATCAACTTACAATGAGATTATGGGCGATGCTGCCCAAGATCAGCAGCTGATTCAATCTAAAAACCTTGACATTGGTAAGCTCTCATCTATCCATATTTCACCGATTAAAAGCATGCTGTCGGCTAAGATTTTGTTGGCTCAGGAAGAAGGACTAGAAGTTACTATTGAAGCACCTGATGAAATTAATCAGATTCCGATGAAGATTATTGATTTAGTCACTATTATTGGTATTTTGAGCGATAATGCTATTGAGGCTGCCAAAGAATCCAAAGATAAGGCTGTCAATGTGGCCTATTTCAAGGTTGATAATCAGCAGTTCTTTGTGATTGAAAACTCAACCAAAGAAGAACAAGTCGCTATCAGCCATATTTTTGAAAATGGCTACTCGTCAAAAGGAGAAGATCGTGGGATCGGCTTAGCCAATGTGGAGCGAATTATTTCTCAGTATGCTAATGTCAGTCTTTCGACACGGTCGGCAGATTATTGCTTCCGGCAAACCCTGTCAATGACAGAGAACTAGTCACAATTAAGGCTTTTGGGATGTTCCCAGAGCCTTTTGTTTTGTAAAAAAGCCCCTGCTCTATTGAGCAAGGATCCTTTTGATTTATTTTAAAGATTCGTTTTCTTAACTGGTTACCGCTTTTTCCCAAGAATTTTCTTGGTGAGAAAGAGTATATAGCCGATAATGATATAAAAGATGGCCAGAACTAGAATATAAGTCAGGACGTAGTCCCAGCCTTTTCTTGTAACGTTGAGAAAGAAGTAGGGAAAGGGGCTGTCTAAGCTACCAGGAATTGGCCATTTCAAGATAAGACCATTGAGAAGAGCCCAGATACAATAGAGAATAGGCATAAGAGTCCAAACTAGGGGATCTAATGCTTTATAAATATTTTTACGATCAAAGATAAGGGTGTCACCAATCATGCCAAGCGGTGCGATATAGTGAACTAAGAAGTTTCGGATGTTCCAGTAATCAGCTGGGGTTACCTTAGGTGCTAGCATAAAGTGATAAACTAAGAAAGTCAAAGTAATGACCAGAGTTGTACTTCCCTTAATCCGCAACAAGGTGGGATGCTGATTGATGGAACCTCCTTTAGCTTCTAAATAGATATGGTAAAAATGACTGGAAAAAACAAGGATATTGGACAGAACAGTATAGTAAAGTATCATTCCAGGCCCATCTTTGGCAATCTGCATTGAGACACCGATAAGACCGCAGAAACCAAAAATGAGACGATAGATTTGTGTTAAAGACATCAGTATATAACTCTCCCAAATTATTTAATCTGTTTACTATACTACCATAGTTGAAGGCTTTCGACTAGCTGCTTAGCATAATTTTCAGATATCTTTAAAAATATGCTATACTGGTGCTAGTAGAGAGGGAGATTTTATGCCAAATATTTTAGACTATATCAAAAATCATGGTGAAAAAACTTTTTCAGACTTGATGCTCAACAGCATTGATATAGCTATTATCAACGAATTGGGTTACCTGCCTTTAGGAGAACAGTTACATTTAACGCAGCCAGTTACCTTGCAGGCACTGAAAGAAGATTTTCAGGCCAGCGGTAAAAAAGTTCACTATTCCTTTACTGTTACCAAGCAGCGTGTGGAGCTTTTGAAAGCTGTCCTTGCTGCTCCACGCTATCAAGGCTTGAGTTTGGTCTCTTATATCAATGATATTGATCCGCAATTTGAAAAGCAATTTGCTGCGATGGTTCTCAGTCTGCCGAATATTAATCATTATCAGGTTATTTTCCGAGGAACTGATGAAACGCTTATCGGTTGGAAGGAAGATTTTAAGATGACTTATGCCAGTGAGATTCCTGCACAGCGGCAAGCCTTAGCCTACCTGATTAAGATTTTAGAGGCTAGCGACTGTCGCTATACTGTAACAGGTCATTCTAAGGGTGGCAATCTGGCTCTCTACGCCGCAGCTAATTTACCAGAAGATTTTCAAGCAAGGATTGACCAATTATTTATCTTTGATGCACCGGGCCTGCATAATCGCGTTTTGCACAGTCAGGGTTATCAGGCCATTCGGGATAAGGTGCTCTGTCTGAGACCCAAGGATTCCATAGTTGGCAGTATGTTAAAAAATGACCTTGCTAGCTGCTTTATTGAAAGCAAGGCCATCGGAACTTTCCAGCATGACGTGGCCACTTGGGAAGTGAATGGTACAGACTGGCAATTTGCTTCCGGTCAATCTGAACTCAGTCAGGCTTTAGAAGAGACCTTTAGTCAATGGACACAAGAGCTTTCCAAGCAAGAGCTCAAAATTCTCTTTGATACAGTCTTTGATATTTTCTTGGAGAATGATGTTGCCACTCTGGATGATTTTCAAGCTGACATTCTTAAAAGTGCCAAAACAATTATGACAGCTTTCTCCCAGCTCCCGGCTGACAAACGGCAATTACTCAATAAATCAGCGCTCAGTCTCTTGAGTATCTTTGTGAAATCACGTTTTGAACAACTCAATTTTCCAAATCCCAAACAGTTATCGGAAAAATGGCGGAACTTGTTAGGAGAGAGGGAAGAACGATAAGGGCCCTTTAGCTTATAACAAATAAAGGTTATCCCTTGACTTGGAGTTAACTCCAAGGCTTACAATGTTGAGGATTAATAAGTAAAAGGACACATATTGATGAATATTAAGAAAGTGAGCAAGTTAACTGGGATTTCTGCAGATACCATTCGCTACTACGAAAGGATTGGTTTGATTCCACCAGTGACGCGCAATCAAGCTGGAGTTCGTGATTTTACAGAGCATGATATCTCTATTTTGCAATTCATTCGCTGTTTTAAAAGGGCTGGTCTGAGTATCGGGGCTCTGAAAGCCTACACGGAACTCTTGCAAGCTGGTGATGAGAATATTCAGGCCCGCCTGACTATCCTTAAAGAGCAACGGGAAGGCCTACAGAAGCGCATAGACGATTTAAATGAGGCCCTGAAGCGATTGAATTATAAAATCGACAATTACGAGAATAAGATTGCTCTCAAAGAGAAGCGGCTTTTTCATAATAGTAAAGACAGTTAATAGGCCTAGAATGAGATTTAAGAAAAAAATAAGTAAAAAATCTTGACAGATTGAAAACAAATTGATAAACTATAGAAGTAGTTGCCGATTTAGCTCAGTCGGTAGAGCAACGCACTCGTAACGCGTAGGTCGTAGGTTCAATTCCTGCAATCGGCATTCTTCATAGACCACTAGTGGCATTGCTTAGCAGTGCCACTTTTTTGAAGGCAGGGAGAAGTTGAGAAGTGTAGTCAAAATATCAAGAGGCTGTCTTAAAGGGCATCTTATGGATGTGGGTGAGGGGGCAGCACCTTGAAGTCTATTCGGATCTTTGACTTGAGCGATTGTGTAGAATTGTATTCTAGTGATGGCAAATACTAGCTGGTCTCGATTTGAGAGTTTTGCAATGTTGCTACTAGAGCAGATAAGGAACTTTCTGCTGAATGAAAAAGACTGCAATATTTGTGTATCTTAAGCGAGCCTAGTTATTAGTGAGGAGAATAATTGTGATCAAGACACCGTCACGAAAACTTGTTGGTTGGGCTATGGGCCTGCAGCTTATCGCTTCCTTAGTCATAATACCAACGCTTATTTTTATCATCATTTTTGTGGTTTCCGCAAGTTTTAGGGAGAATGCTTTATCTTTCTTGATGCATGTACTGGGACTAGGAAATTACGAAGATGACTTTACTACAGATATTCTTAGAGTCGTCTGGTTTATGTATTCACTTTATGCTTACTTTCTTTTTCTACTGATTTTGAATCTTGGCGCTAATATTGTGAGTATTATTGCCGCCAGCGTTTGGTCTCGGCATTTTGGCTTTTTGATTAGCTTCCTTTTAGCATGGGGGCTTGAGTTTATCTTTGTTGCCGTAGCTTGGTCATCAATTTATGCGAGCCAAGAAAACATTAGCCGGATATTTATAACCGGCCTGATTGGCTTAGGACTTGCAAAAATTGCCCAAGTCTGTGTGATAACTGGCTTATTTATCTTAGCGGGTAAAGAAATCAAGGCTAGTCAGCAAGGCCAACAAATGATTTATCAGCAAGGGTTAAATGACTATTAATAATAAGAAAAAATAAAAGAATGGTTTGGCCGCAATGCCAAATATTAGTTGTGATGAAAAATACTAGAAATTTCGACTGTGAAGGCTCTGCGGATGATCAAATGCAAAATGCTGAATGGCAGTTGAAAATAAAGCAAGTAAAGATAGCAAGAAATTTCCAGCTAGTTTCAGCAGGATTGTTAATGATGTGGTTTTTTAAGCAAAGCAGCTTACTAGTTCATACAAACGATCCTGCAGAGGAGATGATTGGTTGGATAATAGCATCGGCGATTGTTCTCCCAATTAGCCTAGGTGCTATAATACTGATTTTAGTCCCTCCTATTATTACTGTCATTTTTGGTTTTGGTGTGATAAAGGGATTAACGTTTAGAATCCTAATCACTTTGCTTGGAATTTTAGAATTTGTGTGTTTTGGCTTAGCAGCTGTATCCTATTGCACATTCCAACCCAAACTTTTTCTCTTATTTACTGCCATAGAGATCGTTTTGAAATTCGCAAGCTTCGTACTTAATGGCCGCTTACTAAAGAAAGTAAAGGAGAGGATATGTAAAAAATAACCATCAGCAAGGCTGGTGGTTATTTTTCATATCTAATGATATTTTCTAAAGTTCCGATTCCGCTGATGGAGACGGTGACAGTGTCCCCTTGAGTCAGCCAGTCTAGCTGATTAGGATTGTGGCCCATAATGACACCAGAGGGTGTACCAGTGAAAATTAAATCACCTGGTTCAAGTGTCATATATTGTGAGAGGTAACTGACAATTTCTTGCGGACTGTAGAGCATATCGGTCAGCGGAGCTTCTTGAACGATTTGGCCATTAACCTTGGTTGTTAAGCGGGCTTGGCCTAGGTTCATTTGATCCTTAGTCAGCAGACTTGGTCCGACAGGAGCAAAACCATCTAGTGACTTACCTATCAGCCATTGACTGGTTTGAAATTGAAGCTTACGCGCTGTAACGTCATTACCGACGGTGTAGCCAAAGATCGCTTGATCAGCCTCATCCAAGGTGAGGTTTTTAGCATTTTTACCGACGACGATGACCAATTCACCTTCGTAATCATATTCCCAATCGTTATTAGGAAGAAAGATGGGAGAGCCGTGACTGTTGAGGCTGGTCGCTAGCTTATTGAAAATTTCTGGGACCTGAGGTTTGTCCATCTGCACTTCAGTAATATGGTTTTTGTAGTTTAGGCCAACGGCCAAGATTTTTCTGGGGTGGCTGACGACCGGATAGAAGGCGTAGTCTTCTATCGTATCCAACCAGTAGCAGCTGTCAATTTGGCTCAAATCAGATTCTAAAAGAAATTGAAGTCCCTTGTAAACTTTGCCGTCAAAGAGATTTTCCATAGTAAAATCGGGAACTTCTTCAACCTGATCAAAGTAGGAAGTTAATTTAAGCCAACCAGCTGCCGTTTGGACAACGAGTTCAGGTTTTTGGCCAATTTCGATCACACTGAGTTTCATAGGAATCCCCTTTCTACAAGATAGCAGGCCGCTAAGTGACTCACAGAATTTAGGAAAATGGACAGCGAAGCATTAAAGCTTCTGGGATATTTTATCTAAATTCATAGAATCACATAGGTGGGTCCAATTATAAGCTTTTTGAAAGCGTTTGAATTTTTCTGCTTTTATTATAACAAAATAGGACTGACCTGACTGGAAATAAAGGGGGAGCAGGCATGTCAGAAAATTGCCAGCGTTTGTAGTGTAGGAAAGCATCAGCTATAAGAAAGGCGATCAGCACAGGTGAGGGCCGATCTTCAGTCATGGTATGACAAGGCTGAAGATCGGCTAATGTTCATTTGTTTGTGTTTTGGCCATGTGGTTGGAAATTAGTCATGATGAAAGAAATTCGTGTATGGGATTTGGCTGAGAAATTGTCCTAGGATGGTTTTGATTGATGTCAGAGAAGCAGATGAATAGGAGCATCCTGTCGCAAACGGTCTAGTCTAGCTGAGGCTTGATCTATTTAATTTGACGGCCGTCTTGATCAAAGTAACAGATTTCGCCATTGATGACCTGTCTGCCCGTCACTCTGAGACCATTATCTTTATCAAGATAATACCACGTTTTGCCACCATCGGGGGTCACAAAACGGCCCTTGATTTGTTTGCCTGTTTCATCAAAAGTATAACGTTTGCCCTTGATCGTTTGACCGCCTGTTAAAACTTGTCCGTTGTCCTTGTCAAGGTAATACCAAGTTTGTCCGCTATCAGGAGAGGCAAAGTCACCTTTGACTTGAGAACCGTCAGCATTGAAGTAATAGGTTTTCCCTTGTATCGTTTGCAGTCCAGTCAGAACATGTCCGTTGTCTTTATCAAGGTAATACCACGTTTGTCCGCCATCAGGAGAGGCAAAGTCGCCTTTGACTTGGGAACCGTCAGCATTGAAGTAATAGGTTTTCCCTTGTATCGTTTGCAGTCCAGTCAGAACTTGTCCGTTGTCTTTATCAAGGTAATACCACGTTTGTCCGCCATCAGGAGAGGCAAAGTCGCCTTTGACTTGGGAACCGTCAGCATTGAAGTAATAGGTTTTCCCTTGTATCGTTTGCAGTCCAGTCAGAACTTGTCCGTTGTCTTTATCAAGGTAATACCACGTTTGTCCGCCATCAGGAGAGGCAAAGTCGCCTTTGACTTGGGAACCGTCAGCATTGAAGTAATAGGTTTTCCCTTGTATCGTTTGCAGTCCAGTCAGAACATGTCCGTTGTTCTTGTCAAGGTAATACCATGTTTGTCCGCCATCAGGAGAAGCGAAGTCGCCTTTGACTTGAGAACCGTCGGCGTTGAAGTAATGGGTGTTGCCATCAATGCTCGTTAAACCAGTTGCTAATTGCCCATCGGCCTTACGATAATACCAGTGTTGGTTAGCTGTGAACCAACCTTGAGGCTTAACGTCTTGATTGAGCGGGGTCAGATAGACATTTTGGAAGGCTACAGCACCATCCCACAGTCCTAGGCCAACATAAGCTTGATTAAAATAGTCTTTGACAGATGCAAATTTGTGGTTCATGACTTCCTGACCATCAATACTCAGGCTGACACTGTCCTTGGTCTTGTTAATAAGCAAATGGTGGTAGTGATTATCGTTAAGTGCTGTATTCAGCGGTTGTTCAGCGATAGTATCTCCTTGGAAGTAGTACAGTCTGACACTAGCCTGATCGCCCAGTTGGAAGGCATAGGCGTTGGCTGGGTCGGTTGCTGGAGAGGCAAAAAAGATGTTAACTAAACCTTTTTGATATTTGACGTCAGCTTCCAGTTTGTATTCAGAGTAAGGGAGGCGCTCGGTCGACATGATGGCATCGTTAGCACTGGTATTGCTGTCAAGCAACTCTTTATCATCAACAACCCACTGACCAGAAATGACTTTGAGATCTTTTAAGTTGGTCTTGAAATTATTCTCAAAGATACTAATCTTATAGGTTTTAGTCAAGTTAGGATTTTCTTTAGAGCTTGCTGTCAGAGTCAAAGTCCCTGCCTTTTTAGCCGTCAGGGTTACCTTACTGCCAGATTGACTAAAATCAACAAGGTCGGGTTTATCCAATTGCCAATTGATATCTTGCTTAACTTGGGCGGGAGCCAAATAGGCTTCGAAACTGGTTGATTGGCCAAGATTTAAACGTGTTTCAGTTTGGCCGGTTCCGACCAGTTTGAAAGGTTTATCAGCTGCAACTTTATCAGTCCAGATGGATTTGAGAGGGTAGAAATAAATATCAGCCTTGGCGTCGCCTCCTTCTGCGAAGACACTGGCTCCCAAACTGTCTGGGGCTGGGAAAATTTGGTTAGCACCAGTAACGGTATCCCCCTTGGCGAAAACTTCTAAACTGGATCGATCAACGAAAATATGGAGAGAAATACTGCCGTCAGCATTGGTCGTCACCTTTTGCTTGTTGACCTCGGCAAATTTATCGTTAAGAATGACTCCAGACTTGGTTCGGTCAATGGAGAGCTCTTCTTGCTTCAAATCATAGACCACCAGTGTCTCTTGGTCTTTGGATTGGCGGACTTTAAAGCCGACCTTAGTCGTCGTCGCACTTGGCCTAAAGGTTGCAACAATTTCATAACTATCAGATTTGACATCCTTGAGTAGATCATTTTGAGCTGTAACGGTAACGTCTTGATAGCTGATGGCTTTAGCAGTATCCCGAAGTGTTTTGTAAATTTCAAGCGGTGTTTGCGTCAGAACGTAAGTGCCATTTTCCTTGACCAAGCCCAACTGGAGATTAAGATTGTAAGTACCGTTGAAATCTTGGTCAACTGTTTTAGCGACTAGATTGCAATAGTCCCACGTATTCATCCAATTCAGTTCCGTCAATTTCGGAATGGTTGGATTGGCTTCGGTACCAAAGTCCTGAACATAGTAGGTCATAGCGGCATAAGAATCTTTGCCAAAGTTCATCACACCGTCAGATTCTTTATAAGCTTGATCTGGGCTGAAGGTCCACTTGCCGTCAACTTGCTTGAAGTCACCTACCTTATAGTAACGGCCGCCGCGAGAAAGCACCCATTTGATCGTGCCATCCTCTGTTTGGATTGGATAGAAGTCGGGACACTCAGTGTGGATATCAGGGTAAGTCGATTCAACTGACCAATCTCGTAGATTATCAGAAGAATAGATACGCAAAGGACCACCAGCTAGCACCATGAACCACTTATTATTCCAATGGAAGACTTTAGGATCACGAAAATCCTTGCTTTGCAGTGGGTCATCGGACCAATCTGCCGCCACTTGATCAACCTTGATCCACGTTTGACCTTCATCAGAGCTATAAGCTAATTTAATCCGTTGTCCGTTACCATCGGCAGTGACCAAAGCCACTAAACCGCCTTGACCATCCTTGAAGAAGCCAGAACTATTGTGTTCATCGACTACAATACAGCCTGAGAACATGGTACCGTTAGTGTCGGGATAGAGAGCGATAGGCTGGTCTTCCCAATGAATCAGGTCTGTACTGGTGGCATGAGCCCAGTGCATTGGTCCCCATACCTGATCATCATAGAATTGGTAGAAGAGATGGTATTTACCCTTGTAATAGACTAAACCATTAGGGTCATTTCCCCAGCCATCCTTGACGGAATAGTGGTACTGGTCACGGAAGAGTTCGTTGTAGTAGACTTCCTTGGCTTGCCGGCGATGAACATTGATCCGATAAGTCAGACTGGCTTGATTAGCTTCGGTAGTAACTGTGCTGGTTACAGTCAAGTAATTAGCACCGACAGCCAGAGGAATATCATCGTTTAACTGATATTCTTTACCAGTGCTGTCGCTAATCGTAATCTGAGCCTTATCGTTCTTTGGTTTAATGGCTAATTTAACACTGGATGCTGCATTATCAACATATTGGATGCTGACGG
Organism: Streptococcus tangpeifui; assembly: GCF_011038795.1. GTDB lineage: Bacteria > Bacillota > Bacilli > Lactobacillales > Streptococcaceae > Streptococcus > Streptococcus tangpeifui. Next base: position 85,554 of record NZ_JAAKDU010000003.1, read on the forward strand.
GAGCATTGGAAAGGAACTGACCTTTCTTCTCAACTTGACCTTTGTCAGACGTGACAGTAATGTCAGCTAGTTCAGGATTTAGATTATCAGTAATTGGGGTATAGTAAGTATTTTGGAAGACGGCTTCACCGTTCCAGTTAAGCAGGCCCAGATACCCCTCTTTAATGACGGTTCTTTGACCTTTGTCTTCTTTTTGCAGGGTATAGTCACCTGTAGAACCGACTAAGTGCCCATTAATGTAGAAGGATAGCCAGGAATCAATAGCAACAACTCTGAGAAAGTAATTGCCATCGGCGCTAGGTTCGATTTGCTTTTCATCAATCAGCTGCTGGTCTTCTCCTCTGTCCCAACGCCAGAATTTACTCTTCTTTGTGCCTCCATCAATGTTAATGGCATAACTATTTTGAACATTATTAGGATCTGTACTCCGGAAGATTAGACCGACAGCTCCTTGTTCTTTCAAAAATTTGATATCTGTTGAATAGACAAAATCACCAGCCTTAATGTCAGAAATATTCCAGCTGTCTCCCTTGTCTAAGGCATTGCTGTAGAGACCGTCATCTCGAACTTCCCAAGTTCCGTTTGTTGATTTGAGGTTGGTCAAATTGGTTTGATAGCCCTTTTCAGCAACCTGAGCCACATCAGCTTTTTCGACAGTGATACCAGCATCGGCTCTTTCAGCCACTGGCGTTGCATCGTCGGAAGTAGCGACTTCTGCTTGATCAGCTTCTGAATCAACAGTTGATCCGCCTTCGTCGGTCGATTGTGCTATCCTCTCTGCTTGTTGGGATGAAGTGGTATTTCCACTTATTTCCGCACTGTTATCTTTACTCTCAATAACAGCTTGGCTATTGGCTGGGATTGTTGTTGCCCCTTCTGACGTTTCATCAGACTTGATGGTGTCAGCCACTTGTGCATTGGGAGTGCTAGTAGCTGGTGCCGTTTCCCCAGCAAAAACAGGATTGCTAAGAGCCAGTCCTGCAACCAGCAGAGTAACCAAACTGCAGCCGTAAACCCAATGTTTGCCGCGTTTGTGCATATACCAGCCATGTGTTTTTGTTTCCTTTGACGGACTATCTTTCATGATAGATTTCCTCCTTTTTTGCGTCTTGCCTTTATTATAAAACTCTTGTGAGCGCTTTACAATATGCAAATAACAATTCTCTATTTGCAAAAATCATATAAAAAATAATGAGAATATTATTTTAATGCAGGTTTTGCCACCTTTTTAGAGGAAAATCTGCCATTATCCAATCGTGTCAATTACTGTCCCTAAAAATGAGATTTGTTATAATAATTCTATGAATGAATTGATTAAGCACAAGTTGGAGTTGCTGCCAGCTAGTCCTGGTTGCTACATCCACAAGGACAAAAATGGTACTATCATCTATGTGGGAAAGGCTAAGAATCTGAAAAATCGGGTGCGATCTTATTTTCACGGCAGTCACGATACGAAGACGGAGATGCTGGTCTCAGAAATCGCCGATTTTGAGTATATCGTCACGGGATCCAATACCGAAGCCCTTCTCCTAGAAATCAATCTGATTCAGGAGAATATGCCCAAGTATAATATTCGGCTCAAGGATGACAAATCCTACCCTTATATTAAGATTACTAACGAGGTTTATCCTCGCCTCATGATTACCCGTCAGGTTCACCGCAAAGATGGGATTTATTTTGGTCCTTACCCCGATTCAGGAGCAGCAACCGAGATTAAGCGTCTGCTGGATCGTATTTTCCCTTTTAAAAAATGTACCAATCCAGCTAATAAGGTTTGTTTTTACTATCATTTAGGACAATGCAATGCCCACACTGTTTGCCACACTGATCAGGCTTACTGGGACGGTCTCAAAGAGGATGTCAAAAATTTCCTCAACGGCAAGGATAATAAGATTGTCGATCAAATCCGCGATAAAATGCTTAAAGCGTCAGAGCTGATGGAGTTTGAGCGAGCTGCCGAGTACCGTGATCTTTTGGAAGCTATCAGTACCCTGCGTACCAAGCAGCGAATCATGAACCAAGATATGATTGATCGCGATATTTTTGGCTATTATGTCGACAAGGGTTGGATGTGTGTACAGGTCTTTTTCGTCCGTCAGGGCAAGCTCATTCAGCGGGATGTCAATATGTTTCCCTACTACAATGAGCCTGAAGAGGATTTTCTCACCTATGTCGGTCAATTCTATCGTGAGAGCAAGCACTTTCTACCTAAAGAAGTTTTTATTCCGCAGGATATTGATGCTGAGCTTGTCAAGGCGGTCGTAAGAACCAAGGTTATTAAACCACAGCGCGGCGAGAAGAAGCAGTTAGTCAACCTAGCGACCAAGAATGCCAGAGTCAGTCTGCAGCAAAAGTTTGACCTTTTGGAAAAAGATATCAGAAAGACCAAAGGAGCTATTGAAAATCTTGGAGAATTGCTCAATATCCCAGCCCCTCGCCGTATTGAAGCCTTTGATAATTCCAATATTCAAGGAACTAGTCCAGTTGCTGCTATGGTCGTCTTCGTTGACGGTAAACCCAGTAAGAAAGACTATCGTAAGTTTAAAATCAAGACGGTTGTTGGCCCAGATGACTATGCCAGTATGCGTGAGGTTATTTATCGTCGCTACAGTCGGGTCATGCGAGATGGTTTGACACCACCTGATTTAATCGTGATCGATGGTGGACAAGGTCAGGTCAATATTGCCAAAGAGGTCATCCAAGACCGTCTAGGCTTAGACATTCCTATTGCAGGTCTTCAAAAAAACGATAAGCACCAAACCCATGAATTGCTCTTTGGTGATCCTCTGGAAGTCATTGATCTGCCACGGAACTCCGAGGAATTCTTTCTCCTTCAGCGTGTACAAGATGAGGTCCACCGCTTTGCTATTACCTTCCATCGTCAGGTTCGCAGCAAGAATAGCTTCAGCTCCAAATTGGACGGCATTTCTGGCCTTGGACCTAAACGCAAGCAGCTCCTGCTCAAGCATTACAAAAGCCTGACCAAGATTCAAGAAGCAGATGTGGATGATATCGTCAACTGTGGCATACCGAGGAATGTAGCAGAGGCAGTAAAGGAAGCACTGACACAAGAAGTTGTAGATAAGACATAGAAAAAGATAAACTCAAGTGTGTTACAGCTTTTTTATCTGAAGCAAGGATAATTAGGAGTAAAAATTAGTAAAAGGCAGGCGATAAGATCGTTTGCCTTTTATAGTCGTATCAGAAAATTGCCTGCCTTCCCTATTTATGATACTCTAAGTCTACTGAAACGATAGAAAGGGATTCTTATGGTAAAAGAATACGATTATATTGTCCTTGGCGGTGGTTCTGGGGGGATTGCTTCGGCTAACCGAGCTGCTATGCATGGCGCAAAAGTGCTCTTGATTGAGGCAGCGGAGACTGGCGGGACCTGTGTCAACCGTGGTTGTGTTCCTAAAAAGGTCATGTGGTATGGGGCTCAGGTTGCTGAAGCGATTCATAAGTATGCTGGTGAATACGGTTTTACAGTGGGAGATACAACTTTTGATTTTACGACCCTGAAAAATAACCGTGAAGCCTACATTGACCGTATCCATGGCTCCTATGAACGAGGATTTGCGGCAAATGGTGTAGAGGTACTGAATGCTTATGTCACCTTTCTTGATGCCCATATCTTAGAAGCTGACGGTGAAACCTATACAGCGCCCCATATTCTCATTGCGACAGGTGGGCACGCCCTCGTTCCTGATATCCCGGGAGCTGAGTATGGTATCACTTCCGATGGCTTCTTTGAGTTAGATGTGGTTCCTAAGCGCGTGGCTATTGTAGGAGCTGGCTATATCGGTGTTGAGATTGCTGGTCTCCTTCATACCCTAGGCAGTGATGCCCACCTCTTTGTTCGTAAGGATCGCCCTCTTCGCAACTGGGACAATTACCTAACGGACGCTCTCATGGAAGAAATGGAAAAAGACGGTCCAACCCTGCATAAACATTGTGTACCAAAAGCAGTGGTCAAGAATGCTGATGGTTCCTTAACCCTCATCTTTGAAAATGGTGAGGAGCATACCACTGATGTCATTATCTGGGCTATTGGGCGTGTCGCTAACACGAAGGGCTACGGACTGGAAAACACCGGTGTGGCGCTTAACGAGCGTGGCTTTATCCAAGCTGATGAATACGAAAATACCAATGTATCAGGTGTTTACGCTATCGGTGATGTCAACGGTAAGATCGAGTTAACCCCAGTTGCCATCAAGGCAGGACGTCAGCTGTCAGAGCGTCTCTTCAACGGTCAAACAACAGCTAAGATGGATTATACCAATGTCCCAACCGTAGTCTTTAGTCACCCAGCCATGGGCAAGGTTGGCTTGACGGAAGAACAAGCTATTAAGCAGTATGGGAAAGATCAAATCAAAGTCTATACCTCATCCTTTACTTCTATGTATACAGCCTTGGCTGACAATCGCCAAGTGGCTCGCATGAAATTAGTTGTTCAAGGCGAAGATGAAAGAGTTGTCGGCCTCCACGGTATCGGCTATGGTGTTGACGAAATGATCCAAGGGTTCGCGGTTGCGATTAAGATGGGAGCTACCAAAGCTGATCTTGACAACACTGTCGCTATCCACCCGACAGGTGCGGAAGAATTTGTTACGATGAGATAAGGCTAATAGATCTGCATCAAACGGAGGACAAGATAAAAGACAAAAAATCCCAAATCAATTCATGATTTGGGATTTTAGCTAGTTCTTTTGATCCAAAAGATAACGGCGCACTTCCGAAATAAAATAGAGGGAGCCTGTCACGATAAAGAGATCGTCAGAATCCTTGGCCTTATCCAGCCATTCTCGAAAATCAGCAACCTTTGAGTAGGTTTCAGGGTAGTCTGCTAAATCGGCTGCTTCTGGGAAAGCAAAAGTGGTGACGCTGAGCTCCAGCCCCTCTAGCAGCGTTAACATTCCAGAAAGATTTTTTCGCTTTAAGCCTGCAAAAAGCAGCTGTTTAGAGCGGTTTGGGAAATCTGTTTTTAAAAGATTGATTAGGGCCTGAATACCTTGGGGATTGTGGGCTCCGTCCAGCAGAATGTTAGGTTCGATTAGTTCACCGCGACCGGGCCAGAAAGCAGATCGTAAACCAGTCCTGATTGCAGCCTCATCGATCTTAGGAAAATGTTTTTGAAGAAGGAGACTGGCCTCAGTGGCCAAGGCTGCATTATATTGCTGGTGAGACCCGAGAAGGCTCAGGCTTAAATGCTGCAAGCTGCCCAACGGACCTTTGAAATCAAAGCCATTGCTGGTATCCTCAATCCAAAAGTCCCGACCTGCTTGATAGAGGGGAGCTTGTAACTGCTTGGCTTCATTTTCAAAAACGATCTGAGCTTTCTGAGGGACTGGACCAAGAATTATTGAGCGTCCAGACTTGATGGCTCCGGCCTTATGCCAGACAATGTCTTCCAGACGGTTGCCCAAGGTATCCAAATGATCATAACCAATAGAAGTGCAGATAGTAGCCAAGGGCGTAATGATATTAGTTGAATCAAAGCGGCCGCCGACTCCAGCTTCGATGATGGCGATATCAACTGGCTGTACACGCTCAAAATACAGGAAAGCAAGAACCGTGACTAATTCAAATTCTGTCAAAGTCCCCATCTCTGTCTCAGTCAGTTTCTCTAGCCAAGGGCGGACTAAATCGAAAGTTCTTACTAGATCTTGGTCGCTGATAGGCTGGCCGTCAACAGCTATTCTTTCATTAAAACGAGTGATAAAAGGCGAGGTAAAGGTCCCAGTCTTGTAGCCGGCTTGACTAAAGATAGCTTGGAGCAAAGCAGTGGTTGAACCTTTGCCATTAGTCCCGACAATATGAAGACTGGGAAAGCCTGCTTGGGGCCTTCCCAGTTTATCTAATAGCCAATTTAATCGCCTGAAATCAGGCCGGCGTCCATAAGCCTTGTGGCTGTGGATAGTTTGCAAGGTTTCTTGATAGGTTAGCATTATTGTTGAGGTGTCTGGCCAGCGTCTCCGCCAGTTTGCCCTTGATCAGTCGTACCAGCATTTCCATCAGTTTGCCCTTGGTCGATCTGACCTCCTTGGTCACTAGCTTGTCCAGAATCAGCTGCTTCTCCATTTTGATCCTGTCCTTGGGTTTGATCCTCTGTTGGCTGACCATCTTGCGTTTGACTGTTGTTAGCATCGCTAGAACTTGCCTGACTATTGCTGTCCTCTTTTTCTTTAATGACCGTTGTCGTAGAAGTGTCAGATGATTTGTCGTTATTGGAATTATTGCGGGAGATAGCAAAATAACCCAGTGCCCCCAAAATAGTAACAAGCCCTGCCGCAATAGCCACTATTTTTTGCAGTGCTGAGAAACCTTTCTTAGCGCCACGAGCAATTTTTTTAGTAGCTCTTGCCTTAGGAATACGTCTTTCTGTTTCTTGGCGAATAGGGGTGTGACTAAGTTCCGTATTTTCTTTCTTTCTGCGTTGCGAACGTGAGTATTGAGACATGGTGAATTTTCTCCTTAAAAAAGTTTTCTAGCTACTAGTTTACCAAAATCTGAAAAAAAATTCTTAAATAAAGTGGCAGGGTCATTTCTCTTCATGTCCGAACCTTGAATCGGTTTTCTGCCTGCCTCTTGCCTATTAAATTATGCTATAATGAAACTAATTGACTGTTAAAGGAACGACTATGATTTATTTTGATAATTCAGCTACAACCCAACCCTATTCCGAAGCCCTTCACAGCTATCAAGAGGTGGCAGCTAAAATTTTCGGTAATCCTTCCAGCCTGCATGGCCTTGGCGACCAAGCAACCCGTTTGCTGGAGGCTTCTCGCAAGCAAATTGCTCAGCTATTAGGCAAGTCAGCTGAAGAAATTTTTTTCACATCTGGCGGAACTGAGAGCGATAACTGGGCCATCAAGGGACTAGCCTTTGAAAAAGCCCCCTACGGCAAACATATTATCGTGTCAGATATTGAACATCCAGCTGTCAAAGAATCTGCTAAATGGTTGGCTACTCAAGGATTTGAGGTCTCTTATGCCCCTGTTGACAGCCGCGGCTTTGTAGATGTGAAACAATTAGCTGGCCTCCTACGGTCGGATACCATCCTGGTCTCAGTCATGGCTGTCAATAATGAAATTGGTTCTGTCCAGCCTATCCAAGCTATTTCAGAAATTTTGGCTGATCGGCCGACTATCTCTTTTCATGTAGATGCTGTTCAAGCTATCGGAAAAATTCCGACTGCCAGCTATTTGACTGACCGAGTTGACTTTGCTTCCTTCTCGGGACATAAGTTTCACGCGGTTCGTGGTGTCGGCTTTCTCTATAAGAAGGTTGGTAAGCGCATCAGTCCGCTTTTGACAGGAGGCGGTCAGGAAAATGGATTGCGCTCAACGACTGAAAACCTAGCCGGTATTGCGGCTATGGCCAAAGCCCTGCGTTTGACCTTGGCTAAGGAAGAAACGGCCCTGCCTCGGATTGCGGCGATGAAAGCTATTATCTACGATGAATTGAGTAAGTACCCTGATATCAAGCTCTTTTCTGAAAAAAGTCAAGACTTTGCTCCCAATATTTTAACCTTTGGCATTAAGGGAGTTAGGGGAGAAGTAGTGGTACATGCGTTTGAAGAGCATCAAATTTATATCTCCACCACCAGTGCCTGCTCCTCTAAGGCTGGCAAACCAGCCGGTACGCTGATTTCGATGGGAGTACCGACCAAGGCAGCTCAGACAGCTGTCCGAATCAGCCTGGATGATGACAATGATATGAGTCAAGTTGAGCAGTTCCTAACTATCTTTAAACAAGTTTACGAAAAGACCAAGAAAGTCCGTTAAGGATAAGAAATAAGAAAGGATGTCCGGCAGTTGATCGTCGGACTTTTGAAAGATGATATGCAGTATTCTGAAATTATGATTCGCTACGGTGAGCTTTCGACTAAGGGGAAAAATCGCATGCGTTTCATTAATACGCTCAAACGCAATATGCAAGATGTTCTCTCTATCTACCCAGAGGTCACGGTAACAGCAGACCGAGATCGCGGTCATGTTTTCCTTAATGGGGCTGACTACCGTCCTGTCGCTGAAAGTCTCAAGCAGATTTTTGGCATTCAAGCCTTTTCACCAGTTTATAAATTGGAAAAAGATATGCCCACCCTGCGGAAGGCTGTCCAAGACATTATGGCTGGTCTCTATCATGAAGGACTAACCTTCAAGGTTTCCAGTAAACGCAGCGATCATCAATTTGCATTAGACAGTCGTGAGCTCAATCAAGATCTTGGTGGAGCCGTCTTTGATGTCCTCCCTAATATCAAGGCTCAGATGAAAAAGCCTGATATTACTCTCAAGGTAGAAATCCGTGATGAAGCAGCCTATATCTCTCATGAAGAAATTAAGGGTGCTGGCGGTCTGCCAGTTGGCACAGCAGGCAAAGGTATGCTCATGCTCTCAGGTGGTATTGATTCACCTGTAGCAGGCTATTTGGCTCTCAAACGAGGGGTAGATATTGAAGCAGTCCACTTCGCTAGCCCACCTTATACCAGTCCGGGTGCTTTGAAGAAGGCGCAGGATTTGACGCGTAAATTAACGAAATTTGGCGGAAATATCCAATTTATCGAAGTTCCCTTTGCGGAGATTCAAGAGGAAATAAAGGAAAAGGCACCCGAAGCCTACCTCATGACCCTGACTCGTCGCTTTATGATGCGGATTACCGATAGGATCCGTGAGCAGCGCCATGGTTTGGTCATCATAAATGGCGAAAGTCTCGGCCAGGTTGCCAGTCAAACACTAGAATCCATGCAAGCCATTAATGCGGTAACAGCAACGCCAGTCATCCGTCCAGTGGTCACTATGGATAAACTGGAAATCATTGATATCGCCGAAAAAATTGATACTTTTGAGATTTCTATCCAACCTTTTGAAGATTGCTGTACCATTTTTGCACCTGACCGTCCCAAAACCAATCCTAAAATCAAAAATGTCGAGCAGTACGAAGCTCGACTCGATGTTGAAGGCCTTATTGATCGTGCGGTTAAAGGCATTATGGTTTCTGAAATCACACCGGAAGGTCAAAACGATGCCGTAGATGATATGATTGAGGACTTGTTGTAGGGGATGATAAGTGCGCAATATCTGGGAGTTTTTAAATGGAGTACTTGGCCCTTATAATTGGGATCGCCATGCGATTAATGTGCTAGGCAGCTCTAATCCATCTTCATCAGGTGCTTATTCTGCAGGATTTTTAATAGCGGTTATACTATTTGTCCTAGTGGCAGCTTATTTCCTGAAACTAGTAGTCATTGCTCCAGAATGGGAGGAGTCGACTGCTAAATCAAAGAAAAAGACTGCTAAACAGTTAAAGAAGTCTTTAACAGAAAAATTTTTTTCAGAGAATTTTTTGTTTTATTGTTTCTTAATGGGGATGATCTTCTGCTTTTGGTTATATCCTTCTATAAGAAGTTACCAAGCTCACCGTTATTTTACAGATAAAAGAAATCAGGTGACTGACTTTAAATTTATGTCAGTTACTGACTATCAGGCTGATAATGGTGGCCGTTATAGTGATCCAAGTATTTATTTAGATTTGAAAGGTTACCCTAACGGTAAGAACTATTCAGTGTTTGTTTCGGATGCTAATTCTACGCAAGTTGCCAAGGTAAGAAATACTGGGAAAAATCAACTGGTCATAGTTGGACTTAATAAATCAGGCAAACCTGTTCACATTTGGTTCACAGAAAGAAAAGCAACAAATGAAGCTATTATCGAAATCGGTTAAGAAGCGAAAGAGCGTCTCAAAGAGTTTAGTAAGTGATCTTGAATCACTTTACCTCACAGCCTTTCCTCCCGAAGAACGCCTTGACTGGGATTGGTTACTGAAGAAAGCGGATTCTGGTCAAGCAGATTTTGTAGCTTATTATGATGATTCAGATTTTGTTGGTTTCACCTACAGTCTTATGTCAGATACAGTCTATTATCTGCTCTTTCTAGCAGTAGTGGAGGACAAGCATTCCCAAGGTTATGGTTCGGCCATCCTAGCCAAAGTAGCCCAACAAGCAGGCAGTCGGATAAGAGTTTTGGTTATTGAGCCCTCAGATCAGGCCGCCAGCAATTACGGTCAGCGGCTCCGCCGTCTGGCCTTCTACCAATCGAATGGTTATCATTTAACTCCCCACTATTATTATGAAGGTCCAGAAGTGTATCAAGTTATGGCTAGTCAAACAAGGCTCCCTCTTGCTGATTTCACGAACTTGGCTAAGCTGATTGAACAAACAGGAGTTGAGATTGGCGTGGATTAGGGAGACAGCTGTCCATGACAGGAATGTTGGCTATTTTTGACCACATTGATCATTTCAATATGTGGTCTTTAAACGCTGACTTTCTCTATATGAGGATAAGCTTTTTTTATCTAACCTTTTCGGTAGTTGTTGCTTCTTGTTTAATTTCAGTTTCATGAGAGTGGGATAAGAATAAATCAAAATCGTGATTTTATCACGATTTTAATTTTTAATTGGAGTGATTTTTCTAATAGTAGTTTTTTGAAAGCGGAAACATGCTATAATACTGTATAAATAGTAAACAAAAGGGGAATGTCTATGAAAAAGTTGCCACTCTCAAGAACTAGCCTTATCTGTGTGACCTTGGTTCTGGCCATTCTTGTGGTGGCCGCGTTTTACGATGCGAGCGGCTGGGCTAAGAAGTCTGAAACAAAGTCCGGTCAGGTACAAACTGCTAGAGTTGTAGCCAATGGTGATATCCTAATCCACGATATTCTCTACATGAGCGCTAGACAGTCGGATGGCGGCTATGATTTCAATCCCTACTTCAAGTATGCAAGAAATTGGATTTCAGATGCTGATTTAGCCCTTGGAGATTATGAGGGAACGATTAGCAGTGGTTACCCTCTTGCAGGTTACCCTCTTTTCAATGCTCCTAGCTCTATTGCCACGACTTTAAAAGAGACGGGCTATGATGTTATTGACTTGGCCCACAATCATATTTTGGATTCCGGTCTGTCTGGTGCTCTGGAAACTGCTCAAACTTTCAATAAGCTTGGGTTAGATACCATAGGTATCTATCAGAGAAATCGCCGCAAGGAGACCTTTCTTATAAAAAAGGTTAATGGGATTAAAATTGCTATCCTAGGATATTCCTATGGCTATAACGGCATGGAGTCCAATCTAAGTAAGAGCGAGTACAAAAAGCATTTATCCGACTTGAATGAAAAGCAAATGAAAGCCGAACTTGCCCAAGCTGAAAAGCAGGCGGATATCACTATTGTCATGCCGCAGATGGGAGTGGAATACCAAAAGGATCCGACCGATGAACAAGTCCAGTTCTATCATAAGATGATCGACTGGGGAGCTGATGTCATCTTCGGCGGTCACCCCCATGTGGTGGAACCAGCAGAGACCTTGCATAAGGATGGACAAAAGAAATTTATCATCTATTCTATGGGAAATTTTATCTCCAACCAAAATCAAGAAACAGTTGATGATATTTGGACCGAACGTGGTTTGCTGATGGATGTGACTTTTGAAAAGGCGGGTCAAAAGACTGTTATCAAAACCGTCAAAGCTCATCCAACCATGGTTTGGCGGCAGCCTACCGGCCAAACAGTTGATGAAGGTTATGATGCCTATAATTATCAAACGTTGGTTCTGGAGGATTTCATCAAAGGCGGTAAATACCGTCATAAATTAGATAGTGCCATGAAAGAGAAGGTTGATACAGCCTATAAAGAAATGAAGGAATTGGTGAATTTAAAATGGTAGCAAAGATATGGTTGATAAGAAAGGGAATCAATGACTTTAGCTCAGCAAAAAGTGAAGTTTTTTAGTAAAGCTTATCATGATGTTAAAAGATTATATCTTTCAGCTTTTCCACCTCGTGAGCGCTTTCCTTATTTTTGCTTGCTGCTAAATAGCTTGCGCTCTCTGGTGACTTGCTATGCCTATTATGATAAGGAACGCTTTGTTGGTTTTGCTTATATTATTGAATCTAAGGAGCAGGTGTTTATCCTTTTTTTAGCTGTTAATGGGTCAGTTCGCTCCAAAGGATATGGCAGTATGATATTAGCACAGATTCGTGAATATGCTGGAAGAAAACCGCTTATTTTAACGATAGAGCCTGTCGAGAAAGACGCGCCAATAGTGGACAAAGAAGACAGCGGCTGTCCTTTTATGAGCGCAATGGATACCAACTGACATCTCATTACTATTACGAGGGGCAGGAGCGCTATCAGATATTGACTACGGAACAGAGTATTGATTTAGAACGTTTTCAAAAATTAGTCAAAAGAGCGGTTCTGGGCTTAGTGCCAATAACAGTACAGTAGGAAACATAATGAGAGAGGTTTACAATGACAAAGGAACGTTTAGCTGCGTTTACAGATGCTATACTGGCTATTATCATGACAATCTTAGTTTTAGAATTAAAGAAACCAAACCCTATTTCTTGGGAAAATCTATGGCAGTTACGAATGAATTTCTTTGCCTATACTATTTCCTTCTTTTGGTTAGGGGCCATGTGGGTTTTATTGCATCGTAATTGGCATGATATTAAAAGTATTTCCAATAAAACAGTTTGGCAGTCTTTATTAATGCTGTTTTTCTCTTCTTTTTTTCCTTATGCCACTAATCTGGTTGCAAGTGATTTCAATAATTCAGCTGCTCAGTCCTTTTATGGTATTATTGTGATAGCGATATCTTGTTCAAATTTGTGGATGCAGAGTGATCTTTCGCATATTAAGGAAAACCAAAAGGCAGAAGCCATCCAAACTTTCTCTGTCAAAAAGAGTCGATGGCTAAAACTTGATATGTTTTTGAAAACTTTAGGATTGTTTTTAAGTTTGACCATTTGGCCATCGGCTATGATGTATACTGTTCTATTTGTTTCTTTGGCTATTGTTTTTCCTAATTCGATTACTGAAGAGAAAAAAGCTAAATAAATTAACTGTACTCCTTGAAATACCTAAGTGACTATGCTATACTATAAAAGTTGACTAATATGCACATCCTGTGCAACCGCACGAAAATCGTTTGAGACTTTAGTAAAAAGTCTCAGTCAAGTAAGAGTTCGGCTCTCACGATTCTAGGCGAGTCTTCACAAGAAGGATTTTATCCTTCGTCCAAAAATCTTATAGGAGGTGCATAATGAGCACATACGCAATCATCAAAACTGGTGGAAAACAAGTTAAAGTTGAAGTCGGTCAAGCAATCTACGTTGAAAAACTTGACGTTGAAGCAGGGGCAGAAGTGACATTTGATCAAGTCGTTCTTGTTGGTGGAGATGCTACTAAGGTTGGTAGCCCTCTTGTTGACGGAGCTAGCGTTGTTGGAACTGTTGAAAAACAAGGAAAACAAAAGAAGGTTGTATCATACAAATACAAACCTAAAAAAGGTAGCCACCGTAAACAAGGTCACCGTCAACCTTACACCAAGGTTGTTATCAACGTGATCAACGCTTAATTTCTAATCATGATTGAAGCAACATTTACCAAAGACGCAAAAGGTTGGTCTGGGATGCAAATTACAGGTCACGCCGGCAGTGGTGAGTATGGCTTTGATGTGATTTGTGCTTCGGTTTCTATGCTGGCCCTTAACTTTATCAATTCGGTAGAAGTTTTGACCGGTAAGTCGCCGAAAATGGAATTAGCAGATGAAGGAGGCTTTCTCAAGGTTGAAAAGCCTCAAGAACTGGCTCCTCATCAAGAGCAGGTTTGGCAGACGCTATTTGCTTCGGTCGTTATCGGCTTGGAAAATTTAGCGGAAAATTCATCTCAGTATGTTGCCCGGCCTGTCATAAAATAAGCTTTCAACGAAAGGAAAATATTATGATTAAACTTAATCTTTCTAACTTGCAATACTTCGCTCACAAAAAAGGTGGAGGTTCTACATCAAACGGACGTGACTCAGAAAGCAAGCGCCTTGGTGCTAAAGCTGCTGACGGTCAAACCGTAACTGGTGGTTCAATTCTTTACCGTCAACGCGGAACTCATATCTATCCAGGTGCCAATGTTGGCCGCGGAGGAGATGATACCCTCTTCGCTAAGGTTGAAGGTGTTGTTCGCTTTGAACGTAAAGGACGCGATAGGAAGCAAGTATCTGTTTACCCAATCGCAAAATAAGCAGAAAGCAGGCTTCGGGCCTGTTTTTTTATTGCCTTCATCATCAACTGAGAGAAGAATAAACAAGTAGTTGGCGAACGAGAGCAGTTATGGGACAATTCTCGTTTTCTTTACGGTCTATCGAATTGGAGATAGTATTTGCTAGCTAATCGTTCTGTTCTTAACGAAATGACTTTGTATTATTAAGTAAGAAGAATGATGCTTTATGACAAGTTATGACATAAATTTTGAAAAAGGAAGTCATCTGAAAACGTTTACGAGAGATTTTCCGGCAATTTTTCTTTTAAAATCAACAAGAAAACGTTTAACATAATTGTCAATAACTAGAAATAATTTTAAAATTATGTTAGAATAGCTTGACGATTAAAATAGTTTAACTATTAAAAAAGTTAGACATCGTTACTTTTTTCAAATTAGGAGGACTCCCTTGATGGAGAAGAATGTACACTACAAGATGCACAAGGTCAAAAAGAGATGGGTAACTATTTCTGTTGCATCTGCCACTATGCTTGCTTCAGCACTCGGTGCTTCAGTAGCCAGTGCTGATACGGACGCCGCAGCAACTGATGCGAACAATGCTGCAAATGCTGCGGTAGCAGGAGATCAGGCAGTTAGCGGCCAAGATAATCAGGCTGCACCCCTTCCTGCCACTGCGACATCAGAAGATGCTGGTTCAACTGAAGAAGTAGCAGTTAACCAAGACGCTCAGGTCGCAAACACTGATGGGCAAGAAGCTCAATGGGTTCCTAGCACAGATAATAATTCAGAAGTCTCTGATGCTGTGACGCCTCAAGCTGCTGTAGCTGCAACTGATGCCCAATCTGTTCCCCAAGCCTTGACTAATCTGTCAAACGTCAAACAGGTTGATGGAAAGTATTATTATTACGATGCTGATGGGAATGTGAAAAAGAATTTCGCTGTCAGTGTTGGTGATGCTATTTTTTACTTTGATGAAACCGGCGCTTATAAAGATACATCAAAAGTAGGTGCTGACAAGACTTCGTCTTCGGCTAATCAGACAACAGCAACATTTGCGGCTAATAACCGTGCTTACAGCACAGCAGCAGAAAACTTTGAAGCTATTGATAACTATCTGACAGCTGACTCATGGTATCGTCCAAAATCCATCTTGAAAGATGGCAAAACTTGGACAGAATCGACCAAAGATGATTTCCGTCCGCTTTTGATGGCTTGGTGGCCTGATACCGAAACAAAACGTAACTATGTCAACTACATGAACAAGGTTGTCGGTATTGACAAAACTTATACCGCCGAAACTAGCCAAGCTGATTTGACAGCAGCAGCAGAATTAGTTCAAGCGCGTATTGAGCAAAGAATTACAAGTGAAAAGAATACTAAATGGCTTCGCGAGGCAATTTCTGCCTTTGTTAAGACCCAACCGCAATGGAATGGTGAAAGTGAAAAACCTTATGATGACCACCTGCAAAATGGTGCTCTCAAGTTCGACAATGAAACAGCTTTAACACCTGATACTCAGTCTGGTTACCGTATTCTTAACCGCACGCCGACCAACCAAACGGGTTCTTTGGATCCTCGTTTCACCTTCAACCAAAATGATCCGCTTGGAGGCTACGAGTATCTCTTGGCTAACGATGTGGACAACTCCAACCCAGTTGTACAAGCTGAAAGCCTGAACTGGTTGCACTACCTTCTTAACTTCGGTAGTATTTATGCTAATGATCCAGAAGCCAACTTTGACTCTATCCGTGTCGATGCGGTGGATAATGTTGATGCCGATCTATTGCAAATCTCTAGCGACTACCTTAAGTCTGCTTACAAGATTGATAAAAATAATAAAAATGCCAACGACCATGTTTCTATCGTAGAAGCATGGAGTGATAATGATACACCTTATCTTCACGATGAAGGTGACAACCTCATGAATATGGATAACAAGTTCCGTTTGTCAATGCTTTGGTCATTGGCTAAGCCACTTGATAAACGTTCTGGCTTGAATCCGTTGATTCACAACAGTGTGGTTGACCGTGAAGTTGATGATCGTGAAGTGGAAAAAATTCCAAGTTATAGCTTTGCTCGTGCCCACGATAGTGAAGTACAAGATTTGATTCGTGATATCATCAAGGCAGAAATTAATCCAAATTCATTTGGATATTCATTCACTCAAGAAGAAATTGATCAGGCCTTCAAGATCTACAACGAAGACTTGAAGAAGACCAACAAGAAATATACGCACTACAATGTGCCGTTGTCTTACACTCTGCTCCTAACAAATAAAGGCTCTATCCCACGTATTTACTACGGAGATATGTTTACTGACGATGGCCAATACATGGCTAACAAGACCGTGAACTACAATGCCATCGAGTCCCTTTTGAAGGCACGGATGAAGTATGTTTCAGGTGGACAAGCCATGCAAAACTACCAAATTGGTAATGGTGAAATCTTGACATCTGTCCGTTACGGTAAGGGTGCTCTTAAACAAAGCGATAAGGGTGATGCAACAACTCGCACATCAGGTATCGGTGTTGTTATGGGGAACCAGCCAAACTTTAGTTTGGAAGGTAAAGTAGTAGCCCTCAATATGGGTGCTGCCCATGCTAATCAAGAATACCGTGCCCTTATGGTATCAACTAAAGACGGTGTTGCTACCTACGCTACAGATGCAGATGCTAGCAAGGCTGGTATGATTAAGCGTACGGATGAAAATGGTTATTTGTACTTCTTGAATGACGACCTTAAAGGTGTGGCTAACCCACAAATTTCTGGTTTCCTTCAAGTTTGGGTACCAGTTGGTGCACCAGCTGACCAAGATATCCGTGTTGCAGCTAGCGATGCCGCAAGCACAGATGGCAAATCCCTTCACCAAGATGCTGCTATGGACTCACGCGTTATGTTTGAAGGTTTCTCTAACTTCCAAGCTTTCGCAACCAAGGAAGACGAATATACTAATGTTGTCATTGCTAAAAACGTTGACAAATTCGTTTCATGGGGAATCACAGACTTCGAAATGGCACCACAGTACGTGTCATCTACAGACGGTCAATTCCTTGATTCTGTTATCCAAAACGGTTATGCCTTTACTGACCGCTATGACCTTGGTATGTCTAAGGCAAATAAATATGGTACCGCAGAACATCTCGTTAAAGCCATTAAAGCGCTTCATAAAGCTGGACTAAAAGTTATGGCAGACTGGGTTCCAGACCAAATGTATACCTTCCCTAAAAAAGAAGTGGTTACCGTTACTCGGACAGATAAATTTGGTAAACCAATTGCTGGCAGTCAAATCAACCATACTCTTTATGTAACAGATACTAAAGGCTCTGGTGATGACTACCAAGCTAAATACGGTGGTGCCTTCCTTGATGAATTGAAGGAGAAATATCCTGAACTCTTCACCAAGAAACAAATTTCTACCGGTCAGGCAATAGATCCATCTGTTAAGATTAAACAATGGTCTGCTAAATACTTCAATGGCAGCAATATCCTTGGACGCGGTGCTAACTATGTCCTCAGCGACCAAGCAAGCAATAAGTATTTCAACGTTGCAGAAGGTAAGGTCTTCTTGCCAGGTGCTATGCTTGGAAAAGTTGTTGAGTCAGGTATTCGCTTCGATGGTAAAGGATATATCTATAACTCCAGCACAACTGGTGAGCAAGTTAAGGATAGCTTCATCACCGAAGCAGGAAATCTTTACTACTTCGGTAAAGACGGATACATGGTTATGGGTGCTCAAAACATTCAAGGAGCCAATTATTACTTCCTCGCTAATGGTGCTGCCCTTCGCAATAGTATCTTCACTGATCAAGATGGTAAGAGCCACTACTACGCTAATGATGGTAAACGTTATGAAAATGGTTACTATCAATTTGGCAATGATAGCTGGCGCTACTTTGAAAACGGTGTAATGGCTGTTGGTGTAACACGAGTTGCCGGACACGACCAATACTTCGATAAGGATGGTATCCAAGCTAAGAACAAGATTATCGTTACTCGCGATGGTAAGGTTCGTTACTTCGATGAGCATAACGGTAATGCAGTAACCAATGCCTTCATTTCTGACCAAGCTGGTCACTGGTACTACCTTGGTAAAGATGGTGTTGCGGTTACCGGTGCGCAAACTGTTGGCAAACAACATCTCTACTTTGAGGCTAACGGTCAACAAGTCAAGGGTGATTTTGTAACAGCTAAAGATGGTAAACTGTACTTCTTTGATGCTGACTCTGGTGACATGTGGACTGATACCTTTGTCCAAGATAAGACTGGTCACTGGTTCTATCTTGGTAAGGATGGTGCAGCTGTTACTGGTGCACAAACTGTTCGTGGTCAAAAACTCTACTTCAAGGCTAATGGCCAACAAGTTAAAGGGGACATCGTCAAGGGCGCTGATGGTAAGATTCGTTACTATGATGCTAACTCAGGCGACCAAGTTTATAACCGCACTGTTAAGGGGTCAGATGGTAAGACTTATATCATCGGTAAAGATGGTGTAGCTATCACCCAAACCATTGCTAAAGGTCAAACCATCAAAGATGGATCAGTTCTCCGTTTCTACAGTATGGAAGGCCAATTGGTGACTGGCAGCGGCTGGTACTCAAACGCTCAAGGTCAATGGCTGTACGTTAAAAACGGCCAAGTCTTGACTGGTCTGCAAACAGTTGGTAGCCAGCGTGTCTACTTTGACGCAAACGGTATCCAAGCCAAAGGCAAAGCCGTAAGAACTTCTGATGGCAAACTTCGTTATTTTGATGCTAACTCAGGCAGCATGATTACGAATCAATGGAAAGAAGTTAACGGTCAGTATTATTATTTCGATAATAATGGCGTTGCCATCTACCGTGGTTGGAACTAATAAAGGTTGTAAAATCACAGCTATTTAAAAGACTTCCTCACTCGAGGAAGTCTTTTTTATTTGTTAGAGTAGTTTTGGATTTGGATAAGGTCGTTAAGCTTTAGTTGCAATACCATTGGCGTCGATATTATATTTTTGACTGCCATCGTAGATGCTTGTATTACGCAGCATATCACCTGTATTGAGGTCGAAGTAGCGGTAATTGTTACCATCCGTATTGACTAGTTTTCCTTTAACTTGTTGATGGTTATAGGTATTAAACATGAGGGTACGACCATCAGGAGTGGTTGTCAGTCCGGACGCTACAGAACCATCAGCTTGGTAATAGAGCCAAGCAATACCTACCTTGGCACCTGGTGCAACACCGCGGTAGTCCTGAGTATCAATTTGGCGGAAGCGATCTTTCCACATATCACCTGTGTCTTGGTCGAAGTAGTATTCTTTTCCATCAATCTTCACAGTGTCGCCTTTTACTTGTTTACCCGTTGTGGTATCGAAATAGAGCGTTTGACCATTGATGCTTTGCAAACCTTTGGCCAAGCTGCCATCTTCATTAGCGTAATACCATGCATTATCGCCAGTTGTATAGAAACCAGTCTGCTTATCTTGATCAACCACATTGGCATCATCTTTGCTGATAATGGCGTGACTATCCCTGATTTTAGGACTAGCTTGCTCTTGCTGGGCATCATTCGTTTGAACTTGAACCGCATCTTGACTGGCTGCCTGAGCTTGATTAACAGCAGCAGCTACCTGTTCAGGTTGGCTAGGCTGATCAACGGCTTGCCATTTTTGCTCAGTATCCGTTTGAACCTGTTCAGTCCCAGAAACTGTTTCTTGGTCTGTTGCTGGCTGATTCTCTGCCTGAATATTTTGACCTTGTTGAGTCTCAGTAGGTTTAGTCACAACAGCAGCACTATCGCCACGTACTACGGTAGAATCTTGCTGGTCAGCTTTGACTGAACCAGAAGCCAGCAAAGCAGCCGACAGGACAGTAGTAGTACCAGCAATGGTTACCCAACGCTTTTTCACTTTGTGCATCGTATAAGTTCTCTTTCCTTGCATAAAATTTACCTCCTTATGCCCCTGTATTGTACCATACTGTGGAAAGCCTGTCGGCATCGTCTTTAAAACGATTACAGATTGTAACCTCGATGTGATAAATCTCATTTTTTAGCAAGAAAATTAATCTTCAAGAAAACTTAAAGTGTAGTCGAGTTATCCCGGATCAGACTAGTCGACGAGTCACAGACATCCTTAACTATTCAGCGAATAATTAGGTCTCTAGATAAAGTCAGCGACAGACTATAATACTGAAGATTGGTAAGGCTAGGTCAATAAATAGCATTTTGATTTTTAAAGAGTAGTAAATTCTAGAAAAGGGGCTCATGATTTTATGGAAAGAGAAAAAGCAGACCCGAATGCGGTCTGCCGCTAAGATTTGGAGAAATTAAGTGTTAAATGATTAGTTTGTTTTCACCCAATTCCACTTGTCGTTGGCATCTTTTTTGTAAACAGATACGCTGCCATCATAATTTCGGCGATAGCCATCATCAGCAGTTCCGTCAGCGCTTAGATGAATCCAACCATCTTCGATTTTAATTCTTTGATTCGTAACCATTGCACCATTCTCACCAAAATAGTAGAGGTTGCCATCATGTCCAACAAGTCTATTTATAGCTTGTTCACCGTAAAGGGGGGAGAAGAAAAGTTTTTGACCATTGATCGTCTGCATGCCAGTCGCTGGCAGACCGTCCTGACCGATATAAACCCAGGCATTGTAGTGAAAAGAATGCGGATCATTGTAGAAGTCCTTTTGCTCAAAATGGCCGTGCTGTTGCGTATCTTCTGGATGATCAGGTGTTGTTTTAGTAGCGTGACCATCTTCGTTAAGATGATAGGTAATACCTTTGATAGTTATGTCGGTATTTGTCAGCATTTCGCCAGTATCTGGATCAAAATAATAGTCGTGTCCGCTAATAGTTTGAAGGCGTCCTTTAACTTGAGCTCCTATATTGCGTTTAAAATATGGGGTATTTATGACTTTATCTGGAGTTATGAAGTACATCTCTCTACCGTCGATAGTTTGCCACCCAGTACGCATGCTGCCATCTGCTCCGAAATAATACCAATCAGGATATTTGCTATTATCAGAATCATAGCTTGTTATTTGAGCAAAACGGTTAGTCCACATTTCACCGGTATCTGGATCAAAATGGTAGGTGTCTCCATCAAGCGTGACATTAACCCCTTTAGCTTGAGTGCCGTTTTTGTCGAAGTAAAGTCGCTGTCCATTAATATTCAGCCAGCCAGTCACCTTTTGCTTATTGGCATCAAGGAAGTACCACTTCCCATTTTTTTCATTGAATGAATTAGCAGCTTGGCTGTTGTTGGGCGCTTGGATGGTTAACCCAGCAGGCTGAGCTGGAGTTGCTGGTTGAGCTGCCTGATTGTTGGCTGGTGCCTCTTGTTTTTGGTTTGCTTGGTCATTTTGAGCGGCGGCTTGATTGGCAACTTGCCCCTCTTGTTTCTCAGCGACTTGGTTATTTTGCTCTTCTTGTTTTTGCCTTTCCTGAATAGCTTCTTCAGCTTGACCTTGATCACCGCCTGATCCATCTTGACCAGGGGCTACTTCAGGAGTGCCTTGAACTGGTTTTTGTTCGGCAGCTGGAGCTTCTTGCTGCACAACAGGTGCTTGTTCTGCTTTTTGATCATCGGCCTGATTGATTTCGGTATTTTGCTGAGCAGCTGCCTGTTCTTGAGGAGCTGGGGTCACTTGGTCAGCACTGGCTTGACTGCCAGCTGCAAAAAGTGCTGTAGCAGCTGTTGCGGTTACCGCGATGGTCACCCAGTGCTTTTTAACTTTATGCAGTTTGTAATGTGTCTTCTCTTGCATAATTTTCCTCCTTAATACTAGGTGCAAGTAAAATTGTTCGAATAAATGGGGAGAGATTCCAAACAATTTAGACAATTAACGTGTTTTTGTCTGATTACTCAGACACTTGTATTTTAACATAGAAACAAGCTTACTTTAAGTTAGATTCCGGTAAATCAGGGAAATGATAGGAAAATGTAACTTTTGAAATAATTATCTCAATTGAGAATAAATTGTAAATTTCAATGAAAAGGGGTAAAATGAGCTTATAACAATTGGAGTAGGGATAAATCGAAATGGCAAAGAAACTTTCGGTAATGCCTCAAGACACGCGCCTGATGGCCTTTTTCTTAGGATCGGTTGGTGGTTGCCTTGATGTTTTTTCAAATATGCAATTCGGTACTTTGATTGCCACGCAAACAGGGAACATGCTTCTCTTAATTGCTGACTGGGGTCAAGGCCATCCTGAGCGAACAATTGCCAGCATTTTATCTCTGGTCTGCTTTACTGTGGGATTTTTATTGGGAATTCTTGTTAAGGAGCACGCTAAGAACGCTCATTGGCGGAGTCTGAGTGTCCTGCCCTTAGCCATAACCAGTTTTCTATACCCATTTTTTCCAAGGGACGAATTCTTCTGGATTCCGCTTTTATCTGCCAGCACAGGTCTTATGATGCTGACCTTCACGGGCACTAAGGTTCAAGACCATGCCTATGTTATTATGATGACCTCAGGGAACTACCGAAAGATGGTTACGGCCTGGTTTAATCTTTTTCGAGGCAAGGGCAATCACCGTCAGACCAAGCGTCAGGCTATCAACTACAGTATAGTCGTCGGTAGCTTTGTAGGCGGTGCCATTATCACAGGGATTTTGACCCATTTAGTAGGACCTTATGCTATCTGGTGTGTCAGCTTGGTCCTTCTGGCTATTATTATTGTCTACACGACCTTGGTTAAAGCCTATCACTTAGAAGATGAAAATATTTAAAAGGAGAGTGGGACTCAATCAGTAAATCGTGATAACATCGCGATTTTGATTTTTCCTGCTCTCTTATTTTAAACCCCAGATCTCTGCCACTTTCCTGTTTTTAGCTGGCAGGCTTTGGCAGTCTATCCCCAGACTGCCAAAGTCAACTGGAGCATTTTGACACTTGCTTTGCAAGCTTTATTTCCCGATTAAAAAGCTCTACCAGAGCGTTTTAACCCACCTCCCTCAAAAGGTCTGGGAGTTCTTTTGAGGTTGGAAATAAGATGAACAAAGTTCATCACATTAGATAACCTCCAACAGTTCCCCAAACTGTTGGAGCTATCACTTGAGTGGTAGTTAAACAGCCCAGTGGACTGTTTAAGGGAGCGCCTGAAAACGCCTGAAAATAGGAATGCGCCCCGAGATAAGGACTGTCAATCAGCAGTGGTTCATTGGTGCTAAAGTACCTAATGAACTGTGCAGGGGGAAGACTAAGTCGGTAAGCCAACAAGTCTTACTCCCAACCGCTGCGTCAATCTAGTAAATCTAGAACAAGGCTAAGAGTCTGAACTTTGGTCTCAGACTCTTTTTTAAGACCATTAATAAGGAACAAGGGAAATGCTAATAAATTTTTGTTATAATAATTCAGTAAGCTCACGAACGATTAAATTCTGAGCAATGATTGAAAGCAAGTAATAAGCAATATGAATATTCAACAATTACGCTATGTGGTAGCAATAGCTAACAGCGGAACCTTTCGAGAAGCTGCATCCAAACTTTTTGTCAGTCAACCCAGTCTTTCGGTGGCAGTCAAGGACTTGGAGTCTGAGTTAGGTTTTCAAATTTTTACGCGGACAACAACGGGAACTGTTTTGACTAGCCGAGGAATGGTTTTTTATGAGAAAGCTTTGGATGTTGTGCGGGGCTTCGACTCTTTTGAGAAGCAGTACACGAAGCCTGATGGTGATCACTATCAATTTTCTATCGCGAGTCAGCACTATGATTTTTTGCCGCCGTTGGTGACCACTTTTTCGCAGCGCTATCCAGATTATAAGGATTTTCGGATCTTTGAATCAACGACGGTTCAGATATTAGATGAGGTTGGTCAGGGGCACAGCGATATCGGCATTATCTACCTCAATCGCCAAAACAATAAAGGAATTCAGCAGAAGATGTCCAAGTTAGGCTTGGAAATGGTTGAATTGATTCCGTTTAAAACCCATATCTATCTGCGGAAAAATCACCCGCTGGCTCAGAAGACTAGCTTGACCATGGAGGATTTGGCTGGCCTGCCAACAGTTCGCTTTACCCAAGATAAGGATGAATACCCCTACTATTCAGAAAATTTTGTAGACACTAGTGACAGTTCGCTTATGTACAATGTAACAGACCGGGCTACTCTGAATGGCATTTTAGAGCGGACAGACGCCTATGCGACAGGATCGGGCTTCTTAGACAGTCGCAGTGTCAATGGGATTACAGTTATTCCCCTAGAAGATCATCTGGACAATAAAATGGTTTACGTTAAGCGGGTTGACACTAATCTCTCGACTTGTGCCCTTAAATTTATTGAGGTCATGACTGAGTATTTTAAAAGTTTTAAACCCTAGAAGCTAAGAAAGCTAGTGTCAGCGGACCTTTTAGCTGAATGTCGAGCAAGGAGTAAAAAAGCATGCGTAAGCTTATGATTCCATTGATGATTATCATATTAGTTATTTTGGATCAGTTGAGTAAATTTTGGGTGGTTGAGCATATCCGCCAGGGGGCTGTGCAAAAATTTTTACCGCCGATTTTTAGTTTAACCTATGTCCGCAATTATGGGGCTGCTTTTTCCATCCTGCAGAACCAACAATGGTTCTTTACCTTGATGACCATCCTAGTGATAGGAGTGGCAGTTCGATACCTTTGGAAACATTTATCTGGTTCTTTCTGGCTTGTCGGCGCTCTGACATTAATTATTGCTGGTGGGTTGGGGAACTTTATTGACCGATTGAGACTGGGTTATGTAGTTGATATGGTTCATCTTGATTTTATGGACTTTGCCATTTTTAATTTGGCAGATTCCTGCCTTAGTGTCGGCGTTTTACTATTAATTATTGCTTTTTGGAGAGAGGAGCAGCATGGAAGTCATTATTAATCAAGAGGGACAGCGACTGGACAAGGCGCTTGCGGATTTAACCAGTTTGTCGCGTTCTCAGGCCCATCAGGCCATCAAGAACGGTACTGTTCTGGTTAATAGCCAAGTCAAGAAGGCTAAGTACAGTGTCAAAGCTGGGGATATCATCACGTACGAAGAGCCTGAAGAAGAGGTTTTAGACTATGTCGCCCAAGACCTCCCTCTGGAAATTGTTTATGAGGATCAAGATGTTGCTGTCATTAACAAGCCTCAGGGAATGGTGGTTCATCCATCAGCCGGCCATCCGTCCGGCACTTTGGTTAATGCTCTCCTCTACCATATTAAAGATTTGTCCACCATTAATGGTGTGGTAAGACCTGGTATTGTCCATCGTATTGATAAGGATACTTCTGGTCTACTGATGATTGCTAAGAATGATCAAGCTCATCAAGCTTTGGCCGATGAGCTCAAGGATAAGAAGTCCTTGAGAAAGTATCTGGCTATTGTCCACGGTAATCTCCCCAATGATCGAGGACTGATCGAAGCACCGATTGGCCGTTCAGCCAAAGACCGAAAAAAACAAGCCGTTACTGCTAAAGGTAAACCAGCCGTGACGCATTTTCACGTCTTAGAACGATTTGGAAACTATACTCTGGTCGAATTGCGCCTAGAGACTGGCCGAACTCATCAAATTCGTGTTCACATGGCCTATATTGGTCACCCTATCGCTGGCGATCCTCTCTATGGACCTCGCAAAACGCTCAAGGGTCACGGGCAGTTTCTGCACGCCCAAACTCTCGGTTTCACCCACCCGACGACAGGAGAACTTCTTGAATTTTCTGTTCGGCCTCCGAAACTCTTCCAAGAGACCTTAGAGAACTTGCGTCAGAGTAGGTTGTCATAAAGTGTGTAACTTAAGGCCTCTTTGTTACACAGTCATATTTATGCAGCAAGGTTGAAAACTCTTCAAGAATGATAACACTTTGTGGATGAGGGCCAATTAGCTGTTTACTCCAGCCTCGATTTGTAGGAAAATGCATGTTTGTTCTATTCGTCAAGTGGACTTCCTGCACTGATGTTTTTGTTTTGACCATCAGAGTAACTTAAAAAATGAGGTGCTCAATGAGGTCGCAAAAGACTTACGGTTAATTCTTGCCTTAGCTAGTAGTTTTTGCTATAATGAGCCCAATGAATAAAATCCTTTAAAACTGTCCAGAGAGGCAGGCAAGGAGACAAGCTCAGAAAAAATGATAGGGTAGGCTGTACCCTTATCGCTTATTTTGTGTCATCTCCTTGCAAGGGCAGGGAGATTTTTTGTTCAAAAAAATTATTTTATAAGGAAGGATTTCTTATGAAGACAAAAGAAGTCGTCGATGACGTAACCATGAAGCGGGCTATCACCCGCATCACTTATGAGATTATTGAGCGCAATAAGAGTCTTGATAATCTTGTACTTGCAGGCATCAAGACTCGCGGCGTTTACATCGCTCGTCGGATTCAGGACCGCCTCAAACAGATTGAGGGGATTGATGTTCCAACGGGTGAATTAGATATTAAACCCTTCCGAGATGATGTCAAGGTTGAAAAAGACACGACAACAATGCCTGTTAACGTTACTGATAAGGATGTTATCCTAGTTGATGACGTTCTGTATACAGGACGAACAATTCGAGCTGCTATTGATAACTTAGTGAGCTTGGGACGGCCAGCTCGTGTCAGCTTAGCTGTTTTAGTTGACCGCGGTCACCGTGAATTGCCAATTCGAGCTGATTACGTCGGAAAGAATATTCCAACCAGCTCAGCAGAAGAAATTACTGTGGAAATGGTAGAGGTAGATGGAGCTGACCGTGTCACTATCAGTGATCCAAGTTAAGATAGAAACCTCCGAGGACAAGGATTAGTAAGGAAGTAGTTGTGCAAGAAATAACATACGATATTAGCGACATGCCCAAACCAGGGCTTCTCCTAGGCCTATCTTTCCAGCATCTTTTTGCCATGTTTGGCTCGACAGTGTTGGTACCAATCCTAGTAGGAATCGACCCTGCCATTGCTCTCTTCTCAAGTGGTCTGGGAACTCTGGCTCACTTAACTGTTACCAAGTATAAGATTCCAGCCTATATGGGTTCCAGCTTTGCTTACATAGCAACCATGCAAACCCTCTTGAAGACAGATGGGATGCCGGCAGTGGCTCAGGGAGCTATCTCAGGCGGCCTAGTTTATCTTTTGGTAGCTCTGATTGTTAAGTTTGCTGGTAAGGATTGGATCGATAAGATTTTGCCGCCCATTGTGGTTGGCCCCATTATCATGGTTATTGGACTTAGTCTGGCAACATCAGCTGTCAACAATGCCATGCTGAACGATGATAAATACAGCATTACAAGTTTGGTTGTTTCCATGGTTACGCTCTTTTCGGTTATTCTTTTTAGTATCTATGGGAAAAAGATTGTTGCTGTCATTCCGATTTTATTGGGTTTAATTGTTGGTTACTTCTTTGCTGTTGGACTGGGATTCTTAACAGGTCAAACAATTGTTGATTTTTCAGGAGTGACCAAGGCTTCCTGGTTAGATATCCCCAACTTCCATATCCTATTAGCTGACGGTCATTTTAAACTTTATCCGAGTGCTATTTTGACTATGGCTCCCATTGCTTTTGTTACCATGACTGAGCATTTCGGCCATGTCATGGTTCTCAACAGTTTAACGGGCCGCGATTTCTTTAAGGATCCTGGCTTGGAAAGAACTTTAACTGGGGATGGTTTAGCTCAAATTATTGCTGGTTTCTTCGGT
The DNA here is from genome assembly GCF_011038795.1 of Streptococcus tangpeifui. GTDB lineage: Bacteria > Bacillota > Bacilli > Lactobacillales > Streptococcaceae > Streptococcus > Streptococcus tangpeifui. The sequence goes on from NZ_JAAKDU010000003.1 coordinate 113,201, forward strand.
GCTCCTCCGGTAACCTCCTATGGTGAAAATATCGGTGTTATGGCCCTCAATAAGATTTTCTCTGTTTATGTCATTGCCGGGGCTGCAGTAATTGCGGTAGTCATGAGCTTTATTGGTAAGATTTCGGCCCTCCTCCAGTCCATTCCAGTCGCTGTTCTGGGTGGCGTTTCTATCTCTCTCTTTGGGGTCATCGCTTCCAGCGGTTTGAAAATTCTAGTTGAGAACAAAGTCGATTTTGACAATAAGAAAAATCTCTTCATTGCTAGTGTTATTTTAGTGTCAGGGATTGGTGGGCTTATGTTACAAATCGCCCATCTCCAAATCACCAGTGTCGCTTTCTCAACACTTCTTGGTATTATTCTCTATCAAATTCTTCCAGAAAAGGACTAAAGACCTATGGCAGTAACAAATGGTATGGTCTCCCTCAAGCATCTGGTGACCATGGAAACTCTCTCCAATGAAGAAGTTCTCGGGCTGATTAAACGAGGCATGGCCTTTAAACAAGGAAAAGCTGACTTTCATTTGGACCGGCAATATTTTGCAGCAAATCTCTTCTTTGAAAGTTCAACTCGAACCCACAAATCCTTTGAGGTGGCTGAAAAAAAGCTGGGGCTGGATGTGATTGAATTCGATGCTAAGACCAGTTCTGTCAACAAGGGCGAGACTCTCTACGACACAATTCTGACTATGTCAGCTCTGGGGGTAGACATCTGTGTGGTTCGTCACTCCAAGGATGACTACTATAAGGAATTGATTGATAGCCGGACCATTCAGACTTCGATCATCAATGGCGGCGATGGCTCGGGTCAACATCCCAGTCAGAGTCTCTTAGACCTCATGACCATCTATCAAGAATTTGGCACTTTTGAGGATCTTAAAATTGCTATTGCTGGCGATATTACTCATTCGCGCGTAGCCAAGTCCAACATGCAAATTCTTAAGCGTCTTGGGGCCCAGCTCTATTTCTGCGGTCCAAAGGAGTGGTACTCGCACGAATTCGATGTGTATGGCCAATACGTCACTATTGATGAGATTGTAGAACAGGTTGATGTCATGATGTTCCTGCGGGTACAGCATGAACGCCATGATGGTAGTGAATCTTTCTCAAAAGAAGGCTACCACCGTCTCTATGGTTTGACTAAAGAACGCTATAATCGCTTGAAAGAAGAGGCTATTATCATGCATCCAGCTCCAGTCAATCGTGATGTAGAAATCAAAGATGACTTGGTCGAAGCGCCTAAGTCTCGGATTGTAGCCCAGATGCAAAATGGGGTTTTTGTCCGTATGGCGATTATCGAAGCCGTTCTGAGAGGGAAAGCTTAGGCTAAATTGGAATTTAGAATTATTTGATTAATAATGTAAACCATTTAATTGAGTATGAGCTAAAATTTTAGTAAAAAGATAAACTGCCTTGTGCTTTGGCAGCATAGTGTCAGTTTCCTATTTTATACAGATTTTTCAACGCTCTTTGTATCTTAAATAAAGGAGAAAACAAGTTCATTCTTGCAAGTTTTTGCAGAATATGACCTTGTCCTGAGGATAGATTTATGACAAAAAGACTATTAATTTTAGAAGATGGTACGATTTTTGAAGGTCAAGCCTTCGGAGCTGGGATTGATGTGACCGGTGAAATTGTCTTCAATACTGGTATGACTGGTTATCAGGAATCCATCACCGACCAGTCCTATAACGGTCAAATTTTAACCTTCACTTATCCTTTGATCGGGAATTATGGTATCAACCGTGATGACTATGAGTCCATTACACCAACCTGTAAAGGAGTAGTTGTGGCGGAAAGTGCCAGACGAGCCAGCAATTGGCGTAATCAAATGTCTCTGGATGAATTTTTAAAATCCAAGAATATTCCAGGGATTTCTGGTATTGATACTCGTGCTCTGACCAAGATTATCCGTCGACATGGTACTATGAAGGCAACCTTGGCTAATGCAGGCGATACCATTGAACACCTACAGGATCAATTACGAGCGACAGTTCTGCCGACCAATAATATCGAACAGGTCTCTACCAAGGCAGCTTACCCAGCTCCCGGTGTTGGCAAAAACATTGTTTTGGTAGACTTTGGGCTCAAACATTCCATTCTGCGGGAATTTTCTAAACGTAGCTGTAATGTGACTGTTGTCCCTTACAATACGACAGCTGAAGAAATCCTCAACCTCAATCCAGACGGTGTCATGCTGTCTAACGGGCCGGGGAACCCTGAGGATGTGCCTGAAGCTCTGGACATGATCCGGGGAGTCCAAGGCAAGATTCCTATTTTTGGTATCTGCATGGGACATCAGCTCTTTAGCTTGGCTAACGGTGCTAGAACCTATAAGATGAAGTTTGGGCATCGGGGCTTTAATCATGCAGTGCGTGAAATTGCTACAGGGCGGGTTGATTTTACCAGTCAGAATCACGGTTATGCTGTTGATCGCGAGACCTTACCGGATAGTCTGATTGTCACTCATGAAGAGATTAATGATAAGTCTGTCGAAGGGGTTCGTCATCGCTACTATCCAGCGTTTTCGGTTCAGTACCATCCAGATGCTGCCCCAGGTCCTCATGATGCCAGCTATCTCTTTGATGAGTTTTTGGAATTGATTGATGCTTTCAAATTAGAGAAAGCTATCCGCTAATATTTAATGTTGTACAGTGAGACGACGAATAGTAGAAAGGAGAAGTTCGGTTAGCGTTCCTAACTGAACATGGGACTAAATCCTTAGGAAAAAAGAGACGTAGCTGTTGGTGCTTTGGCACTTTACAGATATAGATACTTAGCAGTGTAAAACTTCCTAGGTGTTGACCTCTGCGCCAGATTTCCTATTTTTCTACAGGATTTTTTGCAAGCAAACTGTCCCTTTGTATCTTGTATTATGCCAAAACGTTCTGATATTTCTAAAATTATGGTCATCGGGTCTGGTCCAATTATTATTGGTCAGGCTGCTGAGTTTGACTACGCTGGTACCCAAGCCTGCCTAGCTCTGCGTGAAGAAGGTTATGAGGTTGTCTTGGTTAACTCGAACCCAGCCACTATCATGACCGATAAAGAAATCGCCGACAAGGTCTATATTGAACCTATCACGACCGAATTTGTGACCCGCATTTTGCGCAAGGAAAGGCCAGACGCCCTCTTGCCAACTCTTGGTGGCCAGACCGGGCTCAATATGGCTATGGAACTGTCTAAAGCGGGTATTCTGGATGAGCTGGGTGTTGAACTTCTAGGAACCAAGCTTTCAGCTATTGATCAGGCTGAAGACCGTGACCTCTTCAAGCAGCTCATGGAAGATTTGGAGCAACCGATTCCTGAATCACAGATTGTTAATACTGTTCAGGAGGCCTTAGATTTTGCGGCCGAGATTGGCTACCCTGTCATTGTCCGCCCTGCCTTCACTCTGGGAGGTACCGGTGGCGGTATGTGTACCAATAAAGAAGAATTGCGTGAAATTGCCGAGAATGGCCTGAAGCTCTCGCCTGTTACACAATGCTTGATTGAGAGATCCATCGCTGGTTTCAAGGAAATTGAATACGAGGTTATGCGGGATAGTGCTGACAATGCTTTAGTGGTCTGTAACATGGAAAATTTCGACCCTGTTGGTATCCACACAGGAGATTCCATTGTGTTTGCCCCAACTCAGACGCTGTCCGATATTGAAAATCAGATGCTGCGGGATGCCAGTCTAAAAATCATTCGTGCCCTTAAGATCGAAGGTGGCTGTAATGTCCAGCTGGCTCTGGATCCTCACAGTTTTAAATACTATGTCATCGAGGTTAATCCGCGGGTATCGCGTTCTTCAGCACTGGCTTCTAAGGCAACAGGTTACCCTATTGCTAAATTGGCTGCTAAAATTGCAGTTGGATTGACACTTGATGAGATGATCAATCCAGTAACTGGCACGACATATGCCATGTTTGAACCAGCCCTTGACTATGTTGTGGCAAAGATTCCCCGTTTTCCATTTGATAAGTTTGAAAATGGAGAACGCCGCCTAGGAACACAGATGAAGGCGACGGGTGAAGTCATGGCTATCGGCCGCAATATTGAAGAAAGTCTGCTCAAGGCTTGCCGTTCGCTGGAAATCGGTGTTCACCACAATGAGATGCCAGAATTAGCGACAGCTAGTGATGACCAGCTTTTCGAGAAGATTGTCAAAGCTCAGGATGACCGACTTTTCTACATTTCGGAAGCTATCCGTCGCGGTTTTAGCATTGAAGAAATTTCAGACTTGACCAAGATTGATATCTTCTTCTTGGATAAGTTGCTCCATATTTTTGAATTGGAGCAAGAGTTGCAAAAGAATGTTGGCAATCTTGATATCTTGAAAGAAGCTAAACGTTTTGGTTTTGGTGACAGAAAAATTGGTCAACTTTGGGGAATGGCTGCCGCAGACATTCGCCAGTTGCGCTTAGATAATAATATTATTCCTGTTTACAAAATGGTTGATACCTGTGCCGCAGAATTTGAATCTGCGACTCCATATTTCTACTCAACCTATGCCTTTGAAAATGAATCAATCAAATCAGATAAGGAATCAGTTATCGTACTGGGTTCTGGCCCAATTCGCATCGGTCAAGGGGTGGAATTTGACTATGCAACCGTTCACTCAGTTAAAGCCTTGCAGGCAGCTGGTTATGAAGCCATTATCATGAATTCCAATCCAGAGACCGTCTCGACTGACTTTTCTGTATCCGATAAGCTCTATTTCGAACCTCTCACTTTCGAAGATGTCATGAATGTCATTGATTTAGAGCAGCCTAAGGGGGTTATCGTACAGTTTGGCGGTCAGACCGCTATCAATCTGGCTGAACCATTGTCTAAGGCTGGTGTTAAAATCTTAGGAACCCAAGTGGCTGATTTAGATCGAGCAGAAGACCGTGACCTTTTTGAACAGGCTCTACAAGACCTTGATATTCCGCAGCCACTGGGTCACACAGCTACCAACGAAGAAGAAGCAGTAGCTGCAGCCCGTCAAATCGGCTTCCCAGTATTGGTTCGTCCTTCCTATGTCCTTGGCGGTCGTGCTATGGAAATTGTTGAAAACGAAGACGACCTTCGCTCTTACATGAGAACAGCGGTTAAGGCGAGTCCAGATCATCCTGTTCTTGTCGACTCTTATCTGGTTGGTCGTGAGTGTGAAGTCGATGCCATATCAGATGGTAAGAATGTCCTCATTCCGGGGATCATGGAACATATCGAACGAGCCGGGGTTCACTCAGGAGACTCTATGGCTGTTTACCCACCGCAAACCTTCTCTCAAGAGATCATCGATACCATTACCGACTATACCAAGCGTCTGGCTATCGGCCTTAATTGCTATGGTATGATGAACATTCAGTTTGTCATTCACGACGAAAGAGTTTATGTCATCGAGGTTAATCCACGCGCCAGCCGGACCGTGCCATTTTTATCCAAGGTAACAGATATTCCAATGGCTCAGGTAGCAACTAAGCTGATCTTAGGGCAAAGCTTAGCTGATTTAGGCTATCAGGACGGTCTCTATCCTGAGAGTGATCGAGTTCATGTCAAGGCCCCTGTCTTCTCCTTTACCAAATTGGCTAAAGTAGACAGCCTCTTAGGCCCTGAAATGAAATCAACTGGTGAAGTTATGGGGTCAGATAAAACCTTAGAAAAAGCCCTCTATAAAGCTTTCGAAGCCAGTTATCTTCACCTACCAACCTTCGGTAATGTCATCTTCACTATTGCAGATGATACCAAAGAAGAGGCTCTGGAGCTGGCGCGCCGCTTTGATGCTATCGGCTATGGTATCTATGCAACAGCTGGAACTGCCCGCTATTTCAAAAAACATGGTTTAAATTCAGTCATTGTTGATAAGCTAGGTGATAACGATGACAATGACATTCCAGCCCTGGTTCGGACCGGTGTTGTCCAGGCCATTGTTAACACGGTTGGTACCAAGCGAACAGCAGATGAAGATGGTCAGACTATCCGTAGCTCGGCCATTGAAGCAGGTGTTCCTCTCTTTACTGCACTGGATACGGCAGATGCTATGGTTAGAGTACTGGAAAGCAGGAGCTTTACAACTCAAGCTATTTAGAGAACCTTAGAATTTTTTATTATCAACTTAAGACTGGGAGAATTTCTCAGTCTTTTTTAGAAGTCTGAAAATGCAACTGGCTGTACTGATGATTTTGATAAAGTGATGCGTGAAGCAGCCAAATCGGCGTACTTTTAGCCTCTTGATCGTCAAACAGTTTACAGTCGCTGACAAATGAATAACATTATTTTTATCCTCAAAAAAATCGCAGTCAGACTAGGTGACAAGCCACAGAGTGTTTAAGCTATTCAGTGGGTAGTTTGAAATTGAGGATAAGGCAAGTGACAAGTTTGCAAGATTGAAGGTATGGCAAGGTGAAGATGACAATGTATCATTTGGACTTTAAAGAAGATTTGGTCAGTTTCACATCGAAGAAATTCTATAATCCCCCAACTAACCGATAGATTGTTAGAATTTAGGGAATTAAAAAGACGAAAAATTTTAAAAAAAGTCGATTCACGACATATTTTGGCCGTTTCACGACATTTTCGTGCACAAAGTAAAAAATAGGTTATACTGTCATTGTTGGATGCAATAGTTGAAGCTTGTTAGTATTTTTGATTGGTGATTAACTCAACAAGCTTCCTGACTCCTTCTTTATTTAAATCAACTCGGGTCCTTTGCTACTTTAGGCCCGAGTGATTCTTTACTCCCAAATAGTAAAAGGAGAGGCCGTATGGGTGCTTTCCTTTTGCTTTATTTACTAGTTTATACTCAAAGAAAATCAGTAATAGATAAGACGACGAAGCATAGACAGTACTGGGTTACGGCAAGCTGAAGCCAACGGGATATAGTTTTGATTTTTAAAGAGTATTAGCTTAATGTGCAATGCCACAGTCTTATAGGAGGTAGCGGCGAATGAGAACCTATCGGAGGTTTACTGTAACCAGCCTTATCACCCTAATGCTCATTATCTGGCTGGGATTTTTCTTGTCGATTGCCCTATGGAAGATTATCTTTCTAGGAGTAATTAATTTTATCCTAGACTATTTGGCCTACCGTGTAGCTTATGAGGAATCTTCTGGCAGTGAATTAACGTTGCGAGAAACATTACAAGGATTTTATCGGCTGATCGGCAATAAGTACTCACTAGTATTTTTAGGTCTTGTACTTATTACAGTCATCTACGATTATGTGACCCACAAACCTCAGATTGATAACTATTTCTTTATCAGTCTTCTCATAATGACTTGTGGGATTCAGTTTATCAGCGCTTCCAATGGTAGATCTAAGAAGTGCCAATAACATCCCAATCAGCTTATTCTTCTAATCTTATTTAATAAAATTAACAAAAATAAGTAATTGAGATGTTATTTTGGGATGGTAAAGTGTTAGAGTGGGTTTTCGATAATAGTTGTTAATTGAAAGTTAATTATTGTTAAAAATTTAGGTGATATTTATTTTATGGAGAAAAGTGATGAAAGCAAGTTATAAAGGAAAATTAATTGATGTCTGGCGAATTAGCAAGGCCGCTCCTTATCCTGCTTGGGTGGCAGAGGCCTTTAAAAAGAAGTGTTTGACTTGGAGGGATAGCAAGAATTTGCAGGTTCTGATTCCAGCTTTGGATCCTAATTGGGCTAGTGACAGCCATTTTTATGGCTATGGTATGTATGCAACAGCTCAGGTTGGTGATGTTATCGACCATACCAATGGACGGATTATTCCTGCTGAACGTTTCGAGCAAGCTTATCGTACTATTGGTGATTGGTAATAAACTTACCTAGAGATGGGGATGATTTTACGATAGGCTTATCCTCACCTTAGCTTTTTAATCAGTGTGAAAGTTTCTGCTGGCGGCAATTTTGGATTTTTCATGAGAGTGAGACAAAATCAGTAGGAGAATAGCAGTAAAAAACTCAAAAGTTGAAATTTTAGTTTGTATTCCTACCTCCGCACAGTTTAATCAAGATCCAAAGCCGTTAAGTCATGCAAAGGAATTTAGGAAATCTCCTAGGTGATAAAATACTTAGGAGATTTTTTATATTATCAGTAGACATATTTGTAAGGAGCTGAGCGCCAGCAGCTATGTCTCTAATTCTACAGTATGGTAGGCATGTTCAATTTTAGCTCTCAAACAGTTCAGTGACTGTTTAAGAGGGGTGTCTGAAAATGAGGAAAGTCTCCCAAGCATATTTTTGTAGACGCTTTCTTTTAGGCTTTTAAAGAAGGAAAATGAGCAATGGCCGATTCAAAAAGGACGACTGAAGCCTTGACCAGCTTTTTTCTAATCTTATCTATTATCATTATCCCGTGTATTTGGGGGACTTATTTACAGTGCACTAGCGATTTCTGATAGTGAAAGTCGGATGTTAGACTGGTGCCTGTAGGAATATTTTTGGCCCTTTCAGTACTTTTAGTTTGAGGATGATGTCTATTAAAAAATTATGAGTGACCCCCAAACAGTCTAAATCATCACTTCTGTCTAGTTTAATGATATAAATTGGATGTTTCAATCAGTTCAGCATTTCGTCTCGGTTTTATAGCTGAGATTTTTTAACAGTCTAAATCATAGGATTCTATCAGTATTTCCCTAGATAGTATAAGTTTTATGAGTGAAATCGTGCTATACTCCTATTACTATTGGAAGAAGGAGCAAAATATGATTAAGGTAATTGCGACCGATATGGATGGAACCTTTTTAAGAGATGATAAAACCTTTGATCGCCAGCGATTTGCCCGGGTTCTCAAGAAGTTAGAGGAACGAGATATTAAGTTTGTTATTGCTAGCGGCAATCAGCATTGCCAGTTGCGGTTGAATTTTCCGCAATACGATCACAGATTGACCTATGTGTCAGAAAATGGTTCTCATGTTGTGACAGAAAATCAAACGATCTGGGAAAATTTTATCGAGCGGCAGACAGCTCTTGACTGTTTGAATTTTCTTAAAGAAAACTTCCCTCAAGCTCTAAATATGGTTATCTGTAAAGATATGGCTTATTTATTGACAGATGCCGATCCTAAAACGATTGATGTGCTTAAGAGTTATTTGTTGCCAAAAATGCAACTGGTCGAGCGTTTTGAGCAAATGCCAGAGGATCCTATTTTTCAGCTGACGGTCTGGGTTCCTGAAGAATTAACCCAGCAAGTTGTGACGGAAGTTTCTCAGACTTTTGCTGACCGAAATTTGACAGGGACCTCCAGTGGTCCCGGAAGCGTTGATATCATCATCTCTGGTATGCATAAGGGGAAAGGGCTGAGCTATCTTCTTGATTATTGGGGGCTGGAAGCAGCTAATCTCATGTGTTTTGGTGATGGTGGCAATGATATTGAGATGCTAAAGCTGGCCGGTCAATCCTATGTCATGGCCAATGCACCAGAAAGCATTAAGGAGTTTGGACAGTTAGCACCATCGAATAATGAAGATGGGGTCTTACAGGTTATTGAAAACTATCTAGATAGGTTGTGAGAAGAAAGCTATGAAAATTGAACATTTAGCTATCTATGTCAAGGATTTAGAGGGAGCTCGAAATTTTTTTGAAACATACTTTCAAACCCAGTCCAATCAGCTCTACCACAACCCAAAGACTGGCTTTCGGTCTTATTTCTTGAGTTTTACAGATGGGGCTAGACTGGAAATTATGAGTAGGCCAGATACGTTAGACCTTGCTAAAGCAGCTAATCGAACTGGGTTGGCTCATTTTGCTATGAGTCTCGGAAATAGGAAGGCGGTTGATGATTTGACGAAACGCTTAGAGGCCGATGGTTACAAGTGCATCAATGGCCCTCGAACAACAGGCGATGGCTATTATGAATCTGTTATTCTAGGATTTGAGGATAATACCATAGAATTAACTGTCTAAATAATCGTATTTCTTATCTGTCTTTTAATATAGAGTTTAGCTGGTGATTTTCATCAGCTTTTTCCGTATGTAATCATAGGATAGTACCAATTCCTAGTAGGATTCTATAAGAAAGAGCCGTTATAAGGTTTTATAATATCAATAAGACTTAGCTTACGAAAGGAGTGGGGGTTGGCCCTAACTGATTTATGACCAAGAAATTATATTTGATGCGGCATGGAGAGACTCTTTTTAACACCCAAAAACGGGTTCAGGGCTGGTGCGATTCTCCTCTAACGCCAGATGGTATTGAGCAGGCGAAGCAGGCTAGGAACTGGTTTAAGGCCAATGATGTTGACCGTCAAGCTATCTATTCTTCAACCCAAGAACGAGCTGCAGATACGGCACGCCTTATTGCTGAAAATGATAGGATTAAGCAGCTCAAGGGGCTCAAGGAAATGAACTTTGGTATCTTCGAGGCCCAACCAGAAAATCTTTTACCAAAAATGCGGCCAGGAGCTCGCTCCTTTGAAAATCTCCTGGTTCCTTATGGCGGTGAGGATATTATTAAGGTTGGTGAGCGGGTTTGTCAAGAGGTTCTAATGACAGCAGAAAATGACCCAGCACAAGAAATCATTATGGTCAGTCATGGAGCAGCCCTCTGGGGACTCATTCAGCATTTAGATTTGGCTTTTCCAGAAGGAGTAACATTCGGTAACTGCAATATCTGCCTCTACGAGTACGAGAGTGGTAGTTTAATACTAAGAAAAGTCATTGATCCTTTAGGTAAGAAAGAAGTGGTTTTATGAAAACACTCTACCTCATGCGACATGGGCAAACACGTTTTAATGTGCAAAAACGAATCCAAGGAGCTTCAGACTCTCCCTTGACAGAGTTAGGTATTGAACAGGCCAGATTAGCTAAGCAATTCTTTGATGACCAGAAAATCGAGTTTGATGCTGTTTATGCCTCAACCCAAGAGCGAGCCGGCGATACAGCCCAAATCGTCAGCGGTCGTAATGATATTATCCGTCTCAAGGGACTCAAAGAGATGGATTTCGGCTCTTATGAGGCACAGCCGGAATACCTCAATCCACCTCTGCATACGGATGGAACAGGCTATCGCGATGCCTTCGTCTTTTTTGGAGGAGAAGATACTATGGCTGTCCGCCGCCGCATGGTTGAAACGCTCACCAATCTCATGGGGGAATTAGCAGAAGGCAGTCAGGTTTTAGCGGTCAGTCACGGGGCTGCCATTGCTCAGTTTTTTCGAGGAGCTTTGGAAGAAGTTCCTGATGTGCGAGGAATGAGTAACTGTGCTATTCTCAAGTTCACCTATGATAAAGGACAGTTTGATATGCACTATATCTACAATCCGATGCAAAAAGAGTTTATCTATCAAAAATAGTCGAACCTCTCCTTGGGAACCTCAGCCATTCGTGTTAAATATGGGATCGAGGTTGAGTTTTCCCTTTTTATTAACTGATTGCTTGGTAGTGGCTTAAGCAGCTGTTTCGTTAAGACAAGTAGAGTTGTATAATAGTCTTGTAAATCATTTTCCTAGAAGGAGTAGCTTAGATGGCAACACATCTTTATTTGATGAGGCATGGTGAAACCCTCTTCAATGTTCAAAAACGGATTCAGGGTTGGTGCGACTCTCCCTTAACTCAAAAAGGAGTTGATCAAGCCAAGCAGGCGGGCCGTTATATGCGAAAGCATGGTATTAAGGCAGACGCTTATTTTGCTTCAACAACTGAGCGGGCTTGTGATACCTTAGAGCTGGCGACAGGCGTAAGCAAGTACGGCCGTCTCAAGGGTCTCAAAGAAATGAGCTTTGGTAGCTTTGAAGGGCAGCAAGAGTACCTTCACCCACCGCGGGACTATCGTCGTAAGGTCGGTAATTATTATGAAATCCATGGTGGTGAGTCTGATAGTCAGGTTCAGGAGCGCCTTAAGGCAACCATCACCCAGCTGGCTCAAGATTATGATGGACAAACAATTTTAGCGGTCAGTCATGCTGGAGCCCTCATGCATTTTGCCCATGCCGTTGGGATTAATTGGGAATCCTACCAAATTTTTCCGACCAATTGCTCAATTTTTGAATACAGCTATGACCGAGGTCAATTCAAGCTACTAAGGCTAATTGATCCTATTCAAGAGGTCGTTTATAACTTTGATTAAAAGGTCAGATTAGAGCGAAAGCATAGGATAGTATTAGAATTTCTAATGATAGATGAGGTTTGCCAAATTTTATCGGGCTATAATAAGAATAATGAAAGAAAGGAAGTATTCTCATGACTAAATTACAAGCATTTCCAGATGGTTTTTTATGGGGTGGAGCAACGGCGGCTAACCAATGCGAAGGGGCTTACGATGTTGATGGACGTGGCCTAGCCAATGTTGATGTGGTCCCGATTGGTCCCGATCGTTTCCCAATCATTGCTGGTAAACGAAAAATGTTCGACTTTGAAGAGGGCTATTTCTATCCGGCCAAGGAATCCATCGATTTCTACCACCACTACAAAGAAGACATCGCCCTCTTTGCTGAGATGGGATTTAAAACCTACCGAATGTCTATCGCTTGGTCGCGAATTTTCCCCAAAGGGGATGAAAGTCAGCCTAATGAAAAAGGTTTGGCCTTCTACGAAGCAGTCTTTAAAGAATGTCACAAATATGGCATTGAACCTCTAGTGACCATTACTCATTTCGATTGCCCAATGTTCTTAATTGAGCATTATGGCGGCTGGCGAAATCGCAAACTGATTGACTTTTACGGTAATCTCTGCCGGGCTATCTTTAATCGTTACAAAGGACTAGTTAAGTATTGGTTGACCTTCAATGAAATCAATATGATTCTGCATGCACCATTCATGGGAGCGGGTATTTGCTTTGAAGAAGGTGAAAACGAAGAAGAAGTCAAATATCAAGCAGTGCACCATGAACTGGTCGCCTCAGCCTTGGCCACTAAGATAGCTCATGAAGTAGATCCTGAAAATAAGGTTGGTTGTATGCTGGCGGCAGGGCAATATTATCCGAATACCCCTAATCCTGCTGACTACTGGCAAGCCATGCAGGACGACCGGGAAGGCTATTCTTTGATTGATGTTCAGGCGCGTGGCTACTATCCAAACTACCTCCTTAAAAAATTTGAACGTGATGGCCTTGATATCACAATGACCGAGCAAGATTTGGGACTCCTGAGAGACCATACGGTTGATTTTGTTTCTTTCTCTTATTATTCCAGCCGAGTGGCTTCTGCCGATCCAAAAGCTAATGAAGAAACACAAGGTAATATCTTTGCTTCCATTAAAAATCCTTACCTGACCTCATCTGAATGGGGCTGGCAGATTGATCCTCTAGGACTTCGGATTACCTTGAATACCATCTGGGATCGTTACCAAAAACCATTATTTGTCGTCGAAAATGGTCTAGGGGCAATTGATGAACCGGATGCGAATGGCTATGTTGAAGATGATTATCGCATTGACTACCTGCGGGAACACATCAAAACTATGAATGCGGCTATCAATGAAGACGGTGTTGAGCTTCTTGGCTACACCACTTGGGGCTGTATTGACCTCGTATCAGCTGGTACTGGTGAAATGAAGAAGCGCTACGGATTTATCTATGTTGATCGTGATAACCAAGGAAATGGCAGTCTCAAACGCTCCAAGAAGAAGTCCTTCGACTGGTACAAGAAGGTTATTGCTTCCAATGGGACAGATATTGATTAGAAGCCGAGTGTACTACAGGCAAAGTCAAGACCTCAGACTTCTGTGGCTTTAAAGCTCAAAAAGACGCTTTTATACTGAAAGTTGTCTTTTTCTTATGCCGAAAAATTCTGTGTTATACTAAATTCATGAAAACTTTTGAAGAAATTTATGCCAACCATGCGGAGATGCCCTATATCTCAGCTAAATATGAGGACGAGCTGAGACGCAAGACCATTCCTAAGCGTAACATGGAACGAACGAGAGAAGGTTTGCTACCTGGACACATTATCTTGCTTTGGCGGATTAATTTTGGTACCTATACGACCTACAGTCCTCAGCACAAATATTTCTATACGACTTATGGTATTGACGTCCAGAAGGAATTGGACTGGTTGATAAAACACGATTACCTTCGTCTGATGTCTGCCCAAGAATCACTCATCTATTTGCGAGCTGATGAGCTTAAAGACTTCCTAAAAATTAAGACAGTCAAGGGCTTGTCCAAGATGAAGCGGCAGGACTTGGAGCAAAAAACGTTAGAGGTATACAGTGAAGACGAATTGGCGCCGCTCTTTGTTCTGCGGGGGTATGCTTTGACAGCCAAGGGTAAAGAGGTCTTAGCTGCTCATTCAGAAATTGTTCGGCGACACCCGCAAAAGAAATTTTAAGTGATTACCGTAACCAAGGCTGAATTTTCAAACTCATTTCCAATCTCCCTTTCTGTCCAGAATTTTCTTTGAGGATTAAGCCCCATAAATAAATAATACCAGACAGGAAAAGCCCTTTGAAGCGAGAGCGAAGTGTGCTATAATAAGCTAGTTAAAAGATTCAAATTAGGAGAAGAATAATGGAACTAACTCGTGATCAAGTATTCGTTAATCAATATCACTATGATGCCCGCAATTTGGAATGGGAAAAGCAAAATGGTGAACCCAAAACCAATGTTGAAGTAACTTTCCAATTGGTCAGCAAGGATGACAAGAAAAACGAAACTCATTTGGTAGCTGTTTTGCAGTTCCAAATCGTCCGTGATGAATTTGTCATTGCTGGTGTCATCTCACAAATGGTGCACGTCCATAATCGTTTAGTTAATGAACCAAAAGAATTTTCTCAAGAAGAGGTTCAAAGTTTGGCAGGACCGCTCTTGGAAACGTTGCAGCGCCTAACTTACGAAGTGTCTGAAATCGCTCTTGACCGTCCAGGTATTAATCTGGAATTCTAAAATGAAATTAGCAGTTATAACGGACTCCTCGGTCTACCTCCCCAAAGATTATTCGGATCACCCCGACCTTTATATCTTGGATATTCCCATTATGATTAGTGGTGAGACCTATGTCGAGGGGAAAAATCTGACCATTGAGGAATTTTATCCCAAGATGCAGCAAGCTTTCGATCTGCCGATGACTAGTCAGCCCAGTATCGCAGATTTAGAGGAGACCTTGATCAATTTGGAAAAGGGCGGTTACACCCATATTCTGGGGATTTTCCTTTCCAGCGGTATCTCAGGCTTCTGGCAAAATATCCAGTATTTGATTGAGGAACACAGCCAGCTGACGATCGCCTTTCCAAATAGTAAGATTACTAGCAGTCCCATGGGATATATGGTGACCTCAGCTTTAGAAGGAGCGAAAGCCGGGCTGAGCTTTGAAGAGATTTTAGGCCAGTTGGAAATCATGATTGCTGGAACTGAAGCCTATATTATGGTAGATGACCTCAATCACTTGGTAAAAGGCGGCCGCCTCTCCAATGGAGCTGCTCTTTTGGGAAATCTGCTTAATATCAAACCCATTATGTATTTCAATGATGGGGTCATTGAGGTTTTCGAGAAGGTTAGAACCGAGAAAAAAGCCCTCAAACGTTTAATTGCGATTTTAGACCAGAGAGCTGAAGAAAGAGCCTACAAGACTTGGATTATTGAGGCCAATGCCCAAGACAAGGCTCAAGCCTTTCGTCAGCAGCTCTTGGCCAGTGGCTTTAAAGGTGACTTGGATATTGTTCCTTTTTGTGGCGTGATTTCTACCCACCTTGGAGAAGGGGCAGTGGCGGTCGGTTTTACACCCAAGGCGGATTAGCGGCCGCATTTTTTAATAAGGCTGACTTGGTCAACTGTACTTAGTCAATTATAGGAGGAAACAGGTATGAGTATTAAAGTTATTGTGGCAGGATTTAAGGGACGGATGGGCTCAACCGCTGTCGATATGGTCAAGGGAGATGCTGATTTGGAATTGGCGGGACTTCTTGATCCCTTCGCTCCTGAAAAAGAGATTGATGGCATTCCGGTCTTCAACAAGAAGGAAGACTTAGTTGGCTTCGATGCTCAGGTTTGGGTTGATTTCACCATGCCCAAGGTTGCCTATGAAAATACTCGTTTTGCTTTAGAAAACGGCTTTGCTCCTGTTGTTGGGACAACAGGCTTTACACCTGAGCAAATCAGCGAATTGATCGAACTTTCTCGTCAGCAAAAAGTCGGTGGTCTGATTGCGCCTAACTTTGCTATCGGAGCCATTCTTCTTATGGAGTTTGCTGCTAAGGCAGCCAAGTATTTCCCGGATTTAGAAATCATCGAACTCCATCATGATAAGAAAAAAGATGCCCCTAGCGGAACGGCCGTTAAGACTGCTGAATTAATTCAGAAGGTCCGTGCTCCTAAGAAACAGGGGGCTCCGGATGAGGAGGAGACCCTGACTGGTGCACGTGGAGCTGAGTTTGATGGTTTTCGCATCCATTCAGTCCGCCTTCCGGGTCTGATAGCTCACCAAGAGGTCATCTTTGGTGCTGAAGGCCAAGGCTTGACCCTTCGGCACGATTCCTATGACCGCGTTTCCTTCATGAGCGGAGTTAATCTAGGGATCAAAGAAGTGGTGAAACGAGAGGAACTCGTTTATGGGTTGGAAGAATTACTATGAGATTAAAAAATTTGCCTTCTGAGTTTCAGGAGGCTTTACCAGTCTTAGAGAAGATAAAATCAGCAGGCTATGAGGCCTATTTTGTCGGAGGATCGGTGCGGGATGCCCTCTTAAATCGGCCCATCCACGATGTCGATATTGCGACCAGCTCCTATCCTCAGGAAACCAAGAGGATCTTTGAGAGGACGGTAGACATTGGCATTGAACACGGAACAGTCTTGGTCTTGGAAAATGGCGGCGAGTATGAGGTTACGACCTTTAGAACTGAAGATGTTTATGTTGATTACCGCAGACCCAAGAGCGTCTCTTTCGTCCGCTCCTTGGAAGAAGATCTCAAACGACGAGATTTTACTGTCAATGCTTTTGCTTTAGCTGAGGATGCCCAAATTGTTGATCTTTTTGATGGCTTCAGCGACTTGGAGAACCAGGTTCTGCGGGCGGTTGGCAGAGCTGATGAGCGTTTTAGCGAGGATGCCTTGCGAATTATGCGTGGGCTTCGTTTTGCGGCTAGCTTGAATTTTACCATTGAAACTAGTACTTTTGCGGCCATGAAGATCTACGCTCCTCTCTTAGAAAAAATTTCGGTTGAGCGGTCCTTTATCGAGTTTGATAAGCTCTTGACTGCTCCTTATTGGAAAAAAGGATTGGAAGCCTTGATTCAGGCTAAGGCTTGTGACTATCTGCCTGATTTACAAGGGAAGGCTGACAAATTGGCGACCTTGCTGACAGATTATGCAGATGATTTTGTCTTTGCGACCAGCGAACAAGCCTGGGCTGCTCTCTGCTTAGCCTTGAAAATCAAGAATTGCAAGGCTTTCTTGAAAAAGTGGAAGACCTCCAGTCACTTTCAAAAGATGGTAACACAATTAGTAGCTATTTACGACCATCGTCTAACGGCTGTCCACGATAAGCAAACCCTTTATCGCTACAGTAAGCCTCTGGCAGAGTTAGCTGAAAATCTACGACAGGCTCAAGGTTTGACGGTCGATTTTGACTTGATTGCCCAGTTGGATGCTAGTCTCCTCATTCATCATAAGAAAGAGATTGTTGTCAACGGCGGTGACCTCATGGCTCAATTAGGACTCCAGCCAGGTCCAGCGCTGGGGCAGGTTTTGAACCAGATAGAGGCCGCTATTGTTCAAGGGGAGTTAGCTAATGAACGAGAAGCTATTTTAGCCTTTGCTGGAGCCAAGACTGATAACTAACCATAATTATCTAGCATAAATATATTTATGTAATATAAAAGAATTTTCTAGTCCTAAGGAGGAAAAATGAACGATTTTATTGTAGAAGGATTGACCAAATCGGTTGGAGATAAGACCGTTTTTTCAGATATTTCCTTTATTATTCACGATCTGGATCGCATCGGTTTGATTGGGGTTAATGGGACTGGGAAAACAACACTCCTAGATGTTTTGGCGGATAAGATTGGCTTTGATGGAGATGTTTCTCCTTTTTTAAAGGCCAAAGATTATAAAATGGCCTACCTGACTCAAGAGCCAGATTTTGATGATAGCCAAACAGTGTTAGATACGGTTCTCTCGTCTGATTTGAAAGAAATGGTGCTGATTCGCCAGTACGAGGAACTTATGCTCCACTATGATGAGGCCAATCAAGCCCAGCTGGATCAGATCATGGCTGAAATGGACAGTTTAGATGCTTGGACTATTGAGAGCGAGGTTAAAACTGTCCTGTCTAAGTTGGGCATTTCCGAATTGACTCAAAAAGTCAGCCAGCTTTCCGGAGGATTAAAACGGAGGGTGCAGCTGGCTCAGGTTTTGTTAGGGAATGCGGACTTGTTACTGATGGACGAGCCAACCAACCACCTCGACATTGACACCATTGCCTGGCTGACGAATTTTCTCAAAACCTCCAAGAAAACCGTCTTCTTTATCACTCATGATCGCTATTTCTTAGATAGTGTGGCGACACGCATTTTTGAATTGGAGCAGGCCCGATTGACCGAGTACCAAGGCAACTACCAAGATTATGTCCGTCTCAAGGCCGAAGCAGATGAGCGAGAAGCAGCCAATCTGCATAAGAAGCAGCAGCTCTACAAGCAGGAATTGGCCTGGATGCGGACCCAACCCCAAGCCAGAGCTACCAAGCAACAGGCCCGAATCAATCGCTTTAAGGAGCTCAAGGGGGAATTACAAAAGCCATCCTCGACCGGTGAATTGGCCATTAATTTCCAAACCAGCCGAATTGGCAAGAAGGTACTCAATTTCAAGGGGGTATCTTTTGCCTATCCCAACAAGCCAATTTTGCAGGATTTTAATCTTTTGGTGCAGAACAAGGATCGAATCGGCATTGTCGGTGATAATGGCGTTGGCAAATCGACCCTCCTCAATCTCATTAATGGAGATTTACGGCCGACTTCTGGCCAGCTTGATATTGGTGAGACAGTGAGAATTGGTTATTTCTCCCAGCAAATTAAGGGGATGGACGAGAGCAAGCGAGTCATCAATTATTTGCAAGAGGTGGCCGATGAAGTCAGGACAACTGTGGGGACAACCAGTATTACCGAACTTCTGGAACAGTTCCTATTTCCGCGTTCTAGTCATGGTACACGGATTGCCAAGCTATCTGGCGGTGAGAAAAAGCGGCTGTACCTTCTTAAGATTTTGATTGAGAAACCTAATGTTTTACTTCTGGATGAGCCAACCAATGACTTGGATATTGCAACCCTGACTGTTTTGGAGAATTTTCTCCAAGGTTTTGGCGGGGCTGTTATCACTGTTAGTCACGACCGCTACTTCCTAGATAAGGTAGCTAATAAAATCTTAGCCTTTGAAAATAACACGGTTCGGGAGTTTTTTGGCAATTATACTGATTATCTGGATGAGCAAGAATTTCTTCGACATCAAGCCAGCCCTGACAGTCAAAAGGCTGAAAAAGAATCCCAAGATGCTCCAAAAGAAGAGTCTGTCAAGAAACGCATGTCTTGGCAGGAAAAGCAGGAATGGGCTTCAATTGAAGATGACATTGCCAGTCTGGAAGATAAGATTGCGGCAGTTGAAGCTGATATGGGAAATTATGGCAGTGACTTCACCAAGTTGGCCGACCTGCAAAAAGAACTAGACCAGCTCAACCAAAACCTGCTGGAAAAATATGAGCGCTATGAATATCTGAGTGAGTTGGAGAGCTAAGGACTAGTTTATTTCTTAAGTAGCGAGATCGTTAGAAACTCCGAAAAGAAGTTGCTTGCGTCTGCACTGCCTAAGAAAGCATCAAAATTCTGATTGTGATTTTAATCAAGTACGAGTATAAGAAAGGAAACCAAACCCTCTATGAACCTTATCTGGTCTTATTTGAAAAAATATCCTAAGTGGCTGGTTTATGACTTCTGCGGAGCTTTCTTATTTGTAGTGGTCAATCTGGGCTTACCGACGGTTTTGGCTCGGATGATTGACCAAGCTATTAATCCCAAAGATAAGCAGTCTCTGACCTTTTGGGCCCTGATTATGCTGGCTGTTGTCATTTCGGGAATTATCGGCCGGGTGACACTGGCCTATGCAACTGGAAAGCTATCGACGAATATGGTCCGAGATTTGCGTCGGGACATGTATGCCAAACTGCAGGACTATTCCCACGAAGAGTATGAAAAAATCGGTGTCTCTTCACTGGTGACACGTATGACTAATGATGCCTTTGTTTTGATGCAGTTTACCGAAATGAGTTTGCGGATGGGGGTGGTGACACCGCTTATGATGACTTTTTCTGTTGTCATGATTTTAGTCACCAGCCCGTCCTTGGCCTGGGTAGTTGCTGTTTTTATGCCTTTCTTAATAGCAACCATTGCCTATGTGGCGATCAAGACCCGTCCTTTATCTGAGCGGCAGCAGAGGACTTTAGATAAAATTAACCAGTATGTTCGGGAAAATCTGAGCGGCCTGCGGGTCATTCGGGCCTTTGCTCGTGAGTCATTCCAAGAAGACCGTTTTGACGAAAAAAATCAGGATTATGCTGGTATTTCAACGAAACTCTTTACCCTGACCGGCCTGACTGAACCCCTGTTTATCCAGATTATTGTTGCTATGATTGTGGCGATTGTCTGGCTTGCTTTGAAACCTCTGCATCAGGGAAGTCTGCAAATCGGAGATTTAGTGGCTTTCATCGAATATAGTTTTCATGCCCTCTTTTCTTTCTTAATTTTTGCCAACCTCTTTAATATGTACCCTCGGATGGTCGTTTCCAGTCGACGGATCAATGAAGTCATGGATATGCCCCTATCTATTTCGCAAAATCCTGACGGGGTAACCGAAACAGACAGTCGGGGTTATCTGGAATTTGATCATGTCACCTTTGCCTATCCGGGTGAAACAGAAAGTCCAGTTCTCCACGATATTTCCTTCAAGGCTGGCCCCGGGCAAACGACGGCCTTTATCGGCTCAACTGGTTCTGGAAAATCCTCTCTGGTCAGTCTGGTCCCGCGTTTTTACGATGTCACCTTGGGCAAGATTTTGGTTGATGGTGTCGATGTCCGTGATTACAATCTCAGGGCCCTGCGGCAGAAGGTTGGCTTTGTTCCGCAGAAAGCTTTGCTTTTTACCGGTTCGATTGAAGAAAATCTCAAATATGGGAAGCGTGATGCTGACATTCAGGAGCTTGATCAGGCAGCCTCAGTAGCCCAAGCCAAGGAATTTATCGACAGTCGTGAAGAAGGGTACGCCACCCATCTAGCCGAAGGCGGCAGCAATCTTTCTGGTGGTCAAAAGCAGCGCCTAGCCATTGCCCGAGCCGTTGTCAAAAAGCCTGATATTTATATCTTCGATGATTCTTTCTCAGCCTTGGATTATAAAACTGATGCACAGCTGCGAAAACGGCTCAAGGAAGTCACTCAGGATGCGACTGTCTTGATTGTAGCTCAGAGGGTGGGAACTATCATGGATGCAGATCAAATCATTGTTCTTAACGAAGGTCAGATCGTCGGTAGAGGTACCCATGAAGAACTCATGAAAACCAATGATATCTACCGCGAAATCGCTAACTCCCAGCTCAATGCTGGCAAGCTCTTGGAAGAAAACTAGAAAGGAGGGGCTTATGTCAAAAAATGTCTTTTTACGCTTGTGGTCCTATTTAAAACATTATCAGAGCACCCTCTATCTGGCAATCTTTCTTAAAATTGTGGGAGCAGTGGCCAGTGTTGTTGAACCCTTTGTTTTGGGTCTCATGGTGACAGAACTGACCTCTAGCCTTTTATCCGGTCGAGCTATTGATGGGAAGAAAATTCTCTTTCTCATTATTGTTTATGCTATTCGTGGTCTTTTATCTGAAATTGGTAGTTATGGTTCTAATTATTTCATGACCAGAACGGTGCAACGCTCTATCCACGATTTGCGTCATGATCTCAGTCATAAAATCAATAAGATTCCTGTATCTTATTTTGATAAGCACAAGTTTGGGGATATGCTGGGGCGCTTTACCAGCGATGTTGAAACTGTTTCTAACGCCCTGCAGCAATCCTTCTTGCAGATTATCAATGCAGTTCTAACTCTAGCCATGGTCATCGCTATGGTTCTCTACCTCAATATCCAATTAGGCCTTTTCGTTATTGCAACGATTCCCATCACTTATTTCTCAGCGTCTTATCTTCTGAAAAAATCCCAGCCCTATTTCAAACGTCAGGCTGATGTTTTAGGAGATATGAATGGTTTTGTTCAAGAAAATCTGACGGGTTTTAATGTTATCAAGCTCTACGGCCGAGAAGAGGCTTCTGCGCAGGAATTCGACGGTATTCTCGACGAGTTGCAGGAGGTTGGTTTCAAGGCCAGCTTTATTTCAGGTATCATGATGCCTATCCTCAATGCCATCTCAGATACTTCCTATTTGATTATTGCTGTCTGGGGCGGCCTCAAGGTTATCGCCGGAAAATTGACCATTGGTAATCTTCAAGCTTTTGTCCAATACCTCTGGCAAATTGGGCAGCCCATTCAAACATTGACTCAATTAGCTTCTATGCTCCAATCAGCCCGCTCATCTCTAGAACGGATTTTTGCTGTTCTGGATGAAGAGAATGAAGTAGCTGATGTCACCGAGCACCTCTCCCATGATTTAACCGGTCAGGTGTCCTTCAGGCATGTAGATTTCCAATACGCAGAAGGAAAGCCATTGATTAAGGACTTTAATTTGGATGTTCAGCCTGGTCAGATGATTGCTATTGTTGGGCCGACTGGAGCAGGCAAAACAACCCTAATCAACCTGCTTATGCGCTTTTATGATGTGACCAAGGGCGCTATTACAGTAGATGGCCACGATATTCGCCATCTATCTCGGCAGGAGTACCGTCAACAGTTCGGTATGGTGCTCCAAGATGCTTGGCTTTATGAAGGAACCATCAAGGAAAACTTACGCTTTGCTAAGTTAGATGCGACAGATGAGGAAATTATCGCAGCAGCCAAGGCGGCTAATGTTGACCACTTTATTCGAACCCTGCCAGGCGGTTACAATATGGAAACGAACCAAGAATCCAGCAATGTTTCTCTGGGGCAGAAGCAGCTCTTAACCATCGCTAGGGCTCTTTTGGCCGATCCAAAGATTCTGATTTTGGATGAGGCGACTTCCTCGGTTGATACCCGTTTAGAACTCTTGATTCAAAAAGCCATGAGTCGACTTATGGAGGGACGGACAAGCTTCGTCATTGCCCATCGCTTATCAACCATTCAAGAAGCTGATAAGATTCTGGTTCTCAAGGACGGTCAAATTATTGAGCAGGGCACTCACGACAGGCTCTTGGCTGATAAGGGCTTCTATCATGATCTTTATATGAGTCAATTCAGCCAGTCTTAAAACAGTGCTATCAATTCCTTCACTGCAGGCTAACCTCTTTTGCCCTTTTGAATGAAAGTATTTATGGGAGAAGCGTATCGAGAATGAAAAAAGCACGGAAAGTCTATTTTAAACAAAGGAGTTAACAATGAATGGATTAGAAGATATGAGCTCAGAAGAACTTCGGCAGCTTTTTCCTATCTTTTTGGTAGCCCACAATGATGACTGGACAAATTGGTATGAAGAGGAGAAAAAGAGTATTTTGGACTTACTTGCGGATAAATTTTCTGTCAGCGTTCATCATATTGGCAGCACCGCTATTCCCAAGATTTGGGCTAAAAACATTGTGGATATTTTACTGGAAGCTGATAACAGACAAAGTCTTCAAGAGATTAAGACCATCCTGCTGGCTAACGGTTGGCTTTTTATGAGCAAGACTGAAACTCGCATATCGCTTAAGAAAGGTTACACAACAAGTGGTTTTGCTCCAAGAGTTTTTCATCTGCATCTGCGACTTTTGGGAGATTGTGATGAACTCTATTTTAGAGACTATCTGATTAAACATCCGAAAACGGCTAAAGCTTATGAAGAGTTGAAACTTTCTCTCTGGAAAAAATTCGAACACGACCGTAATAGTTATACGGAGGCTAAAGCAGACTTTATCAGGAAATATACTGAATTAGAAAAGCAAAAGGGTGATAAGAATAGGAAAATCCTATAATACAGCCTACTTTCCTCGGTTTGACAGATAGCCAAACAATTGAAGTGTTAATCATTTGTCAATCCTGCATCGGCCATGATGCAGGATTTTTCATTATGGCTTGAAGCTAGTTTTTCTCAAAGAGAAAAACAAGAAAACCACCAGCTTAGCTGGTGGCTGATAAAGACTTCTAGTTTCCATTTATTATGCGATTGTCAGTTCGCTTTGCGGCTTTGGATGCCAAACAAATAAATCACTCGCAAATGTCTAGAAGAAAATTGCTATGATAAGAATGTAAGGAGGGGAGAGAAGTGCATGATGATTTTGAAAGATAAAGGTCAAGAAGTTATACACCTTTCTGCTAGACAAAGAGACTTTATGACTTCTGAAGCTTTGACACAGGAACTCCAGGCCATTTCATCAGCGGCTTTTTATAGTATGTGTTTCGCACTACCGATCTTTTTTGAATTTTTATATTTTACAAGGCTGAGAATACTTTGTAGTTATGAAGCTAATATTTCTTATTATGATTAGCCAGATTGGATTTGGATATTAAAAGGATGGATTGACCATTGACCAAATTTTTGAAAATATTTTATGATTTGTCTCGCACCGCAAGGTGCGAGACGGACTAAAAGTCACATAATTAAAAAGGTCCGAAATTTTTCGGATCTTTTGTTGTTATTTAATAGTTTACAGTTCAGCGAATCCTAAAGTAGAGCGAGAGAAGGGCAATGCCAATCATCAAGAAGAAGGAAGCGACCATAATGCCAATAATACTGGCCGAAAACAGGGGGCTGCCCAGTAGAATAAGGCCAAATAGGATAGTAAGAACAGCCGAGGAGAGATTGATGGAGTATCTCGGATAGCCAGCCCGACGTAGCTGAACGCCAGTGACTAGGCGCAGCAGTCCAGATAGCAAGACCCAGTAAGCAATGATGGTCATAAAGGCTTTAGTCAAGGAAAAGACAGAGCTGCTCAGAAGTACAAAGCCAAAGACGACAGAAAGCAGACTTTGAATGAGCTGCCAAATGCTACGGTATTGGGGACTGTTCAAATATTCCAAAAAACTAGCAATTCCAGTCACAAAGATAATCAAGGCGATGATCCAGGCAATCGTAGCCACGCTTGTTAGTGGATTAGCAAAGAGAAAGACAGCGTACAGGATTGAAAACACTCCTCCGATTAAAGGAAACCATTTCATAAGTAGACCTCACTTCTATGTTTATCCCTATTATAGTTTAGCAATAAAAGAAAAGCAAAGAGAACCCATCATTATTAATAAAAATAGGGACATGGCAATAGTTCGAGACCATCGCTATGTCCTTTTCTCAGAAGATCTAGTAGTTTATACTCTTTGAAAGTCAAAATAATAAGCCTTCGAGTACACAGCCTAATACATTCGTGGCAAGTTTCTATGTTGTTACTCATTAGCATGAATGTCATAATTGTTGAGTAGCCAATCACCAACGCCCGGTGCGTCTGGGTTGTGAGCAGGTTGATTTTTATCAAGAGCGCGCAGTTCTTCCATTTCTTGGCTTGTCAATTCAAATTCGAAAATATCAAGATTCGATTTGATACGAGCTGGTTTAGTTGATTTTGGCAAGACAAGGATACCTTCTTGGTTCTCAAAGCGAAGGATAATTTGTCCGACATCTTTACCGTATTTTTCAGCCAGCTTTTTGATGACTGGATCAGACAGCAGCTCCTTATTCCCCTGACCAAGTGGTCCCCAAGCCTCGATGAGGACATTATCTTTAGCTAGCAGTTCTCGCAATTCTTTTTGTTGGGCATAGGGGTGCATTTCAACTTGGTTGACAGCAGGCCTAGTTTTAAACTGTGGCACATACTCTTTCCATAGTTTAGGTGTCATATTAGAGACACCGATAGATTTGATTTTGCCAGCAGCCTGAAAATTCTCCAAGGCACGCCAGCCATCTAAGACCTCTCCGTAAGGCTGATGAAGCAGGACCAAATCGATGTAGTCTAAATTAAGCTTTTCTAACGAAGTATTTAAGCCTTTGACGGCTAAATCATAGGCGTAATCCTGCAGCCAGAGCTTGGTAGTCACGAAGATTTCTTCGCGCGGAATGCCAGAGTCCGCAATAGCTTGGCCAACTTCTTTTTCATTCATGTAAGCCTGTGCGGTGTCGATGTGGCGATAGCCCACCGCGAGAGCTTCTTTGACTGCCGTATAAGTCGAGCCGTCCGCAGGGATGCGGAAGACCCCGAAACCAACTGCGGGGATAGTATTGCCGTCGTTAAGTGTAAATGTTTGTACCATGGTTTTTCTCCTTTTTAACAAGATATAAAGCCGTTAAGCGACTCAAAGAAATTTAGGAAACCTGACGAGGAAACACTAAAGATCCTAGGAAAGCGAGTCTAATTTCACAGAGTCGTAGGCGCGTTCAATTAACAAGATACAGCCAGATATCTGTTAGCTAAGTGTTATGCACTTGGTAACAAAGGCTAATGATAAGAGTGAATTGGCTGCTTCTAGTTTTATTTTTTTCAAAATTTGCCAAAAGCTAACTAAATAATATAAGCTATTACTAAACAAGTAATGTACGCTAATCGCGTACAATGCCAAAGTTTGTATTGACAAATCTGCTTGGTTCCAGTGCGACTTCCTTTACAAAATCAGCGATAGCCAGCCGCGAAATATTGTTGGCATAAATGATATCACCTTTGGGAATTAAATCATAAGAGCGGTCGCTTGAATTGTCAAGCCAACCTGGTCGTAAAATTGTGATATCAAGGCCTGAGTTTTCCAAAATATCAGCAGCCTGTCGATAAGGTCTTAGAATTCCTGCAACTTGGCCATTTTGACCAGGTAATTCACCATAAATGCCATAAGATGAAATAAAAATAATGCGCTTGGTCTGTGTTGCCTGCATGGCATTGATGATGGCTGTTACCATTCTTGGCAGATCGCCTGATAAAGCAACGAAAACGAGATCACTGCCAGTAAGGGCTTGTTCTAAGGCAGCTTTATCAAAGACACTGGCTGCGATTTTTATCGTACGAGCGCTATCTGGCAGTTTATTGGCCGACCGAGAAAACAAGGTTAGCTCCGCATCTGTCTCATCTAATAATATTTTTGTTGTGGCACGGCCGAGTGACCCTGTTGCGCCGATGATTGTTACTTGTGTCATTTGATATCCTCTTTCTATCCCATACGGCCATTCTTCATGGCAGCGATGACCCCACCGTCAATAAGAAGGTCTGTTCCTGTAATGAAGCTAGCCTCCTCGCTAAGTAAATAGGCACTCGCAGTGGCAACTTCAGCTGTTGTTCCAACACGTTTAGTGGCCGAATTATCAATCAAAGATTGGTAACCAGTCGGATTTGCTTTCAGTTCGTGACGTGCCAAAGGTGTAATGATGATACCAGGGCTGATACTATTGAGTCGAGCTCCGCGCTCTGCCCAATTTAGACTTTCTGCCTGAACCCTCAGAATATTGCCCTGCTTGGAGATACCATAGGCACCTCCAGGCATATCTTCTTGAATAAAATCCAATTTGCCTAAATCATCTGCTGGTGCTGTCATCAAGGCTTGACGTTGTTCAACTGTCACAAAGTCCGTAAACATGTGTCCAGCCATACTTGAAATGACAAGACCAGAACCACCAGGTGCTATGATTTTTCCGAAAATTTCTAGAGCGATAGCTGTCCCAACCAGATCCACCCGAAGGACATCCGCAAAAGTAGCTTGATTTGGTGAAAGTCCCGCTGTATGGACGTAGTAGTTGATATCGCCTAGTTGTTTGGCCTTATCGGCAAAGGCTTGGATAGAGGCGCGTTCACCTGCGTCAACAATGACTGTTTCGACGGTGAAGCCAGCATTCTCCAAATCTTCCTTGGCATTCTCAAGATTTGTTTGATTGATATCTCCTAAAATAAGTGTTTTGCTGGTTGCGATGCGGCGCACAATTTCAAGTCCAATAGCTCCTGTACCTAGCAGGACTACAATATCCTTTGATTTTTTCATATTTATAATTCATTCCTTCCTTATCCTATAGTTTTAATCAATTTTACACGCCCAGCCGGTAAATTTCTGCTCCAGTCATTATAATACTTAGTAACTTAAGAGTGCTAGAGTAAAAAATCCTTTCTCAATAGGTGCTAGCCACTTGCTTGGTAATTTTCCACTGACCGTTCACTTTTTCAAAATACATTTTGGTTTGCAAACGCCAGATTGAAGGCCCTATGCCCCAAACCCGCGCTTTGATACGGCTTTGCCCGATGAGACTGGCGCTGTTTTCCCCGACAGTCACCCCCTTAATGGCCTCCTCCTGCCAGGAGTAGTAGGTCATCTCCCCTGAAGCGATCTGGTCCAGCCACTCGCTCACCGGCTGACGATAACCTGTCATGTGAATCAGTAAGGTACCTGGTTCCAACAGCTTTTCAAGCATATTAATATCCTTGGTCACCATAGCTTGATTGATTTGGCGGTAAAGATTTTTCAAGATTTCATCATCTGTCACAAGCATTACCTCCTTTTGGTTGATGAATTCAGTATAAACCCTTATAATCAAATTATCCAATACTTATTTTTGATTATTAATAAAATTATTTTATAAGGAAAAGAAAGGAGCTAAACACAGGCTGTGTGTGAAGTGAGTTAAAAGTTATTTATCACTGAGATGCAAGTATCTTCGGTTAGTTTTCTATCTTAGCCACGTTCGCTTAATAGCCTATTTTAATTATGAATACCAAACAAATGACTTACCTGATTGAAACGGCTAAAACCCTGAATTTGAGCCGTGCTGCTGAAAATCTCTACATTTCTCAGCCATCCTTATCCTACCAAATCAAGGTTATTGAAGAAGAAGTCGGCTTTGCAATTTTTGATCGTATTGGAAAAAGCATTCGTCTGACGCCTGCTGGAGAAGAATTGGTTGTGTCGCTGCAGCGCATTTCGAGGGAGCTGCAGTTTGCCATTGAGCAGGCACAAAATATGGGGGAACGCTACAAGGATTCGATTAAAATTGGATTTTCAACCCGAACATCCCTCTATTATCTGCCTGAGGCTATCAAAATCTTTGAGAAAAAACAACCATCGGTGCAGATTGTGCCAAAGATTCAGTCACCCGATGATTTCGTCAGTTCCTTCATGCGCAGAGAGCTGGACATGATTTTGCTGCCAAGGGAAGAGGCTGAAAAGTTAGCTGGCGTCAGCCTTCATCCACTTTTTATAAGTCACATCTATCTCTTGTGCCAAAATTCAGATCTGCTCGCTCAGAAAGAAATCATCACAGCTGATGACTTGGCCCACCGTACTTTGCTGGTAAACGGAGGTTCATCGTCAAAACTTCGCCAAGTCCAGCAGCGCGTCTTATCAAGTGTTCCTATTCATTACTATAACAGTCCGACGCATGATTTTACTCTGATCCAAGTCGCAAGTGGCAAAGCCATTTGCCTCTCGCCAGGTTTCCTCAATGATTACTCGGGACAGTTTGCTTGGGTACCATTTGATTGTCCAGAGCAGTTTGACTTTGTCTTAGTGACACATGAGGATAATCGTATCACTAGTGTCAAGGTGCTGATTGACATCTTACAAGATTTATATGATGGGGCGAGAGATCGTTTTTAAGTATTTTAAAGTATCAAAACTTTGCATCGTTTTGAATGCTCCTCTATAATTCATCAGATATAAAAAGGATTTCCTTGAAATTTAGCTAGAAGTCACTTAGAGATAGTGATCATCCCTTTTGAGATTTAATTTTCCACCAGATAAGAAGGGGAGCAGCCTGAGAGTCGTGTTATAAAATCTAACATAAAAATCGAAAAAAATTAAAAAAATTGCACAAAGGCCTTGACAAAATATTCTGAAAATTTGTATAATAGCACACGTAAATAGATTTACGAATTAAATCGTATTGGAGGATTTATAATTATGACAACAGGTAAGCAGTACGTTGATAGTGTCTTCGAAAAGGTAAAAAAGCAAAATAGCCATGAGCCGGAATTCTTGCAAGCGGTAGAAGAAGTTTTCCAATCTTTGGTGCCTGTCTTTGATAAGTATCCTAAATATATTGAAGAAAACCTTTTAGAACGTTTGGTTGAACCTGAACGTATCGTGTCTTTCCGTGTCCCATGGGTTGATGACCAAGGAAAGGTTCAAGTAAACCGTGGTTTCCGCGTGCAATTCTCATCTGCCATTGGTCCTTATAAGGGCGGCTTGCGTTTCCATCCATCGGTGAACCAATCCATTATCAAGTTCCTCGGATTTGAACAAATCTTTAAAAATTCGCTAACTGGTCAGCCTATCGGAGGCGGTAAGGGGGGATCAAATTTTGATCCTAAAGGTAAGTCTGACAATGAAATCATGCGCTTCTGTCAAAGCTTCATGACTGAATTGAGCAAACACATCGGTGCAGATACTGATGTTCCTGCCGGTGATATCGGTGTTGGTGGACGTGAAATTGGCTACCTCTACGGTCAATACAAGCGCCTTCGCAATGAATATACTGGCGTTCTTACTGGTAAAGGCCTGCAATGGGGTGGATCACTCGCTCGTACAGAAGCAACTGGTTATGGAGCTGTTTACTTTGCTGAACAAATGCTCAAGGATCGCGGTGAAACCTTCAAGGGTAAAAAAGCTCTTGTCTCAGGTGCCGGTAATGTTGCTATTTACGCCTGTGAAAAATTGGAAGCTCTCGGTGCTAAGGCTGTGACTGTTTCTGACTCATCAGGTTTCGTCTATGATCCGGATGGTATTGATGTGGCTCTCTTGAAAGAAATCAAGGAAGTTAAGCGTGAACGTATCGTTAAATACGCTGATGCTCGTCCAAATGCCACGTTCACACCAGCTGGTGGTGACAAGACTGTTTGGTCTATAAAAGCGGATTTGGCCTTCCCATGTGCTACTCAAAATGAATTGAGTGAGACAGACGCTGAAACGCTTGTGAAGAATGGTGTTATCGCCGTTTCTGAAGGGGCAAATATGCCGTCAACGCTTGGCGCTATTGATGTCTTCCTTAAAGCAGGTGTAGCCTTTGGCCCTGCTAAGGCTGCCAATGCTGGTGGTGTTGCTGTATCAGCACTTGAAATGGCACAAAATAGCCAACGGACATCATGGTCATTTGAAGAAGTTGACTCTAAACTCTATGACATCATGAAAGGTATCTACGAAAATTCAGCAGCAGCAGCTAAAGAATTCGGTCATGAAGGCAATCTCGTTGTTGGTGCTAATATCGCTGGCTTCCTCAAAGTCGCTGAAGCAATGTCTGCTCAAGGGATTGTTTAGTCCAACACGTATGGCAAAGATCTCACTGTGATCTAATGCACGATCGATATTTTTCAATAGATTAGGCTCGGAATATCTTTTTCCGAGCCTTTTTCTTGCTCAAGTTCATGTATTGTATTTTAAAGGGAAGCTAAAATTCGGGTACAAAGGATACTAAGAAAACGAGCAGAAAATTAGGCCATTTGGCGAGGGATAGCAAGTCCTGAGAAAGCTTATCAATTTTCACAGAAACATAGACAGGTGCAAACTAGGCCATTGAGTGATCCAAAGGTTGAGGAAATCTTTAGAGGTCTGTGTGTTATTTAAGGAACTTAACGTAATAGAGTTACTAAAGACTCAGGAAAAGTGAGTTACAGTGGTCAATTGGCAGTACCTATCACTTTGTGATAGCGTCCAACCTTAATCAACTTTGCAGAGGGGCTACTACGAAATTGGCTTTTCGAGCATCAATTTTTCTGTACTTCCCTTTAAATTTACAGCATCGTAGGCGAATTGCATGACAGCGTCTATCGTTTCGATGTTCAAAGACTATTATTATCTTAATGTGTCCTGATAGTTACTCTAAAACATGATGGTTAGGAACTCTGATTTTTGTAATAACCATCAGGCGTTTATGGTATAATTCTTTTAGTAGTTATACATATTCAATTTTATGCAAGAAAAAGATAAGGGGAAACTATGACCTTGTATGCGCTGACTGCAGTTGTTGTCATTTGGTTTATCATTTCGTTTAAAATAGATCGGCGAAAGTTATCAAATGCCTTCTTGTTTTTATTTTCATTAGGCTTGTTATTTCTCAGTTTTGCTTATTTTGCCTACGAACGCCAGTGGGAAACGATTCATGGCCTTTTTATCTTGTTTGTATATGGCTTTATCCCAGTCAGTTTGATGATATTTGCGACTTACATGATTATCAATGGTATCCTTATTTTGAGAAAAGAGCGCAAAAGCCTAGCCAATAGTTTGTCTATTTTCTTTGGAATAGGGATTTTATTTTATTTAGCGATGACGATCTTATATGTGCGCTATTGGTTTAGGCTCTATGTTCAAAATAGTATGCAGGGCTATATTGCTCAATATAGTTATATTATCCTTAGTTTCTTCTTTATTGTTTTTCTCTTTATCTTTTTTGCTTTCTTGGCTTACTCTATTTTGTATTTGACTTTACCTAAGAATAAAGATTACGATTATATCATTATTCATGGGTCGGGCTTGATAGAGGGGGATAAGGTTCCTCCATTATTGGCTTCAAGGATAGATAAAGCAATAGGGGCTTATCGTGCAGCGACCAAGGACGATGTTCGCATCATTGCCAGCGGGGGACAAGGACGTGATGAAATAATTTCTGAGGCGAGAGCAATTGCTGATTATCTAATAGCGAAAGGGATTAAAGAAGACCGTATCATATTAGAAGAGCAATCGACTTCAACTTATGAAAATTTAAAATTTTCGCAAGAACTTACAAGAGGGCAAAAGGAAAATCCTAAATACCTCTTTGTCAGTAATAACTACCATGTCTTTCGTGCGACCCTGTACGCTAGACGGCTCCACATGGATGGTGAGGGGGTTGGAGCTAAAACGGCCGGTTACTATATTCCCAGCGCCTTTTTGCGAGAATACCTTGCCATTTTGAATAAGATAAAGGGAATATTGATTGTGATTTCGGTAGTTTTTCTCCTGTTAGTCTACTTTTCATTAAAATAAGAGTTTGTGATGACCATTACAATAGGTATCGTTGAAGATGTTTAGATTTGGTCAATTTTGTCCAAGGCCACTTAATAAGATATGACTTTGAAATAGTTCTCTATGAGGTTTTTAGGTCTATTGACCAATTTATTGATGCTCAGCAGCCGGACCTTATTTTGCTGGATATTATATTCCTTATTATGATGGTTTTTACTGGTGCTCTGAAATTAGGAACAATACTACAGTCCCAACTATCTTTATATCTGCCGGAACAAAAGAATACGACCAGATAAGAGCGTTATAAATGGTAGTGATGACTATATTACCAATCCATTTTCCTAGAGCTTACTGTTGACAAAGGTCAATTCGAATCTGAGAAAGAGCCTACGGTAATATGCTAATAAAGAAACTGGAGAGATCTTAAAAAATAGATTGAAGAGAAAAGTCCGTTTTGGACACAATTCTTCGATCTATTTTCTTTTTTAAGACTGCTCGATAAAAACTCCTATGAGCATTGGTAATATCAATACTTATAGGAGTGCAAGCTGTCCAGAGATTTTTGCGATAAATAAGAGACTAAGGAAGGATGATCACTGCGGCATTAGAAATTCCGTCTGGCTTTTCAAAATGCTGTCTCTATACCATCTGTGATATGGTCAATAAGGAAAGAGAGAGAATCATTAACGAAATGGGACAAAGGCCTTCATTATTTTTGGCTTTGCTTTTCCCTTTCTTCTTGTTTGGTAATACCGTGGTGACTCGGTTCGTTTTTTCTCATATAGTCTAATTTAAAAGTATGAGCTTGGGCGATAGACTTTTCTATAGCATTTTCAAATTTATCCTTATCTTTTGCAGGATAGTAGACATTAGCAGTGACAATATTGTAGCCTACTTTAAAGAGATAGATAGCCTCAATAACATCACCGTCAGCATAAGACATCGTTTGCTGGTAGATATAGACAGTTCGGCCACGAAGTGTCAGAGAATCATAAGTAATAGTTCCATGCGTCAGATTAAGGGCATTCCCAACATTGTCTAAATTTCTGTTAAATTGTATGTCCTCTTGTCTCTCTAGTTCATGGGCAAAATCGTACTGGGACTTATCTATTTTCGCAAACCGCTTAGCCTCCTTTGAAGCAGCATAATCTCCTGCAGTCTTATATTGTCCGCCAAAAGCCGCAATTTCAAAAAAGATGAAAGCGCCCGAATTGTCTTTGCTATTGAGAATCAGACCGTATTTACCGCCAAAATCAATAGGGGCCTGTCGATCTTTATAAGTTTGTTGCCATTGCTTAGGAATCGGGACAGCAACATCAGTGCCTGGGAGCCAAGACTCATTGGCCTTTAGCTCTTGCGGTTTGGTTTTCTGATAGGTATCAGCCCAGTCAATCAGGGAGCTTTGTTGCTGCTCCTTAGTTGAGGTTCCTGTGGAAGAATTCATGGCCTTGCGATAACTATTTTCTTTAAAAATAAAGAAGAGAGGATCTTGATATTTTCGGACGGCAGCCATATAGTCAATTTCTGCTTCAGTATAAGGCGCGTGCTTATTAATAAGAGCCCTGTAGTAGTCTGACGTATTGTCTTCACGCCAGGAGACTAAGACAGCATAGCCCACCGTAGATAGCAGAGCTATCAGTGATATCCCTAAAATCCCTAGAATAAAACGACCAATTTTAGATTTAAAAAATTTTTTCATAATAGCTTCCTCGCTAAATGTCATTAGAGTAATAGTTGGGGGAGCATCATTAATATGACAGGAGTGGTTATTAAGCAAGAGGGCAGCTATCCAGGTCTCTGACGGACTAAAATGATTCAATAATTTTTTAATGACAGAAATGGAAAGAATTCTCCAGCTCATTTATTTTTATAGGGAAAGCGCTTACCTACCTTAATTATACCATAAAATACTTTAAAGTAGTGATTAAATTTGGTCCTTACAATCTATCCAAACCTTTTGTGCTGCCTGCACTTCATCGCCTTGGCTGTTCCTTGCTTTTCTGTGAGTATTAGTGGCTAGCAGTTGTAGAACAAATAAGTAGGAGTGATTTTTTCTAGCTAGTTTTAAATGAGCGGGCTCCTGTTTCTGGCTGTCATTACGGTAAAAACAGCGGCAAAAGAAGAACGATTGCATCTTGAATGAGATTTTTGCACCTTAATTAAAAGAGGGAGTTGCACTCCCAAATTTCTGTTATAATGACCGCAAAGGAGAAAAGCAGTGAAGTTACGATTAGAACACATTTCCGATGGCCAAGAAGAAGTTATCGTACGTTATCGAACAATGACTCCGACTATTCAGGCTATCAGTAACTTAGTCACCCAAGGGCAGGAGAAAATCCTTGGCAGAAATGAGCAAGGTGAGCGCTATCTCGCCTTGGATGATATCCTGTATTTTGAGAGTATTGACGGTAAGACTTTTGCCTACACGCAAAAAAAAGTCTACCAAGTCGCCTGCACTCTCAAAGACTTAGTCAGCAATTATGCTTTTAAGGGCTTCTTTCGCTGTACCAAGGCTATGGTGGTCAATATCTACCAGATTCAGTCCTTCAAAAGTCAGGCTTATGGCCGAATCGAAGCCACTCTGGACAATGGTGAACGTGTCCTTATCTCACGTAAATACGCCAATAAACTCAGACAGGTCTTGCAGGAGGGAATTAAAGATGAAGACTAAGTGGTGGGAACGTTTCTTAAGTCAGGAAATTGCCAATGAATATAAGACAGCCATCTATTGCTTTTGTGTTTATTTTTTCTATGCTGTCTACCAGCTTTTGCAAGGAAGAACAACAGCCAATATCTATTATTTAATCGAAATGGTTATTGCGGCTTATGTTATCACTCAGATTCAGGTTTTCCTGTTTAAAAATTTTGATGAAGCCGATAGATTAGCGAGAAGAGAGTTATTAGGCTTAATTGTTTGTTCCTGCCTCTATGGCCTTGTTGGGCAATGGCTGAGCTGGTTTGATGGCAATCTTCTAGCAGCTGCTTGTTTTGTCATCTATGTGATGCTGGAATACTTGACTATTTTTATTGCCAACAAAATCAAGCGTAACATTGACAGCAAGAAGCTAAATAAATTGTTGGATGATTATAAGAATCAAAGAAAGTGACAAGTGGAATATTATGTCAGAGATAAAATTAATGAAATTAAATAATGACGAGATGTATTACAGTGATACTGGGGAAGGTATCGCCCTAGTTTTTTTACATGGTCTTGGCTGCGATGGACGAATGTTTTTACAGCAAATTCTAGCTTTTCAGCATCAATATAGAGTAATTTGCCCTGATTTATTGGGAAACGGAAAATCCTCTATTTTAAAAGTCCCTGTTAAGCAAGTGATTGAAAAGCAGGCTGCTGCTGTGATCGCTTTACTGGATGAACTTAACATTAAAGAGGCAGTATTTTGTGGAACGTCATATGGTGGGATTGTCTGTCAGCATATTGCAGTCAACTATCCAAATTATGTTAAAGGATTGGTTTTAACTGATACATTTTCTGATACGACTATTCATAACATCAAGGAATTTCTTAATAAAATGGCTATAAGTGCTAGTTTATGGCTCTATTATTGTCGCGGTCTTCTTAAATGGTCGGTAAAATCACAGTATAAGGGATTTCCAGAAGCACAAAGTTATATGGAGACCATTATGGGAAACCTACGCAGTCGGGAAGTGGTTTTACAGCGCAGGGCTATTAACCAAATTAATTATACTGAGAAGATTGGTCAGTTAAAAATACCTATCTTGTTGTTGGTGGGGGGCCGTTATAATCTTTTGATCGACTATATGAAGAGAATTCATCAAGTTATGCCATCCAGCCAAATTAAAGTTATTGAAGATTCCTTTGATCCGTCTAATATGCTCAAGCCTGATAAGTATAATCAACTATTATTGGAATTCTTGAACACTTCTATTTAAGGAAAGGAAGTAATCATATAGAAGCTGTTATTGATATCAAGCATTTGCGCAAATACTATAGCAGACGCATGGGTGCAGAAGATGTTTAGCTGTCTGTTGAGAAGAGGGAAATCTTTGGTTTTCTGGGTTCCAATGGTGCCGGCAAGTCAACGACTATTCGCTGTTTGCTGGGACTGATTAAGCCAAGCGGCGGCGAGATGACGCTCTTTGGCGGTAAATATGGGACTTTGTAAAAAATCTCAAACATATCGGTTATATGCCGTCAGAAGCCATGTTTTATCCTAATATGAAAGTCAAAGATGTCATTGCTTTTGCGGTTAAATCTAGAAAAAAAGACTGTTCGCAAGAAGCGGACAAGCTTTGTCGGCTTTTAGAGGTACCACTGGAGAAGAAAATTGAAGATCTCTCGCTGGGCAATCGTAAAAAAGAAGGAAATAGAAAAACATATAATGATCAAATAGAAATAACTAATAAATTTGAATTTGTAAGGAGGTAATGATGCTTAGAAAAAAATATGAAACTTCATCAGGAACAATTCATTATTGGATAAATGATTTTGATAAAACTAAAAAAACGGCCCTTATATTTTTACCCGGACTGACTGCTGACCATAGATTATTTGAGAAGCAGATAAATTATTTTAAGGATAAGTTCAGACTATTGGTTTGGGATGCTCCGGGTCATGCTTCATCCTATCCTTTTAAACTCGATTTTGACTTGTTTGATAAGGCAAAATGGTTAGATGAAATATTGATAAAAGAGGGGATTGAAAAACCTGTTTTAATCGGTCAGTCAATGGGAGGCTATTTAGGTCAGGTTTATGCGGAGCTGTTCCCGGATAAGCTTAAGGGACTTGTTATGATTGATACCCCGCCTCTTCAAAGAAAATACTATACAGCTATAGAATTATGGCTATTAAAAATAGTGGAGCCGATTTATAAAATATATCCTTGGAAAGCTCTTTTAAAAGCAGGACCAAAAGGCGCTTCGACAACTGAATATGGAAGAAAATTGATGCTTGACATGATGATGGTTTACGATGGAGATCAGAAAAGATATTCTCATCTTTCAGGACATGGCTATAAAATGATAGCAAAAGCAGTAGAAAAAGATTTGCCCTATGAAATAAAATGTCCGCATATGATAATATGCGGGAAAGAGGATCGGGCAGGCTCTTGTATACGATGTTTAAAGAAATATGAGAAATGTACTAATAAACCTGTTGAATGGATTGATCATGCCGGGCATAATTCCAATACCGATCAAGCGGAAATTGTAAATAAGTTGATCGGTGAGTTTATAGATAAATATGTTATATAAGGCCTTGTTTGTTCATTTCAAATTGGTATGTCTTCGAAAACTTGTCCTATTTGTAGAACATGCCTTTTAAAGACTACACCACGCCAAGTGCTGTTCTTGTCGCAGATAAGAGCTGACAGGTTTTAATAAGACCACTACAATAGAAAAGGGGCTTTTCAATTTTTAAAGCGAACTTACGATGCGCGTTGGCGTGTTGATGGAGCAATTCTTTTAATTAAGCAAATTTCTCTATAAATCATTAGTGACAGCTGTTTTATTGCTTTGCATTTTGGTATAAAATGGATTGTAAAGTGTAAAAACCGAACATTATATTTTAATATAGTTATCTTTTTGGACAAAATCAATATATTATTATAATATAATCGCGGAAAGGTAAGAATTTACCTAGCGATGCTCTGATAACAGTGCTAGTTTTCAGAGTTATAGGAAGGTCATCATATTAATGCCAGAGGCTGAAGATGACTTTTCTGATACACAGAAAATCCTCTATCAGTGTTCATGGCTGAAAGAGGATTTTTTATGCTTAATGATTTCCCAGTTTTTGATTATGAAGACATTCAGCTGATTCCCAATAAGTGTACTATTGATAGCCGGTCGGAGGTTGATACAGCAGTAACTTTAGGTCGTTATAGTTTTAAATTACCGGTCGTTCCCGCGAATATGCAAACAATTATTGATGCAGACGTTGCTGAATTGCTAGCTAAAGAAGGGTATTTCTATATTATGCATCGTTTTGATGAAGCGTCACGTAAACCTTTTATCGCACGCATGCATGAGCAAGGCCTCATCGCCTCAATATCAATTGGGGTTAAGGATTCTGAATATGATTTCGTGACAAGCTTAAAAGATAATGTCCCTGAGTTCATTACTATTGATATTGCCCACGGTCATGCTGACAGTGTGATTAGGATGATTCGGCACATCAAGACTGAATTACCGGATACGTTTGTTATCGCAGGGAATGTTGGTACTCCTGAAGCTGTGCGTGAATTGGAAAATGCTGGTGCCGATGCTACTAAAGTTGGTATTGGTCCTGGAAAGGTCTGTATTACAAAAGTTAAAACGGGATTTGGAACAGGTGGCTGGCAGTTGGCCGCCCTTCGTTGGTGCGCAAAAGCTGCTCGTAAGCCTATTATAGCTGATGGCGGAATCCGCACGCATGGTGATATCGCTAAGTCAATTCGCTTCGGAGCAACAATGGTTATGATCGGATCGCTGTTTGCCGGTCATATCGAAAGTCCCGGGAAATTGGTAGAAGTGGACGGAGAAACGTTCAAAGAATATTATGGGTCGGCTTCGGAATACCAAAAGGGTGAGCGCAAAAACATTGAGGGTAAGAAAATTCTCCTTCCAACTAAGGGCTATCTCAAAGATACCTTAGCCGAAATGGAACAAGATTTGCAGAGTTCAATTTCTTATGCTGGCGGACGTGATCTTAAAAGTTTGACACGTGTTAATTATGTCGTGGTAAAAAATTCTATTTGGAACGGAGACAGAATATAAGAACACCCAAAATGATAACTAAATGTCACTGATGTTCTTCCATCAGAAAATGAGCAAATACTTTAAAATGATATACTTTGAAGTATAAAACAATTTAAGCCAAAAGTAAGATATAAGAGAAAAACAGGGAGAGAAGTGCATTTTTGACCTTATATCTTAATCGCAGATTAAAAAATTAAGAAAAATTAGAAAATTATTGAAATATAAAATGGTTTATATTACAATGAAAATCCCAACATGGCCATAAATAAATGAAATACGCCTTTGGGGAGAGAGAGGTATCTAATATGAAAATTTCTAAAGCCAGACGCTCTAGAAGGAGTTTTACTTGGTATGGACTCTATCAGCGTTTTTCAATTCGTAAATACCATTTTGGTGCAGCATCGGTTTTACTTGGTACTGCATTAATGTTTGGTGTTCAGGCTGACCAAGTGTATGCGGATGGGGCAGTGTCTCCGGCATCAGAGCCGCCTGCTTCAATAGCGGCAATTACTCAGCAGGCAGATACACAAGTATCGCCAACTTTAGATAATACTGTAGCAGCAACTTCGGCAGAAACTGCGAATTCTACCGAAGCAGCTGCACCTAAAACAGAAGTTGCTCGAGCAACTGGGACTCCTGTGACTAATCAGAACGAGGCTACTCCTGTAAGTCCGGCAACAAGTACTGTGGATCTTACACCAACTGCGGCTTCACAAATTAGCACTCCATCAGATGTACAAACTTCTGAATCCTCAACTAGTGCAGTTTCAGCATCTGGTGCTAATTCAGAACTTGGAGGTAATGAAAGATCGGCAGCTAGCCAAATTAATAATCAAACTGTTTCAGCGATGCCATTAGTCTCATCTAACATTATCTCTGAACGGCAATCGCAATCTCCAGAGATGCCATCAGCATTTGCTGCAGCGCTTGAAGATATGAAGCGGCAAGGTTTAGCAACAGATACTCAGGTTAGTGATCTTCGCTCAGCGTATCGTGCAGGCTTGTTAAACGATAAAGAAGTTAACCAAGTGAGCGGCAAACTTGGCAGTACTCCAGTGACATCAGCAAGCCCAGTTACAGTATTTATGGCAGAAGGAACTGGTGAAACCCCGCCAATTTATGCACCGCACCTGCATACAAAAGATATTGCACTTCAAGTTACAAATTCAAATACAGCTAACAAACTAATTCGTGCGGTTTACCTTCATAACTATAACCGAAATCCTGATGGAAGCTATACCATTGAGTATCAAATTTACTTGCGTGGGAACATGATTACGGATCCGTATGCAGCTGTTATGGTAAGTACAGATGATAATACAACTGTTGGTTCCTACTATTCCTGGACTGATACAGGTTCTACAGGTTTACATTATCCAAGTGGCACAGATGCTTATACAAGTACTGATGGTGATCGCAAGTATACGAATTCCCCAGTATTAGTTTCTGATGTGATTTCATCCACAACCAACCCAAATGCTTCGATTACTAACCCAACTGGTGTTGGTTTCCGGGTTCTTGTCAATACAACATCGCTTACTGGAACAGGGTTAACCATCAATGTGGCACAAGGTAAAACTGAACAAGCGGCACGCGATATGGCAGCAGGGGGAGTAGCAGACGATGCGGCGGCTAAGGACTCTGTAAACCTTTGGTTGCAAGATTATGCAATGGATCAAGGGCCAACTATCCAACCGGCCATCTATTTCTTACCGATAGGTTTGACCTTGACTAAAGATTCAAATGTTCGTGCAATCGTCGATGGAAATCCCAAGGCAACGGGCGGCGTAACAATTGACCAAATATATAGCCGGGCGGTTGCGTTTGGTGGAAATAACATTGTTAACCAAGTCAATGGAACGTTGCAATCTCAATTAGGCGGAAGTGCTGATGTTACCTTCGATCCTGCAACTGGTATTATAACTGGTACTATTGGCGGATTACTAGCTGGTGGACGTGAAGGTGCAATGGTTAATGGGGTAACTGTTGTCGCTACCGACAGTACGGGTACAGCGATGTCAGACGATAACAATGCGGTTAACTTTGCTCACGTAGTGGTTAAAGGCTTGTCTGGTGTGAAGAATGAAGGCGAAACCTTCACAGAAGATGAATTAAAGAAGCTGATTCGCTTCCGTACGTGGATGGGAACTAGTTATGGTGAAGAACCGCTTGATTACTTGATGAAGAATGGGAATGTATTCTCTAACCGCAATTTCTATAAAGCTGAAAATAGTACTCTTGTTGCGATCAAACCATTCCACGACTTTGTTCAGAAGATGGAAATCTTAACACCGATTGCTAGCACAGGAACAAATAACACTGCAACTATCCGAGTGACTTACGGAAATACTATGACCGGTTATGTTCTTGGTAGCATGGACTATACTGTTAATTACGGATATTCTGTAGCTCCGAGTGTTACACCAATTAATCCAGTTGTAGCGGTTAACCCAGGTGTTACTTATAGTCCAGCTGCAAACGTGACAATTGCTGATCAGGATAATTCTGGTTATCGCTCACAAACAGTTGAAGTTACTGATGCTAGTGGATCCGTAGTTTACGCTGGGGCACTCGGTGACTTTACCGCACCGACGACAGAAGGTACTTATACGGTTAAAGTTTCAGTAACTGATAATTCGGCAACTCAATATAATGGTAAAACCGAAGACATAGGTTATGATGAAGCAACGCCTAAAACAGTTAAACTTCTTGATAAAGATATTCATGACTTGTCAGCATCTGGTACTTACCAACTTATCGTCGCTAAACAAAAAGCGAACATTAAGTTTGTGAATGATACGGAGCCAACAGTTGCTATGACTACTGTTTCAGAGTCTGGTAATAACGGAGATGCGATTCCAACGGTCGATTATAAGACAACATTGAATGATTACCTCAAAGCTGGTTACTCTGTTAAGAGTGATAACTTTACAGGTGGTAAAACGTTTGATACTGACTTCGATACTGATCAAGAATTTACAGTTGTTCTCAAGGAACGTATTGAACCATTCGATCCAGCAAATCCACCAGTTCCAGAACAACCAGTTGATCCAAATGATCCTAACAGCCCAAGATGGCCAGATAATGTTAAGGACCAAAAAGGTACTGAAACAGTTACACGTATCATCCGTTACGTCTACGCAGCAGATGGGTCACAAGCATCTGCCCCAGTGTCAGAAACCTTGACCTTCACACGTCAAGCTAAGGTTAACTTAGTAACTGGTGAAGTGGCATTTGGCGAATGGACAGCAACCGATACAACCTTTGATGTTGTTGTCTCCCCAGTTATAAATAGCTACATCACAGACCGTAAAGAAGTTCCAGCTAAGACAGGTGTTCAGGCTACGGATGCCGATTCTGAAGAAATTGTTAAGTACACGAAACTTGGTCGCTACGTCCCAAATATTCCAGTGCTAAATTTCCCAGACAATCCTTATCCGAATGATCCGACAGATTCAACTAAACCAAAACAGCCAGGTGATCCAGATTACCCAGTCATTCCAGACGTACCAGGAATGACCCCAAAAGATCCAAATGGAACCCCATTGACTCCGGTGGACCCTAACGATCCAAGTAAGGGCTATATTCCACCAATCCCAGAGGATCCAACGGAAGATACCCCGATCAATTACGAAAAAGATGATCAAAAAGCTATTATCAACTTCGTAACCGAAACGGGCCGTCAACTATCACAATTAACGGAAGCTGGCAAGTCAGAAGAAGCTATTCCATCAGCGAACTATA
Organism: Streptococcus tangpeifui; assembly: GCF_011038795.1. GTDB lineage: Bacteria > Bacillota > Bacilli > Lactobacillales > Streptococcaceae > Streptococcus > Streptococcus tangpeifui. The sequence continues at coordinate 156,519 of NZ_JAAKDU010000003.1, forward strand.
CTGCCGCACTTGTGGGCTACCTCAAAGCAGGCTACGCTCTTGTTAGCGATGACTTCAGAGGCTATCAAGTATTTGATAAAAATCAGCTGGTAGACCAAACCTTTACAGTTGTTCTTAAGGAACGTATCGAACCATTCGATCCAGCAAATCCACCAGTTCCAGGGCAACCAGTTGATCCAAATGATCCTAACAGTCCAAGATGGCCAGATAATGTTAAGGACCAAAAAGGTACTGAAACAGTTACACGTATCATCCGTTACGTCTACGCAGCAGATGGGTCACAAGCATCTGCCCCAGTGTCAGAAACCTTGACCTTCACACGTCAAGCTAAGGTTAACTTAGTAACTGGTGAAGTGGCATTTGGCGAATGGACGGCAACTGATACAACCTTTGACGCTAAGACCTCTCCAGCTGTAAATGGCTACATTGCAGATCGTAAAGAAGTTCCAGCTAAGACAGGTGTTCGAGCGATAGATCCGGATTCTGAAGAAAATGTTAAGTACACGAAACTTGGTCGCTACGTCCCAAATATTCCAGTGCCAAACTTCCCAGACAATCCTTATCCGAATGATCCGACAGATCCAACTAAGCCAAAGCAGCCAGGTGATCCAGATTACCCAGTGATTCCGCATAATCCTGGTTACACACCAATTGATCCAAACACCAACACGCCCTTGACTCCGGTGGACCCTAACGAGCCAAGTAAGGGTTATATTCCACCAATCCCAGAGGATCCAACGGAAGATACCCCGATCAATTACGAAGCAGATACTCAAAAAGCCATTATCAACTTCGTAACCGAGACTAATCGTCAACTATCACAATTAACGGAAGCTGGTAAGTCAGAAGAAGCAATTCCGTCAACAGACTATACCGTCACACTTGCGGGCTACCTCAAAACAGGTTACGCTCTTGTTAGCGATGACTTCGGTGGCCATCAAGTATTTGACAAAAATCAGCTGGTAGACCAAACCTTTACAGTTGTTCTTCGTGAACGTATCGAACCATTCGATCCAGCAAATCCACCAGTACCAGATCAGCCCGTAAATCCAAACGATCCTAACAGTCCAAAGTGGCCAAGTACGGTTGAAAATCAACAAGGTACTGAAGCAGTTACACGTACCATCCGTTACGTCTATGCAGCAGATGGTTCACAAGCATCTGCTGCAGTATCAGAAACGTTGGTATTCACACGTCAAGCTAAGGTCAACTTAGTAACTGGTGAAGTGACATTTGATAAATGGATGGCAACCGATACAACCTTTGATGCGAAGACCTCCCCAGTTATAAATGGTTACATCACAGATCGTAAAGAAGTTCCAGCTAAGACAGGCGTTCAGGCTACGGATACCGATTCTGAAGAAATTGTTAAGTACACGAAACTTGGTCACTACGTACCAAACGTACCAGTGCCAAACTTCCCAGACAATCCTTATCCGAATGATCCTGACGATCCAACCCAACCAGAACAACCTGGTAATCCCAACTATCCTGTGATTCCAATCAAGCCAGGATACACACCTTACGATCCAGAAGGCAATCCATTGCAACCGGTAGTTCCAGGTAATCCTACTCAGGGCTATATCCCGCCGGCACCAATAGATCCGACTAAAGATACCCCTGTAAACTATCTTGCGGATATTCAAAAAGCAGTGATTGATTTTGTACAGGAAAATCAAGATAGTACTACACGCACTCCGATGACATCAATTGATGAAACAGGTGAAACAGGCTTAACTATTCCTGCGACTGGTTATCAAAGAGTATTAGATGGCTATCTTAATGCTGGTTATGCTGTTGTGAGCGATGATTTCAAAGGCACTAAGACATTCGATACCGATTCAAATCGCGATCAGACCTTCACTGTAGTTCTTAAAGAGCGTCTCGAACCAATCGGACCAAACATTCCATTTAATCCTGGTCAACCGGTAGATCAGCCAGAGCCAAACAAGCCAAATCCAAATTGGCCGGAATCTGTACGCGATTTCCAAACAACTAAGGACATTCATCGTATCATCAGGTATAGATTCGAAGATGGTTCTCAAGCCAGTGTGGATGTGACTGATGCAGTAAGATTTGAACATACAGCTAAAGTTAATTTGGTGACAGGTGTTATTATTGATGAAGCATGGACAGCAGTAGATGGTGATACAACCTTTGATGCCGTTACCTCACCGGTTATTGCTGGTTACATCGCAGATAAGGCAGCAATCGCTGAAAAAACGGGTTTGACACAAAACTCTGCAGATGACAGTCATGTGGTTATCTATAAAGTTCTTGGTCACTACATACCAAACATGCCAGTACCAAACTTCCCGGATAATCCATATCCAAACGATCCGACAGATTCAACTAAGCCAAAGCAGCCAAGCGATCCAGATTATCCGGTGATTCCGCATAATCCCGGCTATACACCAGTTGATCCAAACACCAACACACCCTTGACTCCGGTAGATCCTAACGATCCATCTAAAGGCTATATACCACCAACGCCAGAAGATCCAACACAGGATACCCCGATCAATTACGAAGCAGATAATCAAAAAGCGGTTATCAACTTCCTAACCGAGACTGATCGTCAATTATCACAATTAACGGAAACTGGCAAGTCAGAAGAAGCTATTCCATCAGCAGACTATACCTCCGCACTTGTGGACTACTTCAAGGCTGGTTACGCTCTTGTTAGCGATGACTTTGGTGGCCATCAAGTATTTGATAAAGATAAACTTGCAGACCAAATCTTTACCATCATTCTCAGAGAACGCATCGAACCATTCGATCCATCTAACCCGCCAGTACCAGGTCAGCCAGTAGAACCGAACGATCCTAGCAGCCCAGTATGGCCAGATAATGTTAAAGATCAATCGGGAACTGAGACAGTTACTCGGACCGTTAAGTATGTCTACGCTAAAGACGGGTCACAAGCGTCTGCTCCAGTATCAGAAACATTGACCTTCACTCGCCAAGCTAAGGTTAACTTAGTAACTGGTGAAGTGACATTTGATGAATGGACGGCAACTGATACAATATTCGATGCCGTTACCTCGCCGGTGATTGCTGGCTTTATCGCAGATAAAGCAAAAGTTGCGGAAGTGACAGGTGTTCAAGTGAAAGATCCGGATTCTGAAGAAGTTGTTAAGTACACGAAACTTGGCCGCTACGTACCAAACATGCCAGTGCCAAACTTCCCAGCTAATGCTTATCCGAATGATCCGACAGATCCAACTAAACCAAAGCAGCCAGAAGAACCAGATTATCCGGTGATTCCGTATACTCCTGGCTACACACCAATTAACCCAAACACCAACATGCCATTGACACCAGTGGACCCTAACGATCCAAGTAAGGGTTATATTCCACCAATCCCAGAGGATCCAACTAAAGATACACCAATCAACTATGTTCCAAACCTACCAGAAAAAGAAGTTCCGAATGAACCAGCTATTTCGGAAAAAGCAGAAATGCTTGCTCAATCAGCTAAGGCTGAAGCTGAAACTCCGATTGCTGAAGGACCAGCCGTGACTGCTAAAGAACTTCCTAAAACTGGTGATAAGGGGGCTCAGCCTTCACTAGTAGGCCTACTGGCACTATTTGTAGGAAGCATACTGGCATTTGGTAAAAAACGCAAAGATGAAAAATAAAGAGAAACTTTAATAAGCTTACGAAGTCATCTATAGTTTTCAACTACCAATGGTAATCCTAAGGGAACCTTTATCAACTGCAGTTGGCAGACAAAAAGGGCTGAGATAAAATAATTTCTCAGCCCTTTTCGAGATCAAAGAGAGAATGGGCAGAAGTCGATTTATATAAAAAATGGACTTCTATCCCACCTCCGCACAGTTCATTAGATATTTTAGCACCAATGAACCCCTGCTGGCTGTTTTTCCTTTTGCCGCAAGGCTAAAGCGAAAAAACTAGTCAACGGTTCTGATGCCATCACCTACAGTAAAGCTAGAATCTAATTTTTTCTTAGTATCGATTGACATAATGCCTTTGGCTCATTCTCGGTTTTCTTATGCTATAAGAAGGATCTGATTTATCCGCTTGAAAATCTAGTTTTACCTATCACAAAAAAAGCATGACATCTCATTCCTCAAACGAAGGGAAAATGTCATGCTTTTTTCATTTCATAGAAAAATTCTTAAGCTAGGGCTAGTTTTCTTCCTTTTTCTTTCCTGTAAAGAAGACTGTAAATGTCATGATCAGACCGACTAGGCTGAGGGCGGTTGCTGATTTCTCCTCGGTCCCCGTTTCCGGCAAGGACTTAGCCTCAGTTCGCTTAACTTGTTTAGCTTGAGCAGCGGTTGACTGATTTCCTGTCTTGTCAGCGAGAGGTGTGAGGTTAAAGCTAGCACTTGGTAGAGCTTGAGTTTCTCGTTGAGCTCTTGCTTCAGACTGATTTTCTTTAATCAATTGGTCGCTGATAATAGCTTGACCGACTGGCTGACCTTGACGATTGACATAGGTCTCTATAGTCAGCAGATGACGACCATCAGGTCGGTCTTGATAGGTATGGGCCGTTTGAACGGTGACATAGGTCTTGTGGTTCATCTCCGGTATATCAACCGTTTTACCGGCAGCCTCTTGATCTTTGATGTATTGGACAAAGGTTTCGGTATCAGGATCAATCGCACCGATCAGGGGAGCATTGCGCAACACAGAGAAACCATCACCACCACCATAGAGGAAGTCGTTGATGACCACCTTGTAGGTCTGACTCGGATCAATTTCGCTGCCGTCATCCTTATAAGCTTTGACCACTTTATAAGGTGTTTCCTTGCCCCCAGCAGGATTATCGGTATAGAGATAGTGAAGCCCAGCCATTTGAAAGAAATAGCGTTGTTGCTCGTCATATTGTTGGTTAAGGGCGTCATAAATCTGTTGGCCTGTCAGCTGAACAACTTGTAAGACATTACCAAATGGCTGAACGGCTTGGGCAGCTCCCCAAGTGATAGATTTGTCAGGATTAACAATCAAATCTGAACGAACACCACCATTATTTGTTAAAGCGAAATCAACATCAGGATAGGTTTTACGAGCAATGGTCAATTGTCCTTGAGTAACCAAATCACCAACAGCTGTTTCCTTATCTTGGTTGGTCTCCCGAGTGATAGCTTGAGGAAATGTAGCAGTTCCGATTTTAGCCTGCGTGACAGTTTTCACTCGCCTGCTGGCATCGTCAACAATAGCTTGAAGGTCAGGACTACCTGCCTTACCTGGTGCTACAGGAATAATTTGAGCGCTTGGGATATCAGTAAAATCACCTGTATCGGTATCTAAGACGCCGCGAACATCTTCAAAAGCCTTACCTTGGGAAGTGGCCTGAACGACGCGTGTTCTGCCAACCACCCCATTAGCGTACTTGTGACTGTGACCGGCAAAGAAAATATCGACACTGTTGTCTGGATAAATTTGGTTGAGCTTATTAAGGATCGGCACAGCATCACCTTCGAGTTCACCCGCATCATTGTCAGCAGCGACGTGAGCCAGAACACCGATAGCATGGACGCCTTGGTCATTCAATTCCTTGGCATATTTGGCAATGGTTTCGGCCTCATCTAGGAAAGTGTAGCCTTCGAGATTTTTCCTCAAGACAAGATTGGGAATTTCAGTCGTGACAATACCAATATAGCCCATCTTGACTTCTTTACCATTAATAGGAATAGTTTTGATAGCATAGGGCTGCCAGCCAAAGGGAATCTGATTCGTCTTTTGGTCAATGATATTGGCGGCTAGGATCTGCTGTTTAGCAGCTTCTTGCTGGCCATCAGCTGAATATTGGTCGACAATAGGATCGAATTTACCCGGTTCCGGTGCTTGTCCCTGAACGATTCGGTTGTACTCAGCTAAACCTTCATCAAATTCGTGATTACCAATAGTTCCGAATTGGACATCCATTTGATTAAAGGCTTTAACAGTTGGTTCATCCTGCAGAAGACCTGAATTGGCAGGACTGGCTCCAACCATATCACCGGCTTGTACTCGAGTCGTGTCACCCTGTGGATGCTCAGCTTGGAATTGCGTCTGAGCATCATCCATATAAGCATCAAGCTGGGCAACACCGCCGGCATCCCTGACAGGTCCATCTGGCATAGAAGCCGTCCCCGTCGTATCCAAGGCTCCGTGAAAGTCATTAACGCCAAGAACTTGGACATCTACTTGATCTGCCGCTACCTGAATGGATAAGAAACTGGCTCCAGCTACCAAAGCAAGCAGTGAACTTTTTAAAAATATGTGTTTTTTCATAAACACCTCCATAATTTTTTCTAACCAGCATAAGTTTACAATGAAAAGCCGAATATTTCAAGAGTATTTTGTTTTATCATTCAAATTAAAGCGAACAAACCAAAAAAATAAACAGTCATGGTTTGCTGAATAGTTTTCATAGAAACTTATTGCTTGACTTTGCTAACCCAAGAGACTATAATAATTCTCACGAGAACTAGTTGTTTTCAAGAAAAGCGAGGTATTTTCATGAAAGATCCTTTTGATACTTTCAGAAACTTTATCAATTCTATGGAAACTAGCGTTCAGGAATTAGCAAAAGCTCACGGGGTAGAGCACTTAGCTGGCCCTCAGGGATTCACTGTCTCTTACCTTTTCGAAAATCGGGGCAAGGAAATTTTCATTAAGGACATAGAGGAAAAGCTGGAGATTTCCAAGTCTGTCGCTAGTAATCTCATTAAACGGATGGAAAAGAATGGGTTCATCCAAGTCAAACCTTCTCAAAAGGACAAACGTTACAAGCAAATCGTTCTGACTGATTTAGGTTTGGACAAGGCAGAGAAGTTAAAGGTTTTTCGAATCAAAATTCATGAGAAAGTTCTGAATGGTATTGATAAGCAAGACATGGAAGTTGCCCGTCGGGTTTTTACGCAACTGAAATCAAATTTAGAAAAGTAGGAAGAATATGTTCAAAATATTTAAACGCTTAAGCGCTAAAGAATGGGGCATGATTGTTCTGTCGACTATCTTTATCTGTTTAGCAGTTTGGATGGATTTGAAGACACCTGAGTATATGTCTAAAATCACAACCTTACTGCAAAATAAAGGGACGACAACCTCAGACATCATGGACCCTGGTTCAAAGATGCTGATGTTCTCCTTCGGCAGCTTTTTGATGGCTGTCTGTGTTGGCTTTTTAGCAGCCAGAACCGCTGCTAGTTTTACCACTCGCCTGCGCTCAGATATTTTCAATCAAGTAGCTGATTATTCGCAAGCTGAAATCAAGCAGTTTTCTGTTCCGAGTCTCTTAACACGGACAACCAATGACTTGACCCAGCTGCAGATCATGATTACCATGGCTATGCAAGTGGTCACACGGGGACCAATTATGGCAGTCTGGGCTCTGACAAAAATTTGGGGGAAGAGCGGTGATTGGACCAAGGCTGTCGGTGTGGCTGTTTTAATTGTTTTCATTCTCTTGTCTGTTCTCTTATTTGTAGCTTTCCCCCGCCAACGTAAGGTTCAGGGATTAACCGATGACCTTAATGCGACGACCCGTGAATCTTTGACAGGTGTTCGAGTTGTTCGTGCTTACAATGCCGAGGCTTACCAAGATAAAAAATTCCGTGAGGAAAATGAAAATTTGACCAAGCTCAATCTCTTTGTTTATCGGCTGATGTCCTTGATGAACCCTGTGATGACTATGGTTTCCAGCGGTTTGACGTTAGCGATTTATTGGATTGGGGCGCATTTGCTTTCGGATGTTTCCATTCCCAAGGTTGACAAGACTAGCCCTATGGTCATGAAAATGGTAGCAGAAGCTACTAAGGCTGTTAAAGACCGTATTTCCATTTTTAGTGACATGGTAGTTTTCTCTTCTTATGCCATGCAGGTTGTTATCGGCTTTATGATGATGGTGGCTATTTTTATCATTCTGCCAAGAGCCTTGGTTTCTGCTAAGCGGATTAATGAAGTATTAGCTTTGAAATCATCTGTTACATTCAAGAAAGAGTCCAAATCTGATAACGGGCATAAAGGAGAAGTGGAAGTTCACGATGTTTCTTTCCGCTACAGCAAGAATTCGGCAGCCGTTATTGAGCACGTCTCTTTCAAGGCAGAAAAAGGACAGACGATTGCCTTTATCGGTTCGACCGGTTCTGGTAAATCAACCTTGGTCAATCTCATTCCACGTTTCTATGATGCCACCGAGGGTTGGATCAAGATCGATGGTGTCAAGGTGCAAGACTACAGCCACGATGACCTCAACAATAAGGTGGGCTATATTCCTCAAACGGCTGTCCTCTTTAGCGGCACCATCCGTTCCAATATGGAATTCGGTGAAAGCGCTCAAGGGCGCTTGAGTGATGACGCTATTTGGGAAGCTCTTGAGTTGGCTCAAGCTAAAGACTTTGTCCAAAGCAAGGACAAGGGTCTGGATACCGAAGTGGCCCAAGGAGGAACCAACTTCTCAGGCGGGCAAAAACAAAGATTGGCTATTGCCCGCGCTCTTGCCCGTAAGCCTGAAATTCTCATCTTTGATGATTCCTTCTCAGCTCTGGACTATAAGACCGACAGAATTTTGCGTGAGGAACTCAATAAGAAAACTGGTGATTTAACTAAACTGATTGTTGCCCAACGGATTTCAACTATCATGGATGCTGATCAAATCATTGTGCTTGATCAAGGTAAGGTCGTCGGTCAAGGGACTCACAAGGAACTGCTGGCCGGCAACCCTGTCTATCAAGAAATTGCTTACTCACAACTTTCAAAGGAGGAATTGGAAAATGAAGACTAAAAAGACCTCTCTAATCAGCCAAATGACTCCTTATTTGAAAGGATACAAGGCTCTCTTTGGTCTAGCTGTTATCTTTTCTATTGTTTCCAGTACCATTACCGTGATTGGACCAGATAAGCTGAAAGAGATGACCGATACCATGACCAAGGGACTGGCTGGTAAGATTGACTTGGATAAAATCGGTTCCATTGCCATGACCCTTGCTCTTTTGTATATTGGCGGAGCAATTGTCTCTTATATGGCAAGCTTTATCGTTTCAACCCTAATTCAACGTTTTTCACAACGTTTGCGGGATGCAATTGCTGACAAGATTAACAAGATTCCCCTCAAATACTTTGATAGTCACGCCCAAGGGGATACCTTATCGCGGGTAACCAATGATGTTGACTTGATGACCCAATCCTTTAACCAAAGTCTGGTCACCATGGTTTCGGCTATTGTACTTTTAATTGGATCCATCTTGATGATGATAAAAACCAACGGTGCTTTAGCAGGAACGGCTATTGGCTCAGTCTTGGCAGGCTTTGTACTGACTGGCTTTATCATGGCTCGCAGTCAACCGCTCTTTAAAAAACAACAGGCTAACCTAGCTGAAGTCTCTGGCTATGTTGAAGAAATTTACACTGGCCACAATATTGTGACTAGCTATAATGCCCGCCAAGAAACCAAAGAAGTCTTTGAAAAACTTAATAAGAATCTCTACACTAGCATGTGGAAGTCCCAATTTTTCTCGGGTATTATGATGCCCATGATGCAGTTCATCGGAAACTTTGGTTATGTCATGGTCTGTATCGTTGGGGCCCGCATGGCCATCAATGGCGATATTACTATGGGAACTATTGTTGCCTTCATGACCTATGTTCGCATCTTTACCCAGCCGATTTCTCAAATTGCTCAAGGCATTACCCAACTCCAAGCGGCTAGGGCTGCCATGGGACGCGTCTTTGAATTCCTTGGTGAAGAAGAAATGGAAGTTGAAGACGCTAAAACTAAGCAACTGGACAAGGTTAAGGGAGATGTCGCCTTTGAAGATGTTTTCTTTGGCTACAACCCTGACAAAACTATTATTCATGACTTCTCAGCACAAGCCAAGGCTGGTCAAAAAATTGCCATTGTCGGCCCAACAGGTGCTGGTAAAACGACCATTGTTAATTTACTCATGCGATTTTATGAAATCAACAAAGGTAAAATTTCTATCGATGGTGTTAATATCCACGACATGAAACGATCAGAAGTCCATGATGCCTTCTCCATGGTCTTGCAAGATACCTGGCTCTTTGAAGGAACCGTTAAAGAAAATCTGATTTTCAACCAAGACCATATCACAGATGAACAGGTGCTGGCGGCGACCAAGGCTGTCGGTGTCCACCACTACATTAAGACCCTGCCTAAAGGCTATGATACTGTTCTGGATGACTCGGTTACCCTATCTGTCGGACAAAAGCAGCTCATGACTATCGCTCGGGCCTTGCTCAAGGACTCACCGCTCCTGATTTTGGACGAAGCAACCTCATCGGTTGATACTCGGACAGAGGAGTTGATTCAAAAGGCTATGGACAAACTGATGGAAGGACGGACATCCTTCGTCATCGCCCACCGCCTGTCTACTATCCGCAATGCCGATTTGATTTTGGTCATGAAAGATGGTAATATCATCGAACAAGGTAACCACAATGAGCTAATGACTCAGAATGGCTTCTATGCGGATCTCTATAATTCACAATTTGTTTCTGCCTAATGCTGGCAGCAAATCCCGAGCCCAAAAGGCCGGGATTTTTTGTACACGCAGAGAAAATCAGAAAGTTTGACACAGAGTCATTAATTTAAAGATTCAAGGAAAGCTGATCTTTTCGCACAGCCTTGTAGGCGGGTTTAGTTTGCGACTACGATTACTGTGATTTTAAAAAAGTATCAACAGAACAGTTAGGAGAGCAGCGCGATGCAAATAATAGTATAAGAAAGACTAGAAAATTCAGCTATCAACGATGAGGAGAAGAAGGGAGTTTTTCTACTTTAAGCTGTATTTTCAAATCATTTCAGAAAATAAGTATTTTTTCAAAAAAAGACTTACGAAAAAATCTTTATTTTGCTAAGATAAATAGTGACTCAATGAGTTCGATAGCTTAATTAATAGTCTGTAAAAATGAGCTTTTTCGAGGAGAAACAGACCCTTCTAGGGTTTTGATGTTCTCGCTTTTTGAAAGACTCTTTTTTATTGGCTTGTAAATCGCTTTTACCGATTGAAAGGAGAATTTTTTTGAAAGAACATACGCAAATGACTACTGGCAAGGCAGCTGTCCCTGTCAAACATCCTTGGCTAGCTATGGCGGGGTTGCTCATTGGTGCCTTCGTTGGGATGTTGTCCGAAACATCACTCAATATTGCCCTGCCTAAATTAGAAACAGCACTGGGCGTAGGGACCTCATCCCTGCAATGGCTGGTAACCGGTTATATGCTGGTTATCGGAATTGTCCTGCCCTTGTCTAGTCTGATTTCTAAGTGGTTCACGACCCGCCAAACGGTAATCTTCGCCTTAATCGCTTTTATTGGTGGTTCAATTATTTCAGCCTTGGGAACAGACTTCGGTATGGTACTGGCTGGTCGAATGATTCAGGGTATCGGAACTGGCTTGATTATCCCCTTGCTTTTTACCGTAGCCATGAAAATATTCCCTATGCAAAAATTGGGAGCTGCTATGGGGGTCAATGCCCTAGTTATCATGTTTGCACCAGCAGTGGGCCCTACCTTGACAGGACTGCTCTTGGCCAAACTGTCTTGGCGTTATATTTTCTGGGCTTTTGCCCTTATCTTGATTATCGCTTTGCTCCTATCTCTTGCCTTTTTGAGAAATATTGCAGAGCTGACCAAACCCAAGGTTGACTTCCTGTCTGTTTTGTCAAGTGTTCTTGGCTTTGGTGCCCTAGTTGTCGGTGTCAGCTTCGCCAGCGAAAACGGCTGGGGGTCTTCGATTGTCCTAGGTTCACTTGTTATTGGTATTCTAATTTTAGCTTTCTATACCTATCGCCAGCTGCAACTGAAACACCCTATCCTCAATTTGAGAATCTTTTCTAAACTGGACTTTAGTACGGCAGCCATTCTGGTAATGTTAGACTTTGCAATTATCCTGTCAGCTATGTATCTCTTCCCGCAATTCATTCAAAATGGGATGAGCCTGCCAGTTGCGATGACCGGGATTATCATGTTACCTGGCGGTATTGTCAATGCCATTGTCTCAGCAGTATCCGGCCGTCTGTATGATACGCTAGGGGCACCAATTCTTGCTAGACTGGGATTTGCTATTGCGGTAATCGGGGCTATCATGCTGCTTTTGGTAAAACCGAGCTCATCTGTCGCCTACATTATTACAGCTCACATCGTCTTAATGATTGGTTGTCCTTTGGCTATGTCACCTGCCCAAACCCATGCTCTCAATAGTTTAAGGGGGGCAGAATCTGCTGATGGTTCAACCATCATGAACACCATGCAACAAATCATTGGTGCTATTGCCACAGCGTTGGCAACCAGTTTCTTGGTCCTCGGTCAAAAGCATTACCAAGGTGAAAGCAAGGCTCTTGCCTTTACCAATGGTGTTCACTATGGATTTTATTTCACCTTAGGTTTGGCAGTGATCGCCTTTGTGCTAAGCTTGACCTTGAGAAGACACAAGAATAGACTAAGAAAGTGATTCTCAAAGAATCAGCTTAAACGTATACCGAAATAGCAAACAGTTGGGAGAAATCCCAGCTGTTTTACTTTATCTATATCAAATTTTTAACCATTTTAGCAATTTATGGTATCCTAGGAGAAATTCATGATCATAGCGGTGATTTAGAGATAGGCTTCCTTTCTTAGGCCGAGTTTCATCTAATCATACTAAAGACTTACGGGAATGGTCCGAAGGTCTCGCTGATTTCTGCTTTTTTAACAGCCAGCTACCAATAATTAGAAGTAAAAGGTGACTGATCTTATTGAGCAGCTATAATCATCTATTCAAATATTGGTTTCAATAGCTATTAGAGTCTGGTTAGGCTAATTGCTAAAGGAGAAGCATGCGGGTAGTAAATCGTTGCAGCTTTGTTCTGAGTGTGTTAGAGTGATATAGTAAAACTTTTTTACCATATTAAATTCTAAGAGGGAGGAGAGAAATTATGAAACTTACTAGGGCTCAGTCTTATGCACGACTGCGGGATGAACAGTTTTCATTATATGAAGATTATGCCAGAAAACATGGCATGAACAGCAAATCTCTATTTGTCTTGATGTGGGTTTATCATTTCCCCTCAGGCATGACACAAAGACAGCTAGCTGAGAGGACCTTTTCGACCAAACAGGTCATGCAGGCTATTATCAAAAATTATTTAAAAAAGGGCTGGGTTTACTTGGAAGCCAGCCAGTTAGACAGGCGCCAAAAAATTGTGAAATTGACAGAAAACGGAAATGAGCAGGTTAAAGAACTGATCGGCCCACTGCAGCGTTATGAAGCCGAAGCTATGGCCAGTTTATCTGAGGAGCAGCAGGAGCAGCTTTTAGCGGCGACTCAGGCCTATTCACAAAAGTTTAAAGAGCTGATAGAAAATACGGGAGACGACCTATGATTAATAAAATCATTCACTATTTTTCAGCCAACGGCTCTACCTACTGGAGTTATGTTTGGCAACATATCAGCCTTAGCTTAGCTGCCTTACTGGTTTCTTTAGTACTCGGACTTTCTCTGGGTTACTGGGCTTACAGAAGTCCGCGCCTCAGGCAGTGGATAACAGGAACCAGTCAGGCCCTGAGGGTCATTCCCAGTCTCGGCGTTCTCTTCATTCTTATCCCTTTCATTGGTGTTGGGGTCCTGCCGGCTCTGATTGCTCTGATTTTTCTTGGTTTGCCGCCTATCCTTGTTAATACAGTAGTGGGATTTGAACAGGTGCCGGATACTCTGTTGGAAACAGGGCGAGGGTTAGGGATGACCCAGCGCCAGCTGATGGTCAAGGTCAGTTTTTCTTTGGCTTTGCCCTATATTTTAAATGGCATCAAGCTATCTTTGGTTGAAATTATTGCCAGTGCCACATTAGCAACTTATATTGGTGCAGGGGGGCTGGGCAATCTCATCTTCACAGGTTTGCAGCTGTTTCGGTATGATTTGCTGATTATCGGCGGTGGATCGGTAGCGCTCTTGTCCTTTCTTAGTATGCTGATTTTAGATTTAGGAATTAAATGGAGTAGTATCAAATGAACAAAAAATTATTATTAGGTCTTATTTTAGTTGTTCTATTGGTTGCTGTGGGGGGATTCTTTTTCCTGGGCAAACAAACGGCTGATAAGGCAGGAAATAAAGGAACCATCCGCTTTGGTTCCAAAGATTTCACAGAAAATCTAGTTGTCGCCGAAGTCTATTCTCTGGCCTTGGAAGATCACGGTTACAAGGTTGAACGCAAGGCCAATATCGGAAGCTCGCTCATCCACAATTCACTGAAAAATGATGAGATTGATGTTTACCCAGAATATACCGGAACGGGTCTTTTATCGGTTCTCGGAGAAGACTTGCAGACTGATTCCAAAGCAGTCTATAAGACGGTTAAAACGGATTACGAGAAAAAGTTTAACTTGACCTGGTTGGATTATGCGCAGGCTAATGACAGCCAAGGTTTAGTAATTCGGACAGAGGTTGCTAAAAAATTGGGAATCAAGACAATTTCTGATTTGCAAAAACATGCACAAGAATTACGATTTGCTTCCCAAGGGGAATTTGATCAGCGAGAGGATGGGTTGCCAGGCCTTAAAAAGACTTACGGAGATTTTGCATGGAAGTCCTCGAAAGTTTATGACAACAGCCTAAAATATAAAATTCTCGATAATAACAAGGCTGATGTCACACCTGCTTATACCACAGAAGGTCAATTAGTCAACACAGACAAGTATACCCTGCTGAAAGATGATAAAAACTTTTGGCCGCCGTATAATTTAGCGCCTGTTATCCGCGATGAAACACTTAAAAAATATCCAGAAGTAAAGGAGATTCTGAATCAGGTGACTAAAACCTTATCAACCAAGACAGTTACCAAGCTCAATGCTCAAGTTGATGTAGATGGCAAAGACTACAAAGAGGTTGCAAAGGATTACTATAACAGCATAAAATAATAACTATAGACAAGAAAACGCCATGAATTATAAAAGGAGAGAGTATGGCCGCAATCATTCACTTTGATCATGTCAGTAAACTTTATAATGGCAAAGCAGTCGTTGATGATATCAGCTTTACCATTGAAAAGGGAGAGTTCATTACCATTTTGGGGAGTTCTGGTTCTGGTAAAACCACAACCTTAAAAATGATCAACCGTCTCATCGAGCCTAGTAAGGGAAAGATTGATTTTAATGGACAGGATTTGCTGGCGCTAGACCCCATAGCCCATCGACGCCATATAGGGTATGTTGTGCAGCAGATTGGTCTTTTTCCGCACATGACAGTAGCAGACAATATTGCCACTGTTCCCAAATTATTAAAATGGGATAAGGAGCGTATTCGCCAAGAGACAAACCGACTCTTAGAATTGGTACAGCTGCCGGCTCAAGAGTATGCTGATCGCTATCCGCACGAACTCTCAGGCGGTCAGCAGCAGCGAGTCGGTGTGGCCCGTGCTCTGGCCTGCGATCCTAATGTCATTCTTTTTGATGAGCCCTTTGGTGCTATTGATGCGATTACACGAACCGATCTACAGAATCAGCTGCTGAGTATTCATCAGCAGTTAGCTGATAAAACTTTTATTTTTATCACCCATGACATTACAGAGGCTTTTAAATTAGGAAATCGCATCCTTATAATGGATCAGGGGCGAATTTGCCAGTTTGATAGTCCCCAGACGATTATTAAAAATCCGCAGAACGACTTTGTCAGCAAACTGATTGAAACCGCTCGTGCACAGGAATCTTTGTGGAGTCTTGCCCATGATTGATTATTTTAAAACGGCTTCCGACCAGCTGATGTCGGCAACAATTGAACATATTATTCTTGCAGGAACGGCTCTGCTGATCGCCTTATTGGTTGCTAGTGTCATCACTTTCATTTTGCTCTTTGTACCCAAGCTGCGTCAGCCCTCTGTTTACACACTATCGCTTTTATATGCTGTTCCCAGCTTTGCTCTTTTTGCGCTCCTGATTCCTTGGACAGGGCTTGGGACAACAACAGCAGTCATTACCCTCGTTGTTTACGCACAGTATACGATGGTCAGAACCTTTCTCGAAGGGCTGCTGCAGGTGGATCAAAATGTAATGGAAGCAGCTGCAGGTATGGGAATGACCCCGCTACAAATTTTATATAAAATCCAGCTGCCTCTAGCGGCTCCGGCTATTATAGCCGGTATCCGTTTGGCAGCGACTGCAATCATTGCCATCGCTACCATTGCTTCAACAGTCAATGCCGGCGGACTTGGTACTATTCTTTTCGATGGCCTGCGTACAATGAGTTTTCCTAAAATGGCCTGGGGTATTCTATTAACAGTGACTCTCAGCCTGATCGTTAACGTTATCCTCTATCTTATTGAAGAGATTTTAAAAGAAAGTCAGACAGCTGCCTGAAGGCGGCTGTTTTTCTTTACGACGACGAGTATGTGCCTGCCGTACGCCATAAATAGAGGACTGATCAGTTAGCTGTTGGAACAAATACTATGTAGAATGAGGGACGAGTTGAACGGCTATATGCTGAACGTCCTATACGGTTGTCTGAGGAGGATAGGAGAAAAATCCAGCTCTCTATTAACTAGTTTGGATAGAGCAGTGACTGGAAATGAAAAGAACCTAACATTGACAATTCGAGTTCGCATTCTTACCCCGCACAGCTCTAAAGGTCTAGGAGACCTTTAAGAGGCTGGAAATAGTTGGAATAAGATGAAAGCTGTTCATCACATTCGTTTTAGGTTTTCTGCTTTGGCCTTACGGCAAAAGCAAAAACAAATTTATGCTAAAGCGACTAATGAACTGTGCAGCGGTAAGACTTCTTGGCCTAGCCAACAAGTCTGGTTTCCCAATCACTGCGCCAAGAATTTATATTTCAAAATTAGGTTTTTAGACATACTCTTCAGATATTACAAGACTGTGTGGGTGAGAGTTAAACCATCATAGCCGTTATCTCGCTCCCGCTCGAATATCGGGAATTATGTAAGTGATTGTGCTATAATAAATCCATTATTATTTTAGAGGAAGATTTTATGACAGGTATCTATGGCGACTATGCAGATTATCTGCCGCAGATTCTGAAAACATTAACCGATGCTATCAAGACAGCTAACCAAGATCAAAAGGCAGCAACCGGTTTCAAGCTCTACGAACATTTACTGGCTCGCATCAAATCAGAAGACAGTATGATTGAAAAATGCGGTCGCAAGGACCTGCCAGCAACTCCTAGATCAGCCCTTAAGGAAATTCATGATAGCATCGGTATTCGTGTCGTCTGTGGCTTCGTTGATGATATCTACAAAACTGTTGACATTCTCAAGGATATGTCCGGGGTTGAGGTCATAACCGAAAAAGACTATATCGCTCAAGCTAAACCTAACGGCTATCGGTCCTACCACCTTATCTTGCAGTTAGAGACAGATTTCCCTGATATTGATGGTAATGCCAGAGGCAAATATTTTGCTGAGGTCCAGCTCCGCACGATTGCTCAGGATTCTTGGGCCAGTCTGGAACATCAGATGAAGTACAAACATGATATCAAGAACCCTGAATTGATAACCCGTGAACTCAAACGCTGTGCGGATGAGTTAGCGTCTTGTGATCTGAGTATGCAGACCATTCGCGATTTAATTGAGGAAGGCGGTGATTAAATGACCTTGCGTATTTTATTGGCAGAAGATGAGGAACAACTAGCCCGCGTTTATCAGGCAGCCTTGGAGCATCAAGGTTATCAAGTTGATCACGCCCCAAATGGGCAAGAAGCTGTTGATTTAAGCCGTGAAAATCCTTATGATGTTATTATTCTCGACATTATGATGCCGATTAAAACAGGGTTGGAAGCATTGAGTGAGATTCGCGCCTTGGGGGACCGCACCCATATCATCATGCTGACGGCTATGTCTGAAATCAATGACCGAGTAACTGGCTTGGATGCTGGAGCTGATGAGTATCTGACCAAACCTATTTCCTTGAAAGAACTTC
Source organism: Streptococcus tangpeifui (assembly GCF_011038795.1). Classification (GTDB taxonomy): domain Bacteria; phylum Bacillota; class Bacilli; order Lactobacillales; family Streptococcaceae; genus Streptococcus; species Streptococcus tangpeifui. The sequence goes on from NZ_JAAKDU010000003.1 coordinate 174,397, forward strand.
TAGCCCGCCTGCGCTCGATGGAGCGCAGACTTGAGGGGAGTTTTACAGCCAAGATTTTAGAATATGGCTCTGTCAAACTTAATGTAGCTGAACAGGAAATGACAGCCAGCAACACCATCCGTCTGTCCGGCAAAGAAAACAAGCTGATGGAATTCTTTATGCTCAATCCTGCTAAAATGCTGTCTACCTCAGAAATTTTTCAGCAAATCTGGAGCAAGGATGAGGACGGAGTCACTGAGGATTACGTTTACGTTTATGTTTCCTACCTGCGCCAAAAGCTCAAGTCCATCCAAGCCGATTTGGAAATTGTTGGCGAGAAAGGCAGGAGTTTCAAATTAATAGAAGCAGGTGACCGTCATGTTTAGGCACTTACGGATTCGTATTATTATGATCGCCGCCGCAGCACTCTTGGCTGCTCTTTTTCTCTTTGCCAGTGTCCTTAATTCTGCTTATTATCTCACGACAAATCGACAAATTGACAGTGCGCTTCAGCTTTTATCGACCAATAAGGGGGAATTAGCCTATAATAGCCAAACGTCAGAGCGTCTGGGTATTACGTCGCCGGATGCCCTTTATAAATACCGCTATTTCAGCATCCTTTTAGATAAGGATAATCATCTGGTTTCTGCCTCTATAGAAAATATCCGCTCTGTTAAGGACGGTGACATTGATACTATTATGCAGAAACTTTCGCGTTCCGATGAACCGGATGGGAAATTTATCCTGAGAGGAATTACCTTTTCTTATCGGAAAACCCTTTTAGATAACCATCGAACGCTCATCGTTGTCTTAGATAGCAGCGAGTTTTATGAGTCCAGCAATCGCCTCAGTCGCCTGACTTATTTTATGTCTGTCATCAGTTTTATAGTCTTTCTTGTGATTTTTACGGTTTTCTCCGGTCGCATCATCCGTCCTTTTGTTAGAAATATGGACAAGCAAAGGCGTTTTATCACTAATGCCGGCCATGAACTGAAAACCCCTTTAGCCATCATTCAAGCCAATACAGAGCTTCAGGAATTGATGACCGGAGAAACGGAGTGGTCAACCTCCACTAAGGATCAAGTAACCCGCCTGACCAATCTGATTAATTCAATGGTAGCTCTGGCACGTTTGGAAGAACAGCCTGATTTAGTTTTAGCGGATGTCAATCTATCAGAAGTGACACAAGATGCTGCCGAAGACTTTAAGGGACCCGTTGTCCGTGATGGCAAGAGCTTTGTCATGGAAATTATTCCAGACATTCATATTCAGGCCGAAGAAAAATCAATCTTTGAACTAGTCACTATCCTAGTCGATAATGCGAATAAATACTGTGATCCGGGCGGTCAAGTCAGCGTTCATCTCAGTCAGGTTGGCCGCACCCGAAAACGGGCCCGTCTGCAAATTTCCAATACCTATAAAGAAGGCCAGGGTATTGATTACAGTAAGTTTTTCGAGCGTTTTTACCGAGAAGAAGAGTCCCATAACAACAAGAAAAAGTCTGGTTTTGGTATTGGTCTCTCGATGGCTCAAAGTGTTGCGAAGCTCTTTCGAGGCCGTATTTTTGCTACTTACAAGGACGATACAATCACCTTTACGGTTGTTTTTCCAAAGTCATAAAAAGGCTAGAGCTGAAAAATGTCTAGCTTTTTTTAATCTGGCTATGCTATAATAATCAAGACTAGTTTAAGCGAGGTAATCCATGGATAAAGAAGATTGGATAACATTATTTAAAGAGGTTAATGGACGGGATCCAGAAGCGCAGGAAATTGAAGCAGCTATCAGAAATGGTGTTATCGACCAAGTTCCAGAAGAAGCTAAACCTGCCCCCGAACCAACTCCACAGATCTCAAATAATCACAGCTTCCAAAAGGAAACTACAGCTGGACAGCGTCCAGCTCCTCAGTCCTCAGCAACTCCAGTTAAATCAGCGGCTGAGGAAAAATCAGCAGAAGTGGGTCAGGAGCAACAGAACCTGATACAGACGAGTCCAACCAAGTCTCAGCAGACCCAGCCACGGTTTGCCAAACAGAAGATTTTGAAGGTCGGCTTAATCAGTTTAGCCTGCCTGTTTCTTGCGTTAATCTTGGCCCTAGCCGGCTATGGAACTTGGCGCTACCAATCTGGCAATATCTCTGGAACTTGGAAATTGGAGAAAAAGGTTGTCTATAGCTCTGGTGATAAAATTAAACTGGTTCAAGGCAATGCCAACTCTACCACTCAGGCTAATGTTGCTTATAAGGAATATCTGACAGTCGATAGAGCTAGGAATCTCTATACTTTTGCCTATCTCCAAGATAAGCAGGATAAGGATTCCGTCGGCCTTCCTATCACCAATTACTTCCAAAACTCTCTCAAAGCAAATTACTGGAAAAAAACAATCAGGACGACCTACTCTAAAAAGGAGGCCAAAAAGATGGTTGTCAAATCCTACAATCGTTTCTTCAGTCGCATCGGTGTTAAAGAAACGCTCAAGATAAGGGATCTTAGCTACTTTGACACTGACCGAGATTTGCAAGAGAGATTTGCTTATACCTACAGCTATCAGGTCAAAGGAGATACCTTGACCTTGGTAGCTCGGGACAAAAAGGGCAAAAAAGTAGAAACGCTAACCTATAGAAAATTATCTAAAAAAGGGACTGAGGATTTTCATAAGCAACTCAAGTCGGTTAGGCTCAAATTTGAAAAAAACATGAAGAAACAATATAACTAGAAAATAAAGTGAGGCAAATATGACAAAAGAAGAATGGATTGAATTTTATAAGTCTGTCAATGGCAGAGAACCGAGTCAGGAAGAAATTGATGCGGCTCAGGCATCTGGCGTCTTTAGTCCAGATGAGCAGCAAGCAAACTCCAATCAACAGGCCCAAGCAAGCCAGACGGAAGTGAATCCCAATGCCGTTCAAGCTGACCCAAGGTCAGAGAATATGGCTCACCCCCAAGCACAGGTTCAAGCAGCTGACTTAACCAGCAGTCAAGCTTTTGCAGGGCAGATGCAGGCTGGCATCTCTGGTATGCAAACGCCAGTCAATCAGCTCCCCAAGAAAAAGACAAAATTAGTTTGGAAAATTCTGGCTCTCGTTGTTATCGTAGTCTTGATCCTCGGTGCAGGTGGCGGCGGCTTTACCTGGTGGCACTATAAATCCGGTGACATTCGAGGAACTTGGGAGATGACAGAGTCCCTCTACTACAATAAAAAGAAGAAAAAGTGGGAAAGTCGTCTTAAGGATTACACCAAACTTAACGAAGTTTATACTGAAGTCATGACCATTGATAAAGACAATCAGATCAAAAATACTTCCTTTACAGTGATGACCAGCGAGTACGACTACACCTTTGTTCCGTTTTCTAATAAATACAGGAGCTTCCGCCGTGTCGATCAATGGAATCGGAAAATTGAAACCAGCATGTCTAAGTCTGATTATAGGAAAATGGTTAGCAAGACCGCTTACAAAGAGTTATCCCACACATCAAAATCAGATATTGAAGATTTGATCAAGAGCGATGTTAATAGTGTTTATGATTATCAAGAATCCTATCAGATTAAAGAAAATAAATTAACAATTAGCCGTAAGGATAAAAAAGGCAAGGTAGTATCTAAGATAACCTATAAGAAGCTTTCGAAATCTCAAGCTAATCAGAGAAAAGAAGACTTTAAAAAGGCCGAATACGATTCAGAGCATAATTATTAAAATTGAAGGCAAACAAAAAGACTGAGTTCTGTACTAGACAGGATTCAGTCTTTTTTATAAGATCGTCCGATTCTTAGGGAATGAAAATCCCATTTTCTGTTATGAAGATCGTTTAGCCTAAAAATAAGTCAGCGGCAATGGTCAGGATTGCCAGACCTCCTTGAGTCAAGAGAATCTTAGGGTTAGAAGTTGCAGCGCCATAGGCGGCGACAGCTACGATATAAACCATAATCGGTAAAATCATGCTGGGATTGTAGACCAAGGCGTAGAGAATACCGACCCCAATCAGGCCGTTATAGATACCCTGATTTTTAAAGAGGGTATTAAGATTTTTCGTTTTAAGCTCCTCTTGAGACATCCCAAAAACTCGGGCAGTGGAAGCAGAAGCGGTGGCGAAGGTTTCCAGATACATGATATAGAAAAATTCTAGGGCGACTAGAATGGACAAAACAGTCGTGTAAATTGACAATTAAAATTCCTCACTTCTTAATAATTCTCATCCATTATAGGTTGCTCCCCACCTATTTGCAAGGGATATGACTTGTCCAGTGCTCGCTCTTTTTGGTTTAACGTTTTACGTAGAATATCAAGGAATTGTGAAAGCACCAGTCCTTTACCAATCTGCGGCATCAATTCCGACTACGACTGGCAGAGTGGCTACTTGGCTAGATTTTCTCATTTAGTTTCATTTGAAAGAATTTTTGCGCTAAAGTTAATCGTGTATTTCTTCTTTGACGGAACGATTGTTTTCCCCTAACATCAGGCGTTTGGGGGTTCACAAACTATTTAAAAAATTTTATACTGGCTTTGTCAGATAAAAAGTCTGACAGAATAAGAAGAAAAGGAGTTAATCCTATGACTACAAAAACTTTAGAACAATTTGACGTGATGGATGAACAAGCACTGGCTACTGTAGAAGGCGGGGGTTATTGGGACGACTACGATGCTGTAGGTGCTGGGGCTGCTGCTATTAGCGGAACTGCTGCTCCTTGGTATCTCTTGCAAACTTGTGCACCTGTTGTTGACTTCTTGCCCAGATACTGAAAGGGCTATCGGCTGAGTTAAGTCTGATAATTACATTATAAAAGCGTTTGGAACAAGATTTCCAAGCGCTTTTTGGTTTTCATGTTTGGTAATTAAAATAAGCCCGCTGAATTTATTTCTTCTTCATCTCACCATGCGGGAAGTAACTGCCTTCTGGCAGGTCTTTGATGATGACATGGATGTTTTCTTTGGGCGCATTGGCAACACGGGAGACAACTTCGGTCACTTCGCGGGCTAATTCGATTTTTTGATCTTGCGTACGACCTTCAAAGAGATCAATTTTTACAAATGGCATAGAGATTCCTCCTAAATTTTTTAATGAACATCACCATTCTAACATGAATCAGTCAATAGCGCTTGAGAAAAAAGTGAATAAACCGCTGTCGGTTAATCAATTTTCGGGAGGATAGGAGATTTGTCATCAAGTTCCCTAAAGTTCTTAGCATTGCTTAAGGGCTTAGCAACACAGTGTTTGCCTAGCCTTGTTTACTATCACGTGCGAAACACCTAGATAATAAGCCTTTGCCGTATCCTTAGAAAGGGCTAAAAATATTAAGTTTTAAAAGCATCGGCTCTAAAAATTAACAGGAATTTCCCCCTGCCAGTGAAGGGTAATTTATGGTAAAATAGAACCATTAATGTTTTAGACAGGATGGATATTTTGGCACAGTTATATTATCGCTATGGGACTATGAATTCAGGCAAATCTATTGAAATCTTGAAGGTGGCCTACAACTACGAAGAGCAAGGAAAGCCGGTTGTGCTCTTGACTTCGGCTCTGGATACACGTGGTGGAATTGGTTGGGTTTCCAGTCGAATTGGTCTCAAGCGTCAGGCTAAGCCGATTTCGGGTGATACAGATATCTTTGGTTATATCGAAAGTCTGCCTGAAAAGCCTTACTGTGTCTTAGTTGATGAATGTCAATTTCTGACCAAAGGAAATGTTTTTGACTTGGCCCGAGTAGTGGACGAACTGGATGTTCCGGTCATGGCTTTTGGCCTAAAAAATGATTTCCGTAACCATCTTTTTGAAGGATCGAGGGAACTCTTGCTCTTAGCGGATAAAATCGAAGAAATTAAAACCATCTGTCAATACTGCAGCAAGAAAGCCACCATGGTCCTTCGGATGAAGGGTGGCCAGCCGGTTTATGAAGGCCAGCAGGTGCAAATCGGCGGCAATGAAACCTATGTCTCGGTTTGTCGCAAGCACTATTACCATCCACAACTAGAAAGTGAGAAAAAGCAAGGCTAATGAATATCTACGATCAATTGCAGGCGGTGGAAGACCGCTATGAAGAATTGGGGGAGCTGCTCAGTGACCCTGATGTTGTTTCTGACACCAAACGCTTTATGAAGCTGTCACGCGAAGAGGCCAATACGCGTGAAACCGTGACGGTTTACCGAGAATACAAACAGGTTTTACAAACTATCGACGACGCCGAAGAGATGATTAAGGATGCTGGAGGTGACCCTGAGCTCGAAGAGATGGCCAAGGAAGAACTCAAGGACGCCAAGGCTTCCAAGGAAGAATACGAAGAACGTCTGAAAATCTTGCTGCTGCCTAAAGATCCTAATGATGATAAGAATATTATCTTGGAAATCCGCGGAGCAGCAGGCGGTGATGAAGCCGCCCTATTTGCCGGAGACCTGCTCAACATGTATCAAAAGTATGCTGAAAGTCAAGGCTGGCGTTTTGAAGTCATGGAAGCGTCTTATAATGGTGTAGGCGGTATCAAAGAAGTCGTGGCCATGGTTTCTGGGGATTCGGTCTATTCCAAACTCAAATACGAGTCCGGTGCTCACCGTGTGCAGCGTGTCCCAGTGACTGAAAGTCAAGGCCGCGTCCATACATCGACAGCAACCGTTTTGGTCATGCCTGAAGTGGAAGAAGTGGAGTACGATATCGATCCTAAAGACCTGCGGGTAGATATCTATCACGCTTCCGGTGCCGGCGGACAAAACGTTAATAAGGTAGCGACAGCGGTCCGCATGGTTCACATCCCAACCGGTATCAAGGTTGAGATGCAAGAAGAGCGAACCCAGCAAAAGAACCGCGACAAGGCTATGAAAATTATCCGTGCGCGTGTGGCTGATCACTTTGCTCAGATTGCTCAGGATGAGCAGGATGCCGAACGTAAATCTACTATTGGGACAGGCGACCGTTCTGAGCGGATCCGCACCTATAACTTCCCGCAAAATCGTGTGACTGACCACCGAATCGACCTCACCCTGCAAAAGTTGGACTCTATTCTCTCTGGTAAAATGGATGAAGTCATCGATGCTTTGGTTCTTTACGATCAAACCCAAAAACTGGAAGAATTAACTCAATGACCTATGCCCAACTATTCCTGCAGTATGAGCTTGAACTGGAAAAAAACCAAGAAGAACCCGAGAGCTTAACCTTTACGTTTAGACATCTCAAAGGGCTTGATATGACTGAGTTTGTCCTGCTTTTACGCCAAAAAGTAAGTGAGGGTGATCGGGCTCTGATCGACCAGATTGCCAAGCGTCTGCTTGCCCATGAGCCTGCCCAATACATTATTGGCTACGAAACTTTTCATGACCTCAGCTTCAAGGTAGATAAGCGGGTGCTGATTCCTCGTCCTGAAACAGCTGAATTGGTTGATTTGGTTTTAGAGGAGAATGCAGATAGTAGGCTGAGCTTGCTTGATCTTGGGACCGGAAGCGGTGCTATTGCTGTATCATTGGCACACAGCCGCCTTGACTGGCAGGTAATGGCTTCTGATATTTCTCAAGATGCTTTGGACTTAGCTGGTGAAAATGCCCTAGCTAACAAGGTGCAGGTAGATTTTCGTCAATCCGATGTTTTTGATCAGATTGAGGAAGTTTTCGATATTATCGTCAGCAACCCGCCTTATATTGCTCAAGCTGATATAGATGAAGTGGGCCTAAATGTTCAGATTTCTGAGCCTCATCTAGCTCTTTTTGCCAAGGAGCAAGGATTGGCTGTTTACCGCAGAATCGCTGAAGAAGCCAAAGCCCACCTCAATCCTGATGGCAAAATTTATCTAGAAATCGGCTATAAGCAAGGACAGGCAGTCTCACAGATGTTTAAAGTTGCCTTTCCAGATAAGCGGGTGAGAGTTTTACCTGACCAATTTGGTCAAGACAGAATGGTGGTGGTTGATAATGGCTGATCTACAAGCTATCAAAACAATCTTAGCTGAGGGTGGTGCTGTTATCCTGCCAACTGAAACGGTTTATGGCCTTTTTGCTAAGGCATTAGACCAGCAAGCCGTTGAGCGTATCTATGAGTTAAAGCAGCGTCCGCTCGACAAGGCTATGAACCTCAATGTTGCTAGCTTGGAAGATATTTTGGCCTACAGTAAGGATCAGCCAGCCTATCTAGCTAAGCTCTATCGAGCTTTCCTGCCTGGTCCGCTAACCATTATCCTCAAGGCTAATGACAAGGTTCCAAGCTGGGTCAATTCCGGTCTGTCAACGGTCGGTTTTCGCCTTCCTAATCATCCCGTAACGCAGCAGCTCATTAGGAAATACGGCCCCTTGATCGGTCCATCGGCCAACCTATCCGGTCGAGCGTCTGGTACGGTCTTCGAGGACATTGTCGAGCAGTTGGGTCGTCAGGTGATAGGAGTAGCAGATGACTCAGCCATTCAAGGTTTGGATTCTACGATCTTAGACTTATCTGGAGATAGAGCCGATATTCTTCGCCAAGGCACCATCAGCAAGGAAGCCTTGCTGGAGGCGGTGCCTGAATTAAATTTCTAAAGGAACAGTGACTGATGTTGAGATTTTTAGTTTTATCAGGCACACCAGCTGTTCAGTCCATCAACCATTATATCCCTTAACTCAGGAAAGAACGGAGCAGCAGCTAGAAAACGGCATTATGCCTTTATTCGGCTCGATTCAGATGACAAACGCAAAGGTGCCCATACTTTTTATGACACTATAGATAGTTTGGCCAACTATTATCAGACTTACATTCAATGGAAATGGCCAACCCATTTAGCGCAGTGGCTGGCTGTCCTTATCCCTTTCTAGGCAGTGATAGCGACCAGCCTAGCCAACTGTGCGGGGGTTGGGAAAGAAGTCAAAATTCTACATTTCGTGACTTCTTTCCCACTCCCAGAAGTGCTTTATTAAATCTATGAGGTGATTTTATGATTTTTGACAAAAATGATTACAAGGCTTACGACCCAGAACTTTGGCAGGCTATTCAAGCAGAAGAAGTTCGACAGCAAAACAATATCGAATTGATCGCATCTGAAAATGTGGTTTCAAAAGCGGTTATGGCTGCCCAAGGTTCCGTTTTGACGAATAAGTATGCCGAAGGCTACCCCGGAAAGCGTTACTATGGTGGTACCGACTGCGTTGATGTGGCTGAAAATCTTGCCATTGAGCGGGCCAAGGAGCTCTTTGGAGCCAAGTTTGCTAATGTTCAGCCTCACTCAGGCAGCCAAGCTAATGCCGCAGCCTATATGGCCTTGATCCAACCCGGAGATACTGTCATGGGAATGGATCTCTCAGCTGGCGGCCATCTTACCCACGGCTCACCCGTCAGTTTTTCAGGTAAGACCTATAATTTTGTTCCTTACAATGTTAATAAGGATACGGAAGCTTTGGATTATGACGAGATCCAGCAGCTGGCTGTGCAACACCAGCCTAAACTGATTGTAGCGGGGGCTTCAGCTTATTCACGGATTATTGATTTTGCCAAATTCCGAGCTATTGCTGACAGTGTCGGTGCCTATCTCATGGTCGACATGGCACATATTGCTGGTCTGGTTGCTTCGGGCCACCATCCTAGCCCAGTGCCTTATGCTCACGTAACGACGACAACCACTCATAAGACCTTGCGCGGACCGCGCGGCGGCTTGATTTTGACCAATGATGAAAATCTGGCTAAGAAAATCAATTCCGCTGTCTTCCCAGGTTTGCAGGGCGGTCCTTTGGAGCATGTAATTGCGGCTAAAGCGGTTGCCCTCAAGGAAGCCTTGGACCCAGCTTTTAAAGAGTACGGTCAAAACGTCATCAAAAATGCCCAGGCCATGGCTGATGTTTTTGATGCCCACCCTGATTTTCATGTCGTGTCTGGCGGAACTGATAATCATGTCTTTCTCGTTGATGTGACTAAGGTCGTTGAAAATGGTAAATTGGCCCAGAATATCCTTGAAGAGGTTAATATTACCCTCAATAAAAACAGCATCCCATTTGAAACGCTGTCACCATTTAAAACGTCGGGTATCCGTATCGGCAGTCCAGCTATTACCAGCCGTGGTATGGGTATTGCTGAGAGTACCAAGATTGCTGAATTGATGATTCAAGCCTTAGAAAATCATGATGATGAGGCTGTACTGGAACTCATTCGCCAAGATGTCAAGTTATTGACAGACACTTTCCCACTTTACTAACATGCTAGATTTATATTTAAAAAAGATTATTATCCACCAATTCAGCCCCGACGACACCGAGCTTCGCTTTGCGGATAGGCCGCTGACTTTAACACCAAGTTTAGATGAGTATTTCCGCAAAAAGCTAGCTAAGGTTTTTACCGCCGACGCTAAGCGAGGAACATTTGAGCCTGAAAATGACTTTATCGCCAACCTCGGTGATGATTTTATGGAATCTGCCCGCAAAATAGCCCAGCTCTGGAAGGAAGAGTTTGTCATCAGTGAGGATCAAAAAACCAATGATCTGATCTTTATCCAATTTGATAAGGATGGTGTTGAACATTTCGCCTTCTTACGGCTGGTGCTTAAGGATAGTTTGGCGCATATTCTGGGAGATGATGAGCAGCCGCTCAAAGTCACCCAGAATAATCTGCCTTCCGCTGCCCAAACGCCAGATGAGGCTTTGGTGATTGACCGCCAAACCTACCGTTATTATTTGATCGAAAAACGCATTAAGCACAATGGTAGTTTCGCTAACTATTTCTCTGAAAACCTGCTCAAGGTTCAGCCTGAGCCATCAATCAATAAGTCCATCAAACAGTTGGAGAAGACAGCTCAGAAGGTAGCCGATGATTTCAACAAGGATGATTTCAATTTCCAATCCAAGATGAAATCAGCTATTTTCAAGAACTTGGAGGAAGATCAAGAACTGTCCCCAGAGAAATTGGCCAACCAGCTTTTTGATGATAATCTCACCGCTCGTTTAACCTTTGTAGATCAGCTTAAAGAAGCTATTCCGGAGCCAATCCCAGTGGCTGATGTGGATTATTCCCGTCAGTCCAAGAAGTTGGAGAGTCAGAAACTTTCTCTCTCAAATGGAATTGAACTCATTGTTCCTAATGGCGTTTATCAGGATGCAGAGTCGGTAGAATTTATCCAAAATAATGATGGTACCTATTCCATCCTAATCAAAAATATTGAGGATATCCAAAACAAATAATATGTTTAAAAAAATTAGACGAATCATCTATGTGATTATTGCCTTGCTCCTAGTTTACCAAGGGGTCAAGGTTTATCAATCAGCCAAACGAGTGTTGGCCTATCGACCGTTGGTGGAGCAAGTTTTGGCCGAGGATGATAATAGCACTAATGAAGATTTAGTATTAGCAGTAATATACACAGAGACCAAGGGGCGTGATGACGATGTTATGCAGGCCAGTGAGAGCTCAACGGGGACCACTAAATCCATCAACGATAATAAAGAAAGTATCAAACAGGGAACCAAGGTCTTAGATGAGAACTTAAAAAAAGCCCAAGCCGCTAAAACGGATTCTTGGACAGCTATTCAAGCCTATAACTTTGGCTCTAACTACATCGACTATGTGGCTGACCACGGTAGGAAGAATACCATCCAGCTAGCCAAGGCCTACTCCAAAGATGTTGTTGCACCGAGCTTGGGAAATAAGACTGGCAAGACCTATTATCATATCAACACCATATCCATTCTTTATGGCGGCGGTAAGCTTTATGTCAATGGTGGCAACCACTATTATGCCAAGCAAGTGCAATTCAACCTTTTCTTGATTCGATTGGTTGACAGGTTATAGAAATGAAAGACTTATTGAAATATTTCCGAGGTTACATTAAGGAAACTATCCTCGGTCCCCTTTTTAAACTTTTGGAAGCAAGCTTTGAGTTGCTAGTCCCCATCATCATAGCTAGGATAGTCGACAGGACCATTCCTCATAAAGATACCACTCACCTCTTTATGATGATTGGTCTTTTGGTCTGTCTGGCAGTCTTCGGCGTTTTGGTAGCTATCACTGCTCAGTATTATTCCTCAAAAGCCGCAGTAGGCTATACTAGGCAGTTGACCAAGGATCTCTATAAAAAAATAATGAGGTTGCCAAAGGAAAGCAGGGACCAATTGACAACGTCCAGTTTGGTCACCAGACTATCCAGTGATACTTACCAAATTCAGACAGGCATCAACCAATTTTTGCGCCTCTTTTTGCGGGCACCGATTATTGTTTTTGGGTCAGTTATCATGGCTTTCCTCATCAGTCCTAAAATCACCTTCTGGTTCGTTCTCATGGTTGTTCTCCTGTTTCTCTTGATTTACATCATGTCGCGTCTGGTTAATCCTCTCTATTTGGCAATCAGAAAATTGACTGACAGTCTGGTCAGCCGAACACGTGAACAGCTGGAAGGTATGCAGGTTATCCGTGCTTTCGGCCAGATCAAAAGGGTCAAGCAGGAGTTTGCCAGCCTCAATCAGTCTTATACCAAGGCACAGCTAAAAGCGGGGTTACTTTCTAGTCTGGTTAGCCCCTTGACTTATTGGATTGTCAATGCCACTTTAGTTATCGTTATCTGGCAAGGTAACCTAGCTATTGGTGATAATCTCTTGACTCAAGGGTCATTGATTGCCCTTGTCAACTATCTGTTAAATATTCTGGCTGAGTTGCTCAAATTAGCTATGATGGTAACCAACCTCAATCAGAGTTTCATTAGTGCTGGACGGATTACAGAGGTCTTCGGTCAAGAAGAAGAGAATCTCTATGATAGTATTGAACAACTAAATACTGACAAAGGAGAAATCCTGTCGATCTCTGATATGACATTTACCTACCCAACAGCCGCCCGTCCTTCTTTGACAGAACTTTCCTTAAGTTTGGAGCAAGGCCAAACCTTAGGGGTTATCGGCGGTACTGGATCTGGTAAATCGACCCTTGTCCAGCTTATCATGGGACTTTACCAAGCTCAGAAAGGGCAGCTGAGAATTTTTAATGATGGGCAAAGTCCAGCTAATTTGGCTCAATGGCGCAACTGGGTCGGCTTAGTTCCGCAGAAAGCTGAACTTTTCTTGGGAACTATTCGTTCCAATTTGACCCTTGGTATGGATACTGGTAACGTATCGGATGAACGGCTCTGGTGGGCCTTAGATATCGCTCAAGCCAGTGATTTTGTTAAGGAGAAGGAGGAAGGGCTAGATTCTGAGGTTAAAGAATTCGGCCGTAACTTCTCGGGCGGCCAGCGCCAACGTTTGACCATTGCCCGTGCCCTTCTTAAGCAGTCTCCTATCTTAATCTTGGACGATTCCACTTCGGCTCTCGATTATCTGACCGAAAGTAGACTCCTCAAAGCTATTAAGACTGAACTCAAAACAAGTCTAATAATAATCTCCCAGCGAACCAATAGCCTTAAGTCAGCCGATAAAATTCTCGTTTTAGATAAGGGCAGCCAAGTCGGCTTAGGCAGCCACGAAAGCTTGCTGGCTAACTGTCCGACTTACCAAGCCATTCATTATTCGCAGCACAAGGAGGAGTAAACATGAGACCATCACCCTTAAAACGTTTGGTCCGTGATTTTGCCAAACAAAAAGTTTTGTTAGGGCTAGCTTTGGTGGGAATTTGTCTGCAAGTGGCTTTGACTATTTATCTGCCAATTTTAATTGGGAATGCTGTTGATGCCGTCTTGGTTCCAGATAATCATCTGCTAATTGGGGGAATCATCGCCAAAATGCTGATGGTTATTGCGAGCAACACCTTAATTCAGTACCTCAATCCTCTGATTTACAATAAATTAGTTTTTAGCTTTAGCCAAGATTTGCGGCAAAGGGTTATTGATAAGGTTCATGAACTGCCAATCGCATCTCTAGGACAATCTGTTGGTGATATGGTGAGCCGGGTAACGACCGATGTCGAACAGCTTAACAATGGCCTGCTCATGGTTTTCAATCAGTTCTTCGTTGGGCTTTTGACTATCCTGGTTCTCCTTGTCACCATGGCTAAGATTGATTGGCTCATGATGCTCCTAGTCTTGCTCTTGACCCCCTTATCCCTCTTTTTGGCTCGTTTCATTGCGCGTAAATCATTTAGCCTCTTCCAAAAGCAGACCCAATCTCGCGGTCGGCAAACTCAGCTGATTGAAGAAAGTCTCAATCAGGAAAGCTTAATCCACAGTTTCAATGCCCAGGATGAATTCGTTGAGCGTTTCATTGCTGTAAATGAGACCTATGCAGATTACTCGCAGGGGGCAATTTTCTACTCATCTACGGTTAATCCTGCAACCCGTTTTATCAATGCATTAATCTATGCCCTCTTAGCCGCAGTAGGAGCTATTCGCATTATGAACGGCGCCTTCTCCATCGGCCAACTGACCACCTTCCTCAACTATGTCACCCAGTATACTAAGCCCTTCAATGACATTTCCTCTGTCTTAGCAGAATTACAAGGGGCTCTAGCCTGTGCCCAAAGGCTCTATCAAGTTCTGGATCAAGATAGTCTGGAAGAAACAGGACAAGATATCCTGACCAGCGATCAGGTTCAAGGGCGTTTAACTTTTAAGCATGTTAATTTTGGTTACACCCCTCACAGAACGCTTATAAAGGATCTTAGTATTGACATACCAGCTGCCAGCCGAGTGGCTATTGTTGGTCCAACAGGAGCGGGAAAGTCTACGCTGATTAACCTCCTTATGCGCTTCTACGAGGTCAATTCTGGCCAAATCCTTTTAGATGGTGTCCCGACTAGGTCCTATACTCGTGAGAGTCTGCGCAAGCAAATTGGCATGGTCCTTCAGGACACCTGGCTGCAGGAAGCAACCGTTCACGATAATATAGCTTTTGGCCACCCAAATGCTACCCGAGAATTAGTTGTAGAAGCTGCCAAGGCTGCTAATGCAGACTTCTTCATCAAACAGCTGCCAGCTGGCTATGATACCTACTTGGCCGATGCCGGCGCTTCGCTTTCGCAAGGACAGCGGCAGCTCCTGACTATCGCTCGAATTTTTGTTGCTGTTCCCAAGATTTTGATTTTGGATGAAGCCACCTCCTCCATTGATACCAGAACCGAAAGTCTCATCCAAGATTCCTTTGAAAAACTGATGGAAGGACGAACCAGTTTTATCATTGCCCATCGCCTGTCAACCATCCAAAATGCTGATATCATCCTCGTTATGGTTGATGGCAATATCGTTGAACATGGTAACCATCAAGAACTTATGGAGACTCATGGAGTTTATTACAGGATGCAAACCGCTCAGAGCCAAGCCTAAAAAGGAGATATTTATGAATTTAACAACCATTCACCATGTTGCTATTATCGTTTCTGATTATGAAAAATCTCGAGATTTTTATGTCAATAAACTAGGTTTTGAAGTCATCTGCGAGAATCATCGACCGGAACGGCACGATTATAAGCTGGATCTGCGCTGCGGGAATGCAGAACTAGAGATTTTTGGAAACAAGACTACAGACTCTGCCTATCAGGCCCCGCCCAAGCGCCTATCCTTCCCAGAAGCCTGCGGCCTAAGACATTTGGCTTTTCGGGTAGAAAATATCGGAGCAGTGGTAGCTGAATTAACCAGTCTAGGCATCGAATCCCTCCCTATTCGGACAGATGATTTCACCGGGGAAAAAATGACCTTTTTCTTCGATCCTGATGGCCTTCCCTTAGAACTGCATGAATAATAAATAGCACACGTCATACTAATAATGCAAATCTACCTATCATATACTCCAGACTGTTCTAAGCCGCTCTAAAGAGAAGCGGCTTTTTAGTATGAAACTATCATTAATCTAACCTGAAAATTTTTCCGGCTATTACTAATTTAGTATTTTTCTGTTAAAATAAAATTATCGAATAATTTTTAAGGGGTTTGGCATGAAAATCGAGCGTGTTTATAATAATAATGTCGTTCAGGTCACCGACAAGCAGCACGAAGAAATCATCATGGGAAAAGGGCTGGGTTTTCAAAAGAAACCAGGAGATGAGGTTGATTTAAATAAAATTGAAAAGCGCTTTATCCTGCAGGAAAGCGACCAAGATATGATCGGCGAGTTATCCCGTGTCTATCAAGATTTAACGAGTCAGGAACTCAATCTTGTTTTGACCATTATCGAGCGAGGCCAAGAGGTCTTAAAGCAGACTTTTGAGATTTCCCTGTATATTGCTTTAGCCGATCACTTGCAGTATGCTATTCAAAGAACACGAGACGGAATTAGTTTGCAAAATCCTCTAGCATGGGAAATCCGTAAATTTTACCCGAAAGAATACGAACTAGGTCAAGAAAGCCTTAAATTAATTGAAAGTCATATCGGCTTGAGCATGGAAGCCTCTGAAGCAGCCTCTATCGCCTTACATTTCATCAATGCCCAGAAAGACGGCAGTTTGATTGAGGCTAGCCAGCAAGTCAGCCAAATTGTTATCAACTGCTTGGAAATTGTCCGTCTGCATTTCGGCCATCTAGCAGCAGAGGATTCTGTCAGTTACAACCGTTTTGTCACCCACCTCCAATACTTTGCCCAGCGGGTAGTTTCTGGCAGTGTTCAGGGCAATAATGACGATTTTCTCTATGACCAAGTTAAGGCTAATTATCAAGAGGCTTTTGCCTGCACACAAAAAATTAAGGACTATATCGAAGGCCATTTTGCTTTTCAAATGAGTAAGGATGAGCAGGTCTACCTCACTATTCATATCCAAAGGCAAAATGAGAGTTAACCTTCTCCTCCAAAATTTTGGGGGAGTTTTTAATGACGAAATTTTTAAATTAGCTAAATTATTTCATGAAAGCCCTTGCAAAACCAAAATTATTCTGTTATGATAATAACATCAAAAGGATTGTTACTGGTAAGCAGGCAAAACCTAAATAAATACAAAATGGTTTGCACTAAGAGTGCAGATAGCTGTTTGGTATTTGTTTAGGTTTTTTGTTTGCCACGACCGGCGACTTTCCTAAAAATATTATGCTAGGACTAGCCTTAGCTGGGTTTGATTAGGCAAACGAGCTGTTATAGTTTAGCATCTTGCTTTAATTGAGCTCGCCTACGACTCTTTGAAAAAGGATGAAGCCACCTTGAGTCTTCAATAACTCTTCGTTGTCTTCCCTATTTTCCTTTGAGTCGTGTACGGCTTAGCATCTTATTTTAATTAAGCTCGCCTATGACACTTTGGAAAATGATAACCATTTCCTAGATGCAAGCATCTTTGTCATGGTTCCTATTTTCCCGTGTGTCATTCAAGGCTTAGCATCTTATGAAAGGAGCCTACATATGGCTAAAGATTATACTGAATTAGCTCAGGATATTGTTGATCACGTCGGTGGCAAAGACAATATCGGCAAGCTTGTCCACTGTGTGACGCGTCTGCGTTTCTCACTTAAAGATGAAGGTAAGGCAGACGAGGACTATCTCAAACAGCGTGATGGTATTGTAACCGTTGTTAAAGCCGGCGGTCAATTCCAAGTGGTTATTGGCAACCATGTACCGGATGTTTACGATGCTGTTTTGAAAGTTGCTGGTATTTCCGGCGATGGCGGTATCGATGTTGATGAAGGAGATGTCCCAAAGGGAAATATTCTTGATCGCTTTATCGCCTTGATTTCCGGACTGTTCCAGCCTATGCTTGGTGTGCTTTCGGCTGCTGGTATGCTTAAAGGGATTGTTGCTATTTTAGCAGGAGTGGGGGTTGCCAAAACTGATGGTCTCTATATCATTTTAAATGCAGCTGGTGATGGTTTCTTCCAATTTCTGCCTTTAATCTTGGCTCTAACTGCAGCTAAACGCTTTAAGATGGAGCAATTTACAGCTATTGCCCTTGGCTTTGCTCTGGTTTATCCGGATATCGCGGCAAGTTTTGCCAAGGGAGGCGTGACCTTCTTAGGGATTCCTGTAATCTTCCCAGCTTCCAGTTACTTACAAACGGTCTTGCCGATTATTTTGACGGTCTGGGTAGGATCCAAAGTTGAGTATTTCTTGAAGAAGATTATTCCAGACGTCGTCAAAGTCTTCCTTGTTCCCTTCTTTGTTCTTTTAATAACAGTACCGTTAGCTTACTTGGCCATTGGTCCGGTTATGAATTATGCGAGTGACCTTGTCGGTAGTATCTTTACAGGTATTTATGGCTTTAGTCCAATTGTTTACGGTCTCATCCTTGGTGCCCTTTGGCAAGTACTGGTTATGTTTGGACTCCACTGGGGACTTGTTCCTTTGGCACTCCTTGAAATTCAAACGAAGGGTTCTGGTGTTATCTTGGTAGCAACTGTCGCTATCTGTTTCTCACAAGCTGGTTCTCTTATCAACATTATGATGCGGACCAAGGAAGAAAAAGTACGAGAACTAGCTGTTCCAGCTATGATTTCCGCCTTCTTTGGCGTTACCGAACCCGCTATTTACGGTATTACGCTGCCGATGCGTACACCGTTTATTATGACTTGTATCGCCGGTGCTATCCAAGGGGCTTTCCTTGGTTTGATGGATGTCAAAATGTTTGTCTGGGGAGGACTCGGAATCTTTACCATCCCATCGTTCATTTCAGGTAAAAACTCAATGAACCTAACCTACTATCTCATCGCCTGCGTAGCTTCTCTTATCCTTGGTTTCGTCTTGACACAATTTGTTAAAATCCCTTACCTCTACGGTGGACCAAAAGAAGCAGCAGATACTAAATCTGCTGAAGCCCCTCAAGCTCAGCCGCTTAAAGAACTCAAGCAAGAGATTATCGCATCTCCATTGATTGGTAATGTTGTTAAACTTGAAAACGTCCCAGATCAAGTCTTCGCGTCAGGAGCTATGGGTAAAGGAGTTGCTGTTGATCCAACTGACGGTACCGTTGTCGCACCGGCTAATGGTGAAATTAGTCTTGTGTTCCCAACAGGTCACGCTGTCGGTATGAAGACTGAAAACGGAGCTGAGCTCCTTATCCATATCGGTATGGACACCGTTTCCCTTGCTGGTAAAGGCTTTAAGAGTTTTGTTGAGGCGGGTCAAAAAGTTGAAGCGGGTCAAAAGCTCTTAGAATTTGACTTAGCAACTGTGCGTGATGCTGGCCTGCCAGTTATTTCTCCGGTTATTGTCACTAATTCTGCCGATTTTGATGATGTCCTTGTGACTCAGGAAAACCGCGTTAATGCAGGAGATTATCTCCTAACAGCGGTCAAATAATGATAGATATGATGTTGGGGAGTTCCCCTGGCATCATATTTTTGAAGCAACATGTAAGCGCTGACAAAAGTGAGAGATTCAGGTTTTAAAAGAAATGAGTTGATGAATTAACGGAGGAAACTACTATGAAGAAATATTTTAAATACATTATGATTGGACTGGCTTTAGTAACACTAGCTGCCTGCCAATCGATTAACAGTAGCAAGAATAATTTTGACAATACAGTTGAAAAGACTGTTGCTTCTGGAAAATTAAAGGGGCATAAAGATGCCAAAAACAAGGCCATCGAATGGTTGGGGATTCCTTACGCCAAGGCTCCCGTTAAAAAATTGCGCTGGAAAGCTCCGCAAAAGGTTGAGGATTGGAAGGGAACCAGAGATGCGACCAAGGCCGGTAAACAAAGTATCCAATTTTCAAATGGTCAGGTTACAGGTTCGGAAAATGCCCTAAATTTGGATGTCGTACGGCCAGACAATAATAAGAAGAAGCTTCCAGTCATTGTTTTTCTTCACGGCGGCAATAATCAAACCGGCTCTGCTCAAGAAATAAAAGGAAATAGCTTCGTTAAGGATATTAATGCTGTCTATATCTCTGTCAACTATCGGCTTGGAGTGCTTGGTTTCAATCCTCTTCAAGCTTTAAAAACTGGTAGTGCCCAGGAAAATTCTGGCAACTATAGCTTACTGGATATTGCAGCAGCCTTGGACTGGGTCAAGGAAAATGTTGAAACTTTTGGCGGCGATAAAAACAACATCACTCTGGCGGGCTTTTCTGCTGGTGGCCGCGATGTCATGGCAACTCTTATTTCCCCTCTCTTTAAGGACAAGTATGATAAGGCTATTTCCTTCAGTGGCGGTATGACTTTGGCAGATACTGCTCCAAGTCAAGAAACTTTTGCCAAAGCTCTCGCTCCTTTAGTGGTTGAAGATAAGGTGAAAGCCAGCGTAGAAGAGGCACAGGCCTGGCTTCAGACTGATGGAAAAGATGTCAGAGATTACCTCTATAAAGTTGATGCCAAACGCTTAGCCAAATTGATGGGAAATGCCGGTATTCGAATGTCTGTTTTCCCTCATCTTTATAAGGATGGCACTGTTATCCCTAAGGAAGGATTTGATACTAAAACTTACAATGACGTGCCATTGATGTTGATAACCGGTACAGATGAGTTCTCGATGTTTGCAGCCAATGATCCTTACTTCCAAGAAGATTTTAAGAGTGGGGACCTTTTTAAAAATCCTGAAAAAACAGCCGAATTTACTTATGCTAAAAAGTATGGCGGCCAGCTCTATCGTATGTCCAATACCATTGATAGTACACGACAAATGAAGGGTAAGTATCAGTCAAATATTTATGTCGGTCAGATCTATTATGGTGATAATGCTGAAGTAACACCAGACTTAACTAAGACACTGGGTTCCTTCCATGGTATCTTTGAGCCCATGCTGCAAAGCCCGTCCAATTATAAGGACTACATAGGTGACTACTTCCAAACTCAAGGCGGCAAGGATATGTCTCAAGCTTTCAAGACCTACCTCAAAGCTTTCTTAGCTGATGGAAATCCTAACCAACAAGGACTGGTTTCATGGAAACCATGGACTTCGGATGGAGAAGTTCTTACCATTGATGCAACAAAAGATAAGGATGATATCAAGGCGACAAAAGATACCCAAACTGCCCAAGACGTGCTGAATCAAATGGATGCTGATACTAGTATTTCGCAAGAGTCAAAAGATAATCTTAACCAAAATGTCCTCAATGGTCGCTGGTTCAGTCAACCGATTGATGAGCAATATGGCCAATAAGTCTAGTAAAAAAGCCCAGTAGAATATTAGCTGGGCATCTTACTATCAACTGGGATTGACTAAAACCGTGCCGCTCTTAGCTTGCTTTTCTTTGCGGCGGTATTGGCTGGGAGTTAGCTGATAGTAACGCTTGAACTGGCGGTTGAAATTGGATAGGTTATTAAAGCCGACGTTAGTTGCGATCTCCAAAATTGAAGCACTCGTATTAATCAGCTTTTCACAGGCCTTACTTAGGCGGACTTGTATAATGAATTCCGTGCAGGAGGTTCCAGTCTGTTTCTTAAATACTGTCATAAAATGTGTTTTACTGTACCCCATCTTCTTGGCTAAAACCTCGATAGAGAGGGCTTGATCGTAGTGCTGATTGATATAGTCAATCAGCTGGCGAATTTTCTCATTTTTCCGATAAGCATCATCGGTAGTCTTGCGGATAACACAACGGTAGTAAAAAAGTAAATAGATGAATTCATTGAGCTTAGCTTTGAAAAGGAGTTCAAAATGCCGCCCTTTCTCCTTAAGCAGCTTAAAAATTTCAAAGAGACAATCTTTAATTTCGGTATAACCCACCATGTCGGGTTTGATGACCGGGATAAATTTATAAATGCTATTTTGCAAAGGCTGAAGATAGCGAAGGCTGACTGTATCAAGATAGGAGTGGCCAATTAAATCGAGATGAAACTGCAGCGTATCGCTAATCTGGCGCTCATATCCCTTAGGATGGATGGAGTGCATACCATTAGGACGAATAAGAATAATATCACCAGCCTGACTGTCAAAATAATCGTAGTCAATGTGAAACTGGGCGGTTCCTTCATAGATATAGCTAACTTCCAGCTCAGGATGCCAGTGAAAAAGGACATCAGGACGCCCATCCTTAACCTCAGTATGGTAGAAGTTGTAAGGCAGAGTCTGACGAGTAACATCTAGGTCTTCCCTATAATCTT
Organism: Streptococcus tangpeifui; assembly: GCF_011038795.1. Classification (GTDB taxonomy): domain Bacteria; phylum Bacillota; class Bacilli; order Lactobacillales; family Streptococcaceae; genus Streptococcus; species Streptococcus tangpeifui. The sequence goes on from NZ_JAAKDU010000003.1 coordinate 196,174, forward strand.
GTTGTAAATTTTTTTCAACCATGCTTTTCTTATTTCCAGTCTTAGAATAATTTTTTGCTTGAACTGTGCCAAAATCATAAGTCTCTAAACTAAAGCCAAACATTCAAGCACCTCATTAAATCTAGTTTACCATAGATTCATAGGATAGTATCATATTTTCCGATGATAATGCCAGAGATTTCCTAAAAAACCATTTATACTATAATTATCAAGAAAGTAGGAGTGTTAGGATATGACTAAAAACATTTTTCCAAAGAATTTCCTCTGGGGCGGAGCAACCGCTGCCAACCAATTCGAAGGGGCTTATAATGTGGACGGCAAAGGATTGTCCGTTCAAGATGTCACCCCTCAAGGTGGGATTCCTGCGAAAGACGGTGATCTCAATCCTTTGATTACGGATCAACCGACCGAAAATAATCTTAAACTGGAAGGCATCGATTTTTATCATCGTTATAAGGAAGATATTGCTCTCTTTGCTGAGATGGGCTTCAAGGTTTTCCGTCTGTCCATCGCTTGGAGTAGGATTTTCCCAAATGGTGATGAAACGGAACCCAACGAAGCTGGCTTGCAATTTTACGATGATGTTTTTGATGAGTTGGCTAAGTATGGCATTGAACCTCTAGTGACCCTTTCTCACTATGAAACCCCTCTGCACTTGGCGCGCCAGTATAATGGCTGGGCAAACCGTGATTTGATCGGCTTCTACGAACGTTATGTCCGTACAGTCTTTACCCGCTATAAGGATAAAGTAAAATATTGGCTGACCTTCAATGAAGTCAACTCTGTTCTCCACGCGCCATTTATGTCAGGCGGTATTGCCACACCGGTTGAAGAGCTCAGTAAACAGGATCTCTATCAAGCTGTCCACCATGAATTGGTGGCATCAGCCCTAGCTACCAAAGTAGGGCATGACATTAATCCAGACTTCAAGATTGGCTGTATGGTACTGGCTATGCCAGCCTATCCTATGACATCAAATCCTTTGGATCAGTTGGCTGTGCGTGATTTTGAAAATCAAAATTATCTCTTTTCAGATATTCATGCGCGTGGAAAATATCCAAACTATATCAAACGCTATTTTGAAGAAAATGGTATTGAGATCCAATTTGCACCAGAAGACGAGGAAATTCTCAAAAATACTGTTGATTTTATTTCCTTCTCTTATTACATGAGTGTCGCTCAAGCGCATGACCCTGAAAACTATAACTCAGGTCGCGGCAATATTATGGGAGGCATCAACAATCCTTATCTTGAGGCGTCTGAATGGGGCTGGCAAATCGACCCAGTTGGTCTCCGACTCGTTCTTAACAATTTCTACGATCGCTATCAATTGCCGCTCTTCATCGTTGAAAACGGTCTGGGCGCCAAAGATGTCTTGGTAGATGGCCCTAACGGCCCAACTGTTGAAGATGACTACCGCATTGACTACCTGCAAAAGCATTTAGTCCAAGTCGGTGAAGCCTTGAAAGATGGTGTAGAGCTTCTTGGCTACACGACATGGGGACCAATTGACCTAGTTTCAGCTTCCACAGCCCAACTCAGCAAACGCTACGGCTTTATCTATGTGGACCGCAACGACGATGGCAGCGGCACCCTAGCGCGTTACAAGAAAAAATCCTTCAATTGGTATAAGGAAGTTATTGCCAGCAATGGAGAGGTGCTCTTTAATTAAAGCAGGGAAAAGCAGTATGGCAGGATAAGGCCTGCTGCTTTTTTTGGAAAGAAAGGTATTATGAGTATTCGACTAATTGCGGCAGTATATCTGTTTTTTAGTATTCTTGTGTCAACATTAAGTTTGAAGAGACGTGATATAATCTAAGCTATTTTAGCGATTGGAATTTAAAATTATGACGATTATTTTTAAAAGAGTACTATTCCAAGTCCTTATTTTTATAATAGCTAGCTATCTAGCTATTTTTATAAGACCAGAGTTTATTCTTCTTTGGAACATACTTTTTGCAGTTAATTGGGTCGAAAAGGATTTCAACATAAAAGTTAGGGGATGGAAGAAATCTATAAAATTGGGAGTTTTACTAACTTTGATTAGTAATTCACTCGCCATTCCTTTGTATCTGCTATCCATTAGCAGAGGGCATTACTGCTTAAAAATTAACTTTTTATATACAAATACCGTATTAATCTGGATTTCAGCACTGCTATCAGTAGCCTTTTTAGCGAATTATCTAGTGTTATCAAAATATTTTAAAGGAGAGAAATTATTTTACATTTGGTCTCTCATAAATTCTGGGATATGCCTACTGATTTTTATAATTTTAGGAAATCCTGTAGAATTTTGATCTAGATTGGATTGGTCAGCGAGAGAGTTTTGCGATCAAGTGAGGACATATCGCTCTTTATGATAGAGATTTAGAAAGAGCAAGAAAATTTTTAAAACTTACTTACCGCCAAGGGGTATGAGTACCGATACTGGAACAGACCTTTCATCCTATTTTTAACCTTGCAAGGAGAAAAATATAGGAATTATAAACTGCAGGGAAATTATCTAGTTGACTGATGTTATAAGAAGAATTGAGGTCTCATAGCAGGGGATTTCAGTTCTTTTTAGTTAGTCTGGCTTTCTTGTTGTTTGGATAGTTGAGTCCGTGCGCCATTCCATTAATCATTATCTTATTCACTGCAAGATTGCCTCTTAGATTAACTAATAGTGAGTTTCCCCGCCCATCCGAGTTTTTCTGGACTTGGCGGTCTTAATTTCGTTAGATTTAATAGCTGAGATTACTTTAAATATTTGTTAAGTTTACGATTTGTTGCTACAATGGACACTGCCTACAGTGACAGTCTTGACATTGTAGCATTTAGACGACGTTCAACTTTTCAATATTTAGGAGGTTTATGAATCAGTATGAACAAAAAATATTTATTTAACCGTCAGAATTTTGCAAACGCTAAGGGGCACGGGATTAAACGCCGTTCCTCTAAAGGTCTCTTAGCAGGGATTATCTTGGCAGGAACGCTGGTCATATTGGGAGCTGGGCAGACTGTCTCAGCCGATGATCATGCCACTGCACCAGAAGATAAGGTCACAGAAACAGCTACTCCAGATGGTCTTTCACAAACGGTAGAGAATCAACAAACAGCAGCTGCAGACCGTGCTTCTTCTGGTGATTCTGGCCAAACAGAAGAGCAGCCAGTCAATGAAACAAAGGACCAGACCGAAAAACAAGAAGCCCTGCTTAATGGTAAACAAACCGTGTCCGATGAAGATGAGCCAGAAGATGACGAATCAGAAGAAGATGAAGAAGAAAGTGATGAAAGCTTTAAGACAGAGTCATCTGAAACTGCTGTGGCCTACGATCAGGAGGACGACGATGACGATGAGGATAAATCAACTATTATCTTCAGCGATGCTGGAGCACAGTCTTCATCATCACGTGTCACTATTGATGGCCAAAATGTCACCATTTCGACTGCCGGTACCTATACCTTAACAGGTTCTGCCAATGGCTACCATATTGCTGTTGCCGACGGTGTAAAGGGTAAGGTTAAGCTGAAACTTAAAGCTGTCAATCTAACGGATTCCAGTATTTCATCTGTAAAAGATTTGAGCATTAAGGTTTCCTCAGACAGTTCTTTATCATCATCTAAAGCTACGATTGAAGCAGGTGGAGCACTCTTTATCACTGGTAAGAAAAAAAGTACCCTGACGCTGACTAGTACAGGTTCGCATGCGATCAAGGCGAAGAGCCTAAAAGCTGAGGACATTAATCTGAACCTTCATTCAGCAACTAAAGATGGGATTAATGCCCAAACAGAGGTAAGTATCAAAAATTCCAACCTTACCATTACCGCTGGTGATGATGGAATCCAAGTCAGCGATAGTACTGATGTCAATGCCGGTGATCTCAAAATCAAAGATTCAACCATAAATATCACAGCCGCAAGTAAAGGCATTACAGTAAACGACGAGGTAACCGTTAAAGGCTCTACGACCATAATCATCAAGTCTGATTCCGAAGGGATTGAAGGCCGCCATGTTGAGCTGAAAAAAGGAACTGTCACCATTGATTCCGGTGATGATGTGATTAATGCTACTGAGTGGACTGCCAAAGACGATGCCGACCTCTCTCAGTTGACCAACAGCCCAGCTGATATTAAAAACAGCGTTGCTATCATTCTCTCTGATGCCGATGTTAATGGTATTGGCTATGATGATGGTATCGACTCCAATGGTAATTTAACTGTTACTGGCGGTAATCTTAAGATTCAGTCTAAGACCGATTACAGCTCAGCCATTGACTACGATGGTATCGGTCTGGCTTCTGGCGGCACTATCTGGGGAATTGGACACATGGGATTTGCCCAAGGCTTCTCAACAGGAACCAAGCAGGCCTATATTATTGGTATTGCCTCAGGATTAGCCGGTGATACCATTACCGTTACAGATGAAAACGGCGAAGTGGTGGCCGAAACCAAGGCTGAGGTTGATTTTGATAATGTTGTCTACTCGAGTAAAGACCTCAAGGAAGGAAAGACTTACACCATTACAACAGCTGATGGTCATCCGGCAAAGGTAAGGGCAACCAAAGAAACAACTCCTCATCCAGAAATTCGCCGTGATATTCCTAAAGATACGATTCCTCTCTTACCCAACGGCCATCATCCGGCCTTCCCTGGAAGCGGAACACCGCCAGAGGATAATCATTAATGTTTTTATACGGGAATCAAAAACACTGGTATTTTATAATATCAGTCAACTAAGGTACTAAAGTAAAAGAAACTATTCCAAAGTGTTGATTTTTCGACATAAAATGGAATAGTTTTTTAGCTTGGGCTATTTTTGAGCGCACTAAAGAAAGGTTTTTATCCTTCAATTATGGTACCCTATAAGTAAAACTAACCGTTTTTTGGACCTTTTATTTTTCTCGAAAATGTTCGAGCGCATCGGCTAATGGATAAATTGTTTTCAGTTGCAGGGAAGGTAAAGCAGAGCTGAACAGAGATGCTGTGAGTAAAAGATTGTAACAGTTTGTGTGAGAGCGCTACAGAGTGGGGATAACAGCACAAATATTTTGAACTTATGTGGGGGTGTGAGATGACTATCAGATTTGAAGAAGGGATAAATAAAGACCATGCTTTGCTGTTATGTGAGTGGTCTAATAAAGAGGGAAAGGACTTCCAAGAGCAATGGATGGGACCGCAGATTTCTTATCCATTGAATGATGACAAGATAAAAGAATTAGCAAATATATTTTCAATCTTCAATGATGATGAATTTATAGGTGTGATACAAAAAGTGGAGGTTAAGAGCAATAATATACACATAGGGAGATTCGTATTAGACCCCCAAAAAACAGGAATGGGGCTTGGAAAAGAAGCACTGAACGGATTTGTAAATTTAATTTTTGAGGATGACCATATAAAAAGCATCACCTTAACTGTTTTTGATTTCAATCAAAATGCCAAGAAGCTTTATGATAAACTTGGATTCAGAATCGATGAAGTATTCGAAACGCCAAAGCTCAAATATATTATGAGAAGATACAGATAAATCCAGTTATATCGTAAGGTGGTAGGGTGCATCAGCAAATAAGGCTAAAGAATATATAGCTACTCAATAAGTCTCCACACAAAAAACGACTGTCTTCTCAGACATACCAAAGTATTGATCAAAGATCAGTAGTCAGCTGATGGGGGAGGAGGTATGGACCTAGCCCCCGCGATTGGTTTCCCTAGTAGAGCGATTTCATTTGGGTTAAATTATTGTATAATAGATTTGTTTGGGAACCGAAACTGGTAGATTAAACTCATGAAAACCGCATACGAAAAGCCCTAAAACATTTAAAATGGTTAAGCTAACAACATGTGGGTATAACTAATGATTTAAGGAGAGCTATATGGTGTTTAAAATAGGAATGATCGAAGATGATTCAGATTTGGCAACAAGTATCAAAGAACACCTGATTAGGTATGATTTTGAAGTATCTATTTGTAAAGACTTTAAGCATGTTGATCAATTTATTAAGGAATATGTCCCGCATCTGGTTTTGCTGGACATTAACATTCCTTATTACGATGGCTTTTATTGGTGTAATGAGATTAGAAAAATAACCAAAGCTCCTATCATTTTTATGTCCGCAAGATCAGAAGATACTGACCAAGTCAGAGCTATTATGAGCGGAGGGGATGATTATCTAATCAAGCCTTTTTCACATGACCTACTGCTCGCCAAGGTCAACTCACAGCTACGACGGACCTATGGTGAATATGCTCATAATGAGACTGAAGTAATCTGCGGGGATTGCACCTTTAACAAACTCAGATTTACCTTGATGTGCCAAGAACATCAAGTGGATTTATCTAAAAATGAAGCTACTTTAATAGAGCTTTTGTTTGACAGTTATCCAAACGTGATTAGCCGTGAAAAGTTGCTATCTGGCATCTGGGATAACGAGCTTTTCGTAGAAGAAAATACGCTAAATGTAACGATTAGCAGGGTTAGAAAAAAGTTGGCTGACTTAAACTCGCAATTAAAAGTCACAACCGTGAGAGGCATGGGCTATAAGGTGGAATATGAAGCGTAAAAGTGTCCTAAAATTATTCATTGCAGACTGTGCTCCTTTATTTTTCATGAGTTTTTTAACTCAAGTTGTTTTCTTTGGACTGTTGTTTTATCTTAAAGGAATCTGGCTTGAAGAGATTTTCTATTTCAGCTTTTTAGTCTTTGTGATCTTACTCATTTTATTTATCATTAGATTTTATAAAAGAGGGCGGGTATATGAAAAATTATTACTGAAAAGCGATAGTTTAAGTGACTATTTAATTCAAAAGCCTAGAAGCTCATTTGAAGAAAGTTTTAATTTGATGGTAGATAACTTGATTATGAACAATAATCTAAGGGAAATAGAGCAGAAGCAAGATAAAAAGTTACAAAAGGTAATGATCTACCGATTTGTACACCAAATAAAAACTCCGCTGTCGGTATTAAGACTGACTAGTGAAAATCTGCATGATACAGTGCATTATCAAAAAATACGCAGAAACATCAGTACGATTGAGTATGACTTAAATCAGATGTTAGACATCTATCGGCTAGATGACTTTAAGAATGATTTTGTCTCCGAAAAGGTATTCTTAAAAGAACTCTGCCGGGATACGATCAATGGATTGAAAGATTATTTTATCGCATCGCAGATTTATCCTAAACTAGACATTGATGATACTATTTATGTTTATTCCGATTCCAAATGGCTGAAATTGGTTATCCACCAACTTCTGACAAATGCCATAAAGTACAGTCATAAAGGGCAAACAGTGACAATTAGAGCAAAAAGAGAAGAAGATAAGGTTCTCTTGTCCATTATGGATGATGGCACAGGAATAGAAAGGGCTGACTTAAAAAATATTTTTGACTTATTTTACGTAGGAAAAAATGGAAGAAATACAGCTGATTCCAGTGGCATTGGTCTCTATATTGTCAAAAGAGTTGTCGAGCATTTGGGACATGATGTAGAGGTAGATTCCAAAGTAGATGAAGGAACCACAATAACAGTGAGATTTTAGGGATCCTATCCGATAACGTGACAAAACTGTAAGGTTCTGTCATGTTACCGGATTTTTGTTTGGGTTCATACTTGGTAAACTATACTTGTAAAAGATGAATAAGAGTGTGACAGGAATCAATAATTCAAAGAATTTGATTTCGTTGTCTCACCTCCGCACAGTTGATTAGGTTGGCTGCTATCACTTGCGTGGTAGTTAAACAGTCCAGTGGACTGTTTAAGGGGGCGCCTGAAAATAGGAGTGCGCCCCGAGATAAGGACCACCAGTCAACCACTGCGCCTTGCATCTAAAATTGCCAAAATAAATAAGGCCGAGAACTTTTGTCTCAACCTCGTTTAAAATCATTTTGAAAGGAAGCACAACATGATACTAACAGTTTCAAATTTAGAAAAAACATACAAGGGAAAGGTCTCTTTCAAAGCCTTAAACGACATCAATATGGAGGTGGCAGAAGGAGAGTTTATCGCCATCATGGGTCCCAGCGGAAGCGGGAAAAGTACCTTTTTAAATGCCATATCAACCATTGATAAACCCACGGGAGGTTCTGTTTTCATTGCTGGACGCAATCCTTATGACATGAATGATGAACAGCTATCAACTTTCAGAAGAAAAGAGTTGGGTTTTGTTTTTCAGCAGTTTAACCTTATCAACACTTTGACAGTGGGAGAAAATATTATTCTGCCACTGACCTTGGATAATGTGCCCTTGGATAGCATGAGTACAAAGCTTAAACACATCAGCGAATTTTTAGGCATTTCCCATTTGCTCAATAAAAGGACTTATGAAATTTCAGGAGGACAGGCGCAGCGGGTTGCTATCGCCAGAGCAGTCATAAACAATCCATCAATTTTACTGGCAGATGAACCTACCGGAAATTTAGATTCGAAATCAGCACGAGATGTGATGAAGCTTTTTAAAAAGTTAAATGAGTCCATGAAGGTAACGATTATCATGGTAACTCATGACCCCAATATTGCAGCTTACTGTGATAAGACTTATATCATAAAAGATGGCAATATTTATATGGAAATCATTAACAGAAATAACGATGACATCTATAGAAAAGAAATTTTGAATACGATGAGCCTGCTTGGAGGTGATGACAGTGACGCTATTTGATTTTGCACTAAATAATATAAAAAGGGACTTTAGAACCTATTTATACCATTTCCTAAGTTGTACTTTTTCTGTCTTTATCTTCTTTCTCTTCACAACCTTGGCCCAGCATCCAGCCTTAGCCATTGTGGATTCAAGGGGTACGATTGGGCTCGTCTTATTTCTAACGCGTATCGTCTCCGTAGCTTTTGCCTTTGTTCTGATTCTGTATTCAGTAGGCAATTTTTTGAAAATCCGAAGCAAGCAATTTGCCATCTTAAATATTATCGGAACCAGCAAGAAACAATTTAGTAAGCTGATTTTCCTTGAAAATATGATCCTGTCAACGTCAGCCATGTTTTCAGGGATTGTCATGGGAATTATTTTTTCTAAGCTCTTCTTGATGCTAGCGCAACAAATGATAGGCAGATTAGACCTTCACTTTTATTTTCCACTGGTGGCAGTCTTACTAACCTTAGTGCTCATGGGAAGCTTATTCTTAGTTATAGCCCTGCTTGCTCCAGTCATTCTGAGAAAGAAAAAAATCATCGATCTTCTAAAAAAAGAAGAAGTGACGGAAAAAAATCATTTTATCCTGTCCTTGCTAGCCGTTATATTAGTTGTTCCTCTAACGGTATACTTGCATTTAATCTCTGGTGACACACCGTCAATTTTTATCTATGTATTAGATTTATTATCTTATATGAGTAGCACCTACTTTATCTGCTATCTTATCTTTACCGTCTATGCCTCTGTCATGAAAAAGAGCGGACGGCTGTACAACAAGCAGAACTTGGTGATGGTGAGTGATTTTAAATACAAAATCAATACGAATATCAAAACGATGACCGGCGTTATGATTTTATTTAGTATCGTCTTAACTTCTCTCGTTTATATCGTTGGAGCGCCTAGAAATATTGCGCAGGACACAAAAAAAGTAGTCCCGTACTCTTATATGTACGCTAATTGGGAAAATCAAGCAGAGGGCGCTAAAAAGGCAGATACCCTTTCTAAAAAATTAGCAGAAACGGATGATTTTAAGCAGCTGACTATTGACTATGCCCAGCTAAAAAGTAATCTTAGAACAACCAGACATATTATCTTATCGAATACTATGTACAATGACATCGCTAACTTTTTGCATAGAGAGAAGCTTAACCTTACAGACGACAGCTATTTTCTGGTCGGAGTTGATGGTAAAGCAGAGCCAGTTTTAACAGATAATGTTAAAGAAAAATTATCAAGCTATCACATCACAAAGAAAAGTGGCTTAGATAAGAGAGTGATTGCCTTATCAGGCTATTTTACAAGTGTTACCGTTATCTCCGATAAAAAATACGAAGAGCTGTCCCAGAAATTAAACAAAGACACCATCTATGCCTTTGACCAAGTCCACTATCAAGAGGATAAGGCAGGAAAAATGGCAGAGCTGGAGAAAGCGATCGGATTTAAAAAAGGAAAAGAGACCTTGATATCGTATTATATGTATTATGACAATGAAAGTTTAACCAGAAAGTTAGTCTCTTATGTCGGCAGTATTTTATGCGTCTCCTTTTTAATCGGAATGGCCAGCATTATCTACTCAAGACTCTATTCTGCTCTAGAGGAAGAAAGTAAGAAGTACAGCATCATGATGAAGATTGGCCTAAGCCAATCACGTTTAAAAGCTGTTACAGCAAGTACGCTTAGGTGGCTGTTTCTAGCGCCATTTGCAATCGCCCTCGGAATATCTTGGCTCTTTGTTATCATTATCAATCGGGTCACCCTAACGTCTTATACTGAACTGTCTCTTATCTGCTATGGTGTGTGTACCATCATAGAAATTATCTTATATCTTATCGTCAAGAACAAATACCAAAAGCAACTATTTAATAGTATCTATGAGATAAAAGGTTAGTTTGTAAAACTTATCAAGAGGCTGGGACAAAAGTCCTGCCTCATTTAATTTATTTAAGATATAGCAGTTTGCCGCAGTGGTTGATTGGAGGTCCTTATCTTGGGTCGCATTCTCATTTTCAGGCGACCCCTTAAACAGTCCACTGGACTGTTTAACTACCATGCAAGTGACAGCTCCAACAGTTTGGGAAACTGTTGGAGGAATTCCATGAACGTCAGTTCATGTCAATAGTAATCAACTATGCGGAGGTGGGAGTGAAACGGTCTGGGAGACCGTTTCAGGTCGAACACCTAAAAATACGAGAGTGGAGAGAAATCGAAATCGTAATGTCATTACGATTTACCGATTTTTGTCCCCACTCTTTTTTTAAGTTACTCTTTGATAGAGTTGAGTTTAGTGAGCTGACTCGCTTAAATAAGCTTTTTTTGATATACTTAAGCTATATTTTTTAGAAAGATTTGAGCTAGGAATCCCTAGCAAAGAGGTATTAGTTTTGTCTCAATCTTACATCAATGTTATCGGAGCGGGCTTGGCAGGTTCAGAAGCAGCTTATCAAATTGCCAAATGTGGCATCCCTGTTAAATTATATGAAATGCGTGGTGTTAAGCCAACACCCCAGCATAAGACAAGCAATTTTGCTGAGCTGGTTTGTTCTAATTCCTTCCGTGGAGATAGCTTGACCAATGCGGTCGGCCTGCTCAAAGAAGAAATGCGCCGCTTGGATTCCATTATTATGCGTAATGGCGAAGCCCACCGTGTACCAGCTGGAGGCGCTATGGCAGTGGACCGCGAGGGCTATGCAGAAAGTGTTACTGCTGAACTGGAAAATCATCCTCTGATTGAAGTCATTCGTGGAGAAATCACAGATATTCCTGATGATGCGATCACCGTAGTTGCAACAGGTCCTTTGACCTCAGATGCACTGGCTGAGAAAATCCATGCCTTCAATGGTGGAGAAGGCTTTTATTTCTATGATGCAGCAGCCCCAATTGTTGATATCAGTACAGTTGATATGAGCAAGGTCTATCTCAAGTCTCGCTATGACAAGGGTGAGGCTGCCTATCTCAACTGTCCGATGACCAAGCAAGAGTTCATGGATTTCTATGAGGCTTTGGTCAATGCTGAAGAAGCGCCTCTCAATGAGTTTGAAAAAGAAAAATACTTTGAGGGCTGTATGCCGATTGAGGTTATGGCAAAAAGAGGCATTAAAACCATGCTCTATGGACCGATGAAACCAGTAGGTCTAGAGTATCCAGACGACTATCAGGGACCACGCGATGGTGACTTCAAGACACCTTATGCTGTTGTTCAGCTCCGTCAGGACAATGCAGCGGGCAGTCTCTACAATATCGTTGGTTTCCAGACCCATCTCAAATGGGGTGAACAAAAACGTGTATTCCAGATGATTCCAGGACTGGAAAATGCTGAGTTTGTTCGCTACGGAGTTATGCACCGCAATTCTTACATGGATTCACCTAACTTTTTAACTCAAACCTTCCAGTCCCGCAAAAATCCTAATCTCTTCTTTGCTGGTCAGATGACAGGAGTCGAAGGTTATGTCGAGTCAGCAGCTTCTGGATTAGTGGCTGGGGTCAATGCGGCTCGTCTACTTAGGGGAGAAGAACCTCTGATCTTCCCGGAGACGACGGCTATTGGAAGCCTTCCGCACTATGTGACTCACACCGATAGCAAGCATTTCCAGCCTATGAATGTCAATTTCGGTATCATCAAGGAACTTGATGGACCGCGGATTCGTGATAAGAAGGAGCGTTATGAAGCTATTGCGGAGCGCGCTTTAGAAGATCTATCCAAGTTGTCTCTCTAAGAAAAAAACTTTATTTATTTCAAATCAATTCTATTGTTAACAAGACAAAACAATCACTAGCACAAGAGTTCAGCCTATCGAGGCTGACTTTTTTTACGGCTAGATTATAAGGTCTGCTTGAGCTCACTAACTTTTTGAGCTATAATAAGACCTATGAAATTAACCAAGAGACATTTTGGCTATCTCTTTCTTGTGATAGCATTAATCTATGCCACCATTACTTATTGGTCGCTGGGGCAGAGAATCCTCCTGACGATTTATCGAGCCAGCCTCCCCTTTTTAGCCGGTGCCGGAATGGCCTATATCATCAACATTGTCATGTCAGGCTATGAGCATCTGTTGAAGAAAATTCTGGGCCGTGATATTCCAGGAAAAAGAGCCATCAGTTTAATCCTGTCCTATTTAACGTTTGTCATTGCCATTTTCCTGATTTTCTCAATTGTCTTACCAGATCTCATCACTAGTTTAAAAGCGCTGCTAACAATCGATTTTGAAGGCTTAGGTAAATTTTTCAATCATGTCCAGAAGGATTCCAATGTTCAGCGACTGATGCACTATTTCCATATTGATTTGAATAAAAGTGCTTCAAGCTTGCTAAATAAGTACAATAAACAGATTTCAACAACTGTGATTGGGATTCTTAGCGGTCTCCTGACATCAGCAACGAGTCTAGCTTCAGGCCTCATTTCCCTCTTTATTAGCCTCGTCTTTTCAATCTATGTTTTGGCAGGTAAAGAAAAATTGGGCCGTCAGGGAAACATGCTGGTCCATGCCTATTTGCCCAAGTACGAAGAAAAGTTCCACTATGTCAGACGGATTACCCATGAGAGTTTCCATGGTTTCTTCGTCGGCCAAACTTTAGAAGCTATGATTTTGGGAAGTCTCTGTGCCTTGGGCATGCTAATTTTCAAAATTCCATACGCTGGAACGGTTGGTATTTTAGTCGGTTTTACGGCCCTTATCCCCGTCGTCGGAGCCTATATCGGTCTCTCAATCGGTGCTATCTTGATTATGACCCTATCCATTCCTAAAGCAATCTTCTTTGTTGTTTTCCTTGTTATCCTGCAACAGTTTGAAGGCAACTTGATTTATCCCCGTGTTGTTGGCCATTCAATCGGTCTGCCACCCATGTGGGTTATCTTGGTCATTACCATCGGCGCCTCTCTCTGGGGCATCCTAGGTATGCTGATTGCTGTCCCAACAGCTGCAACAATCTATAAGCTGATTAGAAATCACGTGTATCATAAGCAAGCCAAAGAGGAGCAGAAGGCCAGTCAATCTCTGTAACCCCTTTCCTAATAGGCTTAATCGTGTTATAATGATAGAAGATTTTCTAAGAAAGTTGGACAGATTATGTCAAATCGTACGAAAAATATTTTACAGCGAATACTCGTTATCTTAGCTTTGTTAGTTTCTCTAGCTTTATTTGTTTGGTTGATTATTGAAGCTTGGCATATTCAGGAATTGGCAACCCAGATTGGGGTCCACTTTACCAATAAAACAGGTAAGTTAGCATCGCTTGATAGCCCAGTGCAAAAACTTATCTTTATCTTTGCAATTTGGTTAGTACTACAAATCGTTTTCTTCCTAGGACTTTTGATCCATTTCTTCAAAGCGACAAAGAACAATCAGGAAGAAAGCGGGCGCAGAGTAAATAACAGCTCCAATCATAGACGCCATCGCCATGAAGAAGATGAGGAAGAAGCACCTCGCCATCGGAGTTCGGAACGGGAAGAAAAAGAAGCTAGTCGACCTAGACGTCGTCACGTTTCAACTGAATTGAGACATGAGCATGACGAAGAAGGTGACTCTGGTAAAGATAGTACAGCAGTTGATACTGAATTAGAAGATCTTCCTAGAAGAAGAGGTGACAAGGTTACTGAAACAAGTGACGATGACGACTATCTAGAAGTACCAAAACCAGTCGGACGTCGTTCTCGTAAAGATCGTCGCTAGGAATAAGAAAAAAGTCGGACGAAAGTCTGACTTTTTTACGCATCAACATTGGAATTGCTGGGTAAACTTGTATCAAAATGCTTACCTCATTCAACTCATGCACGAGAGAGTCATAAGAAAAACTTGAATTAAAACTGACAACATGCTAAGATAAAGAAGCATAAATACTGATGTTTGGGAAAAGCCATCACTAAAAAAAACCTAACAAAGCGTTATTTTAGTGGCTTTTACCGTTTGGTAAGGGCTTTTTCTTTTGCAGCCATACACTTGGAGGAAAAAATATGAAACGTAAATCCGCCCTAGTCGTCTTTTCTGGCGGTCAGGATTCCACCACTTGTCTTTTTTGGGCGCTCAAGCACTATGACCATGTTGAAGCCGTAACCTTTGCCTACGGTCAACGTCACAGTCAAGAAGTTGAAGTCGCTAAGGGAATTGCTAAAGACTTAAAAATCAGCCATCACATTCTTGACATGTCTCTTTTGGGCCAGATAACCAATAACGCCTTGACATCTGATATAGAAATCGAAGCCTCAGAAGGAGAAGTCCCTAATACTTTTGTTGATGGCCGCAACCACCTTTTTCTCTCTTTTGCGGCTGTCCTTGCAAAACAAAAGGACATTACCGATATTGTGACGGGCGTCTGCGAAACCGACTTTTCAGGCTACCCTGATTGCCGCGATGCTTTTGTCAAATCCCTTAATGTCACTCTCAATTTAGCCATGGATTATGATTTTGTAATTCAAACACCTTTGATGTGGTTAGATAAGGCAGAAACCTGGGCATTGGCTGATCAGTTAGGCGCTTTTGACTACGTAAAAGACAAAACCCTAACATGCTACAATGGAGTTATGGGGGCCGGCTGCGGAGAGTGTCCTGCCTGCAAACTCCGTCAGCACGGCTTAGATACCTATTTGGCAAGAAGAGGTGAAGACTAATGTTTTTTGCTCCTAAAGAAATCAAGAAGGAAATCCCCAATAAATCTCTAATCTACACCCCGAAAAGAGTACTGGTTTCCAAAGAATTTACCTTCGATGCTGCCCACCATCTCTTTCAGTATGAAGGCAAGTGTAAATCCCTCCACGGTCACACCTACCGTTTACAAATCGCTGTCAGTGGAATGCTAGACGAGCGGGGCATGGTCTATGATTTCGGTGACCTCAAGGCTATCTACAAGGAGCATTTAGAACCTCAACTGGATCACCGCTATCTCAACGAAAGCCTGCCTTATATGAATACGACGGCAGAAAATATGGTCTATTGGATTTATAAGACAGTAGAAACTCACCTCCCTGACCAGCGTGGCCTCCAGATAGAATCCGTTCGGCTCTATGAAACCCCTAGCTCTTATGCTGAGTTTAGAAAGGAATGGGACCTAGCATGAGCATGAGAAAAAAACGCGATCTCAAGCTCCCCATCTTAGAAATTTTTGGCCCAACCTTCCAAGGAGAAGGACGTGCTATTGGCCAAAAGACCATGTTTATTCGGACAGGCGGCTGTGACTACCATTGTGATTGGTGTGATTCTGCCTTTACCTGGGATGGTTCAGAGAAGCCTACCCGTATGACCAGCGACCAAGTCATCGCCGAGCTAGACAAGCTGGGAACCTATGACTATGTCACCCTTTCGGGAGGCAATCCCTGCCTTCAGGCAGCTAATATGGCCGAATTAGTTACTAAGCTCAAAGATCGCGGTGTCACCCTAGCTGTTGAAACTCAAGGATCTCGCTGGCAGGATTGGCTCCTAGATATCGACCAAGTTACCCTTAGTCCCAAACCACCTTCCAGCAAGATGGACGTTAATATGGAAACCTTGGACTTTATTGTGGGAAGGCTGGATCCTGCAAAAGTAACTTACAAAATTCCCATCTTTAACGATGAAGATTTAGCTTTCGCCAAAAAAATCCAAGTCCGCTACCAGCCTGATGTCCTTTATCTATCAGTTGGCAATCCTGAACCCAAGGCCGAGGGAGATATTGTCCGCCATCAATTGGATCGCCTGCACGCTCTTTGGGACAAGGTTGCCAAGGATGATAGTTGGGGAAACGTCCGAGTTCTGCCCCAACTCCACACCTTAGTCTATGACAACCAAAGAGGGGTTTAGAAGCTCTTGGAGTTTGCCTTTCAAACCAGCCTAATAGCTGAGAAGTAGAACGGCCAAGTACCATCATCATTAATTAACAAAATATCAAACAGAAAGAAGCAGCAGCATGACAAAGAAATCCGAAGAAACCAAAGACCTAACTCTGCTGGGCAATCAGCAGATTCCTTATGTTTTTGATTATGACCCAAGTATTCTGGAATCCTTCCAAAATCGTCATCAAGAAAATGACTACTTTATCAAGTTTAACTGCCCAGAGTTCACTTCACTTTGTCCCATTACTGGGCAGCCTGATTTTGCAACTATTTATCTGTCTTACATTCCAGATGAACTCTGTGTAGAGTCTAAATCACTGAAACTCTACCTATTTTCTTATCGCAATCATGGTGACTTCCATGAAAATTGTATCAATACTATTGGTAAAGACTTGATTAATCTCCTCAAACCGCGTTATCTTGAAGTTTGGGGGAAATTCACCCCGCGCGGTGGTATTTCCATTGACCCATATTTTAATTATGGGCGGCCAGATACCAAGTATGAAGAAATGGCGAATTACCGTCTCATGAATCACGATCTGTATCCAGAAACAATTGATAATCGCTAACCAAGATACATAGAAATAGCCAGCTAGAGCAAGGATTCTCTAGCTGGCTATTGATTAATAGGCTTCATTTCTAAGTCAATTAAATGAAAAATCACCTTATTCCTGTGTGGCCGAAAGTTATAAAGCACTGGAGACAGTAATATTAATGTCTCTTAGCAGAGTTTCATTCAGTTGATCTGTACGTTTGGCTGTGATGACACCTGCCAAGATACTGTCATTGACATTTACTAGAGTGCGACCCATATCAACAATTGGATCAATGGCAATCAAAATACCTAAAGTTGCTACCGGTAAGTTTAAGGTTCCAAGAACAATCAAGGTTGTAAACAAAGCTCCGCCGCCGACCCCTGCGACACCAAAGGAAGCAATCACATCGATTAAAATAAGAGTCAGGATAAACTGCCATGAAAAAACATTGATTCCAATAGCTGGTGCGATAATCGTCGCCACCATCGAAGGATAAACACCAGCACAACCATTTTGACCGATGGTTAATCCGAAACTAGCAGCGAAGTTTGCGATGGTCGAGTCAACTCCGAGAGACTCTGTTTGGATTTTAACATTTAAAGGAAGTGTACCTGCACTGGTTCGCGAGCTAAAGGCAAATATTAAAGCAGGCCAAGCTTTTTTGTAATACACAATAGGGTTAACACCATGGACTAGCAATAAAATGGTATGAACCAAGAGTACGACAACTAAAGCGACGTAGACTGCAACGATAAAGATACCTAGCCGTCCAATCGTTTTTATAGAATTAACTGCACTTGCATTTGTAATAAGTGCAAAAATACCATACGGTGTTAGCGAAAGGACTAGCTTAACGATACGATTAATGATCAATTGCAGACTTTTGATGAGTTTAGCAAAAACCTCAGCACTCTCTGGATCTGATTTTCTGACAGCTAGATAGGCGACACCTACAAAAATAGCAAAGATAACAACAGCAATAGTACTTGTTGCACGTGTTTCCGAAAAATCAGCAAAGATATTGCTTGGTAGGAAATTTACAATTTGCTGAGGCAGTGTCAGGCCTGTGAGTTCATCTTGATGTTCCTGAATATTGGCCAAAGCCGCTTTATCAGCAACCCCTGAAAAATTAGCCCCCTGTAACCTAAATGAGATGGTCGAAAGGTAGCCAATCAAAGAGGCAACAGCAGTCGTCCCTAACAAAACAGTTAAGGTTGTTCCCGCAATTTTTTTAATATTTTGCGCGATTTCTAATTGGGTAAAAGCGCTGACGAGAGAGATGAAAACCAAAGGGATAATCAGCATCTTTAGGAGACTGACATAACCATTGCCCACGATACCTAACCAATCGAGTGCTGTTGAAAGGGCCGGATGATCAGAACCTAGACTTAGCTGCAGCAGTAGTCCAAAAATTGTTCCGGCAATCAAGGCAGTGAAAACAAGTGCTGTAAATCCTGTCTTTCTACGATGCAAATAAGCCAAGACGGTTAAAATGATGACACCAAGCCCCACGATCAACCCTGCTAAAGCATTTTCTGTCATAGAGTGACCTCCTTTATAATAATAGGTAAAGTCATTGCTAAACAGCTTTTAACAATGACATAGATGTTTTCAATGAATGAGTAAATTATAGTTCGCCTATCTTATAAATTCAACAGATTCGGTTATTCTAATTTTCAATCTCTGCGATAAAGAATTTCTATCACTGAACACATGCTTAGTTTTCTAGTTAATCAGAAAGACATAAAAACCTCACCCTCTTAGTAAATTATAGGTGAGGTAAATTAGGTGCTTGGTTAAATTCTATTATTTTTACATAATTAATAATACGTAAGTTTTATAGATTATCTAGAGCATTTTTTTGCTCGTCATTGACGATATGGGTGTAAAGGTCGGTAACCTGAGTCGAAGCATGACCGAGTTGGTGACTGACGAGTACTTGGGATTTGGTGGCATCATAGAGGCGGGTTGCTAGCGTGTGACGGAGCTTGTGGGGAGTCACACGAACTTTGAAATCTTCGGAATACTTAGCCACCATCTTTTCGATACTGGAGGCATCGATACGGTTAGGAACCCCGCGATATTCAGAAAGAAAGAGGGCAACATCTTGTTTTTCGGCCTTGTAACGATTTTTTCGGATTCTTAGATAATCCTCTAAATAAGATTTGGCAAAGCCAGCAACATTGACGGAATCTCGCTTACCACCCTTACGAGTGACTTCAATAACCATCATATTGAGGTTGATATCTTTCAGATCAAGATTGACAGCTTCTGACAAACGCACACCAGAAGCCAGCAGCAGGGCGATAATAGCTAGATCACGTTCCTTATTTTTTCGGAAAGATGATTTGGCCCGATTGGAAAGCTTGCCTTCATAATCTTTGTCGACATAATCCAAAAATTCCATGGTTTCATCACCTAAGAAGAGCTTCTGTTTGATATTTTCCGCCCTGGCAGCAAGTGTTTCTTTTTTCTTTTTAGTGGAGACTTTTTTCATAACATTACGGTAGAAATAAGGCTCACCCTGATCATTTTCAACCTCCTCAGTCAGATATTTATAGAGACTGGAGAGGGCCGATAAAGTACGGTTGATAGTGGTCTGTGACACCCCGTTTTTGGTCGAATAGGTATTGAGTGACGGACGTTCGCGCAAGTAAAGGATAAAGGATTCCATATCTTTTTTAGTTAATTTCTCTAGAATCTCTAGCGGAATGTCAGCAAGCTTATCAGTCTGAACAATGTCAGCATCTATCAGCCATTCAAAAAAACGACGGTATTCCTTGAGATATTCATATAAAGTCGTCAGACTGTAAGGAACAGCTAATTTGGATTGATAGTATTCCAGAACATACCATGGCATAAGAGCCTTTAATTCTTCGATTTTTTCTAATAAGCGTTGACGTTTCATAAAGTTCGTTTTCCTTTGTTTTTTAATCGTTTTTATCCAGATAGTAGTATATCACGCCTGTATATGTTTTTCAAGAAAATTACAGTTTTTCGGAAAGAAGTTATAACAAATACTCGAAACGATTAATACCCAAACTTTTCGAGTCATGACTAAAACCAGCCACATAAATTTCTTTTATGTGGCTGGTTTTTATCAAGGACTGGTCTTATATTCCTAATTTTTTCGCTTCGTGTTCAATATTCAGTAGGAAATCTTCTGTTTCCTCCTTTATGATTTCAGAAATGATCTGGCCGTCTTTCATGAACAGGCAGCGTTTTCCATAGGAGGCTACATGGCTGTCATGGGTGATGAGGATGATGGTCCTTCCTTCTTGGTTTAGTTTTTGGAAAATACTCATAACTTCTAGGCTCATTTGGGAATTGAGTGCTCCTGTTGGTTCGTCCGCAAATATGATGTCAGGCTGATTAATAAGCGCCCGACAGATACTGGCACGCTGGAGCTGACCGCCCGATACTTGGCGGATATCCATATCTGCCAAATCTGCTATTGCCATCGTTTCGAGTAAGTCATAGGCATGTTGGTAAATCTCTTTTTTGGCTTCTTTTTTTAGCTGGAGAGCTGGCAAAACGATATTGTCAATAAGGGAGAGATTGCTGAGAAATTGATTTTTCTGAAAAACAAACCCCATGTTTTCTAAACGCAATTGACTTAACTGGTTGTCAGATAACTGGCTGAGTGACTGATTATTAAGGGAAACATCTCCGTGCTCGATTCTGTCTAAACCACTGATTTGGTAAAGAAAGGTCGTTTTTCCGCAGCCTGACGGCCCCATGATGGTCACAAAATCACCTTTATGAACGGTTACATTGATATCGGTTAAAACTTGGTTCTTTCCGAAAAATTTAGATAAATGTTGAATGCTTAACATGGTATGACCTTTTTCCTTTCTGATGATCGAGTTATTCGTTTCTGTAGGCTAAGAATGACTGCTTTTTAACAGGAATGAGTGCCATATAAGTGAGGATGGCAATAATAAGGATTAAGACGCAAAAATAAACGGCGAGTTCGGTCCAGCTCATGGCGACAAATGATAATTGCTGAATACCAGAATTTAACAGACCAAACAGACTGCTAATAAAAGGTTCTCCTAGATACTGTACCAATAATATTCCGCTGAAAGCACCAAGCAAAGAACTGATGGCTAACGGATAAAGTTCCTGTAAATAGACAGAGCTAAAGGATAATCCCAACGTACGCTTAAATATGAATTCTTTGAGATTGCGGTTGACATGTAAACTTAAAAATAAGAAGAGAAGGCTGCCAAAAATCAGCAAACTCACTCCTAAAGTGGTATTTGAAGCCTTTTGCAGCTCTTGAATCATTCCGCCTAGGGTTTGCTGAACAATTCCTTTGGCATCGTTAATGCGGTAGCCTTTCTTACCAAGCTTCGATGTTAATAGTTGCAGTATTTTTTTCTTCTGATGGTGGTTGGTCAGCCGGAGGTAGAAAATGTATTTTTGCGAATGTGCCTGACTGAACTCACTGGGTAATTTCGCTGTTTTTCCACCATTTGTAATATCCTGATAGAGTCCGACGATTTTTGGAGAAATGGATTGCCCATTCACTGTAAGAGTGAGTTTATCTCCTAGACCCTTCCCTAATTCCTCGGCTGCTAAAAGAGACAGAGCAATTTCCTGATTATTTCTAGCTGCATGCCCTTGGGTATAATGCAGTTCTTTTCCTGAATCCTGCCCCATATCTACTGGGAGACTGACTGTATCTCCTTGTGATGAGGCGGCCTGCACTTGTGTTCTTCTGATTTCAGAGAGAGATACAGAGTGGCTCTGTGAAATCTTTTGTAGGGTCTGCCTCGCAGTTTTTGCTCTTGCGTCGACTCCTTCTCCTTCTGTTACTTCCAAAGAAATATCGTATTTGGCGCTTCCCATGTAGGTAATGAATTCTGGCGCATTCATGGTATGAATAAGGCGAGAAGGCAGGAGGATAGTTAGACTTATAAAAAGACAGAGCCAAAACGGAAAAGCATAACCGTTTTTGAGCTTTCTTCTTGTTATTAAGAGGTTGGCAGACAGATGGCGGACAGGAGGAAATTTCCTTTTTTTCCTACGCAAGACAAAGCCATTTCCCTGAACAAGGAGATCCACAACACTTGCTTTTTTAATACGATTCAAAATTATCCAAGAATAGAAAGTGATGACGAAGAAAAGCAAGACTACAATCATAAAACCTAGCATACCATCGACTAATGAGAGACCTGTCTGGCCAAAGGTTTCCCTGATTCTTTGCGTCGTTACAGGTAGAAAAACAAGAGCCAGAGAGTAGCCTATTAAACTACCTAAGCCAGTCGTCAAGACTATCTTTTGCAGATAGAGCTGTTTGATGGTCCTGTTGGGCAGACCAATAGCCTTTAAAAGTCCGATCTCGCCGCTTTCAGCCTCAATCTCTGCCAGTAAGATAAAGCGAAGGCAAATCAGTGTAATAACAAGCAGCAAACCTCCCGCTAGAAAGTAGATGGCTGCAGTGGCCAAATCTGTTAAAGCACTGAGAAAAAAGAGTATGCGATAAGTCAAGGATGGCCCGTTTTGTGGTAAACTTGCTTTCTTATAGGCCGATTGATAGCTGTCTGCTTGACCTGTATCGTTAAAGTAAGTTTCGATGATGACTTCTTTTTGAGAAAGATTTTTTGTTAACTCTGCAAAGTCAGCATCGCTCACTAAAAATCGTGTAGAGGAAGCCAAGGTTGAATTCATCTGTGCATCGTGAGCAACCTCTGTAATAGTAAAGGTTTTGCTAAATGCGCCTTCTTGAATACGAAGCCGATCACCGATTTTCATAGAAAATTGATCCCGCAAAAGTTTTGGAACGGCTACTTCTCCCGATTTTAACGCTATTTTTTCATGCTGTGCATTTAAGAGCAGATCGTAGGTTTTATTCTGTTTGACAAAGCTAATATCCAGCTGTGAATCCGCTAAGGCATCGCGCTTTTTGTTTTGGTGATAAACGGTCAGCTGCTTTCCTTCGACATTTAATAGCTGCACAGTCTGCCAAGCTTTGACACCTGAGTATGATTGATTAAATTGATCAATCTCTTCTTGGTTTAGCTGACCGCGATGCATTTGGATGAAATGAGGCGGCTGGGCTACTTGGTACATGTCAGAAATGCTGGATACCGTCTGTTTTATGAGAAAGAAAACGCTACAAACGATAAAGAGAGACAGGCTAGTCAGACCAATTAACAACAAATTTTTGATAGGATGCCGCTTGAGGTCGCTTTTTAGGAGTTTGTAGAACATGTGACACCTCCTTACTCTACTTTCATTTGCTTGATTGAGCGATTGCTGCCGATCAACAGTGAACTAAGGATCAGGCCAATTCCTGAAATAATCAACATAAGCCCGATTCCCCTGCCTGCTCCGCTTCCAATCAATTGTCCAATAATAGTTCCTGCTAAGGCACCTTGTTTGGCCATCAGGGGTTCAAATAGACGGTCTGCCAGAAAACCTGCACACAGATAGGCAATAATGGTACCGAATTGGGTGATAAAACTAATCATTCCCCAGATTCTGCCCTGTAATTCATTAGGAATGGTTACTCTGACCAGCACATCGGCACAGGTATTGACAAAGGCCAAAGTCATAAAAAAGAGGAAAATTGTGATACCGACCCACCATATATTCATGACAAAACCGCACAATCCAATGAAGAGACCTGCTAGCAATCCAGCCTGGGCTAGAATCGCTGCATGCTGCCGATGAATGCCTTTGACCCCAATCCAGAGACTGCCGACTAAGAGCCCTACTGTGCAAAGGGCTTCCATGATTCCAACAGTTTGCGTATCAGCCATGTTCAGTACCAGAGGTTCGACTAAAATTTGAACTAGTCCGATAAAGAAGCAAACCAAGGTCATCATAGCAATTAAGGATTGCAAACCCTTATAGCTCCGGCTAAGCTTCCAAGTTTCTCCAAACGAAATCCTCTCTTTGTCTTTTTGTTTTGAAATCTTGATTCCTTTTTTAACACAGAAAATCAAGAGGACAGCTACTAGGAAAGATAGGATATCCAGACAAAGAATAAAGCGAATATCAAAGTAGGCTAGAAAGAATCCGGCTAAGGCAGGAGAAATTAAATAACGTGAACTAGCTGCCAGTTGAACCATGCCGCTTGCCTTGGCATACTCATCTTTGGTCAATAAATCGCTCACTGTTGCACGATAGGCTGGCTCAACCAGTGACGAAAAGACAGCACTAATGGTTACACCGATATAGATGGGACTTAAATTGGTTGAGCCGATATTCAAGTTCAGTACGATATAAAGCAAGCCTAGGACTGAGAAGCTGTCACCAATCATCATCAAGGCTCTCCGATCATAGCGATCGGCTAAAAAACCGCCAAATGGAGCTAACAGAACAGTTGGCAAAAATGCCAGTAGGGTTATAAGAGAAACTGCGGTTACACTATTTGTAACCTTCAAAGCGTAAATAGTCATAGCAAAGGCAGACATCCCTCCGCCAATACTGGAAATCAATTCCCCAAACCATAGGGTTAAAAATTTTTTCAATTTTGCTCTCCTTTAAATAATATCTTTATATGTCGACCAACGGTCGGTTGCGGTCAAAAATAAAATTGCAGCAAGGGCAATTTTATCTTAGTGAATAACTCAATTCTCAATACCAAGTTGCTTGAAGAGGAAGAATTGAAAAGCCTCAAGCAATTGCTGCTGCTCCTTCTTATCCAGCTGAAAAATTCCGTCATCAAAGAGTGTTGCTACAGCAGCAAGTACGATTTGCACCAGTTGTTTAGGATAGGGACAGTCAAATTGGCCAGCTTGCACCCCTTCTTCAATAATGCCTGTTAGCAGAGGCGTCACTTCGTGCAGGATAGCTTGTAAGGATTTCTGATGGAGGAGAGCATTTTTGGGTTTGTGCATATCTTCCAGCAGCTTTCCGCCATAGATATCTGTAATATTCATACTTTGGAAAGCCTCTGCCAGCTTGTCCTTTGGATCCTTGTTTGGCTTATTGATAACGGCTGCTACTCTTGATTTTAGAACGGCAGTCGCTTCATCTACAACAGCTTCCAGTACTTCTTCCTTAGATTTAAAATAGTAATAAAATGTCCCCTTGGCAATCCCAACGACCTTCAAAATATCGTTGACACTGGCTTTTTCAAAGCCTTTTTCTTGAAAGAGCTGGGTAGCAGCTGCAAGAATCTCAGCCCGGCGCTCATCGTACCCTTTGACAATTCTCATGCTTCCTCCTTCGTCACCAACCGACCAATGGTCGATTCCTCAAATACAGCATAACATAACCCTTGTATTTCTGTCAAATCTAAATATAGCCTGCTATCAAGAAAATACGTTCTGCAGCCCTATAGGATCGATCAACTAAGGTAGTAATGCGAGTAACTGACCAAAAAATCCCTGCGCAGGCAGAGATTCTTCAGGGAATTGGAATTGTTCTTGTAATATTTTATCTTATCAGTCAACGCTTTTGAGTGCTTCTAACATGTCAACGGCTTTTAGTCTATGGTTAACTAGCCAGCCTAGGGCGCTCAGAATGATGATAATAGCTAGCACTGGAATGAGATAAACCGACCAGGTTAACGAGTAACTAAAGTTGAAATCATCTCCGCCCATCCGACTGATCAAAAGCCTGTGGAGTCCAAAACCACCGGCAAGGCCTACCAGAATACCAATTAGCGACAAGGTGATGGTTTCGCGGTAGATATACATGGTGACTTCTTTGCTGTGAAATCCAAGCACCTTGATAGTTGAGAGTTCACGAATACGTTCGGCAACATTGATAGTGGTGAGATTATAGAGAATCACGAGGGCCAGTAAAATTGAGACGATAATCAAAATCAGCATGACGCTGTTGAGAGAGTCCACTACTTTGTTTAAGGAATTAACCATAGCAATATTCTGTGAGACAGCCTCTACCCCTTTTAAGTCCAGAAAATCCGTCGAAAGTTTTTTAACCTTGCTGTCTGAATCATCTTTGGCCTGTAAGAGATAGGCGTTGGTTGATAGATCAGTTTTAAAGGCTTTTTGGTAGTAATTCTGGGTCATAAAGATAAAATGGCCTGTATAGATCTGAGCAATGCCAGATACTTTCAAAGAGACCTTATGGCCATCCTTATCAATATAGTCAAAGTGATCACCGGCCTTTACCTGATAGAGCTGGGCGAGTTTTTCAGATAGAATAACCCCATCATCTGAAAGTTTGAGTTTTTGACCTTTGGACGAGGATAGATTAATCATGCCAGAAAAATCTTTATCTGGTGTTACCAGACATGTTACAGTTTGAGCCTCTGTAACGTATTTAATGGTCTGTTCACTCTTTTCATAATAAATATTTAACGACTTATCAAAGTCTTTGGAAGCAATAGCCTTCTTGACAGCTGCTTTCTCCTGCGATGAGGCTTGCTTGTTGCGAACGGCAATCATATCATAAGAGAAAATCTGTCCGAACTGCTTGTCGGTCACTCCGGAAATGGACGACTGGATTCCCAATCCAGCAAATAATAAAGCAACTGAGCCAGCCACACCAAAGATGGTCATCAGCATGCGCTGTTTATAACGAAAGATATTGCGTGCGGTTACCTTGTGGGTGAAGCTGAGACGATTCCAAAGAAAAGTCAGTCGCTCCAAAAGAATTTTAGAACCCGCTGCTGGCGGTTTGGGCAGCAAGAGCTGGGCTGGTTTATCGCGCAGTTCACGATAAGCGATCCAGAAAGCCGGCAGAATACTGGAAAGAATCGCTAAGCCAAATGCTAAAAGGATATAAGAGGCATAAGGTAACAATTTCATTTTATCCAATGTCAGATCACCCATGGTGATATTGCCGATATTGACAGGAAGATAATAAGTACCCGCTGTAACCCCTAGGGCGGTCCCAAGTATACCAGCCATAAAGCCATAAATGACAAATTTACGGATAACATCCTGATTCGAATAGCCGAGGGCCTTGAAGAGCCCTGAATTTTGCCGCTCCTCATCAACAAAGCGTGTCATGGTCGTAAAGGTGACCATGGCAGCAACTAGATACAAAACAATGGGGAAAAGATCGGCTACAATGGCAATACTCGTGGCTGTTGCGGCAAAAGCCATATAGCCATCGCCACCTGGAAGTGTAGAACGTGTGTAGCTAGTATAGGCTGGTTTGGTTAAGTTGTCTTTCTCTTTTTGGGCAGCAGCAATTTTTGCTTGCGCCTGACTTATTTGCTTGCTGATCTCTGCTGCTTGCTGAGGTGGTAATTGAGCTTGAGCCCCTGCTTGTGCTAATTGCTCCTTGACCTTAGTTACCTGCGCTTGCTTTTTATCAATTTTTTCTTGAGCATCATCTTTGAGGTCAGCCAAACGCTTGGCACCATTATCCTTTAGCAAGTCATTCAGGTCTTTTTGGTGATCTGCTAATCTTTCCTTATAGGTATTTTGAAAGGGATTAAGTCCAGCGAGATCATTATAACGAATGCGAGCAATACTATAGACATCACTGTCGAAGGCTTCTGGTAAAGTAACAGCATACCCTGATAGGCTGCCATCACCAGCTGTTGAGCTGCCCAAGCTTGTTTTAGAGAGGATCTCTGTTGAGTTGATAAAGCCCGTGATCGTGTAGGTATCATACTTCAATGAGGTTTTATTGCCCCTTTTAAAAGTAATGTGGTCTCCAATTTTATAATCCTTACGGTAAGCCTTGGATAGGGCAATTTCCTTGGTCTTTTTAGGAAACCTTCCTGATGTGAGTTCATAGCGAGAGATATTATTAACGGCATTATCGTAGGAGAAAATGCGGACAGCATCTGTATGATCTTTGATTGTGACATCATCTAGGTAGCCGTACTCTACCTTTGCCTCTTTGATAGCAGACAGTTCCTTTTGGTCGTCCTTACTCAGTCCATAATCGGCCATAACGCTCAGGTCCATCGTGTGATACTTGGATAAGTAGTCACTGGCAGTTGTTTGTATATCAGGTGTGGTCGATTTAAGACCGACCAAGGCAAAGGATCCCAACATCAATAAGAGTACAATCGAAATAAAACGTCCCTTGGATACTGTAATAGCCTTGCGCACATCTTTCCAATAGATTTTTTTAGACATAACTTCCTCCTAGTACTCTAGGCTTGCAATATCTTGCGGATGATCATTGGTTTTGATAGATTTTACAGTGGCATCCCGCATATGAATGACACGATCTGCAATGGGTGCTAGAGCTGAATTATGGGTTACGATGATGACTGTTGCGCCTTGCTGACGAGACATGTCCTGCAGGATTTGCAGCACCTGTTTACCGGTTTGGTAATCAAGGGCACCGGTCGGTTCATCACACAGCAGAATCTTTGGCCTTTTAGCCACGGCGCGTGCAATGGAAACACGCTGCTGCTCCCCGCCAGATAGTTGCGCTGGAAAATTATTGATCCGATTTTCAAGTCCGACTTCTTTTAGAATCGTTACAGGATCCATAGCATCTTTGACAATTTCTGAGGCTAATTCAACATTTTCCTTAGCTGTCAGATTGGCGACCAGATTGTAGAATTGAAACACAAAGCCCACATCATCACGGCGGTAATTGGTCCGCTGGTGCGAATTGAGCTGAGCAATATCTGTGCCATCAATAATGACCTGCCCTTCATCATTGGTATCCATTCCTCCCAGAATATTGAGCAGGGTTGATTTCCCTGCTCCTGATGATCCCAGAATAATCACGAGCTCTCCTTTTTCAATCTCGAAATTGACATCATCATTAGCTGAGATAGTGGTATCCCCCATATGATAACGCTTAGTAGAATGTTTAACTTCGATATAAGCCATCGCTTTCCTCCTTAATTGGACACATTGTTGATTTATAACAGGAAATATTATATAATCAGCCTGTTGATTTAACAAGAACAAAAATAAACAAAGTGTTGATTTAAGGAAAGCATATGGCTCAAAAACGACAGACTGAAACCAAAAACTATCTCAAGAAGGCTCTAATCCGCCTACTATCGGAAAAGGATTTTGAAACGATTACTATCTCGGACTTGACCAAGACAGCGGGGATTAATCGCGGAACTTTCTATCTTCATTACTTGGATAAATATGATATGGTCAATCAGATGAAAGAGGAAATGCTGACTCAGCTCTTTAATATCTTACTGCAGGAAGATTTAGATGAGGATCCTAGACCTGTGATAAAAGAGGTGCTTGACTATCTTGTCAGGGATTTTGACTTTGTCTCTGTGATTGCAAAAACTTCTTATGTTAATTTCTCCCAAATCATCAAAGATTTTGTTTTTCAGCTTATTATCAGCTACCCTAACTGGAAAAAGACTATCGCCCAGCATTACGATATTCCGGAAGACTATGCCTTAGAAGTTTACCTAGCCAGTAGTGAAAGCCTCATTACCTATTGGATCAATCAAGGAGCCGACAAAAGTACAGCTGATATGGCTGATATCATCGTAAAAGTACTATTTGTAGATGAACCTATTTAAAAACAGCTCACATTGAAGTGAACTGCTTTTTTAGAGATACCAATTGAAATAAAGATACGCTAGTCTTTTTATATGGAATTGAAATGCATTAACTAAACTATCACACTAATAAGATACCATAGACTAGCAAAACACTGATGATGCTGAATAGGGACCCAATCAGGTAATATTCTGCAAAAGCTTGGTTTTTCGAAATCCTATCGTAACGAGCAATAGATTTAGCCGTAAATACCAGACCTATGGCTGCAAATTGCCCAAACAATAAGAAAATCCCCATAATAAGACGCTCCAACAAACCAATAAGAGCACCAGCACCAGCTACAGTTGGTTCGTGGGGTTCCTCAGAAACTTGATACTTGCTGAAAAAGAGTTTAAACACAATATTAATCGGCTTAGTAATCAAAGTCAAAAATAAGCCCAAACGAATCAGTTCACTATTCTGGCTGATAAGCAATATGGTATCAGGTTTAAAGCAAATATAGGCAGAAAAGATAGCCAAATAATGCAAAATCTGGTCACCAACAAAAATCACTTGCTGCCAGGATTGGCTGTGCATATTTGGTACAAAATAAAACTTAGCACTATCGATAACGACATGGCTAAGCCAAACAACCAAAAGATAGATTCCGGCTGCAGGATTCAAAACAAAACAGACTAACAGAGGTAAGGCGACAATAATAAGGTGCTGCGATAGCACTCGTATACTGTAAGATTTCTGATCAGCCATTCTTTGGCTTTGCCATTGAAAATCTGCTAGAAAATGGGCCAATAAGGTCAAGGTTAGCAAAGGGTTCTCTATGAGGTAGTCCGAGAAAGTTAAAATTTCAAGCATGGTTCTCCTCCTCGCTACTTTTTTGTTGATCATTGCTTCTACTTGCTGCAATAATCAAATGCGCTGCTGCCTTGCGGCTGCGTAAATAATGCTTTAAACCGCTGGCTTTCAGCCGTTTGCTAAAGCCACTGGGTTTAATTCCTAAAGCATCTGCAATCATTTGATGTTCAAATTGTTCTTGATAGCTCTGCTGTTCCAGCAGGGCTTTTAAAATAGCCAGTTGATTTGCAGTCCATTTAGACTTAATAAAATCTCCAGAGGCCAGCAGGCTATTAACACTTTCTTGAATCAGCTGATTATCACAAGACAGTGCGATACGCGCAACCCCATAATCAGTCTTATCATGAACATGGTTGATAGCTTCACGAGCCCGCCAAAAGGCTGGCCCATCCGAACCGATACTTTGTTTCTCATTAATCGGAGTCAGCATCTCCCCTAATCCTAATCCAAAACGAATCTGAGTAGGAAACAGCTCCATCTGTATGCTATCAATAATCTGGAAAATATTATCATTAGGTCGTAACAAAGCCTGAAATTCATCACCCGTTGTTACTGTAAAGGGTGAGACGATTACAGAAGCATAGTCCTTATTAATGACCTGCATCAAATTCAGCAGCTCCTCCTGCACCCGAGCGCGATCTTTGAGTCCTTTAGAATTGATAATATCGCCAATAAGAGCAAGGTAGGTCATGGTCTTCTCCTTTTATTTTTGTCTATTGTAGCAGACAAAAACAAAAATGTCTATCAAAATAGACATTTTATGGATTTTCCCTTATCAACCTATATCTTATTTATCGCTCAGTTGCAGCTGAATTCCATTCAGGGTGATAAATCACTAGGCCGTCTTTTCGGAAGATAAGAATTCCTCTGTCAGCTAGTCCGTAGGCAATAGCATAAAGAATAATAGACAGACAACTGATCACTGAAGCTGCCCAAGCTACGCGAGCCAACTGAGTATAATGGTAGGTTATCTTGATCTCATGAGTTCCCTCGGGAAAATGAATGGTCGTAGCGCCAGCTTTACTAAGGGTTGTCGGAACTTCTTGACCATCAACGGTGACGACCTGTCCCTTATAGCGATAAAAAGGAAGTTCAATCCGCTGTTCACTGCCCGTATCATTAGTGATAACCCCAGTCGCATAGCTATCCCTAAAACGAAATTTGGATTCTAAAAGAACATCACTGTCTTTAACTATAACCTGATGTCCTAGCTTCTTACCAGTATCAGCTACTTCATTTTTTTCTCTAGTCGACCTATTGGCATAGTCTCTGAGTGATATAGCGTTAAGAACCCTTTTTTGTTTATTACGATGAGATAGTTCGCTAAAAATGATCGGTTTATGACTGGACAACGTCTTAAATATAGTTACTGAACTGCTGATATTAATAGCAGACAAAGCAACCAGAACTGCTATAGTCTCAACATAGAAAAGTCGCCGTCTACCTACCGATGGATTTCTAAGAAGAAAAAGTTTGG
This sequence comes from Streptococcus tangpeifui, assembly GCF_011038795.1. Classification (GTDB taxonomy): domain Bacteria; phylum Bacillota; class Bacilli; order Lactobacillales; family Streptococcaceae; genus Streptococcus; species Streptococcus tangpeifui. The sequence goes on from NZ_JAAKDU010000003.1 coordinate 227,845, forward strand.
ATGCTAAAAACGTAGCAAAGAGGGTGAGAAAACTATTAACTCGCCAAGCAAACTGAATAACACTGACACTACTATTAGGACTATCAGGCCATTTGATAACCTTGCTCTCCAATAAAATAAGCAACACTATCCAGCCTATGAGATAGTAGTCTTCAATTCTTAATTTTCGAAATTGAAGTAAAATCAGAAGGAGACAGACAATGACAAGAATTCCAGGCACTAACTCCTTAATGGCATTATTAAGGCTAAAGTGAAAAATATCACCGAGCGTTCTGGTAGAATCGTTTAGTGATATCCCCCCAGGATTATCAATACGACTGTAGCGAAACTGCTCTAACATGGTAAAAAACTGAAAAGCACTCAAAGCTAAACTAGCCATCACGGCAATAAAGAAATTCCAACAGCGCTGAAGCCTATTTTGCTGAAAAGCAATTGTTGTGATAAAGATTAGACCAACTACAGCTGAAGCCATAAAAGCCGTTAAAATATGGCTATAAATAAGCAAAGCCATGCCAAAAGTCAGAGGATACCATTTATGATAATTGCCTCTAACGATATTATAAAGCCCATAAAAAGCTAGGGGAAGAAAGCTCATCGCGATAACCTCGCCAGTTGCAAAGCGAATCACAATATTGCCAAGGCGATAGGCCGAAAATACGTAAAATATGGCAAAAATATGTGAACTAAAAGGGTTATGGGTAATTCCTTTGCCTGAATAGTAAGAAATTAGGTATGTTACCGCTGTTAAGCCATAAATATAAAGTATCCAACCACTGTAAAGACTGCCAGTCAACCTATAAAGCAAATAATAAGGATAATAGGTTAAGTAAGGATAGAAAAAATTAACCCCTTGTCCGACCTTATAAAAAGCTTTGAAATTGACTGGAGTTTCATGGATGCTGGCCAGACTGAGGACACGGTTAAGATGAAAGTGCAAATCATCACCATACAAGGCACCGTTGCTCATCATCAAAGGAATGATATAAATCAAACTGATTAATAGAGCTACTAAAAACACCTTTAGCGGATCAGAAGCACGGACTTTAAGATACTTGATTAGCATCTGGCAGGTCTCTTTTAAGATAAGCCATAATTTCCTTAGGATATCTAAAACATTATCCAATTGCTTTCGATTAGAACTGTGATTATTTGGCTGGGGTTGTTGCATTGTATTATTCGTCATTGTTTTCCTGTTATGAGGTGTTATGAGGCTGGGACACCTAGCCCAGCCTCATGTATTTTTATAGTTTTAATTGCAAGAATAGCGTTTTTTCTGACTGTAAACAAATTACCGGTTACTACTTCTTCTTGCCGCGTTTTTTCTTGGCTTTTTTAAGTTTATTGGCCTGACGTTTCATAGCTTGATTAACAGCGAACTGACCAATTTTCCCCTTCAAGCCACCGCCAAGCATTTGACTCATATCGGGCATACCATTAGTACCAGCCAAGGCTGACATATCAGGCATACCTCCTTGTCCCATCATACCCTCAAGGGCTGACATGTCCATACCAGAACCATTTTTAGGCAATTGATTAGGATCCAAGCCCATTTGTTTCATAGCCTTGTTCATATCACCGCTCATAACGCCCTGCATCATAGACTTAGCCTGATTAAAATCCTTGATAAATTTATTGACATCAACAAAGCTATTTCCGGACCCTGCTGCGATTCGGCGGCGACGGCTTGGGTTGAGCAAATCAGGATTCTCACGTTCTTCTGGTGTCATCGATGAGACAATCGCACGCTTGCGAGCAATCGCACGCTCATCTACTTTAAGATTGCTAAGTGCAGGATTTCCAGCCATGCCAGGAAGCATTTTCAGAAGATCTTCCATCGGTCCCATACTTTGCATTTGATCCAGCTGCTCAATAAAATCATTAAAATCGAAAGTATTTTCGCGCATTTTTTCAGCAATTTCTGCTGAGCGCTTTTCATCGTATTCTTGACTGGCCTTTTCAATCAGTGTCAGTAGGTCTCCCATACCCAAAATACGGCTAGACATCCGATCTGGGTGGAAGGTTTCGATGTCAGTAATCTTTTCACCAGTACCGGTAAATTTAATCGGACGGCCAGTAATTTGGCGAACAGACAAGGCTGCACCACCGCGTGTATCACCATCAATCTTGGTGAGGACGACACCTGTGATATCCAGTTTCTGGTTGAACTCACGGGCAACGTTGGCTGCTTCTTGACCAATCATAGAATCAACAACCAAGAGAATTTCATTGGGCTGGGCCAAGTCTTTGACATCCCGCAGTTCCTGCATCAGGGTCTCATCAATCTGCAGACGACCAGCCGTATCGATCAAGACATAGTCATTATGATTTTCCCGAGCTTGAGCCAGACCACTTTTAACGATTTCAGTCGCAGGGACATCAGTTCCCATATCAAAAACTGGCACGCTAATTTGCTGACCTAAGGTTTTCAGCTGATCGATAGCCGCTGGACGGTAAATATCAGCTGCAATCATCAAAGGACGGGCATTTTCTTCTTTGACTAATTTATTAGCCAATTTACCAGCAAAAGTTGTTTTACCCGCCCCTTGAAGACCAATCATCATAATAATGGTTGGAATCTTAGGAGATTTTTCAATTTCCGCCGTTTCAGAACCCAGAATTGCTGTCAATTCTTCATTGACAATCTTGATAATTTGTTGAGTTGGATCCAAGGTGTCAATAATTTCATGGCCAACAGCCCGTTCGCGTACCCGTTTGATAAAATCTTTAACAACTGGTAATGCGACATCAGCTTCTAGCAGAGCCAGACGAATTTCCTTAGTAACCTCTTGGACATCTTTGTCAGAGAGCTTCTTCTTGCCGCGAATATTTTTGAAAACGCCTTGTAAACGTTCAGTTAAACTTTCAAAAGCCATTGTAATTCCTATTCCTTTATTTTACTAATTAATCTCGATTATCAATACTGGTTAAGAGAGAAATATTTTCCTGCAGATACGCATCATTAGGATAGTTCTCTAAAATACTGTCGAAAATCTGGCTACGAACAATATAATCGGAATACATGTGGAGCTTTCGCTCATAGTCTTCCAAAATTTTCTCAGTTCGCTTGATATTATCATAAACCGCCTGACGGCTGACGCCAAACTCATCAGCAATCTCAGCTAAGCTATAATCATCTGCATAGTAGAGCTCAATATAGTTCATCTGCTTGTCCGTCAGGAGTGGAGCATAAAACTCGAAAAGCGCATTCATGCGATTGGTTTTTTCAATTTCCATAAGCCTTATTATAGCAAAAATTTCACACATTTTATAGCCGTTTAGATTTGTCCATACTAGATATTTTCTCTATAATAGCTTTGACTGATTAAAAATCCAATAGGAGGCATCCGCAAAATGATTGAGTATCATGATTCTTATTTTCCAGCTGTTGGTAAGTGGCGAAAATTGCATATTTACCTGCCTGACGATTACTATAATAGTCAGGATACCTATCCTGTTATGTATTTCTTTGATGGACAGAACCTTTTCTTTGACCAGATGGCAACTTATGGCAAATCTTGGGGACTTTACGATTTCCTAGAAAACTGGCCGAAGAAGATGATTGTTGTTGGGCTTGAATGCGGTCACGAAGGCAATGAACGCTTATCAGAATACAGTCCTTATGATATTGACTCAGATTTTTTTGGCGGTCATATTAATGGCCTAGGCCAAGAAACTATGGATTGGCTGGTTAACGATATCAAGCCCTATGTTGACAAAACTTATCGCACCTATGTCTTTCGTGAAGCTACAGCTATTGCTGGCTCCTCAATGGGAGGCTTGATGGCCATTTATGCTCTGGCTAAATATAATCATATTTTCTCAAAGGCGGCCTGCCTCTCCTCTGCCATCTTGGGCGACTTGCAAGCCGATGTTGCAGCAAGCAACCTTGATTCTAATAGCCGAATCTATCTGTCTTGGGGACGCCTTGAGGCTGGTCATACTCATGGTGACCCTTTGGACAGTCCGACAGCTAAGGCAAATCTAGCCATTGAAGCAGCTTTTCAAAGTTACGGTGCTGCTACTTATATTTACTGTCAAGAAGGCGGTCGCCACCGTGAAGCGGATTGGCAGAAGCAAGTTCCCATCTTTATGGATTTCCTCTGGATGCGATGACAGTCATTTCCCCTTGTTTTCCAGAGCGACAGAAATAATACATATATATATAATTATGTAAATATTGTATTCCCATAACACTTAAAAGAGCCGATTAATTAAGTCGGCTCTTTTAGTGGTTTTCTAAATAAAATTCAAAACGTCCAGCTACATATTGACTGCGGACAAATTCAAAAGCTGTGCCATCATCTAGGTAGGAGGTCTGCGTTAAGGACAAAATAGCATGTCCCTGTTCAACAGCTAGCTCTTTGGTCAGTTGAGGATCAACAATGTCAGCAGAAATAGTTTGTTGACTCTTCCCAATAATATAACCATGGTCTGTCAATGTCTGAAAAAAATGATTGGTAACTTCGTTTCTCTTAAAGTTGCGAATTAGCCGTTCAGGAATACTGGTTACCTCATAAACGACAGGGATATTATCGGCATAGCGAACCCGTTCCATCCGAATAATATAAGATTTAGGTGTGACACCCAGATGACGGATTTCTTGTTCATTTGGATAAGTTCTTTCATAAGAAATCAATTTGCTCGATGGCTCTTTGCCCTGAGCTTTGATGATCTCTGTGAAACTGGTTGTTCCGCGGATTTTTTCTTGGACTCGTTGGCTGGCCACATAAGTGCCACTGCCTATCCGTCTTTCTAAGATGCCTTCATCAACCAAGAGTGTAACGGCCTGTCGCAAGGTCATCCGACTGACTTCAAACTGATCAGATAAATCCCTTTCACTGGGCAGACGGCTGCCAATTTTCCAAACCCCCTGATCTATTTCATTCTTGATGGCATCATGAATCCGAATATAAGCTGGTAACATAGCTTCCTCCTGCTTAATCTATACCAATATTGTAGCACAAAAAAGCAGAAGAGCTCTGGCTTTTTTCTAATTCGAGAAAAGCACACACAGAGCTTCTGCCCAAGCAAATCTCATATTCAAATACGAAAATAATCTACAACTCCCACTGTCGCTCAACTCCCCAACTAATTAGTTGTGTTGCCATAGACAGACATTGATGAACTTGGTGTAAAATGAATAGGTTTAAACATCCAGTTATTATCTTGATGGAAACGGCTGGTTAAAGTATCAGTAAGCGTGTTTCCAGATACCGTGACATTATTAACATCTCCAGAATGCTGACCGATGCTAGCACCGTAAGCAATAATTTTTCCTGACCCATCCTTATAAGGGATAAAGGAATTATTAGTTACACTGATGTTGCTAGTAACTGCTTTTGTTTGATTGAAATTACCATAATTAGGGTCGATATTTTTCAAGAAATTGCCATCCCATTCTCCCCTATTGTCGGAAGTATCAAACTGAATAGCCTCAGCGTAAATATCATGATCTTTGCTGACTTCCGATAAATCAGTTTTATCAGTCAGCTCTGGTGCATAGCCCTCGAAGGTATTGCCATCAAAACTGGAGTTTTGCAAGCCGCCTAAGTCAAAAATATGACTCCCCATTTTATGAACCATGATAAAGGTATTATTGTCAACAGTCCAGTCGCTACCATGATTAACCATAATCATAAATTGGTTTCCTTTTTTTAAATCTTTGGCTTTGACAGTGATATCTCTCATAGTAAAGTTTTGTACGCCATCTGTTGCACCAGGCCCTGTCGCAAAACCGAACCAATATTGAGCACCATCAACAATGAGATTGGTATTATCACCGCGAATCTGTGTATCTGATGCTAAAGTAATATAGTCTGTTTCAGGAGTCTGTGTTCCGATGGTGAAATCTCCACTTGGAAGACCAAGGATTGTTCCAGGATTCTCTTTGGCGTAATTAAAGGCGTCTTTTAATACCTGATTATTATCTGCTGCAGAATTTTCTTCTTTTAGAGGGACGTGGTAAATATCGTTGACACTGGCTTCTGCGATATTAGAAATATCTGTGCCATCATCCAGCTTAACATCATACTTATAACCGCCGCCAGATGTATAATTGTAGCTAACCTTTTCGACCTTTGCTGCGTCTCCCTGATAATTGCTTAAATCATAACCATCCAAGTCAGATTCTGCTGAATGACTAATCTGGATGGTCGCATCCTTTTTAAATTTAGCATCTGGTGCTTTGGTCAAATCAGATTCCTTAACACCGTTTAGACTATCGCCATTTTCAAATGTAATGGAATAGGTCATGACCGATTTACCATTTTTGGTATCAACCTGATTTTCAGATTTGACCTTACCGATCCAATTGTGATAGTCAGTCAAATCCTTACCGCCGATGGATTGCTTGGCTTTGTCTGAAAGTTGTACGCTTTCATCAGCTTGATATTTCGCTTTTAGATTTTCAGAGCCAATTTGCAGATGGTTGGTAATACTTCGAACATCCCTTTTGAGCACACCAAAACTATGAGTAACAGCTAAAAGGATAATAACAGAAATGACAAGAACTCCTAAAGCGATCAGTTCTTGAGGCCGAAAGAGCCCCTTATGATTTTTCTCCCTGAGAAGAGATTCCTTACGACTTTCTTTTCTTCTTTGTGTGGGTGGCATTTCTTTACGCATAGGTCATATTATAACATAGATTAATCAGCTAGAATAGGGATATGGCAGGAATTTTCACCCTGAATTTCTGGTGCACTTCCACTCAAAGTGTGTTACAATGGATTCAATAATCTGTCGACTTAATCGACAAAATTGGAAAGGCTTATTGATGACTGAATTTAACAATCTTGAAAAGATCATCGTTTTGGACTACGGTAGTCAATACAATCAATTGATTGCTCGTCGAATTCGTGAAATCGGTGTTTTTTCTGAACTCAAAAGCCATAAGATTACTGCCCAGGAAGTTAGAGAAATAAATCCAATTGGTATCATCCTCTCTGGTGGTCCTAACTCTGTCTATGCAGAAAATTCTTTTGGTATTGATGAAGAAATCTTCCAGCTTGGTATTCCAATACTGGGTATTTGTTACGGCATGCAGCTCCTTACTGACCAACTAGGTGGTAAGGTAGTACCAGCTGGTCAAACTGGAAGCAGCGAGTATGGTCAATCCACCTTGCATCTACGTCAGGACTCTGAACTCTTTACTGATACACCTAAGGAACAAGTTGTTCTCATGAGCCATGGCGATGCCGTCACCGAAATTCCTCAGGGCTTCCATCTCGTTGGTGACTCAGCTGATTGTCCCTATGCAGCCATTGAAAATTCCAATCGAAAGATCTATGGCATTCAGTTTCACCCCGAGGTTCGTCATTCAGTCTATGGTAATGATATTTTGAGGAACTTCGCCCTAAATATCTGTGAGGCCAAGGGTGATTGGTCTATGGATAATTTTATCGAAATGGAAATCACTAAGATTCGCCAAACAGTTGGTGAGCGGAAGGTTCTCCTCGGTCTATCAGGCGGTGTCGATTCGTCTGTTGTTGGTGTCCTTTTACAAAAGGCCATCGGCGACCAATTGACCTGCATTTTTGTTGACCATGGCTTACTTCGGAAAAACGAAGGTGATCAAGTTATGAATATGCTAGGAGGAAAGTTTGGGCTCAATATCATCCGTGTAGATGCTTCAGAGCGCTTTCTTAACCTTCTAGCTGGCGTTGACGACCCTGAAAAAAAACGCAAGATTATTGGAAATGAATTCGTCTATGTCTTTGATGACGAAGCCAGCAAACTCAAAGGGGTTGACTTCTTGGCGCAGGGTACGCTCTACACAGACATCATTGAGTCCGGAACCGAAACAGCCCAGACTATCAAATCCCATCATAATGTCGGTGGTCTGCCAGAAGATATGCAGTTTCAATTAATTGAACCCCTTAACACCCTCTTTAAAGATGAAGTTAGGGCTCTAGGTACTGCACTAGGTATGCCTGATGATATTGTCTGGCGACAACCCTTCCCTGGTCCCGGTCTAGCTATCCGTGTCATGGGAGATGTCACAGCTGAAAAATTGAAAACGGTTCGGGAATCCGATGCTATTCTTCGAGAAGAAATCGCCAAAGCCGGTCTTCAACGTGATGTTTGGCAATACTTTACGGTTAATACTGGTGTACGATCTGTCGGTGTCATGGGCGACGGTCGAACTTATGACTACACCATTGCCATTCGTGCCATCACTTCCATCGACGGTATGACTGCAGATTTTGCCAAACTCCCTTGGGATGTGCTACAAAAAATCTCAACCCGCATTGTCAATGAAGTTGACCACGTTAACCGCATCGTTTACGACATTACCAGCAAGCCACCAGCAACTGTAGAGTGGGAATAACAGAAGCAAGTATGTTACTGTTATAAAATCATTGAAAACAGTGGGCTTTATCTATATGTGGAAGAAAAAACTCTTGAGTGATACTATTTTGATACTAAAAGCTAAAAAAGCAGGTTCAAAAGGGAGTTGCTGAATTGAAACCTTCCATCGTTTTGGTGGGATGTTTTTGTGGAAATTATAAATGGTAAATTGGTATGAGCGTATGGACAATAAATATATCAAATTAAATATCTTTCCCATTATTACTGAGGTATTATTTGTATTAGTATGTTTGCTGTTTCAAGGATATTATATATACATCAATTTTTTGTTTTATATAGTATTGGCAATTTGTTTTTGGTTAAGAGAAGATTTTTCCATTCAAGAATGGTTGGATTCCTTTAAAGGAGGAAAAAATTTTTGGAAGCAGGTAGCGTTGACGATATTGTTCTTTTGTCTTGCTTTCGTATTTACAAATATCTTAGAAAATATGTTCCCATATCTTAATACGGGAATGATTAAATTAAAAGCGGATAACTGGTTAAAGCTTATTCTGTTTACAGGTTCTACAATAATATTGCCACCAATCGTAGAAGAAGTGTTTTATAGAAAAAATCTTACATCTTTTAAAAATGGGAAAACTTTAATTTTGACAACGCTATTCAGTATGTTTGCATATGCTTTAGAGCATGCATTTACAATTTGGGGAATTTTCTTATGCATGATATGGGCTTTACCGTTGAGCATTTCCTATATCAAAACCAAAAACATATATGTTGCAATGACAGCACATTTTATATGTAATTTTGTTATAAACGGAATTGCTGTTGTAGAAGTATGTGGTTTCCTATTGCATTGATTATCTGTACAAAAATAATATTGATATTGTTAAAGCACATAACTTTAAGATCTAAAAATCTTTCAGCTATGTGCTTTTTCTGTGTTTATTTTATATCCGGTGGAATCTTAGCGGATATGTTCATATGTTTTTTCTAGACGAGGTTCTGATTATTATAAGATTACTGGAGATAGTGAAAAACCTCTCAAGTATGTATATATTGAGAACGGAAAAGAAATTTTATGTTTTGAGATTCTCCATTATAAAAGGGAGTTCATATTACATAGAGCCTCTTTTTCTACTCTTCTTCCTTCTCCAAGTCTAAAACAGAGAGGAAGTCATAGATAGCTTTGTCTCGTTGTTTGCTGCTCATGAAGTCTGACCAGTTGGTAATGAGGCAATCGTGTTGATAATTTTCTAGGTTCTTCTCATCATTAAAAACAAAATGGCGCATAAAGTAGAAATGATTCCAGCGCTCGTGCTCGAGAGCTGTTAAGAAATTCATAACGGCATTAGCTTCAATGATGTCCACCTGTTCTGCTACTGGTTTGCCTTCTAAATTTTCTCGCCAATCTTTGAGCAAATCTGCCTTAGAATCTACTTGATCAGGTAGTTCGGTAATTTTATCTAGCAACATCTTCTTAATAGGTTGGTGGAAAGCTTGATAGTCCAAATCAATCGTTCCATAAGGCTATTTAAGCCAGCGGGACTTTTGCCAAGCCTAAATCAATATGGCAATAGCCATTTGGATTCTTTTTCAAGTAATCCTGATGGTACTCTTCAGCATCAATAAAGTGACGAAGCGGTTCTAGCTCAACTGCTAGAGGACGACCGCCATGCTCTTGGCTGACCTTTTGCATGATAGCTTCCGCGATAGCCCTATCTGCCTCATCTTCATAATAGATGCCGGTACGGTACTGCCTGCCAATATCGTTTCCTTGACGATTAATCGAAAATGGATCGATGATACGGAAGTAATGGGCTAGAATCTCTAACAAACTCACACGCTCAGGATCATAGGTCACAGCCACTGTCTCAGCGTGATCAGTCGCATCGACAAGTTCGTAAGAGGTAACCTCAGACTGACCATTGGCATATCCGACACGGGTAGCTGTAACGCCATCGATCAAGTCAAAGTATCCTTCAACACCCCAAAAACAGCCACCAGCTAGATAAATTTTTTTCATAAGTAGCACTCCTTCTTTTATTTTAATCATCAAAGAGCTTCAAGTAGTCTGCGTAACCTTCTGTTGCCATATTCTCATAGGGGACAAATCTAAGGGCTGCAGAATTGATACAGTAGCGTAAACCTCCCTTATCAATCGGGCCATCATTGAAGACATGCCCAAGGTGAGAATCTGCTTCTTGACTACGAACTTCAATACGTCTCATCCCGTACGATAAGTCCTTGTGGTTGGTCACCTTCTGCTCTTCAATCGGCTTAGTAAAAGCCGGCCAGCCACAACCTGAATCATACTTGTCTGTCGATGAAAACAGAGGCTGTCCACTAACGATATCTACATAGATCCCTTTTTCAAAGTGCTCATCGTACTCTCCTGTAAAGGCACGCTCAGTAGCAGCGTTCTGTGTCACCTCATAAGCTAGATCTCCGATACGCTGGCGTAACTCTTGTTCATTTTCTTTTGCCATAGAAAGTCCTCCCTCTTTCATAAGATACAAAAGGCGTCTGTGGACATTGCTAAGTCTCTCCCACTAACGCCGTTTGGTCAGCAAGATCAACTAACCAACGTTATACCACTAAGCCATTAAGCGACTCAAAGAAATTTAGGAAGCCTGACAAGGAATCGCTAAAGATTCTAGGAAGACGTACCTAATTTCACAAAGTCCGTAGGCGTGTTCAATCAACAAGATACCAAGCCGTGAAGCGATGCCCCAGCTTGTACTTAGGTTGATCTTGTGGAATCAGTTTAACTCAATCGGTTTTGGATTTCAAGAATTCGGCTCAGAAATTTTTATGAGAAGCTATGGGAGAGTGATACGGAAATTAATCATTCGGAGAATGTGATTGTCCTCGCTTCCTTATTTTAAAACTCAGGTAGAAATCCTTCAGTGAAGGATTTTGACACTTGCTTTGCAAGCTTTATTTCCCAATTAAAAAGGTCTACTAGACCTTTTTAACCCACCTCCGAACAGCTCAAAATGCCCGGGAGACCTTTTAAGGTTGGAAATAAGATGAACAAGGTTCATGGTATTAGATAACTTCTGAATAGTTTCCCAAACTGTTGAGGCTATCACTTGTATGATCCTTAAACAGTCCAGTGAACTGTTTAAGGGGGTGGCTGAAAATGGGACTGCACCCCACCAAGATAAGGAATTCCAATCAGTAGTGGTTCATTGGTGCTGAAGCACCTCATGAACTGTGCAGGGGTAAGACTTCTCGGTAGAGCCAACAAGTCTTGCCCCTAACCACTGCGCCTAGCAAATAAAATTGACCAAATAAATAAGGCTGAGAACTTTTATCTCAGCCTCTAACCATTTATCATCTTAATCAAGAATTTCCAGTAGTCCCTGATAAGTAGCTACGATGTAGGTCGGCTGAGCCTGACTGGTATTCTCCTTACCATTTGGATTGTACCAAACCGTATCAATCTCAGCATTGTTGCCGCCTTGAATATCACTGAGAAGTCCATCACCAATCATCAGTGCTTGCTTTTTATCAAAGCCGTTAATTTGATGAGCAATGCTATCATAGTATTCCCTCTGGGGTTTTTGATGCCCCAGATCATCCGAGATAAACACCTGCTCGAAATAATCTCTGATTCCAGAGCGATCTAAACGGCCGTTTTGGATAAAGGTCACCCCATTGGTCGCAGCAAAAAGACGATAACCACGCGCCCCAAGGATTCCCAGAAGTTCTTTAGCCCCCTCTAAAACCTGTCCCTGCTGGCTGAGGAAGTGCTGATAACGCTGGGCATAATAGCGGCCATCCACATCTTGATTAAAGTGGGCAAATAGTCGGGCAAAACGTGTATCGATCAATTCTTGCTTGCTGATCTGGCCCAAGCTCAAATCATCCCAAAGTCCACGATTCATGGGAACATAGTAGTCCATATAAGCTGCAATATCCGACACTTGCGCCTCAAGCAAAAGCTGGTGCAACGCAAGGCTTTCCGCCGCATCAAAATCTAACAAAGTATGATCAAGATCGAAAAGAAGGTATTTGTAGGGCATGATGGTCCTTTCAAAAGTTTTTAATACGCTTATTATAGCAAAAACTTCAATCGCGGTCTTGACTGTTAATTATTCTAAGTCTTCTCCATTAGAAGCAATAACCTTCTTATACCAGTAGAAAGAGTCTTTTGGTACTCGGTTAAATGTACCATGGCCTTCATCATCTTTATCAACATAAATGAAGCCATAACGCTTACGCATTTCCCCTGTATCGGAAGATACAATATCAATACAGCCCCAAGTTGTATAAGCAATTAAATCAACGCCATTTGCTATCGCCTTTGCCATAGCAGCAATATGATTTCTATGATAATTGATGCGATAATCATCATGAATACTGCCATCTTCGGATACTGTATCGATGGCTCCGAGTCCATTTTCGACGACCATTAATGGAATTTCATAACGATCATAAATTTTTTCAAGATAGTAGGTTAATCCAAGTGGATCTTCTGCCCATCCCCACTCAGAATAAGTTAGGTATTCATTACGAGCCCCAGTAGAATAATTTCCGTCTACCATATCTTTAGCATCTAAATTATGAGTTGTCACATTGTTTGACATGTAGTAAGAAAAAGTATACATATCCACACATCCTTCACGCAACTCTTCTAAATCTTTGTTTGTGATATCAAGCTCCACATCATGCAGCTTCCAAAGGCGCTTAGCATAGGTAGGATATTGCCCTTTCACCTGCACATCTCCACAATAATAAATTCCTTGTTGCCACTTATGTTCATTAGCCAGAATATCATTAGGGTCGCAAGTAGCTGGATAAAATGTAATGCCGCAAATCATGCAACCAATCTTATTTGTAGGGTCAATTTCATGTCCAATTTTAACAGCACGGGCACTGGCCACCAATTGATAATGGAGCTGCTGATAGCCCTGTTGATACATCTCTTTAGTAGCTTTTCTGCCAAACATATTCAACATCATGACTGTATTATTAATTTCATTAAACGTTAGCCAATACTTAACAAGACCTTTGTATTCTGTAAAGATTACTCTGGCATATCTTTCGTAAAAATCAATCAATTGACGATTGTTCCAACCACCATATTTCACTTCTAGATTTAAAGGTGTATCAAAGTGCCAAATTGAAACCAAGGGCTCTATACCATATTTATGACACTCTTCAAATACTTGGCGATAAAAATCTAAACCCTTTTGATTGGGCTCTTGGTCATCACCATTCGGGAAAATGCGACTCCAAGAAATCGACAATCGAAAAATGGAGTAGCCCATTTCAGCAAAGAGCTTAATATCTTCCTTATAGCGATGATAAAAATCGACCCCATCGTGATTAGGATAATAGTAATCCTCCAAAACTGCATAACGCGCTCCTTCTGGAATAACTGCATGGTGACCACGACCCGGTGCCTCACCAGAATTGCCATCTTTATCGAGGTAAGTTGTCATACGAGGAGTATCTTTTGTTCCCCCTGTAGTCACATCGAGTTTGATTAAACCACGCCCATCTTCCTTGTAGGCTCCTTCTGCTTGCGTTGCAGCAATTGCACCACCCCATAAAAAATTTTTTGGAAATTTATTTGACATTCTGAATTCCTTTCTTTAAAACAATTGTTGCATGACTAATTGTGCTATAAGATAAATTACTGGTATTGATATAATACAAGTCACAATCGAGAGACCAATTTCAATAATTGAAAACTCAGGATTTCCTTTGGCTTGGATTATAAATAAAGTAACTAAAGACCCGATTGGACAAGCGAATAAAATGACATTTGCAAAATAGTCTATTCCTTTTATTCCCAGAAGTGCAAATATCAATACTCCAATAACTGGCATCAATAGATTACGGTAAAACACTGTTACAATCATCCAAGGTTTGACAACTTTTCTATCCATCGCTATATTTGCCAAACTATTCCCTATCAAAAACATTGATAAAGGAGTATTGGCACCCGCCAGATATCCCAGACCTTGATTAAGGGGAGTTGGAAGTCTTACACCTGAGAAAAACAGCACCAGACCTACACCTATTGCTATGGTGTTAGGATTTTTAAACATCTTTAGAAGCTTCTCTTTTGAACTTCCGTCACCATTCTCAAAAAGAGTCATTCCGTGTGTCCAGACAAAAGTATTGTAAACCATAATACCAATGGCTGAATAAAACACTCCTCTGTCACCAAATAAAGCACTTGCAATCGGTATTCCAACAAAGCCAATATTAGAATATACTGTTCCCATAATTGCACTACGTTCATGTCTAAAGAGTGTAAATGTGAAAAGCTCGCATTAGATAGCAAAATAGCTATAAAATAGAGAATCACCAGAGCAATAACAACAAGGGCAATTATTTTTAAACTATAGGAACTCCGATCTTGCTGCATTGACTTTAGTATAAGCGCTGGACTTATGACATATAGCAAAATATTGGTTAAATCAGAACCTGTCTCTTTATGAAGAAATTGAATTTTATTTAGTATAAACCCAATTCCAACCAATACAAACATCAAAAATACTTGATTAAGAATATTAGTAAACATTCTTCCTCATCTCTAATCCAAGAAAGAGTCTGAGATATTTCCAGACTCTTATTTTCTTAGTTACTTGACTGTCTTCATCAAGAAATCACCAGAATTAATGGTACCTGCTACTGTCGGCTCAATAGCCTGATACTCTGAAGCGTTGGTAATGACAATAGGTGAAATAACTGACAATTTCGCTTCCCTGATTTCTGACAAGTTAAATTCAAGCAATTGATTACCCGCTCTTACTTTATCACCAGGTTTAACAAAAGACTTGAATCCTTTACCAGCCAATGACACAGTATCCATACCAATATGGATCAGAATTTCTGCACCGTGCTCAGTTTTCAGTCCAACAGCATGACCAGTTGGAAACACTAAAGTAATCTCACCAGCAGCCGGCGCAACAACTGTACCGTCTGTAGGATTAATCGCAAGACCTTGCCCCATGGCACCAGAAGCGAAGACCTCATCAGGCACTTCAGAAAGTCGAACGACAGAGCCAATCATGGGACTTTGGATTTCTTCTCCAATTGGTTCAACCGCTGAAGTTGTAACTTCAGACTCTTGCTTAACAGTAGATTTTTCATCAGGTGTCCCATATAAATTTGGAACAGGAACAAACATTTGAATAGTAAACGAAATCAGAACGGCAAGAATATCAAGAATGATAAGAATAAACATAGGACGCAATCCTTGGCTAGGGCTGACATAACCAGGGACTCCAAAAATACCGAGCGCACCCATTGCATAATTCTTTAGTCCAAAAAACTGAGTCCATCCACCTAAAACAGCTGAAACAATACAAGAAATCAAAAACGGTGTTTTCATTGGTAAAGTGATACCATAGATAGCTGGTTCTGTCACACCAAATACAGATGAAATTGCTGCGGGCCATCCAAGGGCTCTCACTTTTGATTCTTTAGTTTTAAATAAAATCGCTATTAAAAGTCCTGTTTGAGTAAATACAGCTGCTTGACTTGAAACTAATATATTAGTCCAACCGTTTTGTGCAAATTGCAAGATGCCGAGTGGTACTATCGCCCAGTGTAGACCAAAAATAACTAACACCTGCCATAAACCACCCATCACAATACCATATAGTACAGGGCTAAAATCTAAAATACCAGTAAAAATTTTAGAAAGGATATCTGACAATACATTCGCTACTGGTCCGATAATCATAAACGCTAATGGTACAGTCAAAATCAAAGTCACGAATGGTATTAGAAACATTTTCATAAAATCTGGTGATACTTTTTTAATGATTTTTTCAACATGTGAAGCAAACCAGACAGCCAAAATAATTGGTATTACTGTCGATAAATAGCTTCCAGAAGCTGGAAGGCTAAACGGAATTCCCAAAACACTGGTAATGCCTACTTTTTGAAGAGCCTCAACCCCATCTGGTAAGGTAGGATAGACCATAGCGGCACCAATAGCTGCCGCAGTAAATTCTGACATTTTGAATTTTCTAGCAGCAGTAAATGCTAGGATAATTGGTAAAAATTGATAAAGTCCATCACCAGCTGCATTCAACAAGAGTGCTATGATAGAATTATCTGGAGAAATAGTGAATACGACTTTCATCAAGGCTACCAAACCTTTAATGATCCCAGCCGCTGCCATTACCCCAAGTACTGGTTGGAAAATACCAGAAATTACATCAATCAGTTTATTCAACCAATTAGTATTCGTATCTGCTGTATTATCTGCATCAGTATTTCCAGATACTGTAATGCCTTGTTCTAACACGGCAGCATAAACATCAGGTACATGATTGCCGATTACAACTTGATACTGTCCACTCGCTTGAACTACCGTTACGATTCCTTCTCTCTTTTTGAGATAATCAGTATCAGCTTTGGATTGCTCTTTTAGTGTAAAACGCAAACGTGTAACACAATGGCGTAAATCAATGATATTATCTTTTCCACCAACATGCGCCACAATATCCTTGGCTAAAGCTGAATAATCTTTTGCCATATTTTAGGCTCCCTTCTGTGTTTTTTATACTTTTATTATAGATAAGCACGCACTTGTGTACAATGTCAAAAAGATAGTTGATTACTATCAAAAAGTAAGATAATATAGGGGTATGAATTTTGAACAAGATATAAACTCTTTGGAAAAGCATTTATTTGCCTATACAGAAAATGAAAATTACTATCTTTCCAATCCTAATAGCCTTTCCAAGCGTTATAACAATGGCAGTACTCCCCAGCGAATATTGAATGGAAAAGAAATTTTTGAGATTAACGATTACAAGTTAAGAGTATCACCTCTCCATATTCGTAAAGATTCTCGTTTCACCCCCATGCCCCCTCATATTTATTCCAACATTAATCTTAATTTCATCTACTCTGGCAAATGCACCTATGTTATAAATAATAAGGAGGTAACACTGGAGGCTGGAGACATTTGTTTCTTTGATACACAGGTTATACGTGAAAAAAAGAAACCAAATTATGATGATATTATTATTAATATAGTGATGAAAAATAGTTATCTTAAATCATTACTAACAGTAGATACTTCTAATTTATTGTCTACTTTTATTAGTAAGACTTTATACTCAAATACTAGCCACAATAACTATATTATTTTTAAAACAAAGGACAGTAACAAAATAAGACGGCTATTTCAAGACCTTCTCCTTGAACACTATAGTGATAGAGACTATAAGCACCAAGCTATCCAGTATTATTTTTCGCTAATTTTCCTTGAGTTGCTGCATATTGGGGAACATCAGAATCAAACAGAAATTCATTTCTCAGATGCATTATCCAATAATATTTTTAATATCGTCAATTACATTGAAAATAATTATAAAGAGATTAATCTTAAAAAGCTTGCCAAGCTATATGGTTACCACGAAAAGTATCTCTCGAGTCTTTTGAAAAACTCATACGGTAAATCTTTTAAAGAAATACAGATGACTAAACGAATAGCCGAGGTAGAAAATTATCTTGTCAACTCCACATATACTATCTCTGAAATCGCTGAAAAAGCAGGCTTCTCTAACCAAAATCAACTCTATCAGAAATTTAAAGATAGGTATGGTATGCTACCAAATGAATATAGAAAATTAAACCAAAGATAAAGAAATGCCTAACGTTTTCGTCAGGACGAAATTATACACTTATTTGAAAAAATACTGAGTATAGTACAATAAAGCAGAAAAGGAGCTGGACGGCGATCCAACTCCAATGTAGAACTGTTAAAAAATGGCAGCTTGTTTTACAGAATAATTCCGTCCAACTAGCCAAAAGTGGGGGCGGATTTATTTTTTGTCTCTATCTTTGAAGATTTTATAGCACAAGCTAATCAAAGCAATAGTAAGCTACCAAAACCAAGAGTCGTTTCTACGACTTCAAGCTGCCTATTTGGTGGTTATTTAGTTTCAATTCCCCCAGAGAGTATAAGGTTGAGAGGATTTAAAAATAATATATTAGTCAATTATTTAAATCTCCTATTAGAACTCTACATACAATGTCACAAATTTATTATACCCTAAATGCCCCAATAAAACTTTATCACTAACAAGATCTAGACTTTCTTTTGTTTCTTCTTTCAGATTTACAAGTTCTGCAACTGAAGGCTGTTTGTTAAAAGTAATTTCTGGCGAAACCTCTTCATCGTATTGTCCATTATAAAGACGTAAAATATAACCTGAACGCTCTTCTGCTTTTTTAACAACACTGAGAATTCCATCTGAATTTAACTTGAATAACTCGTTCTTAACATCTAGTGTTTTTTCAACTTCAAATTGTGTAAAACGAAGACGCGTATTTAGATAATCTGAATATTGATAAATCTGAACACCTTTAAGATAATCACTCACCACATTTGCCAAATGATAATTATTCATATCTCCTTGATAGTAGATAGCAGAAAATTGATAACTCATGACCTTATGGCACTGAGCATCTGGTGTTTCAATGACTGTTTCACCTGAAGCACGTCCTGGTCTATATAACAAGTTTTCTCGACCCATGTGACCATAGGTTCTAAATAGTGTTAAACGAATGGTATCAAAATTGTCTCCTACTATTTCGTATTCACGAACACCTTTAGGAATAACAGCAACACCTCGTTCATCATCATCTAAGGTGACAAATGACTGACAGGTTTCAATCGCAATTGGAACTTCATTCCATTTCTCCGGCTCTTTTTCCCACAATGCCATGTTATCAGTAATTACTGGACGTTTGATAGCACCGAATTGGTGGTCTGCTTTAGAGAATTTAGAAGCAATTTCACTATTGAATAACACGCACATGCGATGACTATCTACAAAACGATTATCTACCTCAAAGTTAAACTCGATAATTGGTGACTTATCTTTTAGAGTAATATCCAATTTGACTGGCAGATCTGTTGTTTTAAGACCTTTTGCACGCTCTTCAAGATTTCTTGGAACCTTGAAATCATAACTTAAACTCATTGTACTGATTAACTTAGAAACTTTTGTTGAAGCAGCTGGTACAAACTCATTAGAGTTAATGACTAAATCTTCACGTGGTGGAGAATAGTTAAATGAATCTCCACCATCTCCATTTTCTTGTAAAACTGCCTGGTTGCAGTAAAGTTTACCAGATATTTTATCTAAAATATTAACTGTATTTTCAGCATTCAAAGTAATGCTATAATACTGATTTTCAATAGTTGTTGATTGAGAAATTGCTTGTTCCTGATGAGTATCTGCATTCAAATCAAGATAGAAGGACTTATAACCAAAAGATGGTAAATTCTCAAACTTGATAGCAATTTTAACCTTAAAGACTTTTGATGGTTTATAAGTCTCTTTAGTAGAATCTAGAACATTTCCTTGCCCTAGGATGTAGTCCGTTTGGTCTTCGGAAGAAGTAATCGTGTACTCATAACTATTTCCTTCAGCATCTTTAATAGCAAAATGATGCTGAGGTACATAGAATGTTGTCTCGAAAACGCCCGATTTTTCTCTACCTGATAGATTAAACACCGTAGCCGTAATATCTCGGTCAGCATCGATCCTCATGACAATTTCACGCATCTTCAATTCTGCAAGATTTTCAGCTAAATCACGCGCTTTCTTATATCTCAGATAGACATCTTCATTTGTAGTATCGGAAACACAGGAACCAATTGAATCATGAGCTGCATTTTCAAACATCAACTTCCAAATCTCTTTGACTACTTCTACTGGATATTCAAAACCTAAAGATTGAGAAAATGATAATAATGGTTCAAGAACGTTTACGAGGTAGTTTTGTACCTGAGTATTCAATTTTTTTAAGTCAGAGCGAGATGAAAAGATTGACTTATGAATACGCATCAACTTGCCATTTAGTAACTCACCAGCAGCTTCTTCTAACTCAGGATGCTGTTCTTTAATAGCTTGGATATAGTCAGTGTAAGTTGAAATTTTAAATTCAAATTCTCCTTCATAAAATTTCTTCATACGCTCAACTAATTCAACGAGATTTTCCCTAGCCGGCGCTTGATCAAATCCGTTTGGAAAAACAACCTGATCCGTGCTACTTCTTGCCCAAATTCTGCTATAGGGCTCTTTATGTAGGTATTCTTTTAAGCGCTTATCATCTTCTGGAATATCTCCACCGATGTAATAACCTGCTTGAATTTGATAAGCATTAACGGTTGTTCCGTCTTCACCACGCCACTTGAACTCTGATTGCTTGACATCATCATCACTGACACCACGCCAAAACAGAGTGTCTTCAATACCAAATTCTTTATAAATTTGTGGCATTGCTGCTGATTGACCAAAAGAATCTGGGACATAGCCAACATTCATGTAATTACCAAACTCTTTGGAAATATTCATGCCATAGAGCATATTTCTGACAATACTTTCCCCTGAAATAACCATTTGGTCAGTCTGTGTATACCATGGACCAATAATTAACTTACCTTCTTGGACTAATTCTTTAATAACTTCCCTATCTTCAGGACACCAAGCTAGATAATCATCCAATAAAGAAGCCTGCCCATCCAGAGTATAAGTATCATAACCATTTTCTTCTTTTAATAAGGAAATAACTTTCTTTAAATTATTCATCAAATAGATTTTTGAACGACTTGTAGTAAAATACCACTCTCTATCCCAATGAGAGTGAGGAACAATGTGTATAGTTTTTTTCATGATTAAACCTTCCTATTAAAAAAGCACATACCTCTTATGATATGTGCTAATAATACGTATTTACTCGAAACTAATCTCGATATCATCAACACTAATGTCTTCTGTTGAAGTACTTTCTTTAAAGTTGACAAATATTGGGGCTACCAATCCGATAAATGCTGCTCCAGCAAATAGACCGATGAGATAAGCCCATCCATTGCCTACTGTAAAGAAACCATACACACCACCAACTGGAGGCATTTTAGCATACATGCCAAGAGCAATACCGATAGCTGACGCAAGAGCACCGCCAATCATATTAACTGGAACCAACTTAAGTGGGTTTACCAGTGTAAATGGGATGGCACCTTCCGTGATACCAATGAACCCCATCACATAGTTATTGCGACTTGCATCCAACAATTCATCACTCATTTTATTTTTGTGGAAAAGTGAGGCAAAAGCATACCCCATTGGGACGGCACAGATGGCAACATTTACGATAATTGCTGGAAGATAAATACCTTCCGCTAGCAAAACATTACCAGCCATCCAAGATGCTTTGTTGATTGGACCACCCAGATCAGAACCAATCATAGCTCCCATAATAAGGGCCAGAACAACTTTATTGACATCATTTTCAATCATGCCTTTAATCCATGCGACAAGTCCCGTATTAATCGCGCCAAGTGGATCTGCAAGTAGAACTCCCATAACCAAAGCAACGGACATTGTTCCAAAGAGCGGAAAAACAATCAAAGGTAAAATGCCATTATATTTTTCTGGTACTTTGATATGATTTTTACACCAGACAACAACATAACCGGCTACAAAACCTGCAATCATAGCTCCTAAGAAGCCGGCATTTGTTTTTGAGGCAATCGCACCACCGATAAAACCTGCTCCAAGGGCTGCTTTGTCCGCAATTGAGTAAGCAATAAACCCCGCAAGAACTGTATTAATCAGGCCAATACCAGCCCAACCAACCTGTTCAATTTGATATAAATAATGCGTGAATCCTGACGTTTCAGCATAGGGATCTAAGCTTGTAATTCCCATTACAAGAGCAATCATTTTAGGAATTGCTACAACTAATGACGCTCCAATAATCATAGGGAGAGCATAACTAATCCCTGTCATTAAATGACCTTTGGCCGTGTTAAGAAATTTTTTCATCCCAATCACTCCTTTATTTATTCGACCTTAATTACTTTTTTAATACTGCATCTACACATTTGGTTAGTACAGCCTCTGGTGCTTTAATACATGTTGCAATATTTACTCGAATTTGTTTTTTTCCTTCGAAACGTTCTTGATCTACAATTTTTTGGTCCGTCGCTAACAAAACAAACGCTGCTTCAGCAATTTCCTGAGCAGTCAGCTTATTGACTTGTCCCATAGAACCCTGTTGCTCAATACGTACTTTATAACCTAATTTAGAACCAGCTTTTTCCAATGCCTTAGCAGCCATTGGTGTATGAGCTAACCCAGCTGGACAAGAGGTGATTCCTACAATTTTCATTTTAATAAGCTCCTTCCATTGCTTTTTTGATTTGTTTTTCTAATTCATCCTTATCTGATGAATTTTTGACTGAGGTAATGAATTCTTCTTCTAAAAGAGATGTAGCAATTTTACTAATCATTTCTAGATGCAATATGCCTCTGTTTTTACTAGGAACCAGCAATACAAAGACATTTGATACTGGTTTCTCATCAAATGTTTCCCATTCAATGGGTTCCTTTAACTTAAGAAAGAGAACTGTTGGTACTTTTATAAAATCCGACTTTGCGTGTGGTATGGCAAATGAATCTTGCAATCCCGTCGAGACCTCTTCTTCCCTTTCAAGAAAGGCTGCCACTAATGCAGATTCATTATCAATAATATTCTTTTTCCCAGCATACTGAGCAATATAACGAAACAGTTCTAACTTATCTTTAACGTTAACATTTAATAAAATATTGTCTTTTGTAAATTCCATTACTCGACCTCCTTTCATTTTACAGATACATCTTAACATCAAAATACGGAGACGTCACTAACACCTTTTTCCACTTTATTTCCGCAAGAAGCAAAAAATATTTTTTACTTTTTTCAACTTTTTGTTTGAAAAACATCAAAATTTTCAAAAATGATTTTATGATAAAATAAAAATAGCCTAAGAATAAGGAGGTTCTTATGTCTTTTTTTGACTACCAAAGACTTGATGATATCGTGAATCTATTATTGAATAAAAAAGAGGCTGTTCACATTAATGAATTAAGTTCATACTGTAGTGTTTCTGACAGAACCATCCGTTCGGACATCAATACTATCAATGATTATATTAAAGACCATGGTGCGCATGTCATTTTAATCAGGAAAAAAGGATATGTCATAGAATACTTTGATAAAAAGGCCTTTGATGAATTTTGGTCTCACCAAGATACTGGAACATTTCTTTTTACGACTTCTGAAGCCCGACTAACCTTTCTTATTCGCCTATTTTTAACTTCTGAGGAATTTATCAGCCACAACTATCTTCAGTCTGTGTTATTCGTCAGCCAAAATACACTCTACAGTGATTTACGCGCTTTAAGACAATCCCTAACTGGATATAATCTTAAAATTCAAAATAAAAGTAATTTAGGATATAAAGTACTTGGTCAAGAACAAGACTTTAGAAGTGCCATCATAGATCTCATTTTCAAAAATAATTTTACAGAATATCTCACAGCTTCCACTTCTGCCGAGAAAGACGTCTGTAGCAATATCAACTATGATCAATTTAATAAGATTTATGAGGAACAACTTTCTAAAGAAATATTTATTGATTCTGATTACTTCCAAAGAAATATTTTTACAAGCTTATTGTTAACTGTCAGTAGAGTTAAAGCTGGGCATACGCTATCTAAATTTGAGCAAAGTATTAGACTTAGTCAACATTTCAAACCAGTAATTAACCAGTTCATTAAAATCATTGAAAAGCAATTTGATTTAAAGCTATCAGCTATAGAAAGAAGTTATATTAATTTTTGCATAGCTGAAAATTCTCCGCATCTCATCGATGATTCAGCAATCAACGAAAATCAAGAGCTTGCTGAGAATATCCTTGAACTCATCCACAATACTTTACAAAAGTTGACTGATTCAAATTGGATTGATGATCTTACCTTAGAAAACAATCTGCTAGAACATATAAAACTTTTTCTTAAGATTCAAACCATCAAGGGCAATCGAAACAATCCTTTATTGAATACTGTCAAAAATAATTTCCCTTATGCCTTTGATTTAGCAATTGGCTGCAGTAGAGAAATTGTTAAAAGGTACAATATCCATTTTACAGAAGATGAAATTTCATATATCGCTTTGCACTTTGCAAATGCTATAGAACGTAACAGCGCAGAAAACCACAAACAAGTATCTTTAGCTATTATTTGCGGAACAGGACAAACCCTTAGTTCAATCATTGAAGCTAAGATAAAAAGAAGATTTCCCAATACCTTCTCTAGCATTGAAAAACTCTCCTACACTACTTTTTTAACCTATGATAAGTCATCCAATAGATTTGATCTAATTGTGTCTACTATACCTATTAGAGAAAATAGCTCTAAAATTGTTTTTATCGACATTAATGATTTAGATGCCTCAATGACCCAAATTGGTAATAAAATAAACGAGTTAGTGGTTCATTCAATCAACACTCCTGAAGGATTACTTTCAGCTAAATACTTCCATGTTATACATGAGAAATCGACAAAGGAAGATGTTCTAAGTTACTTACATACGGAACTACTCTCTCAAGGATATGTCAAAGAGAACTTTTTAACTGAAATTTATGAAAGAGAAAGTATCTCATCTACCATCATTTCAGACTCTGTTGCCCTACCACACCCACTCGGTGATGCTGTCATAACAAGTACCATTTTCCCTGTAATTGCACCAAAAGGGATTACCTGGGATAGTAAGCTAATAAAATTCGTTTTCTTATTTGCCATAAAGGCAGAAGAACCTGAAAAAATGGAATTCATCTATGAGCGACTTTTAGATTTCATAACTTCAGAAAAGCTACAAGCCAAATTATTAAAAGAACCCACCTTTGACTCTCTGCTTTCTATTTTGGTGAAAAATAAACATCAGTAATCGATTCTTAAATTTCAATTTTCTATTCTGAGTAGGGGGCAATGATGCCTCTCTATTAACCATTTAAAGAATTGATACTTTTATTGTACTAATTTAGACCGACCTCAAAATTAAATTACTTCTTGATAGAGTAAGACAGTAATCAATCGCTATTTCAAAACATCCAAAAAGTCCTTAAAACCGAGCAATTTTAAGGGCTTTTAATTGTTGATTTGTATATCACGTATAGTTGTGGAACAGAGCAATTTATAAATTCAATTGAGAATAACTCCAATAAAAAAGAAGATCTAAGTGACCTTCTCTGACTATTTTACACTTTCTCCTCACTCCGCCACATGTCTATCGCCTAAGAGATAGTCCTTTGGACTTTCAAACATTTGGGCAACTGTAATTGACCGCCTTCCTGTTAGTTTAACAAAATCACTAGCTGCTACATCTAAGAACCCTTGAGTAACAGTCGTACCAAAGCTGACCATTCCTTCAGATGTTGCCTGAATAGGACTCTTACTGAAATCACCATCAGTATCACGAGGCACACCAATACTGTCAAAGTAAGCATAAAGCTCTTCATCCGTGAGTTTTGTATAAGTAATATTATTTTGAGTTGCCTGATTCGCAATATCTAAAAAGCGTTGATAAGACACCGGTTCCAGACCATTGATATTCAAGATTTCTCGGTGTAATAAATCATTTGCCAAAGCACAGCTAGCTGCAAGTGCAGCATCTTTTCTTGAAATGAACCAAACACGACCATCTCCCATATTTTTTGAAATCGTATCTTCACCAGTCTCTACAGCTCGTAGATAATCACTAATAAAGGCTTCCGCGAACAAAGAGTTTCTCAATATAATATAATCTAATGGTGAGTTTTCAATCAATGCCTCTGTATAGCTGTGATCGACATTTTCAATACTTGGATTGAAGGGATGACTTGCTGAAAGAACTGAGGTATAAATCATTTGTTTAACATTTGCTTTTACACAAGCTTCCACCACGTTTTTATGAGCAAAACGACGTTTTTCACCAACAAATGGCATCGATACGAGCAATACCTTATCAGCATTATCAAAGACCTCAACTAAATTTTCCTGAGAGGTAAAATCGGCAACAGCTGTTGCAACTCCTTCACGCTTACACCACTCTAATCCATCTTCTTTGGGTGCTGTAAAGAGTAATGATTCCTTAGGCAATAACTCTAAAACATTTTTGGCAACTTGAGCCCCAAAATTACCGTCAACTCCATTAACCACAATTTTAGTCATCATATTTCTCCTTTAATTAAGCGACAAAAGTGTGCGACACACAGCAAAATAGGAAACCTAACATAGACGCTTGAAGCGGCTAGGAAGTCTTTATATTTTGCAAGAGGTGTTGTCGCTGTATTATTTAATTATCTTGAGAGTGTCGCTCTCCAACTTGGAATTCTGCTTCATGTTCAAACATATACCGAACAGTCAAAGCCTTGTCTCCCGTAAGATTTTCAAAATCATCAGTACAAAGATCCATCTTACCTTCACGAATGGCTTGAGCAAACGTCACCATACCTTCCGATGAATAAGGGGCTTCAGAGTTATCTTTAAAATCACCATCGGTTGTACGAGGGACACCCATAGCATCAAAGATAGCATAATTTTCATCGTCGGTAATTGCTTTATAAGTAATATTATTGCCAGTAACGTCATTACCAATGGCCACAAACTCTGCCATAGTCAAAAGCTCTGGTCCATTAATATTTTGTATAGATTTATGCAAATCATCTGCTAACAAAGCGTAAGCCACTGCTTTTGCACAATCCCTTCGAGAAATATAAGCCATCTTGCCATCGCCCTGGCTATTAGCAAGCGGTGCATTTGCGTGAACAAAGGTGAAATAGTTTGTAATCATGGCTTCAGCATACTGTGAGTTCCGTAAGAAAATATAATCGAGACCAGATTCTTCTATATATTTTTCGGTAAAAGCATGGTCAATCTTTTCCTTACTAGGATTGGTTGGGTCAGATGCATTGACTAAAGAGGTGTAGATAATTTTCTTGACCCCCGCTTCTTTAGCTGCATCTACAACATTTTTATGAGCGGCTTGTCGTTTTTCACCAACAAATGGCATAGAAATAAGGGCCAAAACCGCTACATCTTCAAATTTTTCAGCCAGACCTTTGTGGTTGAAATTCATTTGGCGAGTCTCAACTCCTTGATTTTCATATTTTTCAAGAGCTGACTTGCTATAGCCGCCAAAGATAAGGCTAGATTTTTCTGCTAGGCTAAGCAGATAATCCGCAGCAAGACTACCCAAATTTCCGTCAACGCCTGTTAATAATAATTTGCCCATGTGAATATCCTCACTTTCAGTAGATAAACTTATTATAGGTGAAACGCTCCCAAAATGCCAATTCTGATTTGTGATGAGCTATAAATTTTTATAATATGTAAGTGCTTAACTGCCTTATAAACTGGGCTAATGCTTCATTCTCAGTGTCATCCTTATAGGCTAGCACAAGTTCATAAGTATGCTGACTACTATTTATGGGAATACTCTTGATAATTCCTTTTAAATTATCAAGAGCATACTCATCAATCGCAAATCCAATCAACTGCTCAGTGAGGATATAAAAGAAACCTTCTTCAAAATCATCTACAGTTCTGGCTATATTTGGATAAAAGCCATCTTCCAAGGAACGTTCCCTCATTGTTTGATAAGGCTTTCCCATTTTTTCTTCACTTAGCATAAGCAAAGGATACTTATATAAATTCTCGACATCAATACTATCATATTTAAAAAGATCGTGTCCTTTCGGAACTAAAGCTCTGTAAGTCCCGGATTTAACGATCATTTTTGATATGTCCTCGTTCATAAACTCCTCTGAAAATGATAGTGCCATATCAGCCAATCCTTTTAAAAGATAGTTCTCAATATCCTTGCAGTCAACTTTTTCTAGCTCCACACTGAAAACTTGTGGTTGATTCTTTAGAAAGCTAATAAGAGGTAGCAGTAACTTTATATCACTTAAAGATGTATAAGCTAAAGTAATTTTGGGAATTTGTTGACTTTGGGAACGACAAATAGCCTCTTGGGTTTCTTCATACTGCCTCAGTAATAATTGTGCATGATCATAAAATATTTTTCCTGACTCTGTAGGTCTTATGGGATTTTTAGAACGATCGAAAAATACTGTATCAAACTCTTTCTCTAAGCTAGAAATGTATTGACTAATGGTAGCTTGAGAAATATAGTTTTTTCTCGCCGTTTCAGTAAAGTTTCTACAATCGTATAGGTCAATAAAGTATTTAAGTTTTTCGATGTACATATCTTTCTCCCGTTATAGCACTAAATATTAATAAAACTTTTTCCCAACTAATCTTCTATACTTTCATCATAATCGGATCGCAGAAATAACCTTCTTGTGCCTTCTCCCGTTCTTTCGTTGGTCTGCCTCCATTTCAACACTCGAGTCGATTTTAAGCGTCTCTACTTTAAATCTCATGCGCTTTTTTAGCCATATATTTATAAAGAGCTGCATAGCGGGTAGTATAATTAGGTTTCCAAGGTTTGTCTCGACCAGCAAAGTGCAAAAAGACTGTATTTTCAATGACCCAGTCAATATCCCAATTGCCACTGCTGCGTGCTTGGTACAAACGACTGTATCTGGCATCGTAATTGTAAATCTCATCAGGAACAGCTTGTACTCTGTCTGCATAGAGGCCATTTAAGACATCCTGATCAGGCAAAATCAGCTTGGTCCGATTTTTTTCGATATACTCTAAAATATCCTGACGCTCTACAGTTTGACGAATCATAGGAAGATTCATAAGGAGAACACCTGTATTGAAATAAAAGGACTCCATCTCATAATTCTGAAGGCGCAGCTGATTGATCACATCCATAACTTTACTGTCAGCATTATGACTGGCTGCGGCATAGAGATTTAGCCCCAATTCTTGCTGGTAAAACTCTCTAAAATCATTGAGACAGAGGATATCCGCATCCAGATAGAGAATCTTGTTCATATCTTCCGGTAAAAACGCGTGCGCCAGAAGGCGATAATAAATAGTATCAGGATAGCGATCTGTCGTCGGGGCATCCTTGAAAGGTTGATCCCCTACAATAATAGGATGGTAATGATAATCTAACGTTTGACAAAAACGAGCTAGCTGGTCGTTTTTTCTTAGGAGTGTTTTTTGCAGAAGATAAACATGCACCTCAGCAGCAGATAGATTTCGCTTAACAGAATAGAGCGTTACTTTAAGCTGCTCGACATAGGCATCATCGACAGTGAACAACAAATTGACTGGCTCCATAACTCAATTCCTTCTTTTTAATGCTAGTGTCATTGTAACACGCTCAACCTAAAAATAAAATACGAGTAGAATGATTGCCCAAATGATAGCTACAAAAAATTCTATCCAAACTCGGATAGAATTTTATACAAATCTTGTGTTATTTGGAAGGCCGATAACCACTAATATCTCCCCATGAGTTATACCAAATCTGCAATCCCGCTCATGAGTTTATCCATAATAACAGAAATTGGAAACACATTTTCCATAGTAACTGGCCCCTACTTAAATAAGGAATCTTTCTAGGGGTGTTTTGAGGTATTTATCGACGATAAAGACACCGATGACGGCAATCAAGAAGTTTGAAACACCTACAGAAAAGACGCTGAGGGCAAAAGCCTTGCTTTCAAATGGAATCTTGGTTACGTAAAAAATGACACTTGAAACGACGAGACCAGCTGTTAGGGCGTATAAAAAGCTCTTAAGGTAGGCTGATTTGAAGATTTTATTATAGACGAATAGAGATAGAGTTTGGATGACAAAGCCACCCAAGACATCAATCAGACCGAAACCTGTAAAAAAGTTACTGACCATGACCCCGATCACGAGACCATAAGATAGCCTTGGAAAGAAAAAGGGAACTGCCATCAAGAGTGTTGATAGGCGAAATTGGAAAATCCCACTTGAGATAGGGTTGATGAGGGTCAGCACTAGATAGATGGCTGCGATCATAGTATTTTGTGCGATGAGTTTGGTAGATAGTTTGCTCATGGTTCACTTCCTAATCTTATTCTATAATTTCTGTCACTGCTATTACTTGCAAGCTTATAACTGACAGGATTATTATTGTAACAAGAATATCAGATTAGGTAAAGAACTGTTTATGGGGAACTAGGGCGTCAGCATGTTTATAGCCTTGACTAAACAATAGAATTTTAGCCGGTTTAGCTTCATTTTATGCGGTCATGACCACGGAATGGCCCTTTTGGGATACCCAGTTTTCTTTTTTTGTGATCGCTTTCATCATGTCTAGCGTGTCTGACAACTTGCACAAATCAGCCAGATAGGTATGAAGTCTAGCATTCTCTGTATTCTCCTTAATCTCTTGCAGGGTCGCCTGCAATTTATTGGGATTGCGACCGTGTAAGATAACCTCATGGCCTTCGCTGGCTAGCTTGGCGGCTAAGTGTTTGCCGATACCGTCTGTTGATCCAGTGATGAGGATGGTTTTAGTCATGTGACACTCCTAAGAAATCCTCTAAGTCCTTAGCAAATTGATCAGCATACTGAAAGAGTGAACCATGACCAGCATTGGGATAGATGATCAGCTGGCTATTGCGAATTTTTTTGTGCATGATGTAAGAATTTTCCGTCGGCACCATCATGTCCTTATCCCCATTGGCGATAAGAGTCGGTTGGCTGATAAAGGTTAAATCATCCTCAACAGCCTTGCCCCAGCGTTTGATGGCTTTAAGCTGACGCAGGAAAGACGGAACTGCCATGGCCTTGTCCGTATAAGCCTGATCACGGCTGTCTAAACGACTGAGAACCTTATCCGCCTCTATTTTGCCCTTAGCATCATGCCCGTAAAAAATATAGCGTTTAGGATCTACGCGGTGGAGACCAGCACGCGCCATGTAACGAAAGGTCGTTGCCGTTACTTTATCAATACCGACGCCGCCTCGGTGCCCTGTCCCAACTAGAACGAGTCGGTTGACTAGATTGGGCGCAAGCCGCACGACTTCTTGAGCGACCATACCGCCCATGGACAGTCCCAGTAGATTGATGCTGGTATAACCCATGGCCTTGACAATAGCAATCACCTGCTCAGCCATGCCTGGAATAGTTGGGGCAACCTTACCTTCGCTTGCTCCAACACCTGGTAAGTCAAGTAGGATAATATGTTGTTTTTGAGTCAAAAGGTCGATCAGCTTAGGATCCCAATTATCCATGGTTGCTGCTAAGTGAACCAGCATGACCAAAGGCCGTTCTGACTTACCTTTTGCGATTTCACGGTAGGCGATTTTATTGCCATTAACAGTAATATATTGGTTTTTAGTTGTTAAATAAGCCATGTTTTACCCTTTCATGCTGAGGACTGTTTTACCACGTGAGCGACCATTAGCGATTTTGTCTAAGGCTTTATTGACATCTGAAAAGGCAAAGACGCTATCTATAGACGGCTTGATCTGGCGCTCGGTAAAGATATCTGCCACTTCTTGCAGCTGTTTACCATTGCTTTTCACGAAGATAAAGTCATAATGGACCCCATATTTATCAGCCATTTTATCGAATTTACGACCAGCTTGAGCAAAGAGAAGCTGCTTATATTTGGGAAGGTTCATACGCTTGGCAAAGGCCCCATTGGGCATAGCACGAAGCGACACTAAGTGACCAGCAGGTTTTAAGACAGTCATCTGTTTCTCGGTCTCCGCACCGCCTAGTGTGTCTAAAACCAAGTCAATATCTGACAAGAGCTCGGTATAATCCTGTGTCTTGTAATCCAAAAATTGATCCACACCTAGTGATAGGACACGATCACGACTATCAGCTCCGCCATTGGTGATAACATTTAAGCCTTTAGCCTTAGCAAGAGGGATAGCCATAGCTCCGACGCCACCAGTTCCACCTGAGATAAAAAGGGTCTGCCCGGCTTTGGCATCCATCAGCTCTAAGGCCTGCATAATGGTTAGAGCAGTCAGTGGCACACCAGCGGCTTCTTCATCTGTCAAATAATCTGGAACGATAGCCAAGGCTTCAGCGTTCACTGCCACATATTCGGCAAAAGCACCAATACTATCTAACGGCAGGCGTCCAAAGACACGTTCCCCCTTCTTGAACTGGTTCACATTGCTGCCGACCTCCTCGACAATCCCCACAACTTCATTCCCTGCAATCAAGGGCGTCTTATAAGGAACGATCATCTTGATCTCACCACGAGTAATCATGTTATCCAGTGGGTTAACACCGGCAGTCAATACTTTGATAAGGACTTGGTCTTGCGCTGGTGTTGGCTTTGCGATATCGACTAAGTCAAGGTTGAGATTGTTTTTGTTGTAGGCGTTTAATTGTGCTGCTTTCATGATTTTCTTCTTTCTAATTTTTGGAAATAGCAGAGCTGGGTCTGCTAGTAATTATTGAGGTAATTGTCAACTCTGTCTTGTTCTTGTTTTTAATACAGATACAAGATGGTTTTAATAATTAGCCAAGCTCATCACTTGGCTAAACTCGCTTGTTTGTAGAGGTTGGAAATGACATCTGCCAAGCTTTGACCGGCTAGCTCCTCAGCTAGTTGTCTTTCTGCTTGTTGGAAAACTGGGCTGATGGCCTCTCCGATATGCTTGCCAACAGGACAATCCATATTGGCATGCTGGTGGACTTGAAAAAGCCTGACCTGCGCCACTTCTTGAGTCGCATAATAGATGTCTAACAAGCTAATATCTGAGGGAGCCTTAGTGAGCTCATAGCCGACCTTGCCCTGATGCGAGGTCAATAAATTAGCGTTTTTTAAAAGAGCAATGACCTTTCGGATATAGCTAGCATTGGTTCCTACGCTTGTTGCCAAAGCTTGTGAAGATAAGCTTTCCTTGGTTTCAGCAATCATAGCTAAAATATGGATGGCCACTGAAAATTTCGTATCCATAGCACTCCTTTCATGAAATCCTAAACCATTATGTACTTCAAAGAAGACAAGTCTCTTTTAACAAAAAAAGAAATATCTTCAATTCCACACAATCAGCAAGTTGTTCCTGTTGATGATACAAGTATAACTTATATAAAATAAAAGTCAAGCATATTGGATCGATTTGGCATAATTTTTATGATTCTAAATTCAAGTACAGTTAGCTATTGTTCTTGTCTTTCAAGAAATAATCCTTGCCTTTTCTGAATCTCACAAACTATTGCTACACTAGTGATTGATAGAAATTTATCATAATGTAAAAGTGCACCTATAAAGAAGATAGAAAAAACACTTCTGCTAACATCTAGTAACCTAGAAATCAGAAGTGTTTTTTTATTTGTTATCTCTGCTATATCTAATCTTGCAGAGATCTTTTCTGTTGGCCGTTGGCATCAAAATTATCAGGTGAGAGCCACCGCTCAAAGCGTACTTTCTGAGCAGGCCATTCCTTATCAAGAATGGAGAACCAATTCGTATCACGGCTGCGTCCCTTATAGACCGTGTGCTGACGGAAGGTTCCTTCAAAGGTAAAGCCCAAGCGAAGGGCAGCCTGATGCGAACGCTGGTTGAGGGCATCACACTTCCATTCATAGCGGCGATACTGCAACTCTTCAAAGACATAAGACATGGCCAGATATTGAGCTTCTGTCGCTGCGATGGAATGCTGCAAGACCGGAGAATAAACAACCCATCCCATTTCAATAGTACGGTTGGCAGGATTGATACGCATCAGAGAAAAGAGGCCGACGACCCTATTCCTTGCTTTATCCCGAATGGCAAAGAAATAGGCATCTGTCTTGTACGATAAACTCACTAGCCAATCAGACACTTCTTGACGCGTTTCAAAGGGACCGACAGGTAAATAGGTCCAATCTTGTGGCTGTCCATTGGTAACAGCAAAGTCATAGATATCATCCAAATGCTTCTCAATATCTAAGTGCTCCAAGACAACTGTCCTTCCAGTAAGCACCGCAACATCTGGAAAAGCACCGGGAGTGAAGTTGGGGAGAGACTCTCCGATTTTTTGATGAAATTCATTATAAGGCATAGCAGTCCTCCTTATACTAAGATACAAAGCCGTTAAGCGACTCAAAGGAAAATAGGAAAGTCGACGCAGATGCAGTAGGCATCTAGGAGACCTTATCTTTTTCCACAGAGTCGTAGGCGTGTTCAGTTACTAAGATACAAAGCCGTTAAGCACTCCAAAGAAAAATAGGGAACCTGACGATGAATCACTAAAGATTCAAGGAAGGTGAGTCTTTTTTCGCAGGAGTGTAGGCGTGTTCAGTTACTAAGATACAAAGAAGCGATTCGCTTAGCGAAAATCTCTGACCGAAAAATAGGCGACAGACGCCGTGTCCTTGGACACAAAGAAGTCGGTCTTTTTTCCGAAGAGATTAGCTTCATGTTCAGTTAATTAAGATACGGCAGAGGCTTGTTATCTAAGAGCTTCGCACTTGATACCAAACGCCAATCACTATGGTGAATTGGCTACCTCTCCCACTAACTTCGTTTGGTTAGTAAAATCGACTAGCCAAACGAAGTGTCGCAAAGCCGTTAAGTGACTCAAAGGAAAATAGAGAATCAGCAGAAAGTCCTAATTTTCTAAACCATTTATCTTTTTTATACAGTCTTTAGATCGTATCCGATTTGCTCATCATTATAGCACCCGTTCATTAAAAAAACAAGTAACCTCACTAGAAGCGCTGCACCTGTCTTACATTAAGCAGGCCAAGCTTTTAGGGCAGGCAATGCAGATGGCTAAGGAGAAAATGACTTTTAATCTCTTAGTCGACGCGATACCTTTTAGCCGTTATCAAATGATACTTTTGCTATTCCTATTACTGCTACTATAATAGGTTTTGCAAAGGAAAGCGATCTAAATGAGAGCCGTTTCTTTCTACTACCCCCAAAATTCGTCGAATGACTGTTTTTCCAATCTTTAATAGAGTTCAAACACTGCTTAATCCTACTTTTTTGCCCTTCATCTGGCGGCTTATAATAAACGGCACCCAGAAGAACATTGATGTAATCTGATTGCTATCGATCACATCTGGCGTAAAAATTCACCTTCTCCCCACCAAGTGTGTCTGGCCGATAAAATCTTCCAAAGTCGTTGGAGGAACACGACTGGCTAAGGGGGCCGCTTCCATATCTTGATCAAATAGAGATGTTTGTGCCATTTTGGGCCTCTTCTAATAAAACAACATGTTTTCCAAGATTGTGGCTATCATCCATTTGACGATGAATATCTGGAAGGTCTTCTAAGCGGTGAATTCCCGCTGGCTTGACATCAAGCTGATAATAATCAATGAAAGCAAACAGTTCCTCTACAGTCCCTTCATCAACAAGGCCTGAATAGGCCGTTGACAGATACTTATGATTTTGCAGAGCCATAATGGGATCAAAATCTTCTAAAAACCATTTACCACCGAGTTGGCCGACACTTGAAACAATACCAAAAGGCTGCAAGTGACCGAGGCTATCCATAATCGTTGCGGGACCAACTAGTTCCAGTATTTTGCTGTAGGTTTGCTCGGTCTGCAGCTGACCATCCCTATCCTCAATAATATCTGTAAATCCCAGCTTTTTCAACTGGGACTTTTTGGACAGGACTCTCGTCGTAGCCGTTACGGTCATCTGTGGATATTTCGCCTTAGCTAACTGCAGAAAGGCCAGACCTAAACCGCTCGTACCACCACGGACTAGGACGGCATCCTCAGCCTTTAGCTGTAGATTTTTCATCGCCAGAAACGCGGTATAGTAAGTTTCAGGAACGGCAGCTAACCGTGCCCAGTCTAACCTAGTCTCAATAGGATAGATTTGATGATTAGGGACCAACACATACTCTGCGTAACTGCCATCAAAATCTCTGCCCATCTCACCCATAAGTGATACCACCGTTTGCCCAACTGGTAAACGTTTTTCATCGGTCGTTTGCTCTATTAGTCCGACCACCTCGATCCCTAAAATTCTCGGAAAGGTGACACTGGGTGAATAACCCTGCCGCGTAAAGATTTCTGAGCGATTAACACCGAATCCCTTCACCTTAATCAACGACCAACCCTTCCTAAGTTTAGGCTTGGGAACTTCCTTTAGCTGAAGAACCTCAGGGCCGCCCGCTTTTTCCACAACAATAGCTTTCATAACTTCCTCCCAGTTTAATATTTCTTCTCTTCAGACTCCAGATTATTAAGAATGCGCTGAAGGTAGCCTTCAACAGCCGTAATTTCCTCTTCTGTAAAACCTCGGTAAAAGACATCACTCAATTTTTGACTGACAGATTGGCCAACCTCTTGCTGGCCTAGTCCCAGTGAAGTCGTTTCATAATAACGCTTGCGCTTATCACTGGCAGAGGCAAGGCTTGTAATCAAACCTTGTTCTTCCAAGCGTTTTAACATCAGGGATAAACTGCTGGTAGCTAGTCCTGTCACCCTAGCTAAGTCCGTTGCTGTCTGGGGCTGCCGTTCCCAGAGAGCAGATAAAATTTTCCCTTGTTCTGCCTTATACAGCGCTCGCTGATCCATTGCGAGATAGCGGTTAAACAGCCGCCCATTCAACAATCGTATCTTGAGTGTCAGATATCCCCCATCCTTACCCGGCATTTCCAATCTCCTTTATTTCTATCTAAAACAATTTAGTTGCTTAAAAACAAACTATAAAGACCAGTTTTCTACCATATTTATTTTTATATAAAACTTTCTGTCACCTAAATCATAGTACACAAAAAAAAACTTTGTCAAAGATTTACCCAATAAAATTTCCCATACAATCAAGAGAGTCACCAAAAAGCGGCAAGTTCGTGATATCCTCCTTTTCTCATTTCTGATATAATCTATTTATAGTTACTACCTTACTGTCATCTAAAAAGAACATTTATTTTAGTAAAACTAACCCGTTTAAAATTGTACGGCTTTAAAACAGAACTGTCTTACTTTCCTGATTTTGAGGTTCACTCTCGTCTACCGCTTTATATTCTAGGTAGAGTCTTACTAGATACTTTTTCAGCTAGTGTTCAGTCAACAAAAAACTACCCTTGCTTAAGTTGCAAAGATAGTCTTAGACTAACTCATATCATCTGTGTTGTAAGAGCATGATTGCTTGCCTAGCATTGCTGTTTTTATTTTTAAGGAGTTTACCATGACGTTTGAACAACTGCTCTACGCAGAAATTTTAGCACAGCACCATTCCATGCAAAAAGCTGCGGATGCACTTCATATCAGTAAATCCGGTCTAAGCTTAGCCATTACCCAACTTGAAAACGAACTGGGCGTCAAACTTTTTGAACGAACAGCCAAGGGAACTTACTTGACTAAACAAGGTAAGCAGCTTCTAGCTTCAATTTCAGATATTCTGCGATTTAAAAATAATCTCGAAAGCACTGCCAAACAAATCGTTGCTCGTGATTATCAAAAAGTCACTATTCATTATATGAATACCTTATTAAAGCCTTTTATGACTCCTTTTACCAGGAATTTCCACACAAAGTACAGTCAGATTCAACTGGACATTAGCTGCCATGAATTAGGCTCCATTATCAGGCGCCTGCACAGTCAGGAAATTGATGCTGGTTTTATTGCTGTCCAACAAAGTGACAATGACTGGCTGCAGCATCTGGTCTTTACACCTATCTGCGATACCAAGTTAAAGCTCATCTGCTCTCTTGATAATCCGTTGAGTCAGCTAAAACGACCTATTAGACTGGAGGATTTGAAGTCACAAAAATTTAGCCTTTTTAATGACCGCTTCCACGATATCCTGTTTGAACGTCTACAATTTCAAGGCGGCCCCTTACAGCTTGTTCTACGCGTTGACGATGCTTGGGCTATGAAAGAAGCCATCAGCAAACTCAATACTGTCTGTTTTGGCAGAACCCTGCAAGAAGAGCTCTCCAGCAGTACTGATTTTTCGGAATTCGTCAGCATTGATATCGGACATCTGATTGATGATAATTTTAAACTCGGTTGGCTGACTAATCCCAACCACATGCTATCAAGCAAGGTTCAATATTTAATGGCAGACATCACAGCCGAGATTCAATCTTTTCAGTCTTAAGCCGACCAATAGTCTAACACGCTGAACACAAAAACAGCCGTTCTTTACCAGAGCGGCTGAAACAAAATAAATGGAAGCTAGAAGCCTTATTATCAGCCACCAGCCTAGCTGGTGGTTTTCTTGTTTTTCTCTCTGAGAAAACTGGCTGGAAGCCATGATTTAAAAAGGGAATACAGCCAAAATCAAATTCTTTGCTGCTTGACTGCATTCTCTTTTTGTGTTTTTACAGTCAGCTGAAACCAAGCTGGAACAACCGGCAAAGACCATTGTTTCAAAAGCTGACAATCTAAATTTAGTTCCAAAAAACAGTATTATTGTGTACCATCATGGGTGACAACATCATCAAGGCTGGTTGTTGATAGGGTTTTGAGATAATCAATACCCGGCATAGCAAAGTATTCAGCATTTGCCAGCAGATCAATCAAGCCCGGTGTCAGATGAGAATTTTTAACCGATTCTTCGCTGAATTCCAAGAAAATCTTATCTGCCTGACCGGTCTGCAATTTATAAGCGATTTGCGGATCAATCAGCGTTGCGCGGCCAAGTGATACAATATCCACATAGTTCAGAGCGTCTTCCATTTTTTCAACAGTGTGAATACCGCCGGCAATCAACTCTAAAGTTGGTGCTTGAATCCCTTCGCCCAGCAATTGGGCAAAATTCTTATCCGAATCAACAGGAGTCGACGTATAGTCATTGGTTGAGAGATGAATATAGTCAAACTCAAAGGTTTCCGTCAACTTTTTGACCAGCTGCTGTGATTCATGCCAGGTATAGCCGACATTATCGCCATGGATTTCTTCAGGACTAATACGGTAGCCAACGATAAAGTCTTTAGGTGCAAATTCTTCGGCAGCCTTGAACACTTCACGCGCTACTTCAATAGCAAAATTCATACGTTTGTCCAGCGATCCACCCCAGAAATCTGTACGAAGATTGGAAAAAGCCGAGAAAAATTCCTGATGGAGATAGTGGTTAGCACCGTGAATTTCAACACCGTCAAAACCGCAGTCAATGGCACGTTTGGTCGCAGCACCAAAATCTTTGACAATTTGCCAGACTTCATCTTCAGTCAACTCATGCAAAGGGTAGTCAATCCAAGGAAAATCCATAGCAGATGGCACTTCCACACGACCACCGAGGACATGGCGGTACTGTGCTTCACGGCCAGAGTGCACCAACTGCAAAATCGCTTTGTTGCCATCTTTTTTAAGAGCATTAGCAATTTTAGTCAAACCCGGTTTAAAATCGTCATTGTAAATGGCTAATTGTTCACGGTCCTTTGCCCATGAGCGTGACGGTCCGCCATTGGGACTAACGCTGGTGTACTCCACAATGACCATTCCTGCAGACTGCGAACGTGCTGCATAATAATCGATGGTGTCCTGTGTCACCTTCTCATCCAAACCACTGTTAGTCAGCATGGGGGACTGAGCTGTCCGCGTTTTAATACTTGCGCCATGGCGAAAAGTTACAGTATCTGTCAATTTTTTCATAATGAAAGCGCCTCCTTATTCTGATAAATCAAGTTTAACATTTCACAAGTTATTTAGGAAGTTCACGAAACTTGATACAGTGTTGACTGTAACTAAACACTGAAAGTTACCGTACGATATCATAAAAATAAGACTAGAACCAACACATTTCCAATCCCATTTTACTATTTATTAGTCAGATAAATTTTATAGCACCTAGTCCTTTAAAGGTAAGCTGAGGGTCACTTCCCCTTGCCCCAGAAGCTACTTGGCCTGAAAATAGTCAAGTTTCATATAAGACCGGCTATTGGAACCGTAGGAAATTACTAACTTATATAACCTATCTCTATCAATAAAGATCTGCATTTTAGCAGGGACCAAAGGTAGCTTGAATTAATGCTTCCCCAATGTTACGGTTGTATCAGCCTAAGATTGACTATCAATAATATACAGTTTGTTAAAATCAGCTGAATGTCTTCATAGTCAAAAGCAGTCCAGACATGAAAAAACCTCCATCAGCTATTAAACTGACAAAGGATTTTTAAATATCCCAAAAGGTCATCTTCAGCCTGCAGCATTAATATGATGATCTTCCTATAACCCTAACAGCCGTGTTGTAGCTTTCAGAGCATCGCTAAGCCATTCCTTACTTTTCTCTTAGGAGTAAAAGAGTCTCCCATGTTTTTAATGCCATTATTCTGATTTCAAGAGCGGGGTCAATGTTGCCCATAGCATATAAGTTTGGGTTGGGAAGGACATAATCATACTGTTAAGATCCTTAGCCGTCATTTTCTTCTCAATGATCGGTGTTAACCAATCGAGCCATGAACCAACCTGACTGGAAATGGCTGCTGCTCCTACTAAGTAATTTTCACGATCAAAAATCAAGGTCAGTCCTGAATCTAATTCATGGTTGTTGACCCAGTCATTTAGCTTGCCCCATGGAATTTCAACCAATTTGTATTGCTCAGACTTGGCTGCGGCCTCATCAATAGTCACACCCACTTGTCCGATACGAGGAAGGGTAAAGACTAGATTTGGCACGACGGGATAATCAATTTCAGGTCCTTCAGGATTTAGAATATCACGCCCGATATAATTGGACTCAAACTCAGCTGTCGGAGTCAATTTAGGAATGGTTTTATCGACCACATCACCTGAAGCGTAGATGTTAGGGACAGCAGTACGCATGTAGCTATCTACCTTAATACCGCGTCGGCTGGCTTCAATACCAAGCTCTTCTAAACCAATATTTTCAATATTAGCCACGCGGCCTGTTGCATCAAGAACAAAATCCCCAACGGCACTGATACCATCCTTACTGGACACCCGTAAACCACCGTCAACTTCTTCCACAGAGGATACTGCTTGGTTAAAGTGGAATACGGCACCTTGTGATTTAAATTTGTCGACAATCTTCTTCACGTATTTTTCGGGATAGGCGAGCAGGGGGCGATCAGCATACTCAAAGAATGTCACTTTCTTCCCAGCTAATAAAGCCATAGAAGCAAATTCCATCCCGATAATACCTGCTCCAATCACTATCATGTGATCAGGTAAAACGTCTAAATCTAGAAATTCTGTACTGCCATTCGTTAATTCCTTACCGGGAATATCAAGCTTAGCATTTCGAGCACCTGTACCGATGACAATGTACTCTGCTGAGAATTTCTGATCACCGACGGCCACAGTATGAGCGTCTTCAATACTGCCGCGACCGCGAATAATATCAACTCCCAGTTCCTTAAACATAGCTGCAGAAGCCACTTGAAAGCCTGCCAAAGTCTGGCGCTTATGAGCCATAAGCTTTGTCCAGTCAATCTGAACATCTGCTTTAAGGCCCAAATCCTGATAATTAAGCAGGCCATCTAAATATTCAAATGGCCCATCCAAAAGAATTTTGGCATCACAGCCATAATTAGTACAAACACCACCAATTTTATCCGCTTCGATCATCGCAACCTTTTTACCAGCTGCTGCAAGAAGTCTAGCACCGTGATTATTAGCGTGCCCGCTTCCAATAAATATTACATCATAATCCATGATTATTCCTCCCTATTGCTCTAGTTCAATTACTGGATTAGAGAGTGACAACAAAATCAAGAGGTTGGGCAAAACTTGTCCAGTCTCCCTGTTTTGAAGTACACTCTTGGCGCAGTGGTTGGGAGCAAGACTTGTTAGCCACACCAAGAAGTCTTCCCCCTGCACAGTTCATTAGAGAGTGAGACAGAAGTCAATTGACTTCGTCTTCCCACCTCCGCACAGTTGATTAGGAATTGACATGAACTAACGTTCATAGAATTGGATATCCTCCAACAGTTCCCCAAACAAACTGTTGGAGCTATCACTTGCGGAGCAGTTAAACAGTCCACTAGACTGTTTAAGGGGCGCCTGAAAATAGGAATGCGCCCCGAGATAAGGACCTCCAATCAACCACTGCGTCAAACTGTTATTACTGCAAAAATAGAAGGCTGGAATACTTTTTTTCCAGCTTCAAAGAACCACTGCTAGCTAGTTTTCCTTTTACCACAAGGCCAAAGCGGAAAACTTAAACGAATGTGATAACAGCCTCCATCTCATTTCCAACCTCCAAAGGTCC
The DNA here is from genome assembly GCF_011038795.1 of Streptococcus tangpeifui. Taxonomy (GTDB): domain Bacteria; phylum Bacillota; class Bacilli; order Lactobacillales; family Streptococcaceae; genus Streptococcus; species Streptococcus tangpeifui. Next base: position 270,001 of record NZ_JAAKDU010000003.1, read on the forward strand.
ACCGGACCTTTGGAGCTATGCGGGGTAGGTTAAAAAGGTTTGAGAAATCTTTTTAATTGGGAAATGAAACTCGCAAAGCCAGTGTTAAAAACGCTCTGGCAAAAGACCCTTTCAGGTCACTACTTTAAAACTCGGACGTGGTGAGAGTCAAAATTCTCAATTTTGAGGTTGATCCCACTCCCTACTGATTAGGTCCTACTCTTTGTTCCTTTGCTGAGCAAGAACACCAACGATTTACTAATTAATGCCATATTGTTACCAAACAGACTTAGTCTGCCAAGACGTGATAGCTGTTAACTTTACGAGTAACATGCTGACGAACTTCTTTTACCTCAGGCTTTTGGTGCCTTTGAGCATGCTCAGGACGGTTGAGCCAAGCTTCGAAGTCTTCCTTTTTATTCCATTTTGACACAAGAACGAAGTCAACTGTTCCGTCTTTGACTTCACCCTGCCAGCCTTCGGCAGCAAGGTTGCCTTCCCAGGCTTTCAGTGACGCTACATCGCGTTTAATTTTTTCAAGAAATTCTTCTTGATAATCTTTTTCTACTGTAAATACTGCGGTTTGTACGATTGCCATAATTTTATCTCCTTATTTTTATCTCCTATTTTCAAGGCTGTTAATGACTCGAAATTTTTTATAGATTCTTCAAGGCTTGAGTCAAGGCTTTCAAGTCTTCTTCAGTGCCCACACCATCAAGCTTAGCTAAAACCGGTACCCCGTAAGCCTTACTGATATTGTCAGCCGCATAGTTAAAGGTTGCAGCATGTTTTTCCATAGAACCACTGCCAACGACTGCCTGAACACCGGGATTATGGCTCAAAAACTCTTCAACCGGTTTAGGTGTTTGACCTTTTCCAGTCGAGTAAGTAAAGATCACATAGTCTCCATCAATGCTCTCATTTCCTTTTTCAATTTTTAAGGTATCGGCATAACCAAGCTGATTCACAATTTTTTCGACGTTCCCTGAACGACTGGCATAAACAATTTTCATCTAACTACCTCACTTTCTTTTACGTTCTTGCTGAAAGAAGTCCATCATCTCTTGCAGGGACTGCATTAGGCCATCCACCTCACCCATGCCCTTGAATCCCTTGGCAATTTCTGCCTGAATAGCCAAGGCAGCTGTTTTAAGAGCTTGTCCTTCCTCAGTGATAGTAACCACCAAATCACGAGCATCTGTCTTTGAACGGGCTTTAGTGATGAAGCCTTTATCTTCAAGTTTTTTCAATACTGGTGTTAAAGTACCACTATCCAAAAATACCCTGTCACGAAGATCCCTGGTAATCACTTCTTGCTCCTCCCACAAAACCATCATGACCACATATTGGGTGTAGGTCAAGCCAATTTCGGCTAATAAGGGTGTATAGCGGTTGATAAATTCCCTTGAAGTCACATAGAGTGAAAAACAGAGGTTATTTCCTAATAATAAAGATGACTCCTTTGCGCCAACCAACTCATCCGCCTTACTTTGTATATTAGTAGTCACATCATCCCCCTCTTCAATCAGTTGCTTTTAATCGATTTTATGAGATCAGTTTAGCACAATCGATTTACTCTGACAAAAAATTTGTCTGACAAATATGATGTCAAAAGAAAAAGACCTTTTCAGGCCTTTTCAATTAATTCCCATTCTTCTTGGCAGGAGCGTTGTTTAAATCTTGAGTGTATCTATCACGGCTTCATAAATTCACTAGCTCCTGCTACAACGATCACATGAGTCAACCAAAAATCCTTAGTTGTCCCATACCAGTGTCTGACACTCTAATCCGTTCACCTAGTTTTGGCATCTTCCAGAATTACTTGACTGCCTTAAAAATCATAGTCATTTTGGTTCCCTTACCTTCTTGGCTGTCAACGAGGATTTGAGCATCATGCATTTGTACGGCATGCTTGACGATAGAGAGACCAAGTCCTGTACCACCGACCTTCTTGGAGCGGCTTTTATCGATGCGGTAGAAGCGTTCAAAGATGCGCGACTGGTCCTGTTCGGACATACCAATACCGTTATCTTCCACTTCTAGGATGACTTGATTAGTCTTGGGAGCGATACGGATGTCCACCTTGCCGCCATCATGATTATAGGTAATAGCATTGTCGCAGAGATTGTAAATAATGGATTCCAACAAGGCCGGATTCGCCTTAATCGTGGCTGACTGGCCAATGAGATTGAGAGAAATCTCATGCTCATCAGCCTTAGGCAGGAGAGTCTTGATAACATCTTCTGCCACTTCGTGAACATCCACCAAAGACATTTCCACTTGTTCCCGCTCATCTAAATGGGAGAGATTAATGATGTCTTCAACCAGCTGAATCATTCGTTTGGATTCTTGATAGATTTTCTGAGCAAATTTTGGCACATCCTCTCCCGTGACCAGCCGATTCGCCATCATTTCGGAATAACCTGAGATGACATGGAGGGGTGTTTTGAGTTCATGAGAGACATTAGCTGTAAATTCACGACGCATCCGCTCGATCTGCACCTGATCGGTAATATCAAAGAGCAAGAGGACTACGCCAGTCACCGCGTCGTACTCACCAACCGGCCTAGCTAAGACACGAAAGACGGCCTGGTCCATCTCCAGGTAGCCTTCCCCTTTATGACCATTTAACCCTTTGTCAACTAAATCATTAAGCTGATAATCCCTGCTAACATCTATAATATCACGACCGATACTAGTCTCATCCGTTTCAAACAGATGCTGAGCTGCTCCATTGATACTGATAATCTGACGGTTGCTGTTGAGGAGGATCATCCCCTCTTTAATCCGCGAGGTAATGGTGTCAAACTCCTGCTGACGCTGAGCTAAAAGATTTTCACGCTGACTGATTTCTTGCTGGTGATGGTCAATGCGGCGCAAGAGTGGCGATAACTCTTCATAAGCATCATTCTCAAGGGGGGTCTCAAGATTGAGTTGATTGATCGGTGCTACCAGACGATTGGCTGTCCTGCGGGCTAAAAAGACTGACAAGAATACGGCTACCAATACGACTAAAAAGATCGGTTGACTCATTCGTATCAAGAGTAAGAGGATTGTATGCTGAGTCACAGATAGACGAACCACTGTCCCATTCTCTAACCGCTTAGCTGTATAGAGAGAGCGCTGCGTTAGCGTTGATGAGTATCTGGAACTTTCTCCAGTCCCGTGCGCTAGAGCATCTTTGATTTCCTGACGGTTGGCATGATTTCCCATTTTTGCTGTATCCGTCTCACTATCATAAAGGACTTGGCCTGACTGATCGATCCAAGTCACCCGAATCAAGGAAGTATCCAAGTGCTCAAAGTACTCCGGTCCAGATAAATCGATTCCTTGAGCTACTAAACGAGTCTCTGTGCGCAATTGGTCAAACTGATTTTCAGTGAAATAGCGATAGAGCACACCTGAAATCATTAGTAAAGTCGCTAATAACACCCCTAGAGTGGCCAATAAGGTTGCGCTGAAAATCCTACGTGTCATCTTCTACCTCCATCCGATACCCGATACCTCGGACTGTCTGGATGGAGGAACCACTCTCACCCAGCTTGGTACGCAGCGTTCCAATATGAACATCAACTGTCCGTGTCTCAAGAACCGCTTGCTCTCCCCAGACCGCATCTAATAGCTCCTGGCGGGAAAAGACACGTTTTGGATAACGCATCATAAGCTCTAAGAGGTCGAATTCCTTTCGAGTCAAGGTCAGACGCTGATCATCTACTGTTACCAAATGCTGCTCACTATCAAGACTGATAGCCCCCAGCTTGAGCTTACTTATCCTTGGCTGACTCCGACGCAGCACTGCTTTGATGCGAGAAATCATTTCCATCATGCCAAAAGGCTTAACCAAATAGTCATCTGCTCCCAAGTCCAAGCCTTTAACTTTATCAAACTCCGTCCCTTTGGCCGTCGACATGATAACTGGAATATCCTTGGTTGACGATTTTTCTTTTAGCTTCTTGAGAATACTAAGCCCATCCTCATCTAACATCATGATATCTAATAGAATGAGCTGAGGCTGCTGCAGTTTAAGAGCTGCCCAAAATGGAGCACTGCTCTCAAACCCTTTGGCATCAAATCCTGCTGTCTGCAAACTATAGACAACCAGTTCACGAATGTCATCATCATCTTCCACGCAATAAATCATGCACTATCTCCATCTAACTGTCCTGTAATTGAGTAGAGCACCCACTTGGCAATATTCACCGTATGATCACCGATACGCTCGACATACTTAGCCACCATTAAGAGATCCACAGCGTACTCCCCATCTGCATTCGGCTGAGAAAAGTAGGTGATGAGTTTTTTCTTTATTGTATCAAATTGTTGGTTGACTTTCTCGTCGTCTTGAATAACTTTTTGAGCTTTCTCCATATCCTCTTCGACAAAGGCATCGATACTAGCTGTCACCATTGTACTCACTCGCTTGGTCATATCTTCAAGGAGCTCTACTTCTGGTCCTGAAACAATGTGCTTTTGCGACATGATGGATGCCATTTCACCAGACTGAGCACCAATACGCTTCATATCGTAAACCATCTTAAGAGCAGCCGAGATACGGCGCAGGTCCTTAGCCACCGGTTGCTGCCGCAACAAGAGTTTCAGGCACTGAGACTCAATATCTCGCTCTAAATGATCGATACGCCTAGCTGTCTCAGATACTTGTTCAGCTAAGTGAAACTCATCGTCTTTCAGGATATCTAATGACAGGGTAATAGCTTCTTCACAGAGGGACCCCATAATACTGAGATCCTTATCTAGGTCATTCAACTGATGATCAAATTTACTACGCATTAACCAAACCTCCCTGTAATGTAGTCTTCGGTGCGTTTATCTTTAGGGACTGAAAAAAGTTGGCTGGTTTTGCCATATTCAACCAACTCACCAGATAAGAAGAAAGCTGTCTTATCTGACACCCGCACTGCCTGCTGCATATTATGAGTGACCATGACGATGGTGTAGTTCTTCTTCAACTCCAGAACCAATTCTTCAATTTTGGCAGTCGATACAGGGTCCAAAGCACTAGTCGGCTCATCCATAAGCAGAATTTCTGGTTTAATGGCAAGGGCTCTTGCAATGCATAGACGTTGCTGCTGTCCACCAGAAAGTCCCAGAGCCGACTTATTAAGCCAGTCCTTGACTTCGTCCCAGATAGCCGCTTGGCGCAAAGAGCGCTCTACGATTTCATCTAGCTTAGCTTTGTTATGAATCCCATGCGAACGAGGACCAAAAGCGATATTATCATAGATGCTCTTTGGAAATGGATTCGGCTTTTGAAAGACCATACCGATCTTTTTGCGCAGAATATTCGTATCTACATCCTTATAGATATCTTGCCCATCCAAGGTCACCAAACCTTTAATCCGACAATTTATGACCAAGTCATTCATACGGTTGAGGCTTTTGAGAAGAGTGGACTTTCCACAACCAGAAGGTCCGATAAAAGCGGTAATTTCTTTCTCAGCAATAGCCAGATTAATATTTTTTAGGGCATGATGCTCACCGTAGTAGAGGTTTAATTGATTGATTTCTAATTTATTCCCCATTGATCTTTCTTTCTAGTTGCTTAGCAACAAACTCTGATAGTAAATTGATGACAATTACCAAAACCAGCAAAATTACAGCTGTAGCATAGGTCTGGTTGATATAGAGACCTTCTCCGGAAATGGCATACATATGGACCGCTAAGGTACGGCTAGAACTAAAGAGGCTCTTGGCCACTTCTGCGACCGTACCAGCTGTGAAAATCAGAGCAGCTGATTCCCCGACAATACGGCCAATAGCTAGGATAATGCCTGAAAAGATACCTGCCATTGCGCTAGGCAGAACAATCTGAAAAATGGTCCGAAGTTTGCCGACGCCAAGAGCAAAACTTCCCTCACGATAGCCATCGGGTACAGATAAGAGCGCTTCTTCGGTCGTCCGCATCACTACGGGGAGAACCATGATAGCAAGCGTAACTGCTCCAGATAAGAGCGAGAGGCCCATGTGGGCATACTTAACAAAAAAGAGGGCACCGAACAAACCATAGATAATAGATGGAATTCCTGCCAAAGTTTCCGTCGCAATTCGTATAACTGCTACAAAAGGATTGTCTCGTCTAGCATATTCTGTCAGGTAAATTGAAGCCCCAACAGCCACCGGTACAGCAAAAATGAGAGCTAAAAAGGTCATAAAGACTGTATTAATCATAGCCGGCATGAGACTGACATTTTTCGTTGTATAGGTCATGGAAAAGAGCTCAGGTGTGATATTAGGAATTCCTTTAATCAAAACATATCCTACAATAGTCAAAATAGAGAGTGTCGTTAAAACGATTCCAAGGTGGACCAAAACTGCTAGGATAAGAGAAATCGGATCTTCCTTATAACACAACCACTTCTCCTTCATCTTTTTTGATATTCTTACTGGCTTCATACTCACTCCTCTTTACGCATCAGCGAGAAGCTGACATTGATCAACAATACAAACACGAACAATACCACAGCTGTCCCAATGAGAGCTTCACGGTGAAGTCCAGTCGAATAGCCCATTTCCATGACGATATTAGTCGTCAAGGTTCTGACCCCAGAGGTGACAGATGTCGGGATAACAGCCTGATTTCCCGCTACCATAATCACTGCCATAGTCTCACCAATAGCCCGTCCCAAACCTAAAATAACCGCAGCGAGAATACTACGCTTAGCTGCCGGGACTACGATAAAGAAGATACTGCGTTCATGAGAAGCCCCAAGCGCTAAGCCCCCTTCATAATAGGACTCTGGTACCGCCTCTATCGCTGACTCTGACACCGTAATAATGGTCGGTAATATCATCAAGCCCAGCAAGACTGATGCTGTTAGCACGCCTGTTCCCATACTCAAGGTCTGTTCTCTGACGAAGGGAACCAAGACTACTAGGCCAAAGAAACCATAGACAACCGATGGAATCCCTGCCATGAGATTAATGGCCATCTTGAGTGGCTTATAGATCTTATCCGGACAAAACTTAGCCATATAAATAGCACTCAAGATCCCAATAGGGACTCCAAGGAGTAAGGCTCCAGCAGTCACATAGATAGAGCCGATAATCATAGGAAAAATACCATAGCTATTATTAGCTGGCTGCCAAATCTTGCCAAAGATGAAGTTTCCAAAACCAATTTTAGTGATAGCTGGAATTCCATTGGCAAAGAGGAAGATACAAATTAATAAAACCGATAACACAGAAATGCAGGCAGTCAGAAAGAAGACCGCTTGCATCACTTTTTCTTTTGTTTGGGCCATTTAAGACTCCTTATTTATCAAGTGCACCCCAAGTGCTGGTCTTACCGGTGTAGATAGCTTTAACTTGGTCACTTGTAATATTGTTAAGTTTGTTATTTTTATTGACGATAATAGCAATACCGTCAAGGGCAATAGCTTGTGATTTGACCCCCTTGTCAGTTTCAGACTTATCCAGTTCACGTGAGGCCATACCGATATCACAAGTTTCATCAATGGCACTGGTTACCCCTGTTGTTGAGTCGCTTTGCTGAATCTCGATGGTCACATTCGGATTTTCTTTGACATAGGCTTCCTTGAGTTTTTCCATAACTGGAGTGACCGAGCTTGAGCCAGCAATGACGATCTTACCACTCTGAGCCTGAGACTTGTAAGCACCTGTATTGGAATCCGAGATGTAGCCATTATCTTCGACAATCTTTTGCCCTTCTTCACTCAGGATATAATTGATAAAGTCCTTGGATTGGCTGTTGATATTATCTTTAGTGACGATATTAAATGGACGAGAAATCTTATAACTGCCATCCTTAACAGCCTTAGCACTAGCCTTGGTTCCATCGACTTTGAGAACCTTGACCTTGTTATTGACAGAACCAAGTGAAGCATAACCGATAGCATTCTTATCATCGGCTACAGTGGTCAGCATAACTGCTGTAGAGTTAGTAACCGTGGCTTGTTGAGTTGTATGGTCAACCTTTTTACCATCGCTGCTTTTTTCTTCAATACCGAAAAGTTCAATGAAGGCACTGCGTGTTCCTGAACCATCTTCACGGGTAATGATATTAATGGGTTGATTATTAGAACCTGATTTAGAACCGCCACAAGCTGTTAGTATACTAAGACCAGTCAATCCAGCTAAGGCAATGAGTGAGAGACGAGTAATTTTTTTCATCTGTAAAATTCTCCTTATTTCTTATTTTGACAAGTCTTATTCTAAGTCCCAATTATCAAATCTATCCCCATAGTTTTGTAAAGTTTTTGTAAAATCAGCGGAAGTACAATTTTCAATGATTTTACAGGAATTTGATAAGAACATTGAAATTGATTGATAGAATGTAGTCATCACAATTGAAACGAGGTTTGATATGTTTACACTTAATCGTCACGACAAACGTTTGTTAACCATAACTTATGTTAGTGCTATCTTTTTCCTTATATTGGCTAGTCTTTTTGACCAGCAGATTTCCCAGAACTTTAGTAGCCAAGATTCCATCTTTGGAACACTTTTTCAAAACTTTGGGATGTTTCCTGAACCTTTAGTCCTCTTCTTATCAGCTAATATCTTAGGTTTTGCAGGCTATCAGCGAAGTCGATCCACAGGACTTAAACTTATCCTGACACTGGCAGGATTACTCCTATCATTCTGGGCCATTCTCCACATGGTTGATGACTGGCTTTACTATGGATACTCTACCATGGCCAATATTGATAAAGGACTCCCAATCGCTACTGCTAACAATGATACTGGCAGTGCCATTAGCTACCCTATAAGTTTGAAATACAGTGTCAGCTTGGTCATTTGGGCATTGGGAACTTTCATTCAATTCAAATGGCTAGCCAAAAAAGATCCAAAAGCTCTGCACTATCTAATTTCAGTCGCCATCATGGGAATTGCCTTTCATTTCTTATCTGAAAGTATCATCGATACCATGAAAGAAACGTGGGGACGCTTTCGCCCTTACGAAGTCTTTGGTCATGTCGATGGGGCTCACTTTACCAACTGGTGGCAAATCAATGGGGTAAACGGTCATCGTTCTTTCCCATCAGGACACACACTAGCTGGGATGAGTGCCATGTTCTTCCCGTTTCTTGTTAGCCGTGAGAATATCAAAGGCCAAAAGATCGTAACTTATATTTGCTTAGCTTACGGTTTTCTGATGGCGCTCTCACGTGTGCGTGTACAAGCACACTTCCTATCGGACGTCGCTGTCAGCGCCATGATTACTTTCTTTATTATCTTTGCTCTGGCAAAAGTTATTGGATACAACTTTATTGAAGAGGATTAATGCTAAAAAATTGATGGTTTATAAACCTCCAACTTTTTGCATCTATACATACACAAAATAACACCACCTCAAACGAGATGGTGTTATTTCTCGGTTTTAAACCGCACCGATATAGGACTCACGCGTTTGTGATTTTTAACTCATGGATTTGGCCGATTTTTTAAGTTAAACTGCACAGCTATAATTGCTAGGAAACCAGTCACTATAGCACCAATTACCATTAAAATAGAACTGCTGGCTAGGAAAAGACAACTCAAGATAAGGCCCATCAGCCAAGTCACTGAGCATCTGATAACGAGTTTCCGTGTAAACCGATGACTTGGCTTGTTCACTGATTTCAACTGATAGATTCCTAGCAATAGTGAAAAGACACCGAGGTAAAACAGTGTGACAGCAAAACAATTATGAGCTTTTGCATTGCCCAAAAATCCAAGAGCCACCGTTACAAAGCTCAGACCAAAGATGATAGGATAATGCCAATAGATAAACCGATTTTCATCAGGATTGGAGATATCAGGGTCAATCAGGTGATCAATTTCAACAATTACTATCGATGATTCATTCTCCTCAGATTTCCTTAGCCAATCCGAAGGCTGACCAAGCTTTGGGCCAACCAACGTAGAAAGCGATGTGAGTAATAATTTCTGAAATTTTTTCTTTCGTTACACCATTACTTTTAGCGGTATTCAGGTGATACTTAAGCTGTTCCCAATTGCTGCCTGTGATGAGAGCTGAAGCTGTTACGATAGAACGGATCTTAGGGGATAATTCTTCCTCACGCGACCAGACTTGGCCAAAGAGGACATCATCATTGAGTTCTGCAAACTTAGGGGCGAAATCTCCTAAATTATCACGTCCTGCTGTTTGTTTTTTAGCCATATTAACCTTCCTCCTTATTTGCGGCATCGTATGCTTCATCTGTAACGGGCTCATAAAACTCACTAGCGCCTGCTGTGATAGCAATATGGCTGAGCCAATAATCCTTACTACCTTAAAAATTTATTTGCATTTTAGTTTTAAGATTTAACTTTTACATCTTGACATCTAAGAAAGAAATTGCTAAGCTATAAATGTTCAACGTTGAATAAACAAAGGAGGTTGTTGCGTGATTAAGCTTTTAGTTCTGGCTATCTTAAATGTAAAACCCATGTCTGGTTACGATATTAAATCACTATTGGAGATCAGCGATACACAGAGGTGGGCGGGAGTGCTACCAGGGTCCATTTACAATGCCTTACGGAAACTGGAAAGAGATGGCTACATTGAAATCGAAAGTATCGAAGCTAACGGAAACAGGCAAAAAGCCATCTACAAAATAACGGAATCAGGGAGAAAGCACCAAATTGAACTCATCAAAGAATGTCTGACGGCTAACAAAATTCACTACCCTACTCAACTTTACACTGGCATCTCTTTTGCCGACCAGCTTCCTCTGCAAGAAGCAATAGACGATCTGCAAAAAAACAAGGAGCAGCTTGAAATAGAATATGATATGTTAAGTAAGGGGATGGACAGTAAGAAAAGATCAATGGGCAATCATATTCCAGAACTAACGCAAATTATTTTTGAACATATGTTTGAGACGGTCAGGTCTCAAATCGAGCTAATCGATAAAACTCTGACTATCTTGAGCCGGCAAAAAAATGAGTTATAGACCGGCTTTCTTTTTACCAATATAGTCAAAGTTGATTATACAAAGGAGAATAATATGAATCTAGTAGAATTTCACCATGTTTACAAGCAATTTAGAGATCGCAAAATTATCAAGGATATGAATTTTACCATCAAAGAAAATGAGATCCTTGCCCTACTAGGAAAAAACGGAGCTGGGAAAACAACCGCCATTCGGCTCCTGCTTGGGATTATTAAGCCGGACACGGGGCAGATCAGCTCTGGAATGCCAGACTTTAATAAAAAGGTTGGCGCCCAGCTGCAGACAACACCCTTCTTTGAAGCACTGAATATTGTCGATAACCTCAAATTATTTGCAACCTTTTACGCTGTTTCTTTGTCTGAAGATGAGATTGAGAAGCTACTAAAAGAACACAATCTCTATGAAGCAAGGAAAACCAAGGCTGCTAAATTGTCACTGGGGCAGCAAAAAAGACTGGCGATTATCATTACAACGATTCACCAGCCAGACTTGGTGATTCTGGATGAACCCTCAGCCGGTCTTGACCCAAGCGGACAAAGAGAGGTTCAGCAAATGATTCAACGCTTAAAACAAGATGGGAAGACTGTCCTTTTTGCTTCTCATGATATGATTGAAATTAAGAATACAGCCGATCGCGTAATGTTTCTTCACGAAGGAACCATCTTAGAAAGCGGGGATCCCGATGAGCTAATTAGAAACTATCAGGTCACGAACCTAGAAGAATTATTCTACGAATTAACAGCCAATAAGGAGGACGCTCATGTTTAATGTATTCACCATTTCATTAAAAAACAGCTTAAAGGACATTGTCCTCTTATTCTGGTCGATTTGCCTGCCCTTGGCCTTTATTATCGGACTTCACTATTTTAAAGTCACTCTAGGCGCAGACACTCTCTTTGGTATCATAACCTTTAGTATTTTTTGTCAGGCCTGCATTACACAGTCCTTCTCCATCTTTTCGCAAAGAAAGCGGGGCGTATTTGAATTGCTGTCTGTCACCCCCTTTTCTATCTGGAAGTATCTAAGCGGCATTGTTCTCAGTCAGGCATTGCTGGCCAGCCTCATTGCCTTGCTGCTCTTAACCATTGAGGTTAAATTGTTTTCACTAGCCATAACTTTTGGAAAAATATTGTTCTTCGTTCCTCTATTTTTGACAGAAGCTGTCCTGTTTAGTTTATTTAGCTTTGTCTTGTCACGGTTTCCAAAAGACGAAGCGCATTTAAGTACCTTTACTAACTTAACCATGTTTGCTTTGCTTTTACCAAGTAGTATTTTCTGGTCCTTGAATCATGCTCCCCGATTCGTTCAGGCAATCTCATGGATCAACCCCTTTGAATGGCTCCAAAAAGGCTACCGAAGCATTCTTAGCCATGAATTTTCAGCCTATATGACCATCTTTGGTCTACTGGCTATATCTATCCTGTTAACAGCATGGCTTGCACAGAAGACATTTCGGTTAAAAGAAAGGTAAGGGGCATGACCATGACTGATTAGCAGAAAAAATTAGAGGCGATAGACGGCAAGGGATGGGGCGCATATAAGCAAATCAGTGGGATTTACGCCTATCATGAATTTACCTTCTGCATTGAGCTGGGGCAAATTGATCCCTATACTCAGCCCTCAACCGTTGCTGAGGGCTGAGCGTACGAGTCTCAGTGGCTATTTGCTGACTGTCATTTTTTAGATCCAAAAAAGCGCCATTCACTCTTTTCAATGGCGCTTTTTTCGTTTTATAGTTTTTTAAAATACCTTGCAACCGGCCAAGGTTCAAAGCCAAAAGCTTCGTAAGTTTGGCGGGCGGGTAAGTGTCCCGGATCTCCGCCAGTTTCCACCATAACCATCTTCATGCCAGCTTGAGTGATTTTCTGACAAGCAGTTTCCAGCAGCCTTGTAGCAATCCCCCTACCTTGGTGTTTTGGTGAAACGGCCACAACATAGATTTCCCCCATCCTATCTTCTGGGTGTATGCGATAAGCAAGCCAGCCTGCTAGTTCGTCATCTGAAAAGGCCAGCAGAGTCTGACTGCTTGCTTCATCCAAGACCTGCGACAAATCTGCTGTTTGACGGGATTCCCACCCTTGAGGATAAAAATTATCATAGACAAAAGCCGGTACAGCAGAGCGCATTTGGTAAAAGACCGTTGCCCAGCTTTCAATTGACAGAGATAAGATTGCGTCTTTGTAGCGATGTTGGTAAGGTTTGATGGTAATGGTCATCATATCATCCTCCTCTTTTTTGACGTAAATATGTGCTGGTATTCTATAAAACTTAAGCCGATGAGTTATGAAAAAATGAGACTTTGTCTTCAAACTCAAAAGGCCTACTGGCCTTTTCTATTCTTCCCCCCAGATTTCCTTGGCTAATCCAAAAGCAGACCAAGCCTTGGGCCAGCCGACATAGAAGGCAATGTGGGTAATGATTTCTGAAATCTCTTCCTTAGTGACGCCATTATTTTTAGCCGTATTCAGGTGGTACTTAAGCTGTTCCCAATTGCCGCCTGTGATGAGAGCTGAAACTGTTACGATAGAGCGGATCTTAGGGGATAATTCTTCCTCACGCGACCAGACTTGGCCAAAGAGGACATCATCATTGAGTTCTGCAAACTTGGGAGCAAAATCTCCTAAATTATCACGTCCTGCTGTTTGTTTTTTAGCCATATTAACCTTCCTCCTTATTTGCGGTATCGTAGGCTTCATCTGTAACGGGCTCATAAAACTCACTAGCGCCTGCTGTGATAGCAATATGGCTAAACCAAGAGTCCTTGGTTGCCCCATGCCAGTGCTTGACACCCTTGTCTGTCACGACCACATCGCCTGCTCTCAGATGACGTGCTGGCTTTCCTTCCTCCTGATAGAGCCCTTCTCCGCCTGTCACTAGCAGGATTTGATAGCCATCCAAATGGACATGCCAGTTGTTGCGGCAACCCGGTTCAAAGGTCACATTTCCAACACTGGTTTGTCTATCTGGTGCTTGGGCTAACATAGCCAGATAAGATTGGCCTGTAAAGCTAGCGCCATAAGGGTTCTCTTCACCAAAGGCAAATAAAGGATGTGCTTTTACTTCTTCATGTTTAGCCATGAATTATCACTTCTTTCTCTCAATAGTTATTTTTTACCATTAGTATAGCTCTGTGTAAATTAATTTACAAATACCAAGAACAACTAACTGCCATGCTTAAAAGGCATTTCAGTTGCACGTTACCCTCTGCTTGATAAAGGCTTGAATAAATTAGCCTCTATTAACCAGCATGTCACCAGTCAAGACTTGCAGGGTCTTGTCTAAAACAAGGTTGCTGCTTTTTGCAATATAATCTTTGAAATGGGAGGTTCCCCGATGAGCCTCATAGGCAGCCTCATCTTCATAAACTTCAAAGAAATACCAAGTATTGGGATTCTCAATGTCTCTACCTGCGTACATGACAAGGACACCAGACTCCTTGTCCATACTGGCCTGCATCTCTGGTAAGACGATAGCTGCGAAAGCCTGACTGTCACTGACTGTCACTCTTGCCAGACGCACTGAAAAATCGTTTGGCTCCAAAACTCTCAATGCTGTTGGTTTTTGGAGAAAAATCTCAGGCTTTAATGTCACTACTTCACGGCTGGTGATGGCCTTTTGCGCCAAACCGGCAAAGGCTTTAAAATGCGGTGAGTCTACATGTTTTTGGTAGGCCTCATCACTGGCATAGCGCTCAAGAACAACCTGCTGACTCTTATCACTGGGGACATGACTGCCATACATAGCCAAGGTTCCTGGCTCCAGCTCCATTGACTGGGTAAAGTTGTTATAGCCGATTTGGTTAAAATCAGTCTCATAGGACAAATCGAGCCCCAATCTAAATAATCTAAAAATCTCTGTCATATTAATCTTCCAATCCGTATAATTTTTGAGCATTACCCGTGAAAATCTGCCGTTTCTCTTCATCACCGAGCGCAAGAGTTTCAATCGCTTGGGCAATGACCTCCGTCGCACCCGCCGGCAGGATTCCTAAGGGCGCATCTGTTCCAAAGAGAACATGGTCAACACCATAATAATCCACACAGAGTTCGAGGGCTTTAGGATTACCAAGGAGAGCAGTATCCACATAAAACTTCTTAAAGTCAGCGGCCTGATCTTCTGGCAGAATCCGCTCGATACGACCGGCAAAGTAAGGAACCATGGCGCCGGCATGATGAACCAAGATTTTCAAATTTGGAAATGCCTGAAAATAACCAGCCTGTACGATCTCAAGCATGGCTTGAGTCAGCTCGTACTCCCAGCTAAAGATAATGTTATTGTCGGGCTTTCGGGCATCAAAAACAGGATGGAGCCAGATTGGCACATCGTGCTTAGCCGCTGCTTCAAAGACAGATTTAAACTCCTCATCCGCCACAGACTTCCCTAGATGACGGGTAAAGAGCTGAATTCCCAGTATCTCAGGATGGGCTGGGACAAATGCTTCCACCACGCGCACGGCTTCCAGAATATGATTCATGGCGACCATGGCGACACCGCCAGTAAAGATATCGGGATTGGCCTGCACTGCTGCTAACAATTCTCCATTGGCTTCGGTTACTAAGAGGGCCGCCATCTCACCTGCCATATAATCCTCTGGATTGGTATTGACATAGCTGATAATCTGCTTAGTGTCAGCAGGCATGGTCTCACGGCGCTTGTTCAGATCGGTCAGGACTGGATTTTGGATAAAAGGCATCTTCTGTGCTAACGCCTTATCCAGCGTAAGCATTTTTTCATAAAAATTAGGCAAGAGCACATGAGCAAAGGCATCAATTTTCAAAGTCATCTAAGCGCTCCTTCCAGCTGCCGTCTTTATCGAAGATGATCCCATATTCCTCATAG
Source organism: Streptococcus tangpeifui (assembly GCF_011038795.1). Taxonomy (GTDB): domain Bacteria; phylum Bacillota; class Bacilli; order Lactobacillales; family Streptococcaceae; genus Streptococcus; species Streptococcus tangpeifui. Next base: position 285,735 of record NZ_JAAKDU010000003.1, read on the forward strand.
TAGGTGTCTTTATTGAGAATTTCTCCCGACTCGTAGAGACCTATTTTATGGGTCAGGCGATCAATCGAACGCTGGAGATTCCTTTTCTTATTTTCAAGGTTCTCTAACTGCTCACGAAGCAATTCTTCACGTGCCTCGACTGTCTGATCGCCCTGCATGAGCAACTGACAGTAATCTACTAAGACCTCGATAGAAACACCCGAATGACGCAGACAAATGACCATCTCTAGCCACTTATTGAGATCATCTGTAAAATAGCGATTGCCGTTTGCCTGACGAGGAATCTCAGGCAAGAGCCCAATGCGCTCGTAATAACGCAAGGTATTGGGCTTAATATCGTACATTTGAGAAACCTGAGTAATAGTGTAAGTTCCTTCTTTTGGCATATTCGATCACCTTTCAATATATACACATCAGTTTAACTATCTGTTCAGTATACACAATTTTAAACCTTTTGGCTATGATTCTTGTAAACAGCCAACATAATTAGCCGCCTCTTGAGCCAGTTTTTCATTCGATAAATTGAGTACGCCAGATAGAACAAAAGGCTCTTCAAAAACGAGACCCGTATGGTACTTGATGGTCTCTATTGGTTTGAGCAATTCCTGTGTGGTTACATGGAATCGGCCGTTAGCTGTATAATCCTGCGCTCCTGCTCCTTGAGTGACAGCAAGCAGGACTTGCTTGCCTTGGAGGGCGTCACCAGATGAACCATAAGCCCAACCATACTCTAGTATCTGGTCCAGCCACTCCTTCATCAAGGATGGCATAGAATACCAGTACATTGGAAACTGTAAGACAATGCGGTCTGTAGCTGTCAGCGCAGCCTGTTCCTTCTTGACATCAATCTTACCATCTGGGTAGAGGGCATAGAGATTACGTACCTCAATGCCTTGCTCAGCAGCTGCTTGAGCCATGGCCTTATTGGCTCTAGATTGGTCAGGATTAGGATGGAATAAAAAGATTCTTGTTGTCATCTTAGTCTCCTTCGATATCATCTGCTACCAGATTGGCTTTAAATTCGGCCACGTCATAAGTGGCATAGTCTGGGTAATAGGCATCTTTGGCAATCATAGCATCCAAATCATCTCGTGAATCAGCCTTGGCAATGACAATCCCTGCCATGCCACGATCTTTAAGAGGGCCAACAATCTTGAAGTTACCTGCATCAAATTCTGACTTGAACCAAGCTCTGTGTTTGTTCAAGAGTTCATCGGCCTGGTCTTGAGGGACTTGATCGGCTTTGATAGTAATGGTAATTAAAAACATTATAGACTCCTTTTGATTGATATTAGGCTTGACCTTCCCAGCCACCACGTGTATCAACACCTGATTGAGTCGCTAGATTTTCAAGATTAGCCATTTCTCCATTTGTAAGGTACACATGACTAGCCTTAGCAGCATCTTCGACTTGCCCTACTTTTGTCACACCAAGAATTGGTGTTGTGCCGCGTCCAATAGCCCAAGCGGTCGCAATTTGAGCTGGACTGACCTTGTAATAGTCTGCCAAACGCTTCAGCTCAGCCAGTAAATCACTCAAAGCTGGGAACATTGGATTATAGGTTTTACCACGGTTAGAGTCAGCAGGCATTGGATGCTGACTATCATACTTACCAGACAAAGCCCCTTGTTCCAAGACCATGTATGAGAAAAATTGGATATGATTTTCTTTACAGTAGTCAAGAAGACCATCATTGATAGAATGACGATAGAGAAGGCTGAAGTGATTTTGCACGGCTGAAATTTGTACACCAGCTGGTTTCAAGATTTCTTGCACACGTTTAACCTGCTCAAGGCTGTGGTTAGAAACACCGATGCGCTTAACTCGGCCTGACTTGACCAAGTCAGCCAAGAAGGGTGTCCAACGTTCCACGTCGGCAGAATTGTGAATCCAATAAATATCAATGTAATCAGTACCCAGACGTTTGAGGCTGCCTTCCAGCATATCTTCTACAGGATTTTCCTTCGTGTCATCTTGCATACCAGGGGTAAACTTGTCTGATAGGATTACTTGCGAGCGATCATATTGACCAGTAAGTTCACCCAAGATACGTTCAGCTTCACCATTAGCATAGGCATAAGCTGTATCAAAGGTGTTGAGCCCTTCATCCATAGCTGTTTTGAAGACATCCTTGAGATCTGCGGTGTCAAGGCTATTGCCAAAGACTACGTTCCCACCGGCAAATCCGCCAGTTCCCCAAGACCAAGTTCCAAGTACGATTGGTGCTGTTTGGTTAGTTGACATAAAAATTCTCCTTTTTTCTTTATGAGATTACTCTACTACTTCTAGTGAACTGTAAGTCAAGACTTTTTGATCAAACATTAATTTTCTTATCTGAGAACTCCTACAATATGATGTGAGTGGTGTGAAATTTATCTAGATAGACTATCATCGGCTGTAAGAATAGTATCAGAGTGTTTATATAATCATTTAGATAGCCTTCTTTAGTCACACTGACAATAAGCGCAACCACTTCTTTTGTCAAAGCTAAGCTGAGGGATTTTTGCTCTATATTAATGTAACTCCCTTAGTTTAATTGCTTTAGCCAACGTTTCATGGCCGCTGTACTATTCAAGACATCACCTGCAATATGATATTTAGCTGCATATTGGTTAAAGATCGGCTGTGCTTTTACATAGGTTGAACCGCCTGATGTCGAAAAGCTGCCTAGAATTTTGTCGGAAAAGTCCATTTGATCCATAACCGTTTGGACAACCCTTGGGGGAATTCCCCACCAGGTCGGATGGCCGATTAAAATGCGCTCATATTGTGAAATATCTGGCAGATTCCCTGCAAAATCAGGACGGCTGTACTCATCGTATTGCTCAAGATTGCAGCGACTGGAATCATCATACCAATTCCTATCTTGGCTAGTATAAGGGATTTTCGCCTTGATCTCATACAAGTCTGCCCCTAGTTCATGCGCAATAGCTTGTGCACGCTCTTTGGTTGTTCCTGTTTCAGAAAAATAAATAATCAGTGTTTTCATAATAGAACCTCCTGTTAGAAACACACCGTCATACAAGGCGGTATCAGCATAAAATCAACAATGGATTTCAAACCTTTTTACCTTTAGCAACTGTAGTGTATCACTTATAGTCAACTATAAGTCAAGATTTTCCTTCACCTTTTCTAAATTTTTTCCGATAGCTAGCAAAAAATCTGAGCACGTTGTCCCAGATTTTTAAATACTATATATCCCATTCTCTACTAATAATGCCCCAGCTAGCTGGCAAGGGATTCCTTTCAATTACTGTTTTTTACTCTACCGCATTCTTTGCCAGCGACATTGCTTTAGTTTCTACTGGCAGAGACCAAGCAGGGCTAGCTACGACTTACTCTCTTAGAGAATTTCCGATTATACTTCAAAACTTGCCCAATTTATTTAGCTGAGCACATCACGAATTTCTAGAATTTCAACCATACTAAAAGCACTAAAACAGCATCATCTAGGAATTTACAAAATCTTAGCAAACCTCGGGCAAACTGATCTGCATATTGAAATACAGAACCGTATTCAGCCTTGGGATAAAGATCTAATTGGCTATGTTGAATTTTTGCCTGCACCTCCAAGAGTTTTGAGCTGAACCCATACGATCAGCATCTCCTATTAATGATAGTCAAAACCATTCAATTGGTAAATACTAAGCAGGCCATCAACATTGCTATCAAGAGATAGTTTTTGCCCCAAGAAGTCTGAGTAGACTCTGCTAGTCATTGTAAACAATCCTTCATTCACAAAGATCTCTATAGCGGATGTATCTGAGTAAATGACCAAATCAGACAGATTGTCTATCCTTGCCACTCTCTCATTTCTACCATATCCAGATTTGCCAAGACTTAATCGCAAAAGATTATTCTTGTAAGATAGTTTGACACCTTCTCTCAGTTGGACGGAAAAACTTTTAGGATTCTCAGTAAATCTTATTCGCATTTCAAAAGTGGAATTCTCTGTCTGCCATCCTGTAAACGAAGTCAATTCCCAATGATGCTCATCCAACCTGAGCTGCTTAAACTCATCCAGAGGTTTTTGGTAGATATGATGATCTTTATAGACCAACTCTCTTGGCATGGTTAGGGCATGGATCCAACCGTATTCTATTGTCGGTTGGTTGCTATAGCCTGACTCCTCAGGCATCCCCATCCAGGCTATTAAAATGCGTCGTCCCTTATCATCTAAAAAGGTCTGGGGGGCGTAGAAATCAAAGCCATAATCAAATTCTTTGAAGACTGACAAGTCATAATCTCCTAGCCAACCATCCAGCAGGACATAGCCATTTTGAAAAACGTTTTGAAATTTTTCCTTCTGAGCGGGGAGGCCTTGGGGGCAGAATGATAGGACCTTTTGACCGCTCAGTTCGAATAAGTCAGGGCATTCCCACATGTAACCCAAGGGGCTGTCTGTTTCAATGCGGCCAATATAAGACCACTCCCTTAAATTATGAGATTTAAAGCAGATCACACAGCCGGTATCTGCTAGGGTCCTTGCTCCGAGTACCATGACATAGCTGCCATCTACTGGGTAAATTTTAGGATCTCTCACGTGCTTACTGAGATCAGTAGGATAGTCTTCATTTTTCAGTACCGTCTCCTTGACATCAATCTGATAGCCGTCTGGGCTCTGAATATGAATAGTATTTTGCTCACGACCATTGGTGATGTAGTCATACTCTTGATCAAGCAGCTTGACATTCCCCGTGTAGAAAAAATGCACCTGATCATCTTTTTTGAAGGCTGAGCCACTGTAAGCACCGTCACGGTCATCCGCAATATCAGGAAACAAGAAGGGCTCTTCTTCTACATAATGAATCCAATCCTTGGTCGTATAATGCCCCCACGATTTGATTCCCCAGCTCGCCTTAAAAGGCGTGTATTGAAAATAGATATGGTTTCTTCCTTGATGCTGAAATAAGCCATTGGGGTCATTGAGCCAGCCAGTTGGTGGCATGAGATGGAAGGCAAGCCGATTAGGATCTTTATTAACCTTTTCTCTCATATAGGAATACTCTTTGCACTCGTTTAGATAATCTTGTTTGGTATACATGTCTTTCTCCCAAATAGACACAAAGAATCTGAGACAAGCAGTGTCAGATTCTTTTGGTCATTTCAGTTAATACACTTGACAATCAAAATATAGGCCCTTGACTTATCTTGCCTGACGCCAGTACTCTCTATGCCCTATCGCCTAGTTTATTTTTGATTGTCTTTGAGTCTAACGATTAATTTTCTTGTGTTTTATCTTTATGAATGGTACTGAGCAATAGGGTTGCTACTAGACCAGCGACAAATCCGATCAGATGGGCAATAATATAATTAATATAGCCATTATGTGCAGGATCTGCAATGGCAATTCCTGGTACAGCTGTTGTCCCGAATCCTAGGGATGTCAATTTTGAGAAGTAAACATAGACACCTGCTAGCGCTCCTCCAATACAACCCCCGATTAGTGGATAACGGTATCTAAGATTGACCCCAAAGATTGCCGGTTCACTAATGCCAAACAAGGTAGAGGCAAAACTTGGTAATGTTAATTCACGGACCTTGGTATCTTTCCAATGGGTTACTAGGTAGCCGATCACCGCACCAGATTGACCAATCAATGCCACAGACATCAAGGGATTGATAAAGTTATGGCCGGTGTCAGCCAGTAACTGCGCTTCTACCGCACCGATGATATGATGCAGACCAGTGATAACAAGGAGCTGCTGGACACCTGCAAACAAAGCAAATCCTACAAATCCTAGGTGTGAAGTTGACCATACCAATCCGCTCGTCAAACCAGTTGATAAAAATCGACCTACTGGTCCAACGATAGTAAAGAGCAAGACTGTTGAGATAAAGACAGTGAGCAAAGGAGCAACTAGGAGTTTGATAGAGTTTGGAACTTTCTTATTAAAGAAAATATCGAGCTTAGCCACCACAAAACCAATCATCAAAGCAACTAGAATACCGCCTTGAAAACCAATCATATTGATAGGAAGACCAAATAAGTGAATGGTTTCCACCTTAACCGTTCCCTGTGCTGCTGAGTAGGCATTTGCCAGTGTTGAATCCAGCATAATAGCACCGACCACCATACCAAGTACGGGATTTCCGCCAAAGCGTTTAACGGCTGAATAACAGACAACCATGGGTAAAATCGCAAAGATACCATTGGCTGCTAGGCTTGCCAGTCTATTGATAGCATAGAGAGTATCATTCTCTTTAACCATATCAAAATTACCGAGCACACCTGTAATTCCCATCAATAAGGCTGCCGCTAAGATAGCAGGAATAATAGCAACAAAGACATCGGAAAGGGATTTAATAATCGATTGGAAGATGTTATTTTTCTTAGCACTCTCTTCCTTTAGATCGTAAATATTCATGTCCTTGATGCCAACATAGTCAGAAAAAGCCTCATAGACGTCATTAACCAAGCCAGGTCCAATGATCAACTGAATTTGATCGCCTGCAACAAAGGCCCCTTTGACGAGATCCACTGTTTCAAGTTTATCTATTTGCGCCAGGCTATTGTCCTTTAGCACAATACGCAAACGTGTGGCACAGTGGGCGACACCCACAATGTTTTGACGACCGCCGACATATTTTTCAATATCTTGACACATCTTTTTGTAATCAGCCATAATTGCCTCCAAATTATTTTAGGAACCGGTTCCATGTTGTTTACGCTTTCATTATACCATCAAATAAAAATAATGCAATAGATTTTTAATTTTTTTTGGAACCGGTTTTGTTTATTTTTAAAATTAAGGAATCTGAGACAAAAGCCCAGACTCCTTAACATTATGGTAGGTTTAACCAGATTGATGTAGTGATTGGCAGTCCTTATCTTAGGTGAGGGCGCAGTCCCATTTTCAGGTGCCCTCTTAAACAGTCCACTGGACTCTTTAACTACCATGCAAGTCATAGTCTTTCAATAGCTAGTGGCTATTGAGAACTTAATCAACTGTGCGGAGATGGGTTAAAAAGCTCTGGTTGAGTCTTACTCTCCCTCCTTTTGAACAAGACTAGCACGTTCAAATAGCTCAAAAGGAATCACTTGAATATTGCTCACTGGTTTTCCTTGAATCATTTGAAGAATACTTTCACCACTGATAATACCTGTACTATACCAGTCAAATTTAACAGAGGTTAGAGGCGGATTTAGCAGGGCACTTGTTTCGTACTCCCCAAAACCTACAACTGAAATATCCTTACCAATGGTAATGTGGTAACTCGGTAATACCTTGTAGGCCGCTTGAGCTAGACGGTCTGTCGCACAGATGATAGCATCAGGAAACCGCTTGGGGTCAAGGGAGCTTTTAAGTGACTCAATGGCCTCTCTATAGTCAAATGTCGTATAAACAAATTCCACATCTGAAATCCCTCTTGCACTCAAACCATCCATCACTCCCTGCTTACGAACTTGCCCAACGGCTATATCATGAGGGTCAACCCATAGACAAAGAACAGCCTTGGCTCCTGATTTCCCAACCAGTCCACCTACTGCTCTACCCGCTGCGTAATCATCATTAATGACCGTATGAAGATGGGCATTACTTTGCCCCACAAATAAGACGGGCTGCGCAATGGTTTTAATAATTTCCTCATGTGTTGGTGTAATCCCAGTTGACAGGACGATAATGCCATCAACATTCATTTTACTAAGACGAACAATACTCTTAATTTCTTCATCAGTAGATTGGTCCGTGTGCATCATCAAAGGTGTATAGTCATTTTTCTTAAGATAAGCCACAATCACTTCAACAATTCGTGGCGTTGTCACCGAATTAAAACCAGGTACTACTAAACCAATAATGTGACTATTTTTAGCACTCAATCGTGCAAAGACATTTGGTTCGTAATTATATTCATCCATTATTTTTTGGATGTGTTGTGCCGTTGATTCTTTGACACTGCCACCGTTTAAATATCTAGATACGGTACTCTTAGCGACCCCTGCAAGCTTAGCGATATCATTAATAGTCAATTTATTTTGCATAGCTACTCTCCAAGCCTTTGTTTCCCATTATTATATCATATATCAGAACTTAGACTGGGAACATTTTTCGTGAATCTTACCCCTTCAATACCAGTCCGACCTAGGTAACGATGGACTCGACAAACATGAAGGCCTTAGAATTTCTTGGATTATGCTTAAAGAACAGCCTTATGGTTGGCATTAGTTGGATTGGATCAGTGGTCATCACAAGTCCATTATAAAAACAATTTTCCCTTTGGCATGTTCTTGACAGAGGTAAGCAATGGCTTTTTTTGATCTCTTTAGCAGAGTAGATTTTTGTCCAGCCTTTATCTTACTGTCTGCTAATACTTCGAACACTCCTACCATCTTTCATCAGCTAGACAAAATCTACTGTTTTTAGGGAAATAAAACGTTAGAAATCATCGAAACTAAAAAGCCCTAAGACAAAAACACTGTGAGCTAATACCATAACTCCGTATCCCTATCCCTAAGGCAGGCGGTACCAAACCACTGCAAACTGACCTAAGCCGGTTAGCAAGCCAAAACTCAGCATTAAAATGGGACTATTAGCATAAAGCGTCAGAAGTCCCAAAGGCAGACCTAGGATGACTAAGTGAGCAGCCAGCCATTTTGGTGTCAACGTTAGATCCCTGCGATTATAAGGAGCCAGCAATTGCAAACTGCCGTAAAATAGACCCAGACCTAAGATAAGCAGATTTTTCATATCATAGAAATAATGTGGATCCCCAGCCATCTCAATCATCAAGGTTGTAAAAAGAATACCGATCAAGAGAACGACATGGACATAAACCATCTGAAGCCCTGTACGCTCTTGGTGATGCTTCATAATGACAGCGGTCTGTGTGATGTAGCCGATAAACATAAGGCCAATCATGGCAAAGCTGATGACTGCTTCTAGGGGATGTGTCGCTAAATCAAATGTTTTGATACTAGCAATGAGCGTTTCTCCAAAATAAATGATAGTAATTAGTTGAACACGCTCCACCAGATGAGGAAAATTGGCTTTATCATCTTCCTTCTTAGCGCGTGTCAGATAAACAAATAGGAAACTCATCCCGTAGAGGAGGTAGGCCCAAAAGATATTCATGTGCGGATTTACTGTCAACCAGATAAACCAGATGATCTGGACTGCCATGTCTACCCCGATATCTTTCATGTGATAAATCATCGTTTGGCTGAAAGCGCCCAACCTTCGAGCACGCAAGACATACTGGAGCAAGACCGAAACATTGCTCAATAAAAAGAGCACATTAAAGGAAACGTAAGTCTTTTGCCAATCCAGCGTCAACTCTCTAGCCATGTAACCAATCACAAACATATTGAGGATAATGGTCACAATATCCATGAGATCACGCTCTCCATACTTATTGAGATACATAGTCTCATGGTACCAAAGTTTAATCAGCATGATAAAGGAGATAATGAATTGCAAGTAACTAAAAAAGGTGAGGTGGACACCTTTTCCGTGCATCATCCCCGTCAATACTGAAACAGCAAAAACAAATACTAAGTCGTAAAAGAGTTCATAGTTAGATACTTTTTTAGGAATAATATTTTTCATAGATTTATCTTACCATTTTCCATTGGTTAGGAAAAGTCAGAATACCAATCATAAAGCTCCAAGACGGAAAGGAACTATTAAAATTAATTGAATATCAGGTCTGCTAAATAGTATCAGGCGCTGACTACTGACTCAAAAGGAAGATTTTGGAGTACTTGAGTCTTGGCCCATAAGAAAAGTCCAGAAACTCATGCTTCCAGACTTTTAAGTTTATAGAGGCAGCTTAATGCCGATACATCTTAAATTGCAGATAGAGATCATTGTAGGTGCCCAACCACTTAGGCCCGAGATTATCATAGACTTCCAGATGGCTAATAACCCGATCAGACGGATAAAAAGCCGGATCAGAAGTCACTTCCTTTGGCAGGAGAGCTTGAGCGGCCTTATTAGGTGTGGCATAACCGATATACTCAGCATTTTGGGCTGCATTTTCAGGGTTCAGCATAAAATTGATAAAGGCGTAGGCGGCCTTTTTATTTTTGACCGTCTTAGGAATGACGATATTATCAAACCAGAGGTTAGACCCTTCACTTGGCAACACATAGTGAAGATGGGGATTGGCGTCCAGCATATCTCTGGCTTCACCCGAGAAAGTCACACCTAGGGCAGCATCACCATTTTTCAAATATCCTTTCATCTCATCCCCAACGATGGCCTTGATATTAGGTGTTAACTGGCTTAACTTATCAGAAGCCTGATTTAACTGCCCCATATTCTTGGTATTGAGGCTGTAGTCTAGAGCGTTAAGCCCCAGTCCCATCACCTCTCTAGCGCCATCAACCAGCATGATGGCATTCTGATACCGAGAATTCCAGAGATCTGTCCAATGCTGGGGAGGATTTTTGACCTGCTGATCATTGTAAACAATCCCAACTGTCCCCCAGAAATAAGGAATGGAATAATCATTTTTGGGGTCAAAAGACTTACCCATAAACTGCGGTCCAAGATTGTTCAGTCCCTTAATCTGTGATTTATCCAGTTTAACTAAGAGGTCTTCTCGACGCATTTTATCAATCATATAATCGCTTGGGATGGTAATATCATAACGAGTTCCTCCCTGCTTAATCTTAGTGTACATGGCTTCATTGGAATCAAAGGTTTCATATTGGACATCAATCCCTGTTTCCTTCTGAAACTTTGTAACGAGATCAGGGTCGATATAGTCTCCCCAGTTATAGACGACTAAACCATCGGATTTTGAACTACTGCTACTCTTTTTCTCCATAGTCACCATAAGCACGGCTAAGCCGATAATCATCAGGATAATACCGATAAGAAAGGCATTTAATCTACGCATGCTGATCACCTTCTTCCTTGCTGATGAAATAATAGCCAATCACTAAGAGAATGGAAAAGATAAAGATGATAGTGGATAGCGCGTTAATTTCTAAGGAAATCCCTCGCCTAGCACGTGAATAGATTTCAACTGAGAGAGTTGAGAAACCATTTCCTGTCACAAAGAAAGTCACTGCAAAATCATCAAGGGAATAAGTAAAAGCCATGAAATAGCCAGCGATAATGCTGGGCGTTAGGTAGGGCAGCATAACTTCTTTGAGCATCTGCCAATAACTAGCGCCCAAGTCATAAGCGGCATGAATCATATCCTGATTCATCTCCTTGAGCCTTGGCAAGACCATAAGAACGACAATGGGAACAGAGAAGGCAATATGACTAAGCAATACCGAACTAAAGCCCAGCCGGAAGCCGAGGACCGTGAAAAGAATCAAAAAACTGGCGCCCATCATGACATCTGGCGAAACCATGAGGATATTGTTGAGAGAGAGCAAGGTATTCTGCTGCTTACTTCTAGTTTGATCGATAAAGATGGCGCCCAAGGTACCGATAACTGTCGCCAGCAAGGCACTCAGAAAGGCCAAAAAGAAAGTCTGAACCAGAATCAAGATGAGATGGCTATCGGAGAAAACCTGCTGGTAATGCTCCCAAGTGAAGCCAGAAAAGCCAGCCATGTCACCGCCACTATTGAAAGAATAAAAAATCAAATAAAAAATCGGCAGATAGAGGAGGGCAAAGACCAGTCCCAAGTAGAAATGACTCAACTTTTTCATAAGCTTTTTCTCCTCTCCTTAGTAAGAGCCATAATAACCAGCATGGCTAGGATGAGCACCACACCGATGGTAGAGCCCATACCCCAATTCTGAGTGGTCAAAAAGTGCTGTTCGATGGCAGTCCCCAGTGTGATCACACGATTACCGCCAATTAGACGGGTCAGCATAAAGAGACTGAGACTGGGAATAAAGACTGACTGAACACCCGAGCGCACGCCAGACAAAGAAAGCGGGAAAACAACCCGACTAAAGGTCTGCCAGCCACTGGCTCCCAAGTCACGACTGGCATTGATTAAGTTGACATCCAAGTCATCCAGAGCATTAAAAATGGGGAGAATCATAAAGGGCAGCTCGATGTAGGCAGCGACAAAGATAAAAGAAAAATCCGTAAAGAGCAGTTGCTTAGGGCCAATTCCCACAAAGGCCAAGAAATGATTAACCCCGCCATCTTGGCCAAAAATCCCCATAAAGGCATAGGCCTTGAGCAGAAGATTTATCCAAGTCGGCAGCACAATCAGCATGAGCCAAAGCTGCTTGTGTTTGAGCTTCGTTAAGGCCAGAGCTGTCGGATAACTAAGCAGAAAGGTCACTAGCGTAATAATCCCTGCATAGAGAACGGAATTAAAGCTCATCCGGAGATACGTCCAAGAGCTAAAAAAGGTTTCATAATTAGTTATACCAGCCTGCCCCTGCAGGTTGAAAAAAGATTGATAGACAATCAAAGCCAGAGGAGCTAAGACGAAAAGTAAGAGCCAGAGGAAGTAAGGAACCGCAAAGAATTTAGTCGTCTGCTTCATAGCGCTCCTCCTCAATGGCATTAATTAAGCCATCCTCATGCTCATCCATTTCCACGTATTCTTCAATTCGGGCATCAAACTCTTCTTCAGTTTCATTGAGCCGCATAATATGAATATCTTCGGATGTAAAGTTTAACCCAATCACTTCACCTTCAATGGCCTTGCGCGTCGAATGAATTAACCACTCATGATCCAGCTCATCGTGAGCGATAATTTCATAGTGGACACCGCGAAAAAGCTGGGTATCGACAGTAACTCTTAATTTGCCTTCTTCGGGCAGAGTAATCTGCAGGTCCTCTGGCCGAATGACCACTTCTACTGCCTCATTGGGCCTCATTCCACCATCGACAGCTTCAAAACGCTTGCCATTAAATTCAACCAGATAGTCCTCAATCATGGTCCCGTTGATGATATTGGACTCACCAATAAAGGTAGCCACAAAATGGTTGATGGGTTCGTCATAGATATCTACAGGCGTTCCCGATTGAACAATCTGACCCTCATTCATCACAAAAATCCAGTCCGACATGGCCAGAGCCTCCTCTTGGTCATGAGTGACAAAAACAAAGGTGATTCCCAGCCGCTGCTGTAGGTCTCTCAGCTCATACTGCATCTCTGTCCGTAATTTCAAATCCAAGGCGGATAAGGGCTCGTCTAAGAGGACAACCTTGGGCTGATTGATAATGGCTCTAGCAATGGCCACCCGCTGGCGCTGGCCGCCTGAGAGCTTTTTAATGGAACGATTGCCATAGCCCTCCAGTCGCACCATCTTGAGAGCTTCCTGAACCCGCTCCGCAATTTCTTCTTTTGCAATCTTTTTTAATTTTAAAGGAAAGGCTACATTATCAAAAACGGACATATGCGGAAAAAGCGCATAATTCTGAAAAACTGTATGGACATCCCGCTTGTTGATGGGAACATCATTAATCCGCTTGCCATCCAGATAAACATCACCCGAACTCACATCTAAGAGCCCCGCAATGATATTTAGAATGGTCGATTTTCCAGAACCAGAGGCTCCCAGAAGCGTATAAAATTTTCCTTCTTCCAGCTCGAAATTAATATCTTTAAGAACATGAGTTCCGTTGTCTTCGAAGGTTTTCGTCACATGGCGAAAGGCAATAATTGGTTTAGTCACGCTCGTTTTCCTCCACACAGGCGATAAGAAATAAAAAGAACCGGCTAAATTCTCTCTAGCCAGCTCTACTTGATGGTTTTAAGATAAGCTATGCTCGTTTTATTAAGACTTGTAATCTCCAATAATCCGAACTTCTGGCTCCAGACGGACACCTGAATGGGCTTGGACCTTCTCAATAACATCAGCAATTAGGTTTTCATAGTCATCAGCCGTTCCATTGGCCACATTGACCATAAAGCCAGCATGCTTCTTACTGACTTCAACACCGCCGATGCGATGGCCCATTAAACCGGCTTCCATAATGAGCTGACCGGCAAAATGGTCAACGGGCCGCTTAAAGACGGAACCGCAAGATGGGTACTCCAAAGGTTGCTTGAGCTGCCGCAGATGATTGAGGCGAGTCATTTCATTCTTGATCTGCGAATGCACGCCTGGCTTGAGGGCGAATTTAGCAGAAATCACCACTTCACCTGTACTTTGAATAGCCGACCGACGATAGCCAAAAGCCATATCGCGGGCCTCAATCGTTCGGATTTCTCCTTCCTTAGACAAAACTGTGGCCGAAACCAAAATATGGGATATTTCACCACCATAGGCACCAGCATTCATAAAGACAGCCCCACCGATAGAACCGGGAATCCCTGCTGCAAATTCAAAGCCGGTCAAACTATGAAATTCAGCAACTTTAGTCGTTTCAATCAGATTAGCTCCAGCTTCTGCTTCGATAGTATAACCATCGACTGTAACAGTACTCAGCTTATCAAACATAATGACAAACCCGCGAATTCCTCCTTCACGGACGATCAGGTTGCTGGCGTTCCCCAAGACCATCCATGGAATGGCATTTTCATTGGCAAACTTGACAATATGGGCCAACTCGTAACGATTGCGAGGAAAAGCTAAATAATCGGCTGGTCCTCCAACCTTGGTATAAGTATAGTGACGCAAGGGTTCATCAATGCGAATATCAATTCCCTTAAGAGCATTTTTCATTTTTTCTAACATTATTTTTTAATTCCATTCTTGTCTAACCAGAAAAGACGCCTCAAAAGCAATAAGGGCCAGTCATCTGGCTGGCCTACCGATCTCATAAAGGTCACAAGACCTTAAAAAATCGGCACAAGGCCGATAATCATTATATCAAAAACTAGGGATTTTGGCGATAGCATCAGCCAGGGAATTTAGCAAATTTAGTAATTTAGCAGAAATTTCCCAGAACGTTCCTGCCCCAAAGCTTCCAAGTAAATGGTACTGAGAAGTGAGGTAAAGAAGTTTAACCCAAAAATTTTTCGATAGCCTCGGTTGACAGTTTGGCTAAATCGCTTTGATAAGCGTGACCAGTTGCTGGATCAAATGCCTTTTCATCTAACTCCAACAGAGGCACCAAGACAAAGGCCCGCTCTTTCATATAGGGATGGGGCAGGATTAAGTTTGGCCCAGCTATTACTTCTTGCCCATAGAGCAAGATATCAATATCTAAAGTCCGAGGACCCCAATGCTGCTGCCGAACCCGTCCTAAATCATTTTCTATCTTCTGGCAGGCTTGCAGTAAATCCAAAGGGGACAAGTCCGTCTCCAAACGACAGGCGAGATTGAGAAAATCAGGCTGGTCTGTCAGGCCCCAAGCCGGTGTTTGATAGATAGAGGAAACAGCTGCTAAGCTCGTTTGAGGCAGTTGGCCTAATCGTTCCAAAGCTTCGTTCAGATAAGTCTTCCGGTCTCCCATATTGGAACCGAGACTGAGAAAAACAGAGCTCATCGGGTGCGCTCCAATTCTACACCAACACTCTCATAATGACCGGCAATGGGGGGATTCTCCTTGAAAATTCGCAACTGGATAGCCTGAACAGGAGGAAACTGTTCAAAAATAGCCTGACAAATTGCTCCTCCCAGCTTTTCCAACAGCTGATAGGTCTGATTTTCAACTTGATGCTTAATCACGTCAAAGATTAGACCGTAATGAACCGTATCGGCCAAATCATCGCTGACAGAAGCTTGGGTCAGCTCAAGAGAAAGTTCCGCATCCACTACAAAAATCTGGCCCAGCCGGTTTTCTTCTGGCAGAGCGCCATGGTAACCGTAAAAACGGCAGCCCCTCAAAAGTATTTTATCCATCTTCCTCACCTTAATTGACTGATAACCTTGACAATATCACGATTAGCAGCAACATTATGCACCCGAACAATCTGGCAGCCTTTCTCAATAGCATAACCGGATAAGGCAGCCGTCCCCATATCCCGCTCCAGCGGTCTAGTATGACCGCCTAGCAGATAATCAACTACTCGTTTGCGGGAAATACCGAAAAGAACAGGGTAACCTAGGCTAGTTACTTGATCCAAGCCCTTTAAGAGCGCTAGATTTTGCTGCTCATTTTTGGCAAAACCAAAGCCCGGGTCTAGCCAGATATTGTCCTTGTCAACGCCGGCAGCCAAGGCTGCAGCTGCTCGTTCTTTGAGAAAATCACAGACATCTTGAGTAATATCTCCATAAACCTCATCTTCCTGATTGTGCATGAGGACGATGGGAACCTCTTTTTCAGCTGCTAGAGCCAACATCTGACCATCGTAGAGGCCGGCCCAGACATCGTTGAGGATATCTGCCCCTGCCTCTAGGGCTGCCCGAGCCGTTCCTGTTTTATAAGTATCGATACTGACTAAAATATCGTATTTTTCTTTGATAGCCTTGATAACCGGTACAACTCTAGCAATTTCCTCTTCCTGAGAAACAAAATCAGCACCTGGACGCGTCGATTCTCCACCAACATCAATAATAGCAGCCCCTTCTTCAATCATAGCCCCAACCTGAGCTAGGGCTTTTTCAAGTTGGGTATAGGAACCGCCGTCTGAAAAAGAATCGGGTGTTACATTAAGCACCCCCATAATACAGGCTTTTCCCGCAACTTCAAATGATCCGATTTTCATCTTAAAACTCCTTGATCAAGTGCAATAATTCTTGGCGTTGGTCCTTATCTTCTTGAAAGGTACCGCGCGCAACCGTTGTCACCGTCTTACTGCCAGGCTTTTTGATTCCTCGCATAGTCATGCACATGTGCTCAGCTTCGACCATAACAAAAACTCCCTTAGGAGCCAAGGCTGCTTCAAGCGCTGTCGCTACCTGTTCTGTCAGGCGTTCTTGCAACTGGGGCCGCTTACTGGCTACTTCGACAGCCCGGGCCAATTTAGACAGACCCGTTACCTTGCCTTGATTGGGAAGATAGGCCACATGGGCTACGCCGTAAAAAGGCACCAAGTGATGCTCGCACATAGAATAAAAAGGAATATCCTTAACCAAGACGACTTCCTCATGATTTTCGCTAAAGACAGCTGTAAATTGATCCTTGGGATTTTTATCCAAACCAGCAAACATCTCAGCATACATTTTTGCCACGCGCTTAGGGGTATCTATAAGCCCTTCACGCTGGGGATCTTCACCAATAGCTTCTAGTAACTGATAGATGGCTGCTTCTGCTTTTTCTTGATTGATCATAATGTCCTCTTAAACTTGATGCTTTCATAAGATACAAAGGGACGGCTCGCTTTAACGAAAATGCCTGACAGAGAAATAGAGACTTGACGCTGAGTGCTGGCACACAAGAAAAGTCATTTTTCTCCGAAGGAATTAGTCCCGTGTTCAATTCATAAGATACTAAGCCGTTAAGCACTCCAAATAAAATAGGGAACCTGACAATGAATCGCAGAGATTCAAGGCAGGTGAGTTTTTTCACAGGCGTGTAACGGTTTAATTCCCTTCATTATACCCTATTGAAGGGAATTCTTCAAAAGCTCCCTGCGAACTTGGGAGATAAAATAAAGGGAACCTGTTATCAGATAGAAATCTGCTGAATCTTCCTGATAAACCTGATTCAGCCAAGTCTTAAAATCAGCCACCCGCTCATAACCCTGAGGGTAATCAGCTAAGGCTAAACTATTGTGATAAGGAAAGGTTGTCACAGTGATCTGGCCTACTCCGTCTAATTTTTTCAGCATGGTAGCGACTGGTTTGGTATCAATGGCAGCAAAGAGAATCCGAATCTTTCGATCGCCATAACCTTTCTGCAGTAGTTCCACCAGTGCCTGAATACTTTCATTATTGTGGGCTCCATCAATCATTAGATTGGGCCTTAGGAGCTCTGTTCGCCCCAGCCATTTGGCTCTTGCCAATCCTTCACGAATCGCTTTATCATCCAACTTTGGATAGCGATCCTTAAGAAGCAAGGCTGTTTCAATAGCTAGAGCTGCGTTAGCCACCTGATGCTGGCCAGGCATGACTAAAGCTAAATCACTTATAGTCGTCGAGCTATTGCGAAAGGTCAAGGCCTTATCAGACATCATCAACGTAAACTCTTGCTTCCATTCATAAACAGGCGAACCAACTGTTTGAGCTCGCTCCAGAAAGACCTGTCTGGCTTCTTCCTGAGCTACAGCCATGACCAAGGGCTCACCAAGCTTGAGCACACCTGCCTTATTCTGAGCGATTTGGCTATAAGTCTCCCCCAGCACAGCTTGGTGATCCAACCCGATAGAGGGGCAGACAACAGCAAGAGCTTGGAAAAGATTGGTCGCATCATCGCGTCCGCCCATGCCAGCTTCAATAACAGCCAAATCAACAGGATGCAGGCGACCAAAATAAAGAAACATAATAAGACTGATAACTTCAAATTCAGTCGCAGCTTCTAAAGATTCTGGCAAGGCCTCGACAACTGGCTTAACCAATTTTACACAAGTGACCAAGTCTTCTTTTGGCATCAGCTGACCGTCCACAGAAATCCGCTCCCTAAAATCAACAATATAAGGAGAAGTAAAGGTACCGACCCGATAGCCTGCTGCTGTAAAAATATGCTGGAGATTATTGACCACCGAGCCTTTACCGTTAGTTCCGACCACATGAACAGCCTGCAAATTTTCTTGAGGATCTCCCAACTGCTCCAGCATCCAAGCCATCCGCTCGATACCAGGTTTAATCCCAAATTTCAACCGGCTGTGAATCCAAGCTAGTGCTTCTTGATAATTCATCTCTTTCCTTCCTTAAAAGCTTTAAAAGTACAGGGGACACAAGTATCCTCATCGTTTGCCAGTATAGCACAGGGCAACAAAAATCCCGACTTAATCAAGTTTTCTGCCTTTTTAGTAAAAGAATCTGACCGATAACAAAGAGACCAATCGCCAGCCAGATGAACACCAAGCCATAGAGCTGACCCTGACTGAGACTTTCCTTAAAAATAGTCAGGGCAATCAGGAGCTGAATGGTCGGATTGAGATACTGAATAAAACCAATCAAATTCAAAGGGGCTCGCTTGAGACTCTCCGCATAGAGCAAGAGAGGAATGGCTGTGACTATCCCCGATAAGGCCAGAAGGATATTTTCCAGCAGACTGTAACCTGCCAGTGTTTCATGACTGAAAAAAATCAAGTAGACCAGCACAAAAGGCAGAATAATGCCGGCTTCAAACAGCATAGCTACATCGCTGGATAGCCGGATTCCCTTTTTCAACAAGCCGTAAAATCCAAAAGTAAAAGCCAGTAGCAAAGCAATCCAAGGCAGGTGACCGGTCTGCCAGACCAAGACTCCCACCCCCACTGCCGCCATAAGAACAGCCAAGCTAGTAGCTGGTGTCAGACTTTCCTTAAGAATAACGAGGGCCAAAAGCACCGAAACCAGTGGCATCATATAATACCCCAGACTGGATTCAGTCGCATGACCATTGGCTATCGCATAGATGTAGGTCAGCCAGTTGATGGCGATCAAAAAGGCGGTTGCCACAGCTCGATAGAACTGCCGCTTGTCCAGCCAAAGCTCCCTAAACTCATGCCTATAGCGCTGACGGCTCTTGCTAATCAACATATAGACAGCCATAGTCAAAAGGGTCCAAATAATCCGATAAGAAAAAGTACTGTAAGCATTAACCCCAGCCAAGAGTTTCCAGTAGAGAGATAAAAAAGCCCAGAGCAGATAGGCTGATACTCCGAGCAAAAGTCCCTTATGCGTTTTAGTCAAGACGAACACCTTCCTCATCAACTGTCAGGACAAAGGTTTGACCGTCCAGTCCCAAGTCATCTAGGGCAGTTTTTAAGGCCGACCCTTCTCCTTGCGGGACCAAACTCATGACTGTCGGGCCAGCCCCTGATAAGTAGGTTGCATAAGCTCCGAACCCTTGAGCGAGATCCTTAATCGGAGCGAATTCCTTGACTAATTTTTGACGATAAGCCTCATGGAAACGATCCCCTTGGATAGCCTTACCAGCCGTCAGCAAGTCTCCTGTTAAAAGACCGGCAATCGCCACATTGGCGATTGAGGAGGCCGCTACAGCTTCCTTATAAGCCATAGAAGTCGGCAGAACACCTCGGCTGTCACTGGTTTTTAATTCATAGTTGGGAATAAAAGCGACGAAATCGCAGGCAGGAAAATCAGCTCTAACACCAGAAACTTGTCCATTAACATAGGAAGCAACCACTAGCTTGCCGAA
The DNA here is from genome assembly GCF_011038795.1 of Streptococcus tangpeifui. Classification (GTDB taxonomy): domain Bacteria; phylum Bacillota; class Bacilli; order Lactobacillales; family Streptococcaceae; genus Streptococcus; species Streptococcus tangpeifui. Next base: position 305,748 of record NZ_JAAKDU010000003.1, read on the forward strand.
GATAGCTGGTGCAACATTGTCCGGATGACCTTCAATCTCTGTGGCTAAACGGAGCTTTTCCTGTTTGGAGAGATGTAACTGTGCTAATTGATCGGCTAGCTCAATCCCTGCTACAATAACTGAACTAGAGGATCCAAGTCCCCGAGCCAGAGGAATATCGGAAATCATCTTAATGCGATGAGGGGTCAAATTAGGGGCGACCTTTAGAGCCGTTTTAACCAAAAGGTTATTAGCATCAGTTGGTATATCCCCCAAATCATGTTCAACTTGCCAGTCAGAACTAGTCTCAAGCACCTCAATAGTCAAATATTTAGAGAGAGCCACTCCCACCGAATCAAAACCCGGACCTAGGTTGGCCGACGTTGCCGGAACTGTAATTTTCATCTTAGTCTCCCAATACCTTAAAGCTGTTCAAGAGAGTAAAATCACTTTGGGCTTTTAATTTTGCCTTGACATTTTCTAATTGGGTCAGACTGAGAGCGTGGGTCACAATAACAATCTGTGCTTTTTGGCCATCTCCTCTTTGTTGCAGAACTTGGGAGAAGGAAACATCTTCGCCATTGAAGATTTCAGCCAAACGCAAGATTTGCCCCTTCTTGTCTGGAACAGTCAAAGAGAAATAATAGCCACTCTTGACATCAGCTGGATTAGCCAACTGAGTTGGACGGCTGAATTCATTGAAAGATTTACCAACATTACCGTCTACAATACGGCGGCCAATGCGGATAATATCTGCTACAACCGAAGTCGCTGTTGGTTTTTGCCCCGCACCAGGACCGTAATACATAGACTCACCGATACCGATGGACTCAACAAAGACAGCATTCATAACACCGTTGACACTAGCCAGAGGATGCTCCTTAGGCAAGAACGTTGGAGACACTTGGGCAGAGATGCCAGAATCTGTCTCACGAACATCACCAACCAACTTGATGACATAGCCTAATTCTTGAGCGACTGCAACATCATCAGGTGTAATGGTGGAAATGCCTTGATGACTGACATCCTCAAAATCAATGGTCATGCCAAAGCCAAACTGGCTGAGAATCACCGCCTTGTAAGCAGCGTCGATTCCTTCCACATCATTGGTCGGGTCGCTTTCTGCATAACCCAGCTCTTGAGCAGTCTTCAAAGCGTCTTCGTAGGTCCAGCCTTCATCAACCATCTTGGTCATCATAAAGTTAGATGTCCCATTGAGCACACCCAAAATGCGTGTCACCTTGTCTGACGTTAAAGAATTAGCCAATGTCCGTAGAACTGGAATACCACCTGCCACGGCCGCTTCATAGTAGAAAGCCAAACCCTTGTCTTTAGCTAGACCAATAATGTCCTTACCGTGGGTAGCAATCAGGTCCTTATTGGCGGAAACCACATGTTTGCCTGCTTCCAAAGCCTTAGTGATAAAAGTCTTGGCTGGTTCAATCCGCCCCATCAATTCAACGACGATGTCAATTTCTGGATCTTTTACAATGTCATCAACATTGGTGACAAAATGATAATCATGACCGGCTGCTAAAAGACGGTTCTTTTCATCATCGTCCTTGACCAAGACCTTAGCAATAACAAACTCATCCTTAGCTGCTGCTGTAATTTTATCCCCATTTTCCTTGAGCAAAAATGGGATCCCGCTAGCAACTGTCCCAAAACCTAACAATCCAATTTTTATAGCCATAATTTTACCTCATTAACGAATATTGATACCTCCCCATTATAACAAAATCCCTTGGGAAGTTACAGAAAATCAGCGCTTATGGTATAATTCAAGAAGAAATGACGAACAAAAAAGAGGACAAACATGGTATCTTGGACAGGATTTGCTAAAAAGAGCCCGCAGGAGCGGCAGCAAGCTCTCAAAAACAATCAGGCATTATCTCAAGCGAGCTTCGAAAAATTAAATAAGGAAGAGCTTCTTCCGCTTGAAACTGCCAATCAGATGGCAGAAAACTTGATTGGTCGGCTAGCCTTACCGATGAGTTTGGCGCCTGATTTCTTAGTCAATGGCCAGACCTATAATCTCCCCATGGTGACTGAAGAGCCTTCTGTCGTAGCTGCTGCTTCCTATGCAGCTAAACTCATTAAACGCTCAGGCGGCTTCACCACCGAGATCCATCAGCGGCAGATGCTGGGGCAGGTTGCGCTTACGGGCTGTAATGATTGGCAGTCAGCCAAAGAAGCTATTCTAGCTCGCAAGGCAGACCTAATTGACTTGGCAAATCAAGCTCATCCTTCCATCGTTAAGAGAGGTGGCGGTGCCAGAGAGCTGACCGTAGAAGAAAAAGAAAACTTCCTCATCATCTATTTAGCAGTCGATACTCAGGAAGCTATGGGAGCCAATATGGTCAATACTATGATGGAAGCCCTAGCGCCCAAACTAGAAGAGCTTTCTGGCGGACAAAGCCTCATGGCCATTCTATCCAATTATGCAACGAATAGTTTGGTGACCGCCCAATGTGCAGTTGACTTACGCTTTCTCAGCCGTAACAAAGAAGAAGCTGAGAAACTAGCTGAGAAGCTGGAGCAAGCCTCCCAACTGGCCCAAATTGACCCTTATCGAGCGAGTACCCATAACAAGGGGATCTTTAACGGTATTGATGCCTTAGCTTTGGCCACTGGCAATGACTGGCGGGCTATTGAAGCAGGCGGTCACACCTATGCTGCTGCTTCTGGCTCCTATCGTGGGCTTTCACAATGGACCTATGATAGAGAGGCAGGTAAAGTTAGGGGAAATCTGACCCTGCCCATGCCAATCGCGGCCAAGGGCGGATCTATTGGTCTCAATCCCAGTGTTAGCGTTGCTTTTGACCTGCTAGGGCAGCCAGATGCAAAAACTCTGGCTGGACTTATCGTTTCTCTGGGTCTGGCTCAAAATTTCGCTGCCCTCAAGGCCTTGGTCGGGAAGGGCATTCAGGCTGGTCACATGAAGCTGCAGGCCAAATCCCTAGCCTTGCTGGCTGGAGCAACTGAAAAAGAGATTCCATCGCTCGTTCAAAAGCTCCTAGCAGCCCAGCATCTTAACTTGGAAACTGCTCAAAAAATTTTAGCTGATATCAGAAAATAACCCCAACGCTAAAAGGACTTAAGCTGTCGCTTAAGTCCTTTTAGTCTTCTTAAAAAGAAGACCAAGCTGGTGTTATTCATTATAAGTCACCCACTACACTTGACAATGAGCCTCTTAAAAATGCTATTTCGAGATAGTATCTGCAATCACCTTGGTATAGGCAACAGCTCCTTGCTCGTTAGGGTGGGTCATATCCTCGCTCAATAACTGACCTTCCTTATCATGAGAGGTGGCATACCAATCAACAATATGTAGGTTATCATACTTTTGATCCGCAGCCGTCAACACTTGGTTAACATCATTGGTCCAGTAGTATTGGGATTTTTCCAAATTGATATTAATCCAGTAAACCTGCCGACCACCTGCAGCCTGCATGACCTGATCAATCTGGTCTGCTGTCAGGGTTCCGCCGTTTTCATCCCGGTTAATGCCAATACCAATAACCAAGGTATCTAAGTCAGGATGATTGGCTACTGCCTCTTGAACCATCTCTAGAGTATGCTGAGGCTTACGACCGATCGCCCCATCAAAGAAGGCATTGGGAAAAACTTCCTGCAAATCATCGTAAGTCATAGCAATCATAGAATCACCCAGAATGCCAACCTTCTTTTGGTTGACAATGTCGTACTCTTCCTGGCTAATTCCATACTTATTGAGAATAGCAGGGTCTGCTGGCGTCCCAGGTGCCTGCTGTGCCTGTCCCTGCTGCTTCATCTTGGCTTCATTTTGTTTGAGGTGGTCAGTAATCTTGTTTTGAGCAGAGGTCTTGTCTGGAGCCGTAAAGACTAAGAAGAGAGCACCGACTACCGCCAAAGAAACGAAGAGCGTGATAGGCCATTTGACAAGGGAAGTCCAAGCATGGCGCTTATCTTGATAAAAGCTCTTAATCTGCTGCCAAGTGATGCGTCGCAGAGGAACTTCTACCAATCGATAAGTGATCTCCGTCAACAGGACAACCAGAACTAGCGCAATCAGAACCGATAGAGGCGACTTGGGATTAGGCAATTTTAATTCTGCAAAGGTCAGAACTGGAATCTGCCAGAGGTACATCCCATAAGAACGCGTCCCCAGATAGCTGGTCACGGGATTAGACAGCCACTTGTTGGCCGATAATTTGGGGTGAACGATAATGGCAATCAGGACACAGCTGAGAAAGGAAAAGAGCCACATACCACCGCGATAAGTGAACCATTCTTGGTCAGGCAGAGCAAAGAAACAAATGGTCAAGACTACCAGAGTAATGATGCCCATACCATTGAAGATTTGACGGTCCCAACTGGAGAGTTTAATCTTTTCAACCTTGTCGCTGGGATAGATAAAGGCCAGAGCTGCCCCCATCAGAATCGAAAAGAGCCGCGTATCTGTTCCATAGTAAATCCTTGTCGGGTCCACATGGGCCTTGTAAAGCAGAGACATTTCCACGAAGGAAAGCAGCAAAATAATATCAAGGACATTAAAAATAAGCGTTCTGTTTTTGCGGAAAATACGCATGAGAACAATAATAATCAAGGGCCAAAAAAGATAGAATTGCCCTTCGATAGACAGACTGTAAAAATGCTCAAACGGTGCCTCAGCTAGTAACTTAGCAAAATAAGACCCCCCTTTAGCAATCTGCCACCAGTTATTAACCGAGAAAAAACTGGATAAGAAGACATGACGCATGCCATTGAGCAGATTGGGCTGGAAAAAGTACATATAAACTGTGCTCAAAAGCATAACGGCAATCATATTGGGGTAGAGCCGCTTAAAACGCCGCAAAAGAAAAGCCTTAACAGTAATCTTGCCAGTCGCTTCGTACTCTCTCAGCAACAGATCAGTAATCAAATACCCCGATAGTACAAAGAAGAGCGCGACGCCAAGATAGCCTCCCTTGAAAATTGCTGGATAAATATGGTAAAAAATGACGGCCAAGAGACCGATGGTTCGCAAGCCGTCAAAACCAGTAATGTAACGTTTTTTCATGTCCCAATCCTTTATGCAAAAGCTGTTGTCATCAAAATATAACATAAAATAGCGGACTAGGCAAATCTGTTTAAGGTTGAAGATCGAAATAACATAAAGCTCTCATATTCTGGCGAGGCTGGACTTTTTATACGTAATCTTCAGAGATTACAATGCTTTGTGGGTGAGGGCTAAGCTATCATGGCTGTTTGTCCCAGACTCCACTGCTGGCTGGTTTTTCTGCTGCCACAAGACCAAAGCGGAAAAACAAATGTGATGGACATCGTTCATCTTATTTCCAACCTCAAAAGCTCCCCACCCCCTTTGAGAGTATGCGGGGGTGGGTTAAAAAGGTCTGGGAGACCTTTTTAATCGGGAAATGGAGCTTGCAAAGCAAGTGTCAAAAACGGTCTTGAGAGAGACCGTTTCAGGTCACCACCGTAAAATTAGATCGTGGTGAGAACTAAAATTTTCAATTTTTGAGTTGACCCCACTCCCATCCTAATAATGAGTCACTTTTCATTCTGTTCTGGCTAACGCAAAAGATAAAGCAGTCAGTGCTTTTTATCATCCAACAAATTCCTCGGCCTCTCATGCTCAGACATTTTTCAAAGACCTTATTCACTAGTAGGCAGAATCTCCATCTTCTACGGGTGTGACGACCGGCTGGCCGTCCTTATCCAAGAGAGGCGTCAAACCACCGCCGGAGCTAGCACTGTGCCATAGATAGTTGACACCTGTCTTGCAATCAATCCAAATCTCAGTAATGTTATTCATCGCGGCCCTTTCTGAGAATATCTTCTTAAACCGCTTATCTTTGCTAGATTTCATTAGAACACCTCCAATTTTTATACCTATTATAACAGAAAGCTCCTCTGCATAATTTTAAATGGCTATTAAAAAATCATTTGCACACTTTTTAGTTGACCTTCGTTTTTTATAAATGTATAATCTAGTTATCAAGACTAGATGACAGGGAGTAGTTAAACAAATGACAAGCACTTATCCTAAATGGACTGATTTGCCCCAGCTGGACCTCTACTTAGATCAGGTCCTGCTCTACGTCAATCAAGTCACTAAGCCGTTAGCAACAGCAACAGACAAGGGACTGACGGCTTCTATGATTAACAATTATGTCAAGCACGGTCTGGTCGAAAAGCCTGTCAAGAAAAAATACAGTCGCAAGCAGCTGGCCCGTCTGATTGCTATCACGACTTTTAAGCCTGTCTTTTCTATTCAGGAGCTCAGTCAAGTTTTGGAACAACTAACAGCTAACGATCAGTCGCAGGCATGCTATGACGCCTTTGTCGCCTGTATGAATGAAGAAAAGGAGCAAGACATTCCTGAATTGATTGTCTCGGCCTGTCAAACTCTGAAACTCTACCACTATACTCATAAACTTGCCGAAAATCTTCAAGGAGATCACCATGAACACAGCAACTCTAAAACTCAGTAAACAATTAACTTTCGGTGAAGAAGTCGCCAATGCTGTAACCCACGCTGTCGGTTCGGCAGCTATGCTGGTCCTGTTACCGATTACGGCTTCTTACAGCTATCAAGTCTTTGGACTTAAGGCAGCGGTTGGCATGTCGGTCTTCGTCATCAGCCTCTTTCTCATGTTCATGTCCTCGACCATCTACCACTCCATGCAGTATGCCTCACCGCAGAAGTATGTCCTGCGAATTATTGACCACAGCATGATCTATATTGCCATTGCTGGCTCCTACACTCCCGTGGCCCTCTCCTTGGTTGGTGGCTGGTTAGGCTATCTCATTATCGTCCTCCAATGGGGGACCACCATCTTTGGCATTCTGTATAAGATTTTTGCTAAAGTCATCAATGAGAAGTTTAGTCTCTTGCTCTACCTACTCATGGGGTGGTTGGTTATTTTCATCATCCCAGCCATCATCACCAAGACTGGCCCGCTTTTTTGGAGTCTCATGTTAGCAGGCGGCCTTTCTTATACAATAGGTGCCTTCTTCTATTCCCGTAAACGTCCTTACGACCACATGATCTGGCATCTTTTTATCCTGCTGGCATCGGCCCTGCAATATATTGCTATTGTTTACTGTATGCTTTAAATACAGAGCACTCAAAAGAGCTAACGAGAAAATCGTTAGCTCTTTTTCTATATGGATAAGTCTAAACTCCTTCGTAAGCCGACCAATCAAAATCGACAAAGGTTGGAAAGAGTTCACCGTAAGTTCCATGAAAATCAAGATCTTTTCCCTTGTAAGTGACACTCTTAACGGGATAGTACTCCGGTACAGTTGAACAGCCCATAAGAACTCGGATAAAATCACTCGGATTTTCAAAGCTCTGCTGACGTTCAATATCATAGGCATCTCTAAAGGTCATTTCAATCATGAGATCATCTCCTTTGCCTCTAGTCTAAAACTTTTTAGCCCAGAGGTCAAAGATTCTGACTTTTCTGCTAGCCTCTGAATTCAAGAGTTAGCCTGAGCCAATTTGCCATAGAGCAAATAATCAACCTGTCTCAAATCAGCAATAGTACGACAATTAAGGGCACACATCAGCAGCCGCAGGTCCTCCTTCCAGCCATTGACGATAGCGATGGCCTTATCCAGAGGGTAGCGCTCAACGAGCTCAAGCATGGTTCGAGAAAGGCCGACTGCTCTGGCTCCCAGGACCAAGGCTTTAACCATATCCAGAGGATTTCTAACCCCACCGCTGGCCAAAATTTCAGCTTGCTCTCTAAGGTCACCTAGATTTAAGAGGGTTTGGACCGTAGATTGGCCCCAAGTGTTCAGATAGGATCGGTCCTGCTCGGCTCGCTGATTCTCAATATAGGCAAAACTGGTGCCGCCGCGTCCTGAGATGTCAAAGGTCTTAAGCCCCAAATCAAGACCGGCTTGAACAGCCTTCTTATCCATTCCAAAGCCAACTTCTTTGAGAACGAGCGGCACCGAAATAGTTTGGGCATAATCGGCTAGATTAGTCCGCCAAGATTTAAATGCTCGCTCCCCTTCTGGCATCAGCAATTCCTGCATGAGATTGACATGAAGCTGCAAAAGTAAGGGCTGCATGGCTTCCACAGCCTTTTGTCCCAATTCAACAGGCTTATCAAGGCCGATATTGGTTCCCAAAAGAACATCGGGAGCAGCTGACCGGACAGCATAAGAATCATCACTAGGATTTTTCAGGGCCGGGCTATAGGAACCCGTGATAAAAAGCAGACCACAAGCCGCCGCCACTTGGGCAAGTTTTTGGTTGACGGCCTTAGCCTTGGCAGAACCACCAGTCATGGCATTGATATAAAAAGGAAAATCCCAGTCCCGTCCAGCAAAATGAGTTTTCAGATCAATCTCCGCCAAATCATACTTGGGCAAGGAAGACTGAATCAGCTCAATGTCATCAAAACTATTGTAGGGGGACTGATAGGCCAGAGCGTGCTTGATGTGCTGGTCTTTTCGATTTGTCATAAAGATTCTTGGCAAAATAGTAGCTCAATACCAGCTACCTGCCACCTTTCTATAAGTTTTTGACTGTCATCTGAATTGAATGATAGGGCAATACCACAATCGCCTCCGCCTGAACCTGAAGACTTGGCGACAGCATCTAAATCTTGTACCGCTCCTTCTAAAACCAAAAGTTCCTCGGTATAGATGGCAGGGTGCAATTCCTTCAGCAGATGACTGGCTCCTTGCAAGGACGTCTTGATAAGCTCCTTATTCCCAGTTTCCAGACCACTGGCTGCAGTCTTGACAGCTGCTTGTGTTTGCTCTAAAAAATCAGCAGTGATGGCTGATTTAACGTGCTTAATCATATCCTTGGAAATTGCAGGCTGACCAGTCCAGCCGACGAGGAAGTCAACAGCGAGAGCAGGTTTAATGATCTCAATCTGGTAGCCCCAATCTTTAGCCAGAACGTCCACCAGACTTTCCTCTGCAATCCAAGAACGTACCTGAGCTCGGTCAAAAGCTTTAAAGAGGACCAAATCCTCATAGGCAATACAGGCCAAGTCCCCCATCGAACCGTTATCGCCACGCTTAAGAAGAATATAGGTCGCTAATTTAAAAATCAAATCAACTGACCAGTCCTGTTCATAAAAAGCAGCTAAAGCCTTAACGACTAAGATGGTCACACTGCCGCTGGAGCCAATTCCAAACTTCTTGCCATCTTTTTCGAGCTTGCCTGTGATAGACAGACGAAAGGGATGAGGCTCGAGCCCCTGACTCTTAATAAAGTCGTGAACAACTGCGATAGTTTCCTGAATCAGGCTGTAGTTATCATCTGTTTCCAAACCAACCGCATAGTCAAACATATCCGAATAGAGCTGATAGTCTCTTGCTGTCTCGATTTCCCCCGTTAGATAAATGGGAATGTTTTTAATCAAGGCCTGCTGGCCAGGTGTCAAGATAGCGTATTCACCGGCCAGATAGAGCTTGCCACCAGTTTTAACAGCATACTTAGTCATGGGCTGGGTCCTTGGTCTTTGATACAATGGTGCGGTAATGCTGCCCCAAAATTTGAGCCAGCCGATCCAAATCTTTGGTCTGACAGAGAACCTTAACATTAGGTCCTGCATCCATGGTGAAATAACAATCATATCCCTGCTCACGCAGACTTCTAACGAAATCCATAGCCTGATAGGATTCTTCTGTCAAATAAGAAAAAGGCGGATGGGCTGACCTTGTCGTCGCATGCATTCTCAGAGCATTTTCTTCTGCCAATTGGCCAACCTTGGCAAAATCATTAGCAGTCAGGTAGCCCAGCATGGCCTGATAATCAAGGACCGACTGCTCTACCCAGTCCTGAAAATCGCTCGACGTTTCTGCACAGCGTTTCATCCCTTCTCGGCTGGAAATCGTCTTTGGCTGGTCATTGAGCACCAGCATAATCATGGCCAAATCCAAATCGGTCTTGATCTGGTAAATCTCACCCGAGTCCTTGTCCCAAGCAGACAGCGGTCCAAAGAAGGACCGTGCCGAGGAGCCAGAAGCAAACTTGGCATACTGAGCTAGTTCCTTTTGACTGAGACCAAAGTCAAAGAGCTGGTTGCAGGCCTTGACCAAGGCCGAAAGGCCGCTGGAACTTGAGGAAAGTCCTGCTGCGGTTGGCATATTATTGCTGGTTTCAATCTTGACAAAGGGCTGACCCTCCTTGCGGAAAAAGTCAATAATCGTAGTCATCTTAGCATGTTCCTGCGGGCTTTGCAGGACTCCGCCGATATAAAATTCATCACCTCGAGCTCTCTCGGGTAAAAAGGACAGGTCGGTCTTGGTGTACATGTTTTCCAAAGTCAGCGAGATACTGCTGGTCGCTGGTATCATCTTCTCCGCATCAGCTTTCCCCCAATACTTAACAATAGCAATGTTGGCATAGGATTTTACACTTACAGATTTTCTATCCACGTGTTTACGGCTCCTTCTTTTTCGAGTTCTAAGGCTAGAGTGTCAGCCTGCTCTTGATTACGGCAGAGAGCAATAATACATCCGCCCAGACCACCGCCAGACATCTTAGCTCCCATAGCTCCTCGGCTTTGAGCAACTTGGACCAGATGGTTGGCCTCTGGGCTAGAAACCCCCAGCCGATCCAATTCTTGATGGGCGCGGTTCATAGCCTGGCCGATAACGCTGAGGTCTTTAGCCAGAATCCCAACCTCGATAGCATTGGCTAAGTTCCCTAAATGATGTAAGTAAGGCAGAGCCTTCTCTTCCAACTCACGCACTTTAGCCACGGCCTCTCTGGTATGTCCGTGAATTCCTGTATCAGCAATCACCAGACAGGCTCCCAGATCAATAGCCATTTCGGAAAAGCCCAGATTACGAATGAACTTAATCGCTGTATCACTGAGACACGTCTTAGCGTCCAGACCGCTGGGATTCTCATGAGCAATGATTTCAGCTTGATTGGCCAGCATTTCCAAATCTAAGATAGACAGAGGCTGGTCAAAATAATCAAAGACTGCCCGAATGGCTGCGATGGCTACTGCTGCTGACGACCCCATTCCTCTCTTGGCAGGAACATTGGACTCGATCTTGACCGAAATATTTTGATCCGAGCGGTCCAAAAACTCCAAAGCAGCAAAAACCGCTGTAGACAGAGGGTCATCAATATCGATGGCTAAAGGGTTTTCTGCAGCCTGCACCTGACAGACCACTTCAATATTTTTTAGAGGAAGTGCAATGGCTGAATAACCATATACGACTGAATGTTCACCGATTAAAATAATCTTACTGTGAGCTCTTCCAATTCCAATTTTCTGCGTCATTACCAATTTCTTTCATTATATTCCTTCTAATATTTTAGCTTAAAAAAGCAAAAAAAGCGACTTCAAGCTCTAAAAAGCTTCAGTCACAAGGAGGAATGTGCGCAGCACAAGGCAACTGGAAATTTGGTCGAGTGATATTGACAGAGCCCTCAAAGACCCTTATAATGATGACTAGAAAGGAATTTTACATGAACACTAATACAAAAACTAAAACACTGGCCACGATTAATGGAATCGTTGGTCTTGTCGCTGGTATCTTCCTCCTCTTTGCCATTTTGTTTATCATTGGTGCTGCAGGTGCTGAAGTTGAGAGCGATGTCCCAACAGTAACAATTTTAGTGACGATTTTTATTTACATCGTCAAATTGGCTGTCCTCATCCTCGGTATCGTCGGAGCCGTTTATTATAAGAATGATAATCGCGTTTCGGCAGCTCCGAGCGTTCTGCTTATTGTTGGCGGTGCTATTTCACTCATTCCTCTTTTTGGATGGATTGGCGGTATTTTGGCTATTATCGGTGGATCAATCTATCTAGCAAGTTTGAAGAATTTCAACCTACCGACATCGGGACAATTTTAATAGAAGCATTTTAGCATCAAAAGGAGGCTGGGCAAGACATCCATGATGGCTCCGCCCTCACCCACAGAATAATGAAAACGGACACACAGCCCTCACTAGGTGTATAATCTTAGTGAGGGCTGTGTGGTTGACGAGTTAATGATTCTAGTAATCGAGGGCAAAACTGATCCACTCTACTGACGAGCACCCCAAAATATGCGATAAGCATGAGTATAAAAATACGACTAAAATTCGGTAGATAAGCTCTCT
>NZ_JAAKDU010000004.1 GCF_011038795.1 Streptococcus tangpeifui
AGAGAGCTTATCTACCGAATTTTAGTCGTATTTTTATACTCATGCTTATCGCATATTTTGGGGTGCTCGTCAGTAGAGTGGATCAGTTTTGCCCTCGATTACTAGAATCATTAACTCGTCAACCACAAAGCCCTCACTAAGATTATACACCTAGTGAGGGCTGTGTGTCCGTTTTCATTATTCTGTGGGTGAGGGCGGAGCCATCATGGATGTCTTGCCCAACCTCATGGACTTATTGGCTTAAGGAGCGTTTGGCAGTCTGGAGATAAGCTGTCAAAACTTGCTGCCGTAAAACAAGAGAACAGTAGAAGTTAGAACCTTAAAATGGGAGAGCTAGGAAAATCGCAATCGCCATTTTATGAAGATTTACCAATCTTTTGTAACTCTTCAGAGGTTACAATACTTCATAGGTGAGAGCTAAATCATCATGGCTGTCTATCCTCGTTCGTGTTGATAGGCTAACCCTGCTAGGACCCTTCTGATTAAGAAATCTTCTGGTTGATTTTTTTAACCTTATGCATTTCATCTTTAATAGGACAGGCACAATCGCAGTCGCCACAGGATCCTTTTTGTTTAATATAATGACGCAGACCAGCTAGAACAGCTAGGGCAATCAAGCTTGCAATAATAAAGGTTGACATAAATTAAACCTCCACATTTATAGTTTATCTGCTAAAGGAAGATTTTCCAAGGTAATGACTTTTTCCTTGACCTGACTCGGTTTCCTCAAGATAAAATAAACCATGCCCCCAACAATCAATAGAGCTAGACCTGTCCAAACAGTGAAAGTCCTACCATAAAGCAAGACCAAACCTAATTGATAGATAACTAGACTGACTAAATAGGCTAGACCAGTTTGGAAACCAATGGCCAGCAAGGTCCATCTGAGGTTGCCCATTTCCCGGCGAATAGCTCCGATGGCCGCAAAGCATGGAGCACAGAGGAGATTAAAGGTCAGGAAGGAATAGGCAGCTAGAGCTGTATAATCTCCTTGAAGGCTGGACCAAAGAGCATGACTGGTCTCGGTCGCATCTGGATTGTGGTAGAGAATCCCAAAGGTCGCTACCACTGTTTCCTTGGCTGCTAGACCAGTAATGGCTGCAACTGTCGCTTTCCAGTTTCCAAATCCCAGCGGTGTGAAAATCCAAGCTAAGAGACGACCGAGACTGGCCAAGATACTTTGGTCAGTTTCAACCGCTTGGAAAGCAAAATTATAGGAAGACATAAACCAAATCAGGACAGTCAAGCTAAAGATGATAGTCCCAGCTCGTTTGACAAAGCTCATAGCCTTCCCCAAGGCATAACGCAACACGGCTCTAGTCTTAGGCAGGTGATAGCTAGGCAATTCCATAATAAAGGGACTGGTATAACCACCCAAGAAGGAGGTTTTCTTAAGGGCGATCCCTGAAAAAATGATAGCCAGCATCCCCATAAAATAGGTACTTGGAGCAACCCAAGGGCTGTTGGGAAAGAAAGCTCCTGCAATCAGGGCAATTATGGACAGTTTAGCTGAGCAAGGCATAAAGGTTGCTGTCATAATAGTAATACGACGATCCCGCTCATTTTCAATAGTTCGGCTGGCCATAATTCCCGGTACACCACAACCTGTTGAAATCAGCATCGGAATGAAGGACTTTCCTGACAAACCAAAACGTCGGAAAATTCGATCCATGACGAAAGCAATCCGACTCATATACCCAATGTCTTCCAGAATGCCTAGACAGACAAAAAGAACAAAAATTTGGGGCAAAAACCCCAGTACAGTCCCAATCCCAGCAACAATCCCATCCACAATTAAGGACTGGAGCCAGTCGGCCACCCGTAAATCCTGTAAAATGTTGGTGACTAAATCAGGAATATAGCTACCGAAGAGGACATCATTGACCCAATCTGTTCCAAAGGTGCCCACCGTCTGAATAGAGAGGTAATAAACCATGAACATAGCCATAGCAAAAATCGGCAAGGCTAAAATCCGATTGGTCACAATCTTATCAATACGGTCAGAAAGAGTCATCTTAAAGTCGTCATCCTGACTCTGAGCCATCTGACAGACACGTTCAATAAAAGCGTAACGCTGGTTAACAACAATCGTTTCTGAATCTTCGGTAAAGACTTCTTCAGTAATCTTGATAATGTCATCAATCTCTTTCTTTTGGAAAGGGGAGAGGTTGACTTCTGCCTGAACCAGTTGATCCCTCTCAAAGAGTTTGATGGCATAAAAGCGGCTGGACCTCTGAGGTACTGTTTGACCAAGCACTTGAATAATTTGGGCCAAAGCTGCCTCAAATTTATCATCATAGGCTGGATACTGGATGGTCTCCACACTAGCCTTGGTAGTCTGACTGGCTTTTTTAATGGCCTTGTCAACACCAGTATTCTTCAGGGCACTGGTTGCGATGACTGGTAAGCCTAATTGATAGGATAGTTTTTCAGCATTAATAGCCTTCCCTTGACTCTTGAGCACATCACTCATATTGAGAGCAAGGGTAACTGGAATGCCTGTCTCAATCAATTGGGTCGTCAGATAGAGATTTCGTTCCAAATTAGTTGTATCAACCACATTTAAAATAGCATCCGAATGGTTGCTAAGGAGATAATCGCGGGCAATCTTTTCTTCTGGGCTATAAGGAGAAAGCGAATAGATGCCTGGCAAATCCTGAACAGTTACACTTGATAATTTTTTAACCTGACCGCTTTTTCTCTCAACGGTAACACCAGGCCAATTCCCCACTTGCTGGTTGGTTCCCGTCAGCAGATTAAACAGGCTGGTTTTACCACTATTGGGATTCCCAATAAGAGCAATTTCTGTCATTCCCTGTCTCCTTCCTCATCCTTGATTCTAATAACACTAACCATTTGAGCTTCTGATTTCCGCAAGGTCAATTCGTAACCTCGCAGACTGATTTCGATAGGATCCCCAAGCGGTGCTACTTTACGCAAATAAATCTTAGTATGTTTGGTCAAGCCCATATCCATTAAGCGGCGCTTGGCCTCATTGAGAGCATATATATTTTCAACATACGCAGACTGACCGACTTTCAATTCCGATAAGGGGAGAATTTCTTCCTCCTCAGCTAAATCAGCTACATCAATATTAGCTAATATTGATGTGTCAAAAGCCAAACGATTAGCTTTTAAGAGGATAATGGCACTGGACTTGGTCTTAGACAGGACTTTTAAGGTCGTATCTACCCTGAGGCCCAGATTAGAGAGGTGACGCAGGCTATCTTCTGGCAGATTAATACTGACAACTTGATAGGACTTATTTAAGTCTGCCTCTTGTAAAATCATCAGGACCTCCTTTGCTGACAAGAAAAAATTTTACTGTTACTATTATACCATAGAAAAGCCCATTAGATAGGCGTTTAAAGAAGATTGGAATCATTTCAAAAAGGAGCGAAAAATTATAATCTTTCGCTCCTTTTTCCGATTATTATCCAAACTAGACCAAAAACTAGATCACTCTAATCTCTAGGCTGCTTATAAGACCTTCCCGAGGAAGTCCTTAGTCCGCTCTTCCTTAGTATTTTCAAATACTTCTTGAGGACTGCCCTCTTCGACAATGATACCGCCGTCCATGAAAATAACACGATCAGCGACCTCACGGGCAAACCCCATTTCATGAGTGACGATGACCATGGTCATACCAGACATGGCCAAATCTTGAATAACCGCCAAAACTTCTCCGACCATTTCAGGGTCTAAGGCAGAAGTGGGTTCGTCAAAGAGAAGAACATCTGGATCCATAGCTAAACCACGGGCAATAGCAATCCGCTGCTGCTGACCACCCGAAAGTGAAGTCGGATTAGCCTTAGCCTTGTCCTTGAGTCCGACTTTCTCCAATAGCTCATAGGCTTTCTTTTCAGCCTGATTTTTGGATTGACCCTTGATTTTAGTTGGCGCCAAGATGATATTTTCCAGTACATTCATATTTGGGAAGAGGTTAAACTGCTGGAAAACCATCCCCATTTTTTCGCGCATTTTGAAAACATCGTTTTTCTTGTCAGTGATATCAACACCTTCAAAACTGACAGTCCCTTTGGTAGGAACTTCTAACAGATTCATGGTCCTAAGAAAGGTTGATTTACCAGATCCTGACGGACCAATAATAGCGACAACTTCGCCTCTTTTAATATCTAAATCAATCCCATTAAGAACTTCATTTTGTCCAAAATACTTATGCAGATTTTTAATGCTAATCAAGGTATCTGTCATGCTTTTTGTCCTTTCCCGAGACGATTTTCAAGCCACTTCTGACCAGCCGTTAAGATGGTTGTCAGCATGAGGTAGTAGAAGGCTGCAAACAAGAGGGGCTCCAAAGGAACGTAAGTCGTTGCCAAAACAGTTTGGGCACCATTCCACAATTCCATAATTCCAATGGTTTGCAAGAGCGAACTATCCTTAATGATGGTGATAAATTCATTACCCAAGGCCGGCAGGATATTTTTAAAGGCCTGTGGTAAGACCACATAGCGCATAGCCTTTCCAGGCTTAATTCCCAAAGAATAGGCAGCTTCAGTTTGTCCCTTAGGCACGGCTTCAATCCCTGCCCGAACAATTTCAGAGATATAAGCCCCGCTGTTAAGCGAGAGGATAATGATACCTGGAATTAGGCGTGAAAAGTCTAGTTCGACTGTTCCAAATCCAATAGAAGGTGCGTTTTTAAAGTCCATCCACAAGAAGGCAATCATGATTTGCACCACCATAGGAGTCCCGCGAAAGACCCAGACATAAAAGCTCACCAACCAGTTCAAAACTTTGATAGACGAACGCTTAGCAAGAGCTACCAGTACACCAAGAATGGTCCCAAAGAAAACCACACAGATAGAAATCATAATGGTGACAAGAACACCATAGTTAAAATAACCCCAATACTTGGGTAAAAAAGAAAAATCGAAATGCACAGATTTACTCCTATTTTTAAATAGCCAATCGGCTGTTTCCTAATGACGGGCAACTGACTTAAAAGAAGACGCCTCATCAATAAATTTGTAAATCATTCTACCATAAAATGTATAATAATACAATGTTATTTTATAATTTTCGAAATTCCTCAAAATTCCTGCATATTTTTCTGGAAAAAATAACTAGAAGGTAAATAAAAAGCCATTGGGAATTTTTCTGAGCTGGCGCAAAGAAAATCATCAATTGCCTTTGTAGTATTTTATTGTTAACTTAGATGGATTTAGAAGACAAAGTGTCCCTCTGCCTTTATTGGATCTGCGATTCTTTCTTCATTTTCTCCCTCTTTGTCAGCAGCCGTGTTTTCCTATGCATGGCTATATTTCCATTTCTTGTCGTTGCATCTACAACAAGAAACCTTTTAATATTCTTTGACAATCGTAAAAAAAAACGCTCCACTATGGACTGTATCCTCACTGTTAGATTATAGTTTAGTCCAACTTTAAGGATAAATACCTAGAGCGTTTTTCAGTGATACGGAATGGGTAAGTGCTGCTCACCAGTATTAATCGTGGATTACCACAAATTACTAGGCAGTCTGGTTAATGCTTAAGCTAATTTAGTGAAATCAAGAACCTTGCGACCCTGAATTTTGCCTGCTTCCATTTCATCAAAGACATCAGGTGCTGTATCCACATCAACTGTTTCAACAATCGGTACAACCAATCCTTGCGCACCAAAATCAAAGGCTTCTTCCAAATCTTTTCGTGTTCCTACGAGCGAACCAACAACACGAATGCCATCAAGAACAGTTTTTACAATAGAAAGTTCCATATATTCTGATGGAAGGCCAACAGCCACTACTGTACCGCCCGCACGGACACTATCAATAGCTTGGTTAAAGGCAACTTTTGAAACTGCGGTTACCACTACCCCGTGACAACCACCTGTTTTCTCTTGAATATAGGCAGCAACATCGTCAACTTCTTTGCCATTGACAATAATATCTGCGCCAGATTCTTTAGCCAGATTGAGCTTATCTTGGTTGATATCTACAGCGACAACTTGCGCATTGAAAACTTTTTTAGCATATTGAACCGCTAAGTTGCCAAGACCACCAGCCCCAAAGATACAAATCCATTTACCAGGAGCTGCTCCTGCTTCTTTAATAGCTTTGTAAGTAGTTACACCTGCACAGGTAATCGATGAGGCTTGAGCAGGATCTAAAGCTTCAGGCACTTTGACAGCGTAGTCAGCAGTAACAACTGCATATTCACTCATACCGCCATCCACGTTATAGCCAGCATTTTTAACAGAACGACAGAGGGTTTCGCGACCTGTTGTACAGTATTCACAATGGCCGCATCCTTCGAAGAACCATGCAATAGAGACACGATCACCGACTCTTAACGATTCAACACCTTCGCCAATTTCTTGGACGATACCAATACCTTCGTGACCAAGAATACGTCCAGGCACTTGACCAAAATCTCCATGAGCAACATGCAAGTCGGTATGACAAACACCACAGTACTCAACTTTCACAAGTGCCTCTCCATATTCAACCGTCGGTAAAGCATGATCCACTACCTCAACACCATTTGATGCTTGGTTTACAACAACTGCTTTCATATCACTTCCTCCTATATATAATTATTTTTTGTAATCGATTACAGGAATATTGTACATTATTTCACAATACTGTCAAGTATTTTCTGTAAATCAGCAGAGGAACAGAATCATACTGCTCCAAATTTCATCTAAAACAAGAGATCTAGGTACTAAAATTTCTCGTAAAGATTGGTTTTTCTTGTATCATTAATCATACAAAACAGCCATTGCTAAAACTTCAAATCTACCATTAGCTAAGATACCTCCAAGTCCACAATAGTTTTAGATAAGGATAACCACTTAAATTTGCCTGTTATTATTTCTTGATGAACATCTAATTATGATTCTCCTTTAAATAGGCGGTTTATTTGCGTCTGGGGCAAAAGTCCAGACTCGTTAACATTGTTCTAGATTTACCAGATCGATGCAGTTGTTGGGAGTAGGACTTGTTGGATACGCCAAGAAGTCTCATCTCTGCACAGTTCAAGTTCATGAGGTGCTTTAGCACCAATGAACCACTGCTGATTGGCTTTCTGTAACTGGTTTAAGTACTGTGCAAGTGATAGGTCAAACAGTCTGGGAGACTGTTTGAGAAAACCAAGATCAACTGTACCTAGGTGGGATTGAAATACTCCAGTGGACTTTGGTAGTCTGGGGATAGACTGCCAAAGCCTGCCACCTAAAAACAAGAATGTGGCAGAGATCTGAGCCCTAAAATAGAGAACGGGGAAAATCAAAATCGCGATATTATCACAATTTACTGATTGAGCCCCACTCTCGGACTAAAAATAAATGGAAACTAAAAGCCTTATCTGCCACCAGCCTAGCTGGTGGTTTTCTTGTTTTTCTCTCTGAGAAAAACTGGCTGGAAGCCATAAAAAAATCGGACTAAAAAGCCCGATTTTTCTATGATTATCTTAATAAAGCAGGTCATAGATTTCCATAGCGATTAGGTCAATGCTATCGAAGGTGTAAGTCTCACGTGCCTTGACATCACGCAACGTGAAAACAGGACCATTTTCAGGATCGTTCGCAAAAGAAACTTCCGCAACAACAACACCGTCACGTTCAAAATTTCGTTTCAGATTACTCCCATCTGTCGTCATCAAATTGAGACGATCAATGATTCTCACCAAATGTGATTCCATGTAAATTCTCCTTAGCTAAGATACAAGGAGCTTGGAAATCTAAATATCTCCAGCTACTACTTTTGCTCCTTGCTCCATTAATCTTTTAATCAATTTCATTTTACCATAAACTAGGAGAATGGGATAGGTGGAAACCCTAAAATAGCCAAATTTGCCCTGTTTTGCCAGTATTATCCTTTATATTAAACTGAAATTCACTTATTCTCTGTAAAGCAGAACCATACACAAGGTTTTAAGGATCAATTCTTTCCTATTAATAAGATTGGTAGATAATGGCCTTGATGGCATGCAGGCGGTTCTCAGCCTCTTGGAAAATGATTGGGCTAAATTTTTGAAAAATCTGGTCGGTGATTTCTAACTCGCTGTAACCATATTTATCGTAGACTTCCTGACCAATGCTTGTATTGAGATCATGAAAGGCAGGTAGGCAGTGCATGACGATGGTTTCTGGATTTTGCGTCATATCTAGGAGTTTCTGATTAACTTGGTAGGGCAGAAGCAAATCGATTCTATCCTTAAAATCTATATCTTCTCCCATAGAAACCCAAACATCAGTGTAAATCATATCTACACCCTTAACAGCTGCTGGATCGTCAGTTATCAGCAGTTTGGCTCCAGTATTGTGCTGTTTGGCCAGATCGACAATCGCTTGATCCGGCTGCAGACTCTCAGGAGCAATAATGGTGCAGTTAACACCAAGGATGGCAGAGGTGACTAGGAGAGAATTAGCCATATTGTTGCGGCCATCTCCGATATAAGCGATACTCAGACCTTCCAAGCTTCCAAAATGCTCCTTAAGGGTTAGAAAGTCTGCAATCATCTGGGTTGGATGCCAGGTATCAGTCAAGCCATTCCAAACAGGTACGCCAGAATATTTAGCCAAGGTTTCGACATCATCCTGTTTAAAGCCCCGATATTCGATACCGTCAAACATGGAGCCCAAGACCTTGGCCGTATCAGTCACCGACTCTTTCTTGCCTAACTGGGTTTCACCTGCTCCTAAATAGGTTACATTCATTCCTAAATCTTGACCGGCTACTGTGAAGGCGGAACGTGTCCGGGTTGACGTTTTCTCAAAGATTAGGGCGATGTTGAGTCCTTCCAAGTATCTGTGAACCTGCTTTTGTTTCTTAAGCTTCTTAAATTTAGCAGCTGATTCAATCAGTTCCAGCAGCTCTTCTTTAGTAAAATCTATCTCTTTTAAAAATGATTTAGCCATATATTTTCTCTTTCTTGTATTTTTATACAATAATTTTACAATAATTCAGCTATTTGTCAAGGAATATCTGTATTTTATTCATTTAGCTTTTGTTTTTAGCACTCTTGAGATTTGTCTGCTAAAATTCAATCTTTTTGCTTGCTTTCTATAGTTTGAATGTTATAATAACAGCATAGACTTTGACCAATATTGACTATAGGTCAAGATCGGAGGTTTACTATGTTATGTCAAAATTGTAAGCTCAACGATGCGAGCATACATCTCTATGCAAACGTTAATGGTCAGCAAAAGCAGATTGATCTCTGTCAAAACTGCTACCGAATTATGAAAGCTGATCCAGAAAATATTCTCAACAGTAATTTAACTAGCCAAAATCCACAGAATCAATCCATGGATTCTTTCTTTGATGATTTCTTTGGCGATTTAAACAACTTCAGGGCTTTTAACCCAGACTTGCCTAATTCCCCACAAACACAGGCAGGACGCGATGGTGGTAACCGTGGAGGCAATAATGGTGGAGCTAATAGGGGACGTCGTTCTCAGGCTCAGCCTCAGCAACCCGAAGGTATCTTGGAGGAGTTTGGTATCAATATTACTGATATGGCCCGTCGTGGCGATATCGATCCTGTCATCGGCCGCGATCAGGAAATTGTCCGCGTCATTGAAATCCTCAACCGGCGGACCAAGAATAATCCTGTCCTAATTGGTGAACCTGGTGTTGGTAAAACCGCTGTTGTTGAAGGCCTAGCGCAAAAGATCGTTGATGGTAATGTGCCACAAAAATTGCAGAGCAAGCAGGTTATCCGCTTGGATGTGGTCAGCTTGGTTCAAGGAACTGGTATCCGAGGTCAATTTGAAGAGCGCATGCAAAAGCTAATGGAAGAAATTCGCCAGCGGCAAGATGTTATTCTTTTCATTGACGAAATCCATGAAATCGTAGGTGCTGGTGGTACAACAGATGGCAGCATGGATGCTGGTAATATCTTAAAGCCAGCCCTAGCTCGCGGTGATCTGCAACTGGTTGGAGCAACTACCCTCAATGAATATCGTATCATCGAAAAAGATGCCGCTCTGGAACGACGAATGCAGCCTGTCAAGGTAGATGAGCCTTCTGTGGAAGAAACTATCACTATTTTGCGTGGTATTCAGCCAAAATATCAAGACTATCACCATGTTAAATACACCGATGACGCTATTGAAGCTGCTGCCGTCCTCTCTAACCGTTATATCCAAGACCGTTTCTTGCCGGATAAAGCTATCGATCTTTTGGATGAAGCTGGCTCAAAGATGAACTTGACTCTTAATTTTGTTGATCCTAAAGAAATTGACAAAAGGTTGGTGGAAGCTGAGAATCTCAAGGCCCAAGCCACTCGTGAAGAAGATTTTGAAAAAGCAGCTTACTTCCGCGATCAAATCGCTAAATATAAGGAAATGCAGTCCCAACAGCTGGATGAGCAAGATATTCCTGTCATCACCGAAAAACATATTGAAGCCATTGTTGAAGAAAAAACCAATATTCCAGTAGGTAATCTCAAAGAAAAAGAGCAGTCTCAACTGGTTAATCTAGCTAGTGACCTCAAGGCTCACGTTATCGGTCAAGACGATGCTGTTGATAAGATTGCTAAGGCCATCCGTCGAAATCGTGTTGGTTTGGGTGCTCCCAATCGGCCAATCGGTAGCTTCCTCTTTGTCGGACCTACCGGTGTTGGTAAGACAGAACTGTCTAAACAATTGGCTATTGAGCTCTTCGGTTCAGCCGACAGCATGATTCGCTTTGATATGTCGGAATACATGGAAAAACACGCTGTGTCCAAATTGGTCGGTGCCCCTCCAGGATATGTTGGCTATGAAGAAGCTGGGCAATTAACCGAAAAGGTTCGTCGCAATCCTTACTCCCTCATCCTCCTAGATGAAGTTGAAAAGGCTCATCCTGATGTTATGCACATGTTCCTGCAAGTCTTGGATGATGGTCGTCTGACAGATGGTCAAGGCCGGACTGTTAGCTTCAAGGATACCATTATTATCATGACCTCTAATGCTGGTACTGGTAAAGCAGAAGCTTCTGTTGGTTTTGGAGCGGCCCGTGAAGGTCGGACCAACTCTGTCCTTGGCGAACTCAGTAACTTCTTCAGTCCAGAATTCATGAACCGTTTTGATGGTATTATTGAATTCAAGGCCTTGAGTAAGGAAAATCTGCTTCATATCGTTGACCTGATGCTAGACGATGTCAATCAGCGTCTGTCCAGCAATGATCTCCACCTTGATGTAACGGATAAAGTTAAAGAAAAATTAGTTGATCTGGGTTATGATCCTAAGATGGGAGCAAGGCCTTTGCGTCGAACGATTCAAGAGTATATTGAAGATGCGATCACTGACTTTTATTTGGAAAATCCAAGTGAAAAGAACTTTAAAGCTGTCATGGCCTCAAATGGTAAGATTAGCATTAAGGCTGCTAAAAAAGCTGAGGCAAACATCGCCAGTAAGGAAGAAAGTTCTTCTACAGACTAAGTAAAATACCTTAGAGGGCTGGGCAAAAAACAGCCAACTGTATAGGGTGAGGCTGAGACAAAAGTTCTCAGCCTTATTTTTATTGTCTAGGTGCAGTGGTGAGAGTAAGACTTGTTGGCCATGCCAACCTAGTCTTACCCAGTTTCTGAGGTACTTTAGCAGCAATGAACCACTGTAACTGATTTTTCCGTTTTGGCCTTGTGCCAAAACGGAAAACCTAGTCAACTTGCGGGGTGGGAATACAATCCAAAATTTTCAATTTTTGGATTGATCCCATTCCTTTTTATTTATTATTCATTCTATTTATGTAGTATTAAATGGTTGCCACAGCAGTTATTGAACATCCTTATCTTGAGAATAAGAGAGCAGTTCTGCATCTCTTATAAGGACTCCTTTTAACAAGTTTTTCGGCAAATATGAGCAAGCATCTGACTCTCTTATGTTATAATAAACTCAGAAAATCTAAAGATGAGGAATTCCCATGTCCACTCCTACTTTTGGCCAAAAAGAGGCTGGAAAAAACTATGTTGCCCGCTATGGGGTCTATGCTGTCATCCCCAATCAGAATCAGACAGAAATCATCCTGGTCCAAGCCCCCAATGGAGCCTGGTTCCTGCCGGGCGGTGAGATTGAGTCTGATGAAGACAAGCTAACTGCCTTGGGACGAGAATTGATTGAAGAGCTGGGCTTTACGGCACAGGTTGGGCAGTACTATGGCCAGGCTGATGAATATTTCTATTCCAGTCACCGCGATACCTACTTTTACAATCCTGCTTATATCTATGAAGTTACTGGCTATACAACTGTTGGCAAGCCCTTAGAAGACTTCAACCATCTGGCTTGGTTCCCAGTCGAAGAAGCTATTAGCAAGCTCAAACGAGGCAGTCATAAATGGGGCATTGAAGAGTGGAAAAAATCTCATAGAACCTTATAAGCGAGCCGCTATTTTCAAAAAATCGTGCTATAATGTTACTATGCAAAGTCGATAAGGAGGTCTTCGATGAGACTAATCAATACCACGAGCAGCCACCCGTCACTTGTTCGTAATCAGCTGCGTAATACTGATGCTGAATTAGTTGAAGTTTATTCTGCTGGCAACAGCGATGTTGTTTTTTCCAAAGCACCCGGTCACTATGAACTCCTGATTTCTAACCGCCATCGGGCTATCAAAGATGAAGAAATTGAGAAAATTCGTGAGTTTTTCTTCAAGCGCAAAATTAATCCGGATATCATTATTCCCGATCAAATCAAATCGAGTCATACAGAAAAGTTGATTGAAATTTCAATTCCAACCACAAACTAAAAGTCACTTAAATGAGTGGCTTTTTTACTCTAAATATTAGATATAAAAAGGCTTTACAACCTAGTAAGATTGTAAAACCTTTTTTAATAGTCTATAGTGGCCTTTTATTTTGCTTTCACTTCAAAACCTTGGGCGACAGCTTCTGGGAAATTGCTTTCGACAATTTCTGCACAGTGGTCACAGATGGTTACGCCATAAGAACGTTCCTTAGTGGTTTCATCTGTGCGGCGGCAACGATCACAAACTGCTCCAGCTGCATGTTCAACACTAAAGGCTATACCGTCAAAGCTGACAGCATCAGCTGGTGCTGCTTGGTCAGTCACTGTTAATTGTGAGACAATTAGAAGTTGAGCGATATCACTTTGAAGGCTATCCAAGAACTCTCTGGTTTCTTGATCTGCATAAATTATGAGATGAGCTTCTAAGGACTTACCAATTAACTTGTCATTGCGCGCTTCTTCCAGAGCTTTTTGTGCTTGGGTACGAAGGGCCATAAAGGCTTCCCATCTTTCAAGAACTTGCTCTTGATCTACGAAGGTTTGAGCTTCTGGCATCTCAGCTAATTGAACAAAGTCCTCAGCTTCTTGATCAAGATAAGACCAAATTTCTTCAGATGTATGAGGAAGAATAGGAGTCAGAAGCTTAGTAATCTTAACGAGAATATCATAGAAGACAGTTTGCATCTGGTGGCGAACATGACTGTCCGCTGCCTCAATATAGACAACATCTTTAGCAAAATCTAAGTAGAAAGCTGATAAGTCAACTGTCAAGAAATTATTGACAGCCTTATAGACACTCATAAAGTCATAATTATTATAAGCTTCGAGGATAGTTGCTACCAATCGGTTGAACTTAATCATCATATATTGGTCAACCGGGCGAAGTTCCTCATAAGCGACTGCATCAGCTTTATTAAAGTCAGATGTGTTAGCTACCAAGAAGCGAAGCGTATTGCGGATCTTACGATAGCTTTCTGAGGTTTGTTTCAAGATATCCATTGAAATACGGACATCATTGCTTGTATCAACAGAGGCAACCCAAAGGCGCAGGATTTCAGCACCAAATTGCTTTTCAACATCACTTGGAAGGATAGTATTGCCAAGTGACTTAGACATTTTTTCACCTTTACCGTCAAGGACGAAACCTTGTGATAAGATAGCTTTGTATGGTGCGTGCCCGTTAACAGCAACAGAGGTAATCAAAGACGAGTTAAACCAACCACGATACTGGTCAGATCCTTCCAAATAAAGATCAGCCGGATAACCTAGGCCTTCTCGTTGATTCATGACACCGTTCCATGATGAGCCTGAATCGAACCAGACATCCATAATATCCGTTTCTTTGGTAAATTCACCATTTGGTGAACCTGGATGAGTGTAACCCTCTGGAAGAAGATCTTTAGTATCCCATTCCCACCAAATGACTGATCCGTGTTCAGTAAAAAGGTCAGCTACATGGTCTGTCACATCCTTGGTCATAATCGCTGTACCGTCTTCCGCATAGAAGATTGGAAGCGGTACACCCCAAGCTCGTTGACGAGAGATGACCCAATCACCACGGTCGCGAATCATATTATAGAGACGTGTCTTCCCCCATGATGGGTAGAAAGCTGTTTTATCAATTTCATCCAATATGTCTTGGCGGAAATTGGAAACAGAGGCAAACCATTGGGGAACAGCCCGCCAGATGATTGGCTTCTTAGTCCGCCAGTCAAATGGGTAGGAGTGGGTGATCTCTTCTTGAGCTAGGAGTAAATCCCCTAATTTCTCAAGAACGGTTGGCAGGACTTTGTCATAAAATTGACCTTGGAAATCTGGTCCAGCTTCTTGCGTCATGATACCGCGACTGTCAACTGTTACAGAAACTTCTAGTCCATATTTGATACCAACATTATAGTCATCTTCACCAAAGCCAGGAGCTGTATGGACAATTCCTGTACCAGAGTCAAGGGTAACATGGTCACCGACCATGACCAATTCTTCAACCTCACTGTCCCACGGGTGTTCGGTGGTAATCATTTCCAACTCAGCACCAGTATGACGCTCCAATACATGGAAATCGGACCAACCAAAACGCTCAGCCAAATCATCCAAAAGTTCCTCGGCTACGACATATTTACGGTCTTGACCAGCCACTTGAACAGTCACATAGCTAAAGTCTGCCCCCACAGTCAGCCCACGTGAAGCCGTAATGGTGAATGGGGTAGTCGTCCAGACAACAATATAAGTATCATTGTCCAGCACTCCTTTACCATCCTTAACCTTATTAGCATAGTAAAGAGAAGTCGAAACCAAGTCATGGTATTCAATTTCAGCTTCAGCTAAGGCAGATTCTGATGACCAAGACCAATAGACTGGCTTGGCTCCGCGATAAATATAACCCTTATCAGCCATGGCACCAAAGACACGAATCTGAGCAGCTTCATAGTCAGGCGTCAAGGTCACATAAGGATTTTCCCAATCGGCTGAAACCCCTAGACGTTTAAAATCTTCACGCTGTTTATCCACTTGGGAAAGGGCATAATCACGACACATTTTAAGATATTCTGCACGGTCTAACTCCTTGCGTTTTACGCCCTTCTTAGCTAAAACTTGCTCGATAGGGAGGCCATGCGTATCCCAACCAGGATTATAAGGAGCGCGATAGCCCATCATAGATTTAGAACGGATGATAATGTCCTTTGAAATCTTATTAAGAGCATGGCCAACATGGATATTTCCATTCGCATAGGGAGGCCCATCATGCAAAAAGAAAGCCGGCTTATCAGCATTTAATTCTTGACGCTTGCGATACAGTTCTGCCCGATCCCAGTCGGCCTGCCACTGAGGTTCTTTATTGGGCAGACCAGCCCGCATTGGAAATGCTGTTTTTCCAAGATTCAAAGTCTCTTTTAATTTCATAAATACACCTTCCATTTTGATAAGATTTTCTAATGACTTAGAAAAATATAAAAAGCCTTCGTCTGCATAAGGACGAAGGCTCGTGGTACCACCTTAATTCAGAAAAACTAGATTTAACTAATTTTTCTCTCTTGCGACTATAAGGGAGTCACCCTCCTAACCTAATATCAATTCAGTTAGAACAACTAGGAAATGATAAACTTTTCCTAAGAGATTGCAGATCTTCCACCATCACCTGCTCGCTGGAAATATTAGAAATTGCTCGCGTTTTCCTTTAGACTAGGGATATTCCTTAGTCTTGAATATTCAATTTAAAGGTTTGGGCTTCGCCGCCAGCCAATTCTGTGGCTGACATTTCAGAAGTATCTTGAATAGTTGGAGCCTGATTAGCTTGAGGAGTATTGTCGGCTGCATCAATCGCGGCAGAAATTTCACCCAAATCAAGTTTTTGTGTTTCTTCAAGAATACGGTTGCTTTCTTCGACACGGCGTTGCAGTTCAGCCATTTCAGATTCAGTGAATTGGCGAGTTGCATCATCAGTAGATTCTGATTCTGCAATCGGTGTTGTTGTACCAGCACTCGTAAGGGTTTGGTTATCATCCAAAACTTTTTCAACAACTTCTTTAAAGGCCTCATCTGAATTTTGCAGATAAACGGCAGTTGGTTGCAAGAGTTCACTCCACTCTTGTGAATTAATCATGTTCAACTGACCTTCAATGGTGCTCAACAAGCGTTGATGGAAGACGCGGCTTTGACGTTTGAGGGCTTCAGTTTCGATGGCAACTGCCTTGGCTTCATCTGTTGCATCACGTAAAATCTTGTTAGCCCGTGTCTTGGCTTCATCAATCAGCTGGTTAGCATCATAGTTGGCCTTGCTAAGCAAGTTAGTAGCTTGTGTGTTAGCTGAGAATTTAACTTTTTCAGCAGTTTCTTGAGCTAAGATAACTGATTGACTTAATGATTCTTTCATTTCATCAAAGTAAACCAGTTTTTCTTCAAGATTTTTAATCTTTGCTTCAAGATCACGATTTTTACGTGTTAGATCTTCAAAATCATCTACAAGGTCATCGAGAAAAGCGTCAACCTCCCGTTCATTGTAGCCGCGGAATTTTGTGTGAAAAGTTTTGTCTTTAATATCGAGTGCTGTTATTGCCATGTCACCCTCCTTATTTATTTTTAATATTCATTTATCTGTTGATAAATCATCCTAATAAACTTTGTAGTGTTCACACCATCTAAGAAGCTCTACAATCTCCCAATTGTCATTCATCTTCAGATCGTGTTAACACTACTGCATCGGCCTATCAGTTTTAATTGGCGTTCAAGCGTTCAACTGATTGGCCTTCTTTTTCGTAGTCTCAACTCAAGTTTAAGTCTAACTTCATCATGTGTTTGACTTCGTGAGACTAGGGGAATCTCTTTATTTATTAGCGTATTTTTTTAGTGTTAACTTATGCTTTTTATTTTTAGATAAGCCATTATCTCGGTAAATCTGAAAACGACCATAACCCCGCACACTTACCAAATCTCCCAACTCTAGTAATTCAGCAGGTCTGGTCAGTAGGCCATAGTTGAGTTTAACCTTCTCTTGCTCTACCAATTTACTGGCTAGTGACCTTGATAATTTAAAAGCTGATGCAATAACCTTATCAAGCCTCAAACTTGAAACTAGAATATCAAGCTCTTTAGCCCTATTGGTAGGCGATAAAAGCTGTGAAAGATCAACTTCTTTAATCTTAACAGCTGCACGGCCAATCTTTTCGACCGTTGAAAAATAGCTAACAAGAGGTTGCGTCACAATAATTTGAGCCCGAGATTCCGCTAAGATAATATCACCAAAAACATTACGCTGAATACCTAACTTGTTAATGAAACTTCCCATGATTTGGGCATGTGTCAAATGATTGAATTTGGAATTATAGCTAATTTCTAAGAGAGCTATTTCAAAATCTTGCAGTTCCAATTCATAATAATCCGGCGCTGCAATTACTCTAGCATATTCAGTTTTCAAATAGGCTGTAGATAAGTAATACTTTATCCCCATTTGTCCGAAGACGCTCTCGGCAATTTTTACCTGTCTTGGATCTAAAAAATCCGTCAGCTGATAAGTATATGTATCCTCAACCCGTTCAGCTAAGTCCCTCATCTTATCAATAAAGGTTCTTTCCTCCTTGCGGAAGTGCTGATAAATATCATTTTCAACCATCAAAACAATAAAATTGGTAACAGTCTCGCGAGCATTTGCAGGATAAAAATCGCCACAATTATGGTAAAATCCAAACCTGCAATTTGCAGAGGTAGACGTCGTAAAGGCTTGAGCAAAGGTTCTAAGAACTCTTCCAAAGCCTGACCTAGCCAAGACTCTCTAGCTCCTGGAAACCAGGATAATAGAGCATAGACAACCAGAAGAAGTGTCAGTATCCTGACTAAATAACTAAAAGCAACTAGAAAAAATACCATAACTAACGGCGTTTCATGTCATAGTCAAAAGGAACTTCTTGACTAGCGTTTGACAGGTGCATTTCTTCTACATCTACAACAACATCCTTTGGTGTTAAAAGATACATAGACGAACCGACCTTCTGTAAACTACCGTAGAGAACTCGGCTAGCTCCATCAATAAAGTCCAAACAACGACGAGCTTGCGCTTCCAACATATATTGGAAGTCAATCAAGACACATTCATGTTTGATAAGTAGGTCAACAATCTCTTGAGCATCCTCATATTTACGAGGAAACTTAAGAGCGATGGTTGTTCCCCCTGCTCCAGCCGGAATTGATACATCTGCAGGGCGAGAGCTTGGGCGGACAGCTTCTTCTTGAGCGGGTCGAGCCTGAGGCCGATTTTGAGCCGCTTGCGGCCTTTGTTGGGGTCGAACTTGCGGTTGTTGCTGTGATGAGGCTACTTGTGGTTGACGCTGCGGACGTTGCTGAGCCTGCTGCGGCTCCGGTTGACGTAAAGGACGCGGACCTTGTGGCTCAGTCTCCTGTGTTTCTTCTACTTCGCTAGCATCATCCGTATCAAAGTAGGAAACGATTTTTTCAAATCTATCTTTTATAGCCATGATTCTCTCCTATTCTTTAAAGAATGATGTTCCGATTCGGACAAATGTTGAGCCATTTGAGATAGCAATTGGAAAATCTCTGCTCATCCCCATGCTCAAATCATCGAAAGGCATATTCTTTATGTTTCTCTCTTTGAGACGCTGTCTCAAATCATTTGTCTGTTTAAAAATTTCATCCAATTCCTGATCGCTGGCATCAATCGGAGCCATAGTCATGAGCCCGACAATTTCAAGTTTGTCAAAAGCCGCTAATTCTTCGAGTATACTATCTACTTCTGCTGGGTCAAAGCCATGCTTACTTTCCTCACCAGAAATATTAACTTGAAGGAAGCACTTGATGGTATGGTCTGCTCTCTTTTGAATTTCAGCAGCTAGTTTGAGTGAATCAAGGGCATGGAAGTAATCCAGTAAATTGATAACATCCTTGACCTTACGTCTCTGTAAGGTTCCAATCAGGTGCCAAGTGACATCTCTATCCTTGAGTGCCTGATATTTATCAAGGAATTTATCAACGCGATTTTCACCGATGTGTTTCACACCTAGATCAACTAGTTGCTCAGCGACTTGACGGTTAACATACTTAGTAACAGCAATAATAGAAATATCAGAAGGCTGGCGCTCTGCTTCAGCAGCCGCAGCTGCTACTTGTTCATAGACGAAATTTTTATTCTTTTCTAAATCCATGATTAACGATTCTTAAAGAATGGTGGTGTTTCGAGTTCATCATCACCAGTATCAACATCAGAAGCTGAGAAAGAAGAAACATCTAATTGGCTATCCAATTGGTTTTCGGTTGGACGGCTGATGTTATCACGGCGCAGGTCCCAGTCACCAAAAGCCGAACTTGGTTGAGCTGGCTGTGTATGACGCGGTGTTGCTTGTGGCATTTCGCGATGTTCAGCCATATCAAATTCAAAGTTGTTTGGACGACGTTCAAAGCTACCATTATTTGGAACCGCTTGTTCATTAGTAGACCCAGTTTGTTTGAAGACTCGTGGCTGTGAGCTGACACCAGATACCCGTTCAAACTTATCTGGACGAACACCAGTTGCTACAACAGTAACACGAATTTCATCCTTCATGCTATCGTCAATTGCTGTACCAAGCCAGATATTAACGCCTTGACCAGCCGCTTGGCCAACAATTTCAGAAGCTTCTTCAGCTTCAGTCAAGGTCATATCAAGACCTCCGGTAACGTTGACAATAACATCTTCGGCACCATCAATAGTTGTCTCCAAAAGAGGTGAGTAGATTGCTTTACGGGCAGCTTCGATGATTCGTTCTTCACCTGAGCCGATACCAATACCCATCAGAGCGTTACCTTTGTTAGCCATAACAGTCTTAACATCGGCAAAGTCGAGGTTAATCAGACCTGGGCTGGTAATCAAATCGGTAATCCCTTGAACCCCTTGACGGAGGACATTATCCGCTTCACTGAGAGCTTCCAAGAGAGGAGTCTTCTTATCAACAATTTCCAAAAGATTGTTATTCGAAATAATCAAGAGGGTGTCAACTTGTTCCCGAAGTTCATTAATCCCTTCGATAGCAAAGTTGCCGCGTTTGTTTCCTTCAAAGCCAAATGGACGGGTTACAACCGCTACAGTAAGAGCACCAAGTCCCTTAGCCACACGAGCAATAACTGGAGCAGCACCTGTACCAGATCCACCGCCCATACCAGCAGTAATGAAGACCATATCAGCTCCTTGAAGAGCTTCGTTCAAATCTTCTTCACTTTCTTCAGCAGCTTTACGACCAACCTCCGGCTGACCTCCGGCACCAAGACCACGAGTCAATTTAGGGCCAAGCTGAATAACAGTCTCAGCTTTTGATGAACTTAGGGCTTGGATATCCGTGTTTGCAGCAATAAATTCAACTCCTGCAACGCCTTCTTCAATCATGCGGTTGATGGCATTGCCTCCGCCACCACCGACACCGATAACTTTAATGACTGCACCCTGGACAGATGCAGCATCGAATGAAAATGCCATTTTATTTCCTCACTTTAAATTAATCAAACATACTTCCAAAAATACCGCGAACACGGTCAGTCATTTTGGTCTTTGGTTTACTTTCTCCCTGATTTGTTCCACCTTGAACTGGTTCTGGAACTGAGAAGTCACCAGCAGGAGCCTGCGGTTGTTGAGCCTGCATAGCTGGTGCAGCAGGCTGAGCTGGTTGAGGAGCAACCGATGGTGCCACTGGCACAATCGGTTTCCGACGAAGCATTTCTTCACCGAGAACAGCTCCTTGAGCAATAATATCAACCTCACTCATAATACCAACGTACTCAACTAGACTGATAACATTAGCAAACATCGGATTGCGGATACCAACTTGGTTTGGAATATGAAGTTTGACTTGAGTGCCAAAAATTTCTTGGGCCAGTTCCACAACACCTGGAAGCATGGCTGCTCCACCAACCAGAACAATGCCACCTGGTAGATCGAGCAGACGACCGCGTTCTAAATCTTGTTTAACACGGTCAAAAATATGACGAACCCGTGCTGTAATAATTTCTGCTAAATAACGTTCAGAAACATCAACAGGTTCATCACTGCCAACACATTCAACTTGGGCTGTCTCTCTATCACTAGCTTCAGCTAGATTGGCAGTCCCGAAATTAAACTTGAGGGCTTCAGCAGTTTGGATCGAGGTTTGCAGAACCTTGGAAATATCCTTGGTGACGAAGTCCCCACCTTCCGGATAAATGTTAGTGTATTGCAATTCTTGAGCCCGCATTGAAGCAACGGTTGTTTGACCACCGCCCATATCAATAACAGTGGCACCAAATTCACGTTCCCCTTCATTTAGAACTGACTTGGCTAGGGAAAGTGGGGTGATAATAATGGTTTCAACTTGAATACCAGCTCGTTCAACAGTTGTCCGAAGGTTGTGCAAAATCGTGCTTGGGCCTGTGTAAATCAGACCACGCATTTCCAAACGAACCCCCATCATCCCGCGTGGGTCACGAATACCTTGGAAGCCATCAACGATGAACTCTTCAGGCACTAAAGAAATCACTTCCCGCTCTGGGGTAATACTCTTAGTCAGGGCCGATTGGACAACGCGCTCAATGTCTTCATCTTTGATTTCTTTTGATTCTGTGATGACCGGAATCATGCCTTGAGTCGGTTCAATTTGCAAGAGATTCGCTGGCAGGCCAACATTGACCTTGTCAATACTGATTCCTGCTTTTTCTTCAGCCTGATCAATACCTTCTTTGATGGCATTGGCAGCCGCCTCAATATCAACAATAATTCCATCTTTTACACCCGAACTAGGTACATTGCTCACACCGATGACGTTCATCTGTCCATCAACCCATTCGGCAACCAATACTTTAATCGAGCTTGTTCCTATATCCAAACCTGTAAAAAAGCCATTTCTAGCCATTCACTCGACCTCTCTTACTTTACGATCTATTCTTATCTAATGACCCACCCTTTGGGCAGAGTTATACAGAAGGTATTATACCATAAAAAAACGGAAAAGGGGCTTATTTTCAATTTTTTGTCATATATTCTTAATCCTTTTAGTAGGCTAAAACTAAGGCAAAAAAGCAATGAGAAGTCTGTTTTCAAGAATCACCAAATTCCTGTTTTCAAACTTGTCATCGCTTTTTAACTATAATGTTTCCAAAAAGTCAATTAAGACTTGTGCTGACTGCTGGCCTGCCTGAATGATAAACTCATCAAAAGTGATATTAGCATCATGGGCTGCTGTATCACTCATGGCCCTAACAACAATAAAAGGACGACCTGCCGCCTGAGCCGCTTGAGCTACAGCTGCCCCTTCCATTTCAACCGCTAAAGTATCTGGAAAATGAACCTTAATTTGATCAATCTTATCTTGACCAGCGATAAAGCTATCGCTGGTTGTAATCAGTCCAATCTTACTGGGCCGGTCGTGCTTGACTAAAACAGATTGAAAGACTCGAACAAACTGAGGGTCACTCTCAAAATAGAGAGGCTGCATGGACATCTGGCCATAGTCGTAACCAAAGGCGGTCAGGTCCACATCGTGATAGGCCAAACGGTCGGCAACAACAACATCACCGATATTGAGGCCTGATGCTACTGCACCAGCTGAACCGGTATTGATAAGCGCTTCAACTCCAAAGTGGTCAACAAGGATGGCAACCGACATGGCTGACATTACCTTTCCCACACCCGACTGAACTAGAACCAAGTCATGTTTTCCCAAACGTCCAGAATAGTAGGTAGTCGAAAGAACTGTTTCTTCTTTTTTACTCGCAAGCTGGTCAACCAGCAATCGCAATTCCTGCTCCATGGCAGCAATAATTCCAATTTTCATGATTTTTCCTTAACTATAATTTGAAAATGGCGTAAATCAGAATTGCCAAGAGAATCAGAACGATAAGTAAAATTTTATTTAATTTTGCTTGAAAGGCTCCCCTTTTAGCATTCTCGATCCGACGGCTTTTATAGGTATATTGGGAGTCATCCTCCCAGTCTCCGTCATCATCATAATCCTCATAGCTATCGTAATTATCGCCGATGTCGGTAAAAATTTGTGTTTCCTGACCGTCTAAGTAGTCCCCGCTCAACTTCTCACCGCGATTGGCTCGGGCAATCATATCATCTGTTAACAAAGGTTTTCCCATAAGCATTCCTTCCTATTTAATAGCTATTCATTTTTAAAGCAAAATATTGAAGTGCAATAATAGTTTTAGCATCTTGGATTTTGCCCGATTTAACCAATTCCATACATTCCTCATAACTTAATTCGAGGAGTTCCAGAAATTCGTCTTCATCCTGAGGACGGGGATTGGGAACCCTTTGCAAATCCTTGGCTAGATAAAGTTTGATATGCTCATTACTAAAGCCGATAGCCGAATAAAATTCGTAAAGCAAGTCCAAATCAGCTATATAGCCCGTTTCTTCTTCTAATTCTCTGGCTGCCGCTTCCTTCTCATGACCAGCTTCTCCCAGCTCTAGTTTGCCAGCCGGAATTTCGTAAGAAACTGCTTCAATGGCCTTGCGATATTGCTTAACCAGAATAATTTTATTAGCTGGTGTAATCGCTAAAACAGCGACTGCACCATTGTGGAAAACTAGTTCCCGATAGGAAATCTGCCCATCTGGAAGTTGGACCCTATCCTTGGCAACAGTCATAATCTGACCTTCAAAGATGGTCTGGCGTTCCAAGGTTTTTTCTTCAAATTCCATAGAAACCTTCTTTCTATAGTTTGTGCTTATTGTTGCGAAGGATGATGGGGCATCCGAGTGGCATAACCTTCTTTATTGACCTGACGTTCCCTAGCGATGGCAATACTATCTGCTGGCACATCCTTAGAAATGACAGAACCTGCTGCAGACAGAGCATTATCGCCAATTTCAACTGGTGAAATCAGGGTTGAGTTGCTGCCGATAAAGACATGATTGCCAATTTTACTGGTGTACTTGTGCTTGCCATCATAATTGGCAATAATGGTGCCTGCACCGAAGTTGACATCTTGACCGACCTGAGCATTACCTATATAGGTCAGGTGGCCCGCCTTGGTTTTTTTATCAAGGGTGGATGATTTCACCTCGACAAAGTTCCCAACATGCACGCCTTCCTTAAGGGTAGAATCTGGACGCAAATGGGCATAAGGACCTACTGTCACGCCAGCTTCCACAACTGACTGCTCAATCATGGAGTCAGTAATGACTGCATTTTTGCCGATTGTTGAATCAACAATATAAGTACCATTAGTTAAATATCCACCGCTTGCGATCTTTGTCTGACCCTTGAGGGTAACATTTGCTTCAATAGTCACGTCAGGCTCAATAGCAACATCCACGTCAATATAAGTGCTATCTGGATTTTGGAAGGTTACGCCATTGACCATGTGCTGATTATTGATACGACGACGCATAACAGACTCCGCCTTAGCCAGAGCCAAGCGATCATTGACACCCAGACTTTCATCGAAATCACGCAAGGTAAAGGCACCGACCTTTTCACCAGCTTCCCGAAAAATTGAGATAACATCGGTCAAATAGTATTCGCCTTGGGCATTATCTGTATTGATACTTTTGAGAGCTTGGAAGAGCCGCTTGTTATCAAATACATAGGTTCCTGTATTGATTTCCTTGACCTCTTGCTCAAACTTGGTAGCATCTTTTTGCTCAACAATCTTCGTGACTTCGCCATTTTGATTGCGGATAATGCGACCGTAACCAAAAGGATTTTCAGCTGTTGCTGTTAAAATAGTCGCCACATTTTTGTGGTTAATATGAAAATCAATCAAATCTTGCAAACTTTGGCCGGTGATCAAAGGCGTATCGCCAGCAATAACTAAGGTCTGGCCTTCTAGGCCAGCCAGTTCTTCTTCTGCCATCATAACAGCATGGCCGGTCCCCAGTTGCTCTGTTTGCAGAACAAATTGAGATCGATCAGCTAGGACTTCTTTGACCAACTCTGCCTTATGGCCGATAACGGTTACATTTTTAGTTGGTTGAATGGCAGAAACACTGCGGAAAACATGTTCCAGCATAGAAATACCAGAAACCTTATGGAGGACCTTGGGCAAGTCAGACTTCATTCGGGTCCCTTTCCCTGCCGCTAGAATAATCGCATAATTTGCCATAGTTTTTTCCTTTCATGGTTGGTAAAAACTTAGCCAACCACTTTATTAATTTCAGTATTTTCCTCTATTAGGATACCATATTTTGACTAATTTTCCCAGATTAGTTCCAAGGGGAAAATCAGTCCTAGTATTCTATTTGGACTCACTTCCTCTCCTATCAGCCTTGTTAACACCTATCATCATTAACTCACTGCAAAAAGAGTTCAACCATCTTGGTAGAACTCCTTTCCTATAACTATTCTTCAGGACATAGATTTGACTGCCTCTTCCAGAACTTCCATGACAGCTTGGCTATGCTCTAAGGCCTTCTGACTGCTGACCAAATCTTGTTCCGCAATAATTTTTTCAAAGGCAACGAATTCATCATACATCCGGTGATGAGGATTAGTCTGACTGATATCTATTGGTTCTTGCCCATTGAGAGTTAAAACAATCTGGGGCAGGCTGTTAGTTGGGCCCAGAATCGTCAGCGAGCCCTTATCCCCTTGAAATGTTGAACGAATCTCTGCAGAGCAGTCCTTGGCTCCAATACTAACGGCCTTAAAAGCACCATAGTCCATAGCTAAGATACCTGAGGTATCTACACCTCTTTCTATATTGGCTAAATAGTCAACCTTCTCAGGCTGACCCAAGAGACCAACCAAGAGGTGGATGTTATAGATATTGAGATCTCGCAGAGCACCTCCTCCCATAGCAGGATTAAAAGCAGGGGCAATGTCTCCTCTCTTAAAAGCATCATAACGGGAGGAATACTGGGAATAATTAACGTTGGCAATTTTAAGGTCCCCGATTTTAGCTAAATTGTCCTTTAAGACTTGGAAATTTGCCAGATACTGATTGGTGATGGCTTCAAGGAGAATAAGTCCCCGCTTATCTGCTTCTTGGCACAAGTCTTCCAGCTGACCTGCTTCCATAGTAAAAGGTTTCTCACAGATGACATGCTTGCCCGCCTTAAGCGCTTTTTTAGCATAATCATAGTGAGTATGGTTGGGGGTCCCAATATAGATCGTGTCAACAACCTCATTGGCTAGGATTTCTGAAAAATCACTGCTTGCTTGGCTTATGCCGTAGTCTTTAGCCAGAGCTTGCGCCTTGTCCAAGGAGCGTGGAGTAGACATAATGGCTGACAGTTCAATGCCATCAATAGTTTGTAAAACAGGTAGGACTTCTTTGACAATCATTCCAGTCCCTAAAAGTGCTAAATGCATAAGCTGCCTCCTTATTTCAAATACTTGACCAGCTCAGACCTATAATCGACCAAAAGCTGACTTGTATAAACTTTTTCATCTTGAGAATTTTTAACCTTTTGCCAAAGAAGGGATGCAACCTTCATTGGCTCCTGATAGTCTTGCGACATGGGGTCCTGATGAAAATCCTTGACAAAACGGTTCCACTGGTAGGACTTTTCCTCTGGTGTCTCCTGTGAAACCATCTGGGGATTTTCTAAGACAGCTATCAAATCTGCAACGGTTGCTTCCTTATCTCCCAGCCGCTCTACCTCTCTTAACTTAATGGCCATGACTTTTTTAAAGGTGAATTTTTCTAGGCCATAGTAGTCGGTAAAAAATTGACGGGCTGCCTTATCCAGCTTAAAACCACTGTCCAAGAGTTTGGTTTCTGGGCTAATCTGATCAGCCTTCAGACTGGAGCTAGATTTGGCTCGTCTTACCCGCTTAATCTGACTAGCTGGTTTACCCTCTAAGAACTGCTCGATATAAGCGGCCAATTCGGCTTTGGTCCCGTAGCTGGGTAATTGGTAATCCCGGCAAATGGCTTCTAGCTCTGTCTTATACCAGTAATAGGAAAGAAAATCCTCGGCACTCAAGTCAGGGGTAAATTCAGGCCTCTGCACCATAATTAACACCTCCGATTCATCACCTTCATTATAACAAAAGGGAATGGAATCAACCCAAAAATTAAAAATTTTAGTTCCCACCACGTTCTGGTTTTAAAGTGGTGACTTTTATAAAAAGGTCTCTCCCAGACCTTGTGAGGTTTGAAATAATATGGACGATGTTTATCATCACATTTGCTTAAGTTTTCCGCTTTGGCCTTGTGGCAAAAGGAAAACCAGCCAGCATTGGTTCATTAAGGCTGGGAAAAGTATCCCAGCCTTCTATTTTTTTGCAGTAATAGCAGTTTGACGCAGTGGTTGGGAGTCTTTATCTTGGGGTGCCGTCCCATTTTCAAGCACCCCCTTAAACAGTCCACTGGACTGTTTAACTACTCCGCAATTGTTAGCGGCCATCCTAATCAACTGTGCGGAGGTGGGACGACGAAGTCAATTGATTTATATAAAAATTGACTTCTTATACGTAATCTTCAGAGATTACAATGCTTTGTGGGTGAGGGCGGAGCCATCATGGATGTCTTGCCCAGTCTCTTGCGAACAACATCTAAAAATTTCTTTACTTATCAATGCCTTTCATATATTTTTTGGCATAGTCTTCATAATCAGGCTTTTTGGTTTTATTCATCACCATGACTAATTCCCCTTTCAGCTTATCATCATTATCAGTAGGCTGAATCATGAGAGCCGTCTTCTTATCCTTTTCAGGGAAAAAGATTGTATAGTCTTCACCTTTGACCGTAATACTCAGATAACGATTACCGTTAACTGTTCCCTTACCAGCATATTTATAGGTAATGCTATCGCCATCCACTTTCAAAGACTTGCTTGTGACTGTCATCGTCATATTATTACCAGCAGAGTCTTGAACTTGCCACTCTCCTTGTAAATCTGATTTACTGATGCCACAACCAGCCAAGATTAAAAGGGCAGTGGTTAAGAGGCTTACTAATAGTGCAGTTCTTTTTTTCATCATAAACTCCTTTCAAGTAGACACTATTTTTCTAACAGCACTATTATAACATAATTTAAGGATTTTTAAAGCTTTTTCTTTGAGATAACTTCCGTATCTTGCTAAGACGATAGCAGGTACACAAAAATTCAAGGAAGGAAAAACTAAAATCTAACGTTCGATTTCGAAATGGAGAATTTTTCAGCTCAAGAGACTAACTACTCTTCAGAAATTTTAGCCCTCCGCCATTCTAACAGCTATCAGTATTGTACTACTAACCCACTTCTCTCATTTCTTTCTGACTTAGTGTAAGGCTAAAAAGTCCAATAGCTCTTAAGTTAGAAATTGAGTTGGTATAATCAGTTCCTCCAAAAAAATACACAAAAGACACCAAGCCGCTTAAATACTGCAGTAATTGCACAGTCATTCATATCCAAAGGCACAAAAGAACAAAAAATAGACGCTCCTGCAACTCAACTGGAACGTCTAAAAATATACAGTCAGGAAAATAAGAGTAGCTTTCTTAAACATAAGTCCCTCTACCTCGTATGCCGGCTGAAGCCTGTTTTTTATAATGGCTGGCTGCTGTGATCGCAGTAAAAGATTCAAATAGCCTTAGACTTATCGACTTTTACATTTAGGTATTACATTACAGCAAGTCTTAACAGGAAACAATTGTCACTCAACAGCATACCTAGCGTCTGATAAAATACGAGCCAGAAAACGACGCGTTCGCTCTTCTTTAGGCGAAGAGAAAAACTCTCTGGGAGCTGCTGATTCAATGATATGGCCGCCATCCATAAAGACAACATGATTAGCGACATCCCTAGCAAAACTCATTTCGTGTGTCACTACAATCATGGTAATTCCTTCCTCAGCCAACTGCTTCATAACATCTAAAACATCACCAATCAGCTCCGGATCCAGAGCAGACGTCGGTTCATCAAAAAAGATAACATCAGGCTTGACAGCAATAGCACGCGCAATGCCAATACGCTGCTGCTGACCGCCGGACAGCTGACTGGGATAATAATCCTTATGGCTCAGTAAACCTACCTTCTCCAAAGCTCCCAGAGCTATGGTTTCCGCCTGTTCCTTGGGGATCCTTCTTGCAACGACGAGACCTTCTAAAATATTTTCTAAAGCTGTCTTATTGGCGAAGAGATTGTAATGCTGGAAAACAAAAGCGGTTTTTTGCCGGATAGTCAGGATATCCTTACGATTTACATTTTCTAAATTATAGGACTGCTTATCTAGGGTGAGAACCCCTTGGTCAGCCTTTTCCAGATGGTTGAGGCAACGCAAGAAAGTTGTCTTTCCTGAACCGCTGGGGCCCAAGATAACAACAACATCTCCCTTATTGACCTTCAAGCTGACATTGTCAAGGACAGTCTTATCTCCAAATTGCTTTGATAAATTTTTAATATCTAACATAGTATCTCCTTAAGCAAACCGCTTTTCTAAGGCTGAAAAGCCCCACTGAATCACCCCACAGATGATAAGATAAATGAAAAAAATAACCAGATAAGACTCGAAATACTGGTAGCCATGGGCTGCTTCCACCTTAGCAATCGCTGTGATATCCTTAACCGTCATAACAAAGACCAAAGATGTTCCCTTAACAATATTGATCACTAAATTACAGAGATTGGGGAGAGCATTTCGTAGGGCCTGAGGAAAAACAATTCTGATATAACTCTGACTTGTTGTCAAGCCGATAGACTGGGCAGCCTCTAGCTGTCCCTTATCAACCGTTAAAATGGCAGAACGTAAGATCTCTGATAAGGTCCCCGTCGTCATCAGACTAAAGATAATAAAGGCATAGTAAATAGGGTTAAGTTTAAAAATATCAAGCCCACTTGATTTTAAAATCGTATTTAAGACACTAGGCAAGAGACTGTAGAAAAATAAGATTAACAATATCGGCGGTGTTGCTCGAATAAAGGCTAGGTAAACAACAGAAAAAGCGGTTACCCCTTTGATCCTATAAATCCTCCCCAAGGCCAAAAAGAGAGCTGGAAAAAAACTCAATAAAATGGAAACAGCCATAATCGCCAAGGTAACCGGAACACCCCTTAAAGCGAGTAAAAATGTATGAACAATATAATTAAAATCCATAATCCCTCCTCTAAGCATTTCCCTTGTCAAGACGATGTTCCATCATATTAGAGACCACTGATAATACCAAGGCAATTGCCCAATAAATAAGGGCCACGGCTGTATAAGTTTCTAGCGAATAGTTTCCCAAATTACGACTAATCAGTAAGTTTCCTGCTCCCATAATATCCACTAAACCGATCGTATAGGCCAGAGCCGCATCCTTCATCAAATTCAGAACAGCTGTTGTCATATTAGGAAGCGCAATTCTAAAAATCTGCGGTAACAAGATGCGACGGAAAGTCTGATAACCTGTTAAACCGATACTTAACCCAGCTTCCAGCTGTCCCTTAGGGACTGCTAAATAGGCTGCCTTAAAAACTTCCGATATTGAAGCAGCAAAGAGTAAAACCATAGTCACCACGACAAAAATGGTTCGTGACCAGCCATCAACATCCAAATGAAGCCACCATGCCAACAATTCAGGCAGACCATAAAAAACTAGAAAGAGTAAGACAATGGGTGGCGTACAGCGCAGTGTGAATACATATCCTCTAGCAAAACGTGCCAGTCCCATGTCAGGTACGACCTGGGCCCAAGTCAAACCGGCTCCCAGAAGCGTCCCCAATAATACGGTCAGGACAATGACCCACACAGTCAGAGGTAAAGCAGACAAAATCGTTGGCAGAAACTTAAAAATATAAGACGGCGTATAAGAAACCATAGCTTTCCCCCTATTTTGTCACGTAATTAAAGACATTTTCTCCAAAATATTTCTTCGACAATTTAGCCAAAGTGCCGTCCTTTTTCAGTTCTTTGATAGCTTTGGCATACTCTTTAACAAATTTTTTGTTGGACTTATTGCGATGAACTAAGGGGTAGGTTTCAATCCCTTTGTACGGAACCCAAGTCAATTGATCAGCATATTTATGGTAGGCACCGTCTTTATCCTTAACGGCTTGCTCAAAGGATAATTTTATATCAAAATAAGCATCGTAGCGTCCTTCCAGTACCCAAGCATAGGCATCTGCCATGGTGAAACTTTCAGCGGCTTTAAGATCTATGGGATGGTCCTCATGGCTCTTGTTATAGTCCTCAATGACATTCCACTGAGCATTTTGAGGGGAAATAGGAACTAATTTACCACTGGATTGGGCAAAAGAATCAATATCTTTAAATTTTTCTTTATCTTCCTTGCGAATCGTAAAACCAATGACACTGGCACCAATCGCATCCTTAGGGATAATAAACTTTTCAGCCCGCTCTTTTGTATACCAAGCTCCCTTAGTTCCGATATCGTACTTTCCAGATTCTAAGCCAATTAACAAATCTTCATCGCTCGTCCCAGTGTATTTAAACTTATACTGGGGCAGTTTCTTATCAATGGCTTTTAAAACGTCAACTTCATAGCCTGTATGCTTGCCCTTGTCATCAACATAATCATAGGGCGCATAATTCTGGGTGTGGGCAACCTTTAATGTCGTTACCTTGTCACTAGCAGCTCCGTCCCCTGCAAGCTGACGGCCAATAAGGGTACCTCCAATCAGTAAAACAAGGATTCCCCCAATCACAAACCATTTTTTCTGTACCATCCATTTACCTCCACTTTATCTTTACTGCGCAGCGGCTTCTCTTACCCAAGCGATACGCTCAGCAGCAATATCACTGGGGATTGTGCAGTCCGCACCAATGACAGTAGCCCTTGTACCTGCTTCTTGCAGCAGGTCTCTCACGTGTGCTTGCACTTCCTCTTTACTGCCACGATAGAGCAGGCCTTCTTTAGTATTGACAAAGCCGCCTAAAACCGTTTTCCCACCAAAGAGTTCACGTCCCTGAGACAGACTAACTCCTTCTGGACCTACTGCCCAGTTGTAAACCTGCGCCGGGTAATCCTTAAAGGACCGAATATCGTTACTGGCCCCTTCATAGCCACAGATATGAAGAACACTTAAGCCATCAGCCTGACGGGCTGCCTCAAGAATCCTCAAATCGCTAGGAGCTATATAGTTCCGATAGTCCTCAGCAGAGACCCTGTCATCCTGAATAGACTGTACACTGAGATAAATCCCTTCAATATTAGCTTCGGTAATGATTTTTCTGACGAGAATAGCAATATCTTCGGCAATGGTATCCAGTACTTTTTTCAAGGTTGATGCATCTTCTTGCAGCAAATTCGCAATAATGGTATCTCCGCTTGCTATCTGACCAGACAACTGCCATTTAAGGTAAGTCACAGGAGCAAAAATATTATAAATCGCAACAATATCCTCTGTGAAACTATTCTTAATCGCTTTAACTAACTCCACCTGCTGTTCAAACCAAGGATGATCCTCGCCTATAGAATGGATATCAGCTAATTCTTGGACAGAAGAGACGTCCGTAGTAATCAGGGGGTTAGGGTAAGTGAAAAAACCATCACTCATAATTTTGATAAAATCAGGATTAACGTCCTTGATAAATTGACGGTGCCCTTCAAGATTCTTATTAAAAAGAGCACGACTATTAAGTCCTCGTCCTAATTCTTCTTCTGGCAAAAAATGGTACCAAAAACCAACTGGTACTCTATCTACAGGTTCTCCATGAAAGGCCTTTAAGACCCACTCTTTTTTACGATTAACCATAAACTTATCTCCTTT
This sequence comes from Streptococcus tangpeifui, assembly GCF_011038795.1. GTDB lineage: Bacteria > Bacillota > Bacilli > Lactobacillales > Streptococcaceae > Streptococcus > Streptococcus tangpeifui. The sequence continues at coordinate 32,786 of NZ_JAAKDU010000004.1, forward strand.
ACTAAGATACTAAGGGACGATTCGCTTTAGCGAAAATTACTGACAAAGAAATCGCGAGTAAGACAGAAATCGGTATTGTGGAACAATCGCTCTCACCGTTTTGCCTCCGCAAGGATGATGATTAGGATGGACGCTATCGCGTAGACATAAGTACAGCCAATCACCCACTGCATCAAACCAGCCGGTAATGAAGGTATCAACTATCATTGCTCCCAAGGATCAGTCCTGGGTTCCATTAACAAGATACGGCAGAGGCTGGTTATCTAAGTGCTTCGTACTTGATAGCAAATACCAATCACTAGGGTGACTTGACTATCCTTCTCACTAACTCCGTTTGGTTAATTGATTTTACTAACCAAACGTCGTGTCACAAAGCCTCTGAACAATGCTATGAATGTTAGGCTACTTGCTACAAAAGCACCAAAAGGCCTAGAAAAGTAAGTTTGAATCCACAACATCATAGACAGGCTCAATACCTATCAAATTTGCTTTAATTTTATCATCTCTTCAAACATCTGCCCAATCTATATTTATTATCATCCACGATAAATTTTCCTTATGGATAAAGGCCAAACTGTTAAACATCTTCATAAAAATCTCACATTGGCGCAATCTCCCTCGTTATATCTCTCTAAGAACTACAATCCTGATTAAGCCATTTATCTCTTATTTTGACGATATAGCGTTGCATTTTTTAAGTAAACTCTGTTTTATCTATTTTTTCATCTAAAGCTGTATAACAGTTTCCTATAATAAGTGACTACACTGCTAAAAATCAAAAAGAAGACCATTTGGGGTCTTCTCAGCAGCGACAAAACTAAATATAGTTATTCTAAGTTATAGTCCTTTTTACAACACTAGACTAGTTCAGAAAATTGTATCATTAAAAATTGATTATGTTACAAATTATTTTTACTCGTAATCCAAATTATTTTTGAATCTATGCTTTTCATTAATTATTCTTGACTCCCAGTAATACTAATTTTGATGCACCAATAACACCTGCATCATTACCCAGTTCAGCGAGAGAAATTTGGCATCTATCTCGGATTTGTGGAAAGATATTTTCGTAAGTTTTTTCAGCAATCTTTTGGCGCAAGAATTCACCTGCTGCGGAGACTCCTCCGCCAATTACAATATGACTTGGACTTAAAGTATTGGCCACATGAGATAACGCCAGCCCGAGATAGCCAGCAAATTGATCTACGATCGTATTAGCAAGTACATCACCTTTTTGGGCTGAATTAAAAATCTCTTTAGAGGTAATATCATTTCCATCGTCAACTGCCTTCTTTATACTTGAAACATCCTCGTATTCTTTTGAAAAATAGCGAGCTAAGTTTACAATTCCTGTTGCAGAGGCGACTGTTTCTAAGCATCCTTTTCCCCCGCATGTACAAGTAAACCTCTGTTCGGTATCCACTTTTAAGTGCCCAATCTCTCCTGCAGCCCCTCCGAAACCCGTGACTAGTTGGCCATTTGCAACAATTCCTCCTCCAACTCCTGTTCCCAAAGTAAACATAACCACATCACGTTCCCCTTTCCCTGCACCTCTCCATTGCTCTCCCAGCGCAGCGACATTGGCATCATTTCCAATAAAAAATGGAAGAGGAAATATGTTTTCGAATACCTTTCCAATCTGCTGTAAACGTGACCATCCAAGATTATAAGCCCCAACAACTGTTTTTTCAACTGGATTTACCTTCCCTGGTGATCCCATTCCAATACCTAGAAAATCTTTTTCAGACAATTGTAGCAACTCAAAATGTTCCTGAATTGAGTGAATAATATCAAAGACAATGTTATTTCCATTATCTAATCCATTTGTCGGAATGCTCCATTTTTCTAAAATGTCCCCACTTGGAGAGATAATAGCTATTTTTACACTTGTACCGCCTAAATCAATACCAATAATTTTTTTCATGTTTACACTTCCTTATATTCTGATTTATATATCATAACGCTCTAAAAATAGAGCTACACCATCATGATCATTACTTTCCGTTAAAAAATTACTAACCTTCTTTAGTTCAGGGACTGCATTTTCTACAGCAACACCTACTTCGGCCAGACGAATCATTTCTAAATCATTCTGATTATTCCCAAATGCCATAAGCTGTTCCGGTGATAACCCAAGTCTTTCCATGAGAATTTGTAAGGCTTTAGCTTTATTATCTCCTTTTTGCATGATTTCCAAGTAGAAATCTTCACTTTTATTGAAAGAGAAGCGATCAGCAAATTCCTTTGGTAATTGTGCCATAGCCTGATCAATTCGCTGACCGTCTCCCACGGCCATCAGCTTTATAATTGGTTTTTGAACAATTATGTTAGTCCGTAAAACTGTAAGGGGAAGCTTACCTAAGTATGACTCTCGAATAGTCAATGGATGAACTTCCTGATTATAGCTATACATCCTATCCATCGTCATCGCATGTAAACCTAATCCAAATTTTGTAAAAAGCTCATTCAATTTTTGAAAATCATAAGGAGATAGTTTCGCATAATGAAGGACTTCGCGTCCATCAGCTGTTTGGATCAAAGATCCGTTATAAGAAATTGTATAATCCGCCCCATCAAGGCCAATTTTAGTTAATAAATGTTTCACTCCATTAAAAGGGCGACCTGAACACAGGACTACATGGATACCTTTTTTCTTTAACTGATGTAGTGCAATACAATTCCTATCTGAAAGTAGTAATTGATTGTTTAAAAGGGTACCATCTAAGTCCGTTGCTACGATTTTTATTTTACTCATCCGCAATTCCTTCCAAAAGAAAATCCTGCACAACCACAGCGCAGGATTTTAGAATTTATGCAATCACAACTTTTCTAGTATTGACACCTTTAATTGGGATTGGAATATACGCTGTACGAGTAACAACAGTTAACTCAACATCATGTTCACCCGAAGATAACCCTTCTTCCTGAGTCACTCGAATTTTCAAAGGGACATCGTATTCCCACTTATAAGTGGTAACCGTTGTCATCTCATCAAGTGTGAACCAATCTTCTCCTTCTGCGCTGCAGCGGATAGCATCACGCGGTACCTCAGTACCATCAACTTTAACTCGAATATCATTAACCATTGACAAAGGAATAGCACGATAGTAAGTAATGAACGTTTCCAACTCAAAACCGACAGTTTTGCCGTCTACTACTGTATTTTTACAAGAATCCTTTTTAAAGACATTATTATCAAACATTTGTCTCCTCCTATCCTTCAATCTCAGCAATCAGGTCACGCAAGAGTTTTTGATGAGCAGCTACCTGTTCTTTTTCTACCATTGGATTGCCCGGCAAAATCCAGCGATTACCTTCATATTCGGTTGCGACATAACCATCGTAATGTTGATCGTGGAGATACTGCAAAATCTTCTTATAATCGATAGAATATTCGATACCTTCTTCTGTCATTTCCCACAGTTTAAAATGAAAGTGCTTAATATAAGGCATCAATTCATCAAGTGCAGACAATGGTGTGTTTTCATAGCCATCTGCCAGCATAATGTAAGGCATGTTTTTAGGAGTAGCAAACTTTTCAAGTTCTGGCACCATCTTACGATTGCGATCGATTAGATGAGTCCCGTCTAGTCCTTTATCAAATTGTGCATTGAACAAATCAATCACTCCGCGATCAACACCTAAGACTTTTTCATTAAAGTTATTGAAGACGCGTGGAATAGCATGGCAGAAAATACCTGTATCAACGACAATACCGCAGTAAGGAGAATTGACACGTTTCATTTCTTCAATGAATTTCGCTGTAGCAGGTTCATTAAAGCTCATACCAGCATGAATTTCTAGAGCAAAAGCTACATCATATTTTTCTGCGTATGGGAGCAGTGGTTCTATTACAAAGCTTGGAACCATTGATACCAATCGAATCAATTTGAAGCCAAGGCGGTGAGCCAGCTTGATTTCATCAATCAGCAAATCAACACATTCTTTTTCGGTCAGTGTCCGGTTATTGTAAAGATTAGTGTTCAAAAAGACATCGGCACAAACTGGTTTGGACTTCGTTTTAGCAAGAATACGATCCCATTCCGTTAAAGTCCCCTCGGTGGGATGAGGTGTTCCATGTAACATTTGATCTGGTAAAATTTCAAATCCTTGCACTTGATTTTCATCAAGATAGGCCATGATATCTTCCAAAGACATCCGACCATTCATAAATTCATCTTGTAAGCTATATAAACTTACAGCGGTTTTGATACTCATGATATCCCTCTTTCTAAATGACAAATTGACGAAGATAACGTGTGCTTAGCGCAATTGAGTTTAGAACAGCTTGATCGTCCTTTTCAAAAGATTTATCCTCTACTTCTATGCAGGTATAGCCATCAAAGCCGATATCAGTCAAAGCTGATACATATTTTCCCCAATCAACATCACCCAATCCCGGTAATTTAGGACTCATATATTGAAGAGGCGTCGCCATTACACCAACGTCTTTCAATTTATCCAATAAAAGTTTGATATCTTTATAATGGACATGGAAGATTTTATCCTTAAATTCATATAGTGGAGCAATATAATCAATTTGTTGCCATACAAAATGCGATGGATCATAATTGATCCCAAAATTATCATAAGGAAGAATTTTAAAAATTTGACGCCAAATAGCAGGTGTGGTCATCAAGTTTTGGCCCCCTGGCCACTCATCCTCTGTAAAAAGCATCGGACAATTTTCAATAGCAATTTTTACTCCTTTTTTGGCAGCATATTCGATAATTGGAGGCCACACTTTTTTAACTTCCTCTAAGTTTTCAGGAACAGCCTTACTAGGCATGCGTCCGATGAATGTTGTCACCATATTAACCCCCATCAACGCCGAGGCATCAATAACCTTGTACAAGTGAGCAATGACTTCTTGCCGTTTTTCCAAATTTTCATCTAATGGGTTGGGATAATAGGCTAATGACGATATTTCAACCCCCTTGTTTGCCGCGTAACTATTTAATTCTTCAGCCTTGTCAGCATCTAAATTAGCGACATCAATATGTGATACTCCTGCATAGCGACGACTTGCTTTTTCTTGTGGCCAACAAGCTACTTCGACACATTCCAAGCCATTTTCAGCACAAATATCAATTAATTCTTCAAATGAACTATGATCTAAAATTGCTGAGACTAATCCAAGTTTCATTTTTTCACACTTTCTATTAACAGAGAGTCCGCTCAATAGGCGAACTCCAAACTTATCACTTATTCGAAGGAAATACTGCGATGCTCTTTTGCAGATACACGAATGGCATCCACTAATTTCATTAGTCGTAAGATCTCTTCTGGCTTCACAACCAATTCTCCCTTACCTACCACATAGTCATAATAGCGATCAAAATACATCTTATGGCTAACGTTAACTTCTGGAAGGGATTCCGTCACAATACGGCCTTCAGGAGCTGGACCAAACGAACGAGTGGGACCGGCTGCTGTCATGGTAATTTGTCCAGGAACATTATGAAGCAAATCTGTTGTTCGAGTTATGTGTCCTTCTGGGTGAAAGCCATCGATTTTGGCACTTCCTTTGTTACCACCAAGGAACCAGTGCCGCTCAAACCAGCCATCTGAATTATCTAAGAAATAAGTACCAAGTTCGACTTGCCCTGTTACACCATTTTTGAATTGGAGTTGAATATTAAAATAATCATCAACATCCTTGTTAATCACATTCTTAACGGTTGCATAGACGGCTTCAACTTCACTATCAACCATGTAGAGCATTTGATCCAAGAGATGAACGCCCCAGTCATATAGCATACCACCACCAAATTCAGGATAAATATGCCAGTCATGCATATTCCCATTGAAGCCATACAAACTATTCTGAATGGTATAGGTTTTTCCGAGAGTACCACTTTGATACATTTCTTTAGCAATACAATAATCTTGATCCCAGCGGCGTTGATGATGAATTGTGAACCGTACCCCTGCATTCTCAACAGCAGCTTGCATTTCTTCAAATTCTTTTGCATTCAGAGCAGCAGGCTTTTCACAAATAATATCTTTTCCTGCTGCTGCCACCTTTTTTACCATATCTAAATGAAGGTGATTAGGAATTGCAATAATCACTGTATCAATAACATCATTTTGCAGCAATTCATCCGCAGTTAAATAGGTTTCATAACCGTCCTTAGCATTTTCTAATTGCATTTTATTGATGTCACAAACGGCAACTAATTCTGCATACTCTAAATCTTCCGTAATCATTTTGGCATGAGTTTGCCCCATAAAGCCAAAACCGATAATACCAAAATGTAATTTCTTTTCTGTCATGTTCTTAACCTCATGCCAATTCATCTCACTTAGTCATCAAAAACAACGACTTGACCAGTTTCAGCTGATTTGTAAATAGCTTCAAGAATACGTGTTACAACTATTGCTTGTTCAGGTTTAACCATTGGTTCTTTATCGTTAATGATGGCATCAAGCCATTGTTGAGCCTCCGCATCACGTTGTTCGAGACTTGCACCTGCAAATCCAAAAACACCACCCGCTTCAGAAGGTTTTGTTTCTTCCAATTGACCATGTGCGGCTTTATTGAAAACAACATAACCTTTATCCATGAAAGCTGCGCCAAACATTTCAGCACCACCTTTATCTCCACAAAGGGTTACTTGGGCTTCTTTAGGGTTAATCATATTGAGTGCCCAAGCAGCTTCAAGGAAGATAGTTGCTCCGTTTTTCATCTTAATAAGACCAAAGGCTGAATCTTCTGTTTCAAACGTTTCTGGATCCCAAGGGCCAAACATATTTCCCATTGGATTATCTTTCAATTTTTGGTAGGTTGAGCCAAGTACCATAGCTGGTTCGTAGTTGTCCATGTACCACAAAGTCAAGTCAAGGGCGTGAGTGCCGATATCAATAAGCGGTCCGCCGCCTTGTTTAGATTTGTCTGGAAAGACACCCCAAGTTGGAACACCTTTACGACGAACAGCATGAGCTTTTGCAAAGTAAATATCGCCCAGTTCACCATTTTCACAAGCATCCTTAGTAGCTAGCGAATCGGCACGGAAACGATTTTGGTAACCGATAGTCAACTTCTTACCAGTACGTTTAGCAGCATCAAGCATGGCTTTTGCTTCTTCATAGTTGATAGCCATTGGTTTTTCGCACATAACATGCTTACCGCCTTCAAGTGAAGCAACAGTAATTTCTGAGTGAGATACATTTGGTGTCAAGACATGGATAACATCAATATCAGGATGGTTAGCAATGTCATGATAGTCAGTTGTGACAAGAGCACCTTCCACACCATATTCTTTAGCAGCTTTTTGAGCACGTTCCTCAATAATGTCACAGAAAGCTACAATTTCGAGTTTATCAGACAATTTAGCAAGTGCAGGAAAATGCTTGCTATTAGCAATACCACCACAACCGATGATACCGAATCTTAATTTATTCATGATAACTTCCTCCATATTCTATTATCATTTACGCCTATTATTATAAGACCAAATTCACCATAAAACTTCTCATTTTTAAACTTCCTTGTTCTCCTGATTTTGTGGTATTTATTCTCTATTCTTATATAAATGCAAAAAAGTATCATTTTTAATGATATTATTTAAACATAAACGACTTATCTATATAAATGCTGATGGTAGAAGAACTAACCTCAGTAATTCAATATCAGCTTGTATAAAACTATAAGGGAACGCCCATTATCAATTCCCTTTTCTCTTAAAGAATATCGGATGTTCTATCTCTAAGAACTTTTGGGTGTAAGAATTGGTAACAAAAATGAGGATAAGACTTTGTTTCCCATCCTCATTATTAAAGTTATTTCTTAACTTGTAGTAAGGCATCCTCAACTGATACCTGACCATCTTGAACCAGACTTGTGATAGAGCTGTAATCTAAAGTATTTGTGACAAGGACTAATACAATATCATCTAAGCCTGCGCCTTCAATAACATCTCTATCAAATGCGCCTAATTGTTGCCCAACCTGAACTTTATCGCCCACTTTAACAGTCTTAGCAAATCCCTTGCCATCTAGTGCAACGGTTCCCAAGCCCAAGTGAATCAAGAGTTCGGCACCATTTGTAGTTCTCAATGTATAAACATGTCCTGTTGAATAAACACTTGTAACGATACCATTTGCTGGTGACACAAGAATGCTGGAGTCCGGCTTAATTGCAAATCCTTGTCCAAGTGCACCACTTGCAAATACATTATCGTCTACATTTTCCAGAGAAATGAATTTACCTGAAACGGGGGCATATATTCTCTCGTCACTTACCACAATTTCTTCTGATACTTCATCAACATTGGCACGAATTTCACGTTTATCCATTAATTGGAGATGAATTTCATCCATTCGTTCTGCTGAAAGGTCCCACATAAAGTAAGCTATAGCTGCACCAATAATGAATAGAATTGCAGGAACCAAATTTACAATTAAGTTAATTCCTGCTTGAGTACTAGGTGTTTGTTGAACATTTGGTCTGTACCCCATGTAGGACAAGGCCAAGACACCTACTGCACCACCCACAGCATTACCGACTTTTGTTGCTAATCCATAAGTTGCATAAGCAGTACCGTCTGTACGAACACCAGTTTGTAGCTCTTGGTAATCAACCGAATCAGCAACCATCGTTAAGGTGATTGGGTAACCCATATTAAAGATACCAAAAATGATGTGCCCAATGATAATCAATATAATATTCGAAAAATCAGAAAAGTAAACAATTATTAAGCCAATACCTTGAATCATCATAGATCCTGCCAGAACTGTTCGTTTCCCAAACTTTTTAATCAAAGGAACGATAAATAAAGAACAGATTACACCTCCAATAGAAGGAATAGTCATTAATAGTGAAATTAATGCAAAACTACCTAAACAGTAAATAACGTAGTATGATGTTATGGCAATCCTCCCCATATAGGCAGTCATTTGAAGAATCATGATCCCAAATACAATCATTAAGTATTTATTACCCACAATATTTTTTAAAGTAACACTTAATGGAACTTTTTCTGAACGAATGGGTTTTACAACTTCTCTCGCTGTTTTAAAGACTCCGTAGAAAATTGGTAATGATACAATCGCATAGATCAGAGCGGTCATCAAATATCCTGAACTAGTTGCAGTTTTTGAGCCTTTTGAAAAGAATAGCATAATTGGAACAGATAATGAATTTACAATAATCATACCTGCATTCATCCCAATTGATCGATAAGCATTCAGCGTATTGCGTTCTTGATCGTCCGTGGTCATGACGGCAGCCATAGCTCCATAAGGTATTGTAACTAAAGTATAAAGTAAGCCAGCAATGATATATGTGAATGCTGCCCAAGCAACTCCTGATGTTCCGTTTCCAAAGGGACCTGTAAATGTTAAGACACTAAATACAACTAAAAATGGTGAACCAAATATAATGTAGGGTCTAAATCTACCCCATTTTGATTCTGTTCTTTCAGCAATAACCCCCATCACAGGATCATTAAAGGCGTCAAAAATACGAGCAATGAACATAATTGCTGAAACTGCTGCAGGAGCTAACCCAACAATATCCGTATAATAGACGGTTAGGTATGTCCCAACAAATGTCCAAACAAATTGACTAGCCAAATCACCCATACCATACATAATCATAGTAAGATTACTGAGCTTTTTTTGTTCCTCCATTTTAAAGAACCTCCAAATATAATTTTTGCATTGTACAATACTCGGCATCTTTATTTTGCCAAAAATGTAATCGCTTCACTTATCGCTTTTAAATATTTAAGCAATACATTTTTGTCTAAAAAAAAACAACGATCTCTTTTGTTTAAAAAAAGACCATTGTTTTTACATATTATTTTTCGATTTCCACTAGAACCATATCATGTGGCTCTAACTCAACCTGATATTTTAGCTCTCCATTTAAATTCGTTTTACTTTTTTCCCTTGATAATTCAGGTATACATCTAAGTTTGAGATAATTTACCTCTTCTTGACTAAAGTGATCATCCAAGCTCAAGCCATTTAATTGCGTCAAGAAAGCACCGTGATTAACTCCCATGTATCTTGACTTAATCTTATATACGCTATTAGGTTTTAGTTGTCCGATTTCAAATTGGTAAACTGTTTTTCCATCATCATCAAAAATAGTTCCTATTGTCAATTTGGTTAAATTTCTATTTTCTTCAAAATAGTACAAATTATTCAGATGACAATAATGATAGAGTAATAATGAAATTTTGTTTTGATTTTTTATAACTACAACACCCTCAGATTGATAAAGTAATTTCCCTTCTAAATTATTTAAAAAGTCAAAAGCAAAAAAACTTGGTTTCGGAATCCCATTTTTAGAAATTAAACCACTACCCCCAAAAATTTCTTGCTTATTAACATCTATAGTTGAAAAGGATTGATCAGAAGCCAACCAATAGCCAACAATTTCACAAATTCCCCAAATATCAATTAAGTTCTTAAGGATATATGGACCTTTAAATGCTGTATCGTTAATCAGATCTCTGGAACTAATGGTAACATTGAATTCTGACACGATTATCGTTGAGCATAATTTAGATTCATCTAGACATTCCTTTATATTTTGTAGAAGTTCTTTAAAAAGATGGGTGTTTGCTGAAATAACTGCTGATGACCGCTTACTATGTGGCCTGTGTTTTAGTCCATCAAACGAAAACATGCTAACCGTTAAAAAGTCAGGTTTTATTTCTTCATTCGACCACTCCTCAATAAAAGATTGATAATCCTGCCTTTCTAAATCTAAACTAAGACCACTGCCCCCAACTGCTATTTCGGGAATAATACTTTGTATTAGAGTCTTCACTTGACTGAAAAAATAAAAATAGCCACTATTCTTTGATATATCAAGAATAGTATCTTCAAGCACCAACTTTTTTAATCCTTCAGTTTCTAAAGTTTCTAAGACGTAATGATTGGGCTTCCAAATTTCAATTTTCCATCGTCGGACATTTTCATAACCGAATTGTTCTACAATATGTTCCATGAATACTCGATAACGCTCTAGTATATCTGAAAATTGATTATTAGGAAGTTCAAAGTTTTCTTGATTCACAACTTTAGAAATCGATTCGTGAATTTGTTTACCCTTAAATCCTAAATCTAAGAACGGAATTAGTTTCAAATCTAATATATTTTGTAAGATCTCATCTACTTTGGTAAAATCAAATCTATCATCTCTCTGGTGTAAAATTGAATCACTTAAGATTCCCCAAGTCCGACCGTAGTCAAATGACGTAAAATTATTCAGGGAAGCTAACTCTTTGACCAACGAACCGTATATTAAATCGCCAGCGTATCCCAAATTAATCATCATTTGCTGCTTTTCAACTGACCAACTTGGATCTACTTCTGTATTAATGCTAATTCTTTCTTTTTCAGTAGTATATGAGCTATCTACTAAATATTCTTTAGCCTCCTCAAAGTCCACTATTTTTTCTTCTTCTGAAGTTTTTTCTATTTTTAAATTTTTCTTTATCTCAAAACGGTATTCACTGGGTGTTACACCTTGGTACTTTTTAAAAAGACGATTAAAAGAATTGATATTCGAAAATCCAGACGAATAAGCAATATCAGTAATACTATCATCAGTTTCTAGCAATAGCTGCCTAACTTTTGCCAAACGGCATTTTATGAGGTACTCTGAAATTCCAATTCCATTTTGTTCCTTGAAAATTCGAGACAAATATTGTTCTGTTACATACAGTTGCTCTGCTAGGTCCGACAATCGAATTTCTTTCTCAAAATTATTATCAATATAGAACTTTATATCTTCTATCTGACTTTTAATATTTTTATCAGTTCGTTGTCTCAGTTCAACACGATAGTACTCTTCTAGGAGAACCAAAAGAGAAAAATACTTTTGAAGAATAGCAGTCTGTGTGTTAGAACTAGGAGCAATTTTTGAAAGCAAAATTTGTTTAAGGTAATAAATTAAATTAGAGTCCGTAGGCTTACTTTGGTCAATATTATTCCCCCTAAAGGCATAAGAATAGTTCTCCTTATCATTTTTTGAAAAGTAGTCTAGAACATATAGAAAACCTTTCCCTGTTTTCAGGGTGGCTTCTACAGCTACTGCTTTAGGAATAATATAAAAATTATCCTTCTTAAGGATGATCGTTTTATTATCTATCTTTACTTCGACTTCTCCATCTAAAACAAATAATATATGGATTCTAGAATCAAAAAAATTAAAATTATCCTTTCTTTGTAACGAGTATATTTTAATATGATCCCAAGGATTCAAAAAATTCATACTTATCCTCCTCGTAAAATAAGTTTATGGAGGCTGGGAAAAAGTATTCCAGCTCTCTATTTTTTTGCAGTAATAATAGTTTAACGCAGTGGTTGGGAAGGTCCTTATCTTGGGGTGCAGTCCCCATTTAAGGCACCCCCTTAAACAGTCCACTGGACTGTTTAACTACTCCGCAATTGTTAGCGGCCATCCTAATCAACTGTACAGAGGGGGAACGGCGAAGTTGATTTATATAAAAAATTGACTTCTGTCCCATTCTCAAGTGTTATGCATGTTTAGTCGCTTGACTATTGCAAGGTTTTCCACAACAACAGAGGCATGGAATGGACTCATAGTTGTTTCGTATCCTCATTGTTTATCTTGATCTTTACAGTTAACTTCATTATAACACTCTGGATTTTTTATTTCACTTCTGACTAAACGCCCCTACCAACTAGCGCAAATACTTAATGAGACAAGGGCTTATTGCTTTTTAGCCTTTTTATTTACGCCTATTTAAAAAGTATGGGAACCATTTACCAGTTGAAAATGTAAAAGAGAACGTTTACAATAGAGGCACAAGATCGGGGAGGAAGCCGATTAAAAATCCACTTTTTTGATAGGAATGTCGGTATTGTGGACTCAGAATACACTTTTCTGCCGGCCCAAGCACAGATATGGCGAAACGAAAATTGATACAGAAGGAAAGCTACCACTAGCGATGCAGAGAGACTACCTTTACAGTAAAGTGGTCAAAGGTAGCGCCAAAGAGTTTTATCTGCTCAAGTCAGTCTCCGTTTAGATTGCAGACATGAAGGGTAGGCTGCAATGATAGGGCGCGTGTGTCCCATCAAAAGTGGACAGCAGCCAATCACAGCCATGATTATTATCTAGCTATCGCATCTTCTTCCTCGAATGTATTTAGTATCCGTTTAACGAAGCTAGTTCTAGCAAATTCTTTCGTCAATTCAATTATTCAAGATGTCAGTGCCATTAGTATGATTATCATGGATTAAGATATCTACACTGACTAGATTTCTCTAATAGTAAAATGGAGACTAGACACAGCCGTACAACAGGCAGCTAAGGGAGGCTCTCACTATGTTAATGATTCTGCTTTTCCAAAGGCTGGGAATTATTATGATCCTAGCCTTCTTACTTGTCAATAACAGTTACTTTCGACAGCTGATTGTTGAGCGGTCCAAACGTGAAAAAATTGCTTTAATGATCATCTTTGGCATTTTTGTCATTATCTCTAATATGACAGGAATCGAAATCAGAGGAGACCGAAGCTTGGTTGAAAGACCAATTCTCACCTCTATTTCTCACTCAGATTCACTGGCCAATACTAGGACACTCGTTATTACAACCGCCAGTCTAGTAGGCGGCCCACTGGTTGGTACGGTGGTAGGCTTTATCGGCGGGATTCATCGCTTCCTCCAAGGAAATTTTTCCGGCGCCTTTTACATTATCAGTTCTTCTCTGGTCGGCTACCTCAGTGGCCGTATCGGCGATTATCTAAGGGGGAAAAGGCTCTATCCATCTACGGCCCAAGTGATTTTTATCAGTTTGTTGGCAGAGTCTATTCAGATGCTTTTCGTTGGCATCTTTACAGGCTGGGATTTGGTCAAACTGATTGTTATTCCTATGATGCTGCTCAACTGTCTAGGATCAACCCTGTTTCTGGCTATTCTTAAGACCTATCTTTCCAATGAGCAACAACTGCGCGCCGTCCAGACACGTGATGTCTTAGATTTAACACGCCAAACCCTGCCTTACCTTCGACAGGGGCTGAGTCAGCAATCGGCAGCCAAAGTCTGTACTATTATCAAAGCTCATACCAACTTTGATGCCGTAGGGCTGACTGATCGTACTAATGTTCTGGCCCATATCGGGATAGGACAAGATCATCATATTTCTGGGCAGCCTGTCAAAACTGATCTCTCCAAGAGTGTTATCTTAAGCGGAGAATCTCAAATCGCCTTGGATAAGTCATCTATCTCTTGTCCCGATAAAAACTGTCTTCTCAATTCTGCTATTGTCGTTCCCCTCAAGATTAACGCCAAAACTGTAGGTGCCTTAAAAATGTATTTCGCTGGTGATAAGCAAATAACAGAGGTAGAAGAAAATTTAGCTCTAGGCTTAGCACAAATCTTCTCAGGTCAACTGGCCATAGGCATTGCCGAGGAGCAGAATAAACTCGCTAGTATTGCTGAAATTAAGGCCCTTCAAGCCCAAATCAACCCCCACTTTTTCTTCAATGCTATCAATACCATTAGTGCCCTAATCCGCATCGATGCCAGCAAGGCGCGCTACGCTCTCATGCAGCTGAGTACCTTTTTTAGAACTAGCCTGCAGGGCGGTCAAGACCGCGAGGTCACTTTAGAGCAAGAAAAATCCCATGTGGACGCTTATATGAATATTGAAAAACTCCGCTTCCCCGACAAATATCAGCTGGACTATGACATTACAGTTCCTGAATCTATAACTTTACCGCCCTTTGGACTTCAGGTTTTAGTTGAAAACGCTGTTCGCCACGCTTTTAAAGATCGTAAGACTGACAATCGTATTCTTATCACCATCACAGATGAACAAAATAGCTACAAAATAGCTGTCAAGGATAATGGAACAGGGATTTCTTCTGCTATCATTGATAAATTGGGACAGGAAATCGTCGCAGAAAGTACAGGATCAGGAACAGCCTTAGTTAATCTCAACAATCGCCTTACCCTCCTTTACGGCAGTATTAGCCGTCTGCATTTTGACAGTGGCCCTGAGGGAACCATTGTCTGGTACACTATCCCTAAGCACACCACTATCGGAGATGATAAACATGAAAATTCTGATTCTTGATGATGAACAGCTAGCTCGGCAGGAATTAAGCTTCCTCATCCAAAACAGCTCCCAGATTGCTCAACCGGAGATTTTCGAGGCAGAAGATATTAGCTCAGCGGAAAAAATTCTCTTTCGTCAGGCTATTGATTTGATTTTTCTGGATATCTCCCTCAGTGAGGAAAACGGCTTTACTCTGGCTAATCAATTAGAGCAACTGGCCCAGCCCCCTCTGGTTGTTTTTGCTACTGCCTACGACGACTACGCTGTTCAGGCTTTTGACAGTAATGCTGTAGATTATGTTCTAAAACCCTTTGAGCAAGAACGCATTGATAAAGCACTCGCTAAAGCGCAAAAGATACAACAGTTAAACATAACTGAAACAGCTGCTGTTAAGCCTCAAAAAAGTGTCGAATTATTGACCTTGACACTAGCCGATCGCAGCGTTGTCTTAAAGCTACCCGATATCGTTGCAGCCAGTGTTGAAGATGGAGAGCTAACCGTCAGCACTAAAGATAGCAGTTATACTGTCAAAAAGCCCCTCAATTGGTTTAAAAAGCGGGCGGTATCTCCCAACTTTTTACAGATTCACCGCAATACCATTGTCAATCTTGAAATGATTAAAGAAATCCAGCCTTGGTTTAACCACACTCTTTTACTAGTCATGACTAATGGGGAAAAATTCCCTGTTGGACGCTCCTATTTAAAAGCATTAAACAACCACCTTACCTTGTAAAATGATTCACCATAAGCTCAAAAATTTATCTTGCCGTTGAGAAGTTGAAAATTGCATTTCAGCTTCTTTTTTTCGCAATCGGGCTCCAAATTGAAAACGTTTACTAAAAAATCTTTTATAATAAAGTCGTTCAACAAAGGAAGGAGATATCTGCATCATGAAAAAAACGACTGAAACCCGCCAAAGAAAATCAGCACCTATGTTTATCCAAATGTCTATCTATACAGCCATTCTTTTGGTTTCCCAAATCATCTCTGAGCTGCTGCCAAAAGCCTTGCCAATTCCTGCTACTGTTATCGGACTCCTTTTAATGTATGGCTTGCTCAGCAGTCATCTTATCAAGGTAGAATGGGTAGACTCTTTAGGCTCCCTCCTTATTAGCATGATTGGCTTTATGTTCGTTCCATCAGGCATTTCCATCGCTGCCAATCTCAATATCCTTCAGGCAGAAGGGCTACAGTTAGTGCTGGTCATCGGACTATCAACAGTTGGTATGCTGATTATCGTTACCTATGTTACCCGTGCCATTCTATCTCTAAGGAAAGTCAGTTTAACGGACCTAGCAGAAAAATTTCATTTTCGTCCATCGAAAAAATTTGCCAAGGAAGTAGAGGGTAAATAAAATGGAACTATTGAAAACACCTATTTTCGGTATTTGCTTCTCATTGATTCTCTATACAATCGGTCAATATCTCTTCAAAAAGAGCAAGGGGTTCTTTCTCTTGCAACCTCTTTTCTTTGCCATGGTTGCCGGCATTATCCTCTTGATTTTACTGGCTAAGGGATTAGGAACCGATGTTAAAACCCTCTACACGCAAGCTTATAAGCCTGGTGGTGATTTGATTTTCTGGTTCCTCAATCCAGCCACTATCGCTTTTGCTGTCCCCCTTTATAAGAAGAATGCCACCATTAAAAAATACTGGTTGGAAATTCTTACCAGCCTAACGCTAGGCATGGTCATTTCCTTAATCCTTATCGTCAGCATTTCCAAAATGATTGGACTCAGCCATGTCAGCACTGCTTCTATGCTGCCACAGGCTGCAACAACTGCCATCGCTCTACCCATCGCTAGCGCCATTGGAGGTAATTCAGCCGTTACCGCTATGGCTTGCATTCTCAATGCTGTGATTATCTATGCCCTAGGTAAAAAACTCGTTAAATTCTTCCGACTTGATAAAAGTGAAATCGGCGTCGGTCTAGGGCTGGGGACTTCCGGTCATACAGTTGGAGCCGCATTTGCTCTAGAGTTAGGAGAATTGGAAGGCGCCATGGCGGCTATTGCTGTTGTCATTATCGGCTTAGTTGTTGATTTCGTTATCCCTATTTTTAGCTATCTAACCGGCCTGTAAATAGCTAGGTAAAACAACAGCGCTTACCACCTTATGCTTTGTTGCCATCGAAAATCAATGGATAATTGGATGGGTAACTGATAATAAAACAGATTAATATCATTAGAGGTTAATAGATTATTAGGAGATTATGAAAACTAACTCGGAATGATAAAGCAGGAGTAATTTTTACTCTTAAATAAGTATTACCAGTTAACAAAATAGCCTGTAAAAAAGAGGAAGGCAGGTCATAACATTCTTGCTAGAAAATCTAAGATAATTTACTAGAGCGATTAGTTAAAGTCATACTCAAAAAAAATCAAAAATAGACAAGGAAAGGACTTCCAACCGGCGGTGTTCATTGGTGCTAAAGCCCCTAATGACCTGTGCAGAGAGTAAGACTTCTTGGCGTAACTAACAAGTCTTACTCCCAACCACTGTGGCAAACTACTCTATCTAAAATAGCCAATAGGATGCAAGACCTTTTATACGCAATCTTCAGAGATTACAATATTTTGTGGGTAGGGCGAAACCATTATGGCTGTTTGTCCCACTCTCAAAAGTTCGGCAAATTGGTACCACTGACATCTCATGTTGACTTTCAAAGTATCATTAATGAGTAACATAAAAAAGATCAGGATAGGCAAAAATCCTGACCTTTTTATTATTTTAACGCATAGGTCCTCTAACCAATAACAGAGCCATTTGGCACGCTAGGATCAACGGTTAGCAGGGTCAATTGGCCCTCATGTTCAGCCGAGAGAATCATTCCTTGACTGATATATTTTTTCATCATCTTACGAGGTTTAAGGTTGGCAACGATTTGGAGTTTTTTGCCGACCAATTCTTGCTCGTTCGGATAGTATTGGGCAATGCCTGATAAAATTTGACGGTCTTCACCATCGCCTGCATCCAAACGGAAACAAAGCAACTTGTCTGATCCTTCTACCTTAGAGACTTCTTTAACTTCTGCAACACGGATTTCAATCTTATCAAAATCATCAAATTTGATCTGGCTCTTGCTGGATTTAAGCTCAACTTCTTCAGGTTTCCATTCTTCTTCGGACTGAGGCTTGTCGGCTGTCATTTGTTCTTTGATATAGGCAATTTCTTCGTCCATATCCCGACGCGGGAAAATAGGCCTTCCTTTTTGAATCACTTTGATGTCCGATGGCAGATCAGCCAAACTAAGATTTTCTAAATCAAAGTCTTTACCCAAGCCCAGCTGTTCCATAATGGCATTGGATGTTTCCATCATGAACGGTTGGATGAGGTGAGCGATAACACGTAGGCTAGCGGCTAAGTGAGCCAGAACAGCTGCCAATTGAGCTTTCTGATCTTCATTCTTAGCCAGCAGCCAAGGCGCTGTTTCATCAATATACTTATTCGTGCGCGAAATGATGGTCCAAACTGCTTCTAGGGCCTTAGGAAAATCAATAGCTCCCATCTGTTGGTGATATTCTGAAATATTATCCGCTACAACTGCCGCCAAGTCTGCATCAAATTCAGTGGCTGTGGCAAAGGCAGGAACATAACCATCAAAATATTTATTAATCATAGCAACCGTCCGATTGAGGAGGTTGCCCAAGTCGTTGGCTAATTCATAATTAATCCGACCGACATAGTCCTCTGGCGTAAAGGTCCCATCTGAACCAACGGGCAGGCTACGCATAAGGTAGTAACGAAGAGGGTCCAGTCCGAAGCGTTCGACCAGCATTTCTGGATAAACAACATTACCTTTTGATTTGGACATCTTGCCGTCTTGCATGACGAACCAACCATGCGCTACTAAACGTGTTGGCAATGGTAAATCAAGAGCCATCAGCATAATAGGCCAGTAGATGGAGTGAAAACGCAGGATGTCTTTTCCAATCATGTGAAGAACTTCATGGTTAGCATCATTGTGCCAGAATTTATCAAAGTCAGCCTGATTTTCCTGTCCATAGCCAAGCGCGGTAATATAGTTCATCAGGGCATCAATCCAAACATAGATAACATGTTTGGGATTTGATGGCACCTTAATCCCCCAAGTGTAGGTCGTACGCGAAACGGCCAAATCTTCTAAGCCTGGTTCGATAAAGTTCTTGAGCATTTCGTTCATACGGCCGTCAGGCTGAATGAACTCTGGGTGCTCCTTATAATAGGCAATCAAGCGATCGGCGTACTTACTCATACGGAAGAAATAAGATTCTTCTGAGACCTTTTCAACCTCATGGCCAGATGGCGCTACACCGCCAATCATATTACCATTTTCATCGCGATAGACCTCAGCCAATTGGCTTTCCGTGAAGAATTCTTCATCAGAGACAGAATACCAACCTGTGTACTCACCCAGATAAATATCGCCCTGCGCTAGCAATTTTTCGAAAATCTTAGCAACCACTTCTTCGTGGAAATCATCTGTGGTGCGGATAAATTGGTCATAAGAAATATCTAGGAGTTTCCACAACTCTTTAACTTCCTTAGCCATACCGTCAACATATTCTTGAGGAGTGATGCCAGCTTCTTGGGCTTTTTGCTGCATTTTTTGACCATGTTCGTCAAGCCCAGTCAAATAACGCACATCATAGTTCATCATGCGTTTATAACGGGCCAGAACGTCACAGGCAATGGTCGTATAGGCAGATCCAATGTGCAGCTTGCCTGATGGGTAGTAGATTGGAGTCGTCACATAAAATGTTTTATTAGACATGGTTTATCGTCTTCCTTTATCTAAGTTGATAGACGGCCATCTGGTTTTCTTGAAAATCACGGGCTGTCTTTATGGTTTATTTTTTACTGGCCGCCGAGAGGCTCTCTTGGCTGGCAATTGGCTGAAACCACTGGCTTCACGACAATTTATTATATCACAAAATTAGGTATGAAAAAAGACGAGAACCCTCGTCTACATGTTTTGTATTTTAATGAATATTGTAGTTATCTTCAAATTTAGCTTTGACATTGTTGAAAATTTTCCTTAACTCGCTGGCCTTGATGGATGATAAGCGCTTATAGCTAGTTTTTTGGATAATTTTCCCACTCTTATTTTTGGTAACAACTTCCAATCGATCACCATCTACCGTGTAGCTAATAGTATTATCGTAAGTTCCAATAATATTTTCCAAATCGTCATCCAGACTGTTCTCATTAGTATAACGGTAATAATCTTTGAATTTTTTCCTTAAGGTCTTCTTGACCTTTCCGCGTAAATCTGACTTGGATAGGCTAACGGTAATCCTTTTATTCCATTTATCAACATGGTAGTAATTCTTGAGGTAGGTCTGAACGGAAATGATTGGATAATTTTCTAAATCGTTGTCGTAGTAATAAGTGTACTCATTGAGATTATTCTGTCTATCAATCGTTACAAAGCTAGAAAAAGTATAATCGTGGTCTTTGTATTCCTTGAGTGCATCCACCCACTCACCATCATTATAATATTGTTGACTGGTCATCTGCCAAGTTCCTTCAATATTACCAGATGCCATTCGCCACCAGGCATAGCCGCTAAAGACCAAACCGACTAAAATCAGAAGGCCAACAAGGGTCCCTAAAATCACCCAAGGCCACTTGGACTTTTTCTTAGGATGGGTGACTGGCATGGTTGGAGCTGAAATGCTAGTAAACTGAGGTTGAACCTGATTGACGTTCGAACCAAACTCAGCCTCGTTCTGAGGATTGGACGGCCAGAAAGTTGTGGAGCTAGGCTGAATATTATTGGCTGCTGATTGAGATTGAGCTGAAAAGCCTTGATTTAATCCCTCTGTTGCTGACTGAGAAAGGGCTGACTGAAGTTCGGCAGAGCTAA
Organism: Streptococcus tangpeifui; assembly: GCF_011038795.1. GTDB lineage: Bacteria > Bacillota > Bacilli > Lactobacillales > Streptococcaceae > Streptococcus > Streptococcus tangpeifui. The sequence goes on from NZ_JAAKDU010000004.1 coordinate 53,680, forward strand.
GGCGCTCAGAAGCCTTGCCCATCGGTGACACTACACCAGCTTCTATTGCTGCTTCTATTTCATCTTGGCTGGGTTGACGATGATTAACATTTTCAAAAAATCTTTTCCATTCCTGTATTTCCATCTCTTAACCCTCTTGCCGTTTCATTTTTATTCTTTTCTTTTTAACAAAATAAGGCTGAGAGTAGAATAAAAATTTGTAAATCGTCTTGAAATGGCGATCCCAATCTTCTTCGCTCCTCTATTTAAGACTCAGACCTTTGCAACTCTTCTATCTTAAGGCGGCAGGCCGGGATAGACTGCCAAACTATACTAAATCAAGCTAGCATATCTCTGAATAGTTAGAACAAAGCAGGGGGGTGTCTCAGCCTTCTTTTATTTGATATGATAATTCTTTTCAAACTTAGCCTGCATGCGCTTAAAGTTTTTCTTCATATCTTTGGCCTTCGTTGCGGATAGGCGTTTGTAGACAGCCTTGGAGATGGTCCGACCAGATTTATCCTTAGTGGTAATCGTTAATTCATCATCTTGAACCGAGTACATCCTAGAGTAGCTGTAGCCGGCAATAATACTGGAAATGTCCTTATTGACATTGGTGCCTTTATTATTTTTGTAGTACCCCTTAAGGTCCTGCTTTAAAATCTTGGTTACTTGAGTTTTGTAGTTGCTTTCAGAAGGAGCAATGATAATCTCCTTGTTCCACTGGTCTACCTGATAGATATTATCGAGATAGCTGGCCAGAGAAACATTAGGATAAGACTTGTAGTCATTGCTGAAATAGAAGGAGTCCTCCTGAAAATGTTTTTGACCATCGACCGTTACAAAGTCTGTATAGCTGTAGTCATTTTTTTCATACTGGTTGAGGGCATCAATCCATTTGCCGCTCTTTTGATTATAGTAGTGCCAATTGGTTAGTTCCCAAGTTCCTTCGATATTTCCTGAATCGTTACGCCACCAAGCATAGCCACCAGCACCAGCTAGGGCCAAGAAGAAGAGAGCAACCAGAGTGGCTAAGACTTTTGGCCACTTAGCCTTTTGCTTTTGAACTGGCTGGACTGGAGGCTGATTGGTTTGATTAAAACCTCGCTGTGTCTGGCGGCCACTAGTGGTAGCTTCTGGTTCCTGATTCATTTGCCGTGCCGGCTCAGCAACTTGCTGTGAGGCTGATGTTACCGAAGCCTGTGGGGCCTGATGGACCCCACCAAAGCTGGCACGTCTGACAGTCTGACCTGTCGAGCTGGCTGAGCTAACCTGTTTGGGCTTGGGTTCTGCTTCCTTAGTTGATTGCGTTTGGGTTGGCTTTGGCCGCTCAGCTTGAGAAAGTTTGGACGAGCTAATCTTTCGTCCGAATTCATCTCTTTCAGGAGCTGGGCGTGAAAAGACCGGGCGTTCCGTTTGAGCTACTGAGGTCTTCTGTTTCACTTCTTCTTTAGCCTTGGATTTACCATGCTTAGAAGTGGGGATGACACCAGCTTTGGCAGCAGCTACTAATTCATCAGGCGTTGGCTTTCGGCCATTTACCGATTCAAACAAAGCTATCCATTCTTGTTGATTCATCTTTATCAATAATCCTTATATCCTTTTAATCTTTTTCTATTATATCATAGATAAAGAAAGCGTCGTGAAAATCTTAATTTTTTCTTTAGGCCTTTACTGGCTTTTACCGCATCAAATTCCAGTTTGAAGCCTCTTTAGTAATCACTTGTAAGAGAAAAATAATAATAATTTAAAGTAACACGGACAATAGTTCTCAGTCTCATATATTTTTGTCGCTTTACTGGCAAGACGCAGTGACTGAGAACAAGAATGGAGAGTGGGACAGAACAGCCATAAAGGCTTCGCCTTGCACAATTCATTGGGGGCTACTGCTGGTGGGAATTTTCGCTGGCCATTTTCTAGGCACAAACCTCCAGCAGCCTATCAAGACTACCAGAGGATTCCTTACTGCACAGATGATTGCCGCAAAACATGCCCTGAATCTGTTGAAGCTTCAAGAATAAAGCAGAACTTCAAAAGTATGTCAAGCTGGAATCAATGATGTATGATTTTGCATTTCAAAGGGATGAGTTTCATCCACTTAGCATTTCAAAGCTGTTCCACTTGCTTTTTTATAGTATAATAAGGTCAGACACTAATGATTGGAGATTATTATTATGGCTATTCAATATAAGAAAACAGACGAGCTTGAAAAAATGCTGGAAGGTTTTGCCAGCTTCCCTGATTTTGAGGGTGGGAATGATCCCAAGTCTAAAAAGGATGAAAAAAAATCTGAAAAGAACTAAATACTATGGCAATTTTTCAAAACTTACCAGACAGCGTCCTCCAATGGTTGGCCATCTTCCTGTCCATCATCATTGAGGCGCTGCCTTTTGTACTTTTAGGCTCCATTTTATCAGGTTTTATCGAAGTCTATCTGACTCCTGATATTGTCAATAAATACCTGCCGAAACAGAAATTTTTGCGCATTCTCTTTGGTACTTTCGTTGGCTTTATTTTTCCATCCTGTGAATGTGGTATTGTGCCTATCATCACTCGTTTTTTGGAAAAGAAGGTGCCCAGCTATACGGCTGTGCCCTTTTTGACTACAGCACCGATTATTAATCCTATCGTGCTTTTTGCGACCTACTCAGCCTTCGGAAATTCCTTCTATGTTTTGACCTTACGCTTAATCGGCGCTATTATTGTTGCTGTTAGTCTGGGGATTTTGTTGGGGTTCTTCGTCAACGATAATATCTTAAGGGATAACTATGTCAGTCACGAACATGGAGATTACAGCCAGATAAGTTGGGGAAAGAAGGCCTTTCACGCTCTGGCTCATGCTGTTGACGAATTCTTTGATACCGGTCGTTATCTGATTTTTGGTAGTCTAGTAGCCTCAGCCATGCAGATTTATATTCCAACTCAGATATTACGAACAGTTGGGCATACACCTCTATTAGCCATTCTAGTCATGATGCTGATGGCCTTCATTCTCTCACTCTGTAGCGAAGCCGATGCCTTTATCGGAGCCAGTCTCTTATCAACTTTTGGCATTGGCCCAGTAACGGCTTTCCTCTTGATTGGGCCAATGGTTGACATTAAGAACCTACTGATGATGCTCAAGTCCTTCAAGGTCCGATTTATTGGACAATTTGTTGGGGTCTCTAGCACGGTCATTATCATCTATTGTCTACTTGTGGGGGTGCTATAAAATGATTCGATTTCTGATTTTAGCGGGTTATTTTGAGTTGACTATGTATCTACAGTTATCAGGTAAGCTCAACCAGTATATCAATATTCATTACTCCTACCTAGCCTATATTTCTATGATCCTCTCCTTTCTTTTGGCCGTTGTCCAGCTGACTATCTGGATGAGAAAGATGAAGACCCACAGTCACCTGACTGGACGCTGGGCCAAATTATTCAGCCCTTTTATTCTAGTTTTTCCGGTCTTGGTAGGACTTTTAGTACCAACAGTCACCCTTAATTCAACAACTGTTTCGGCCAAAGGCTACAGTTTCCCTCTAGCAGAGGGATCATCTGGCGGAACCAGTGCTGATGGAACAACCGTCCAATACCTCAAGCCAGATACCTCAGCCTACTTCACCTCGGCTGCTTACAAGACTGAAATGCAAAAGGAAATGAAACCTTATTTAAACGAGGATAGGATTGAGATTACCACTGAAAACTATATGGAAGTAATGGAGCTGATTTATCTCTATCCAGACCGCTTTGTTGGTAAAACCATTACCTATACAGGTTTTGTTTACAATGATCCGAAACAAAAGGACCATCAATTCCTCTTTCGCTTTGGGATTATCCACTGCATAGCTGACTCCGGTGTTTATGGCTTGTCAACTACTGGCAATAGTCAGCATTATTCTAATAACACCTGGGTTCAGGCTACCGGCACTGTCCATATTGAGTATAATCAGACTCTAAAGCAGAGCCTGCCTGTCCTGAAAATATCCAAGTGCCAAGCCGTCAGCCAGCCTGATAACCCTTATGTTTATCGCGTCTTTTAAACCACGACTATTAAGAAAGTCTTAAAATCTAGTATAGCAATACTATTGTTTGACATTTCAAGACAAAAAAATATCATTCTAGGATTTTCCTATCGCCTTCTTTTAGTATTGAGCTATACTAGTCTTAGGTGTAAGATTTATAAATTATATTCTAGATTGCTTTTATTCTTTTTCCAATGTAATCATTCTTTCCTAATTTGACCTGTAAGAGTGATCTGATACGTAAATATTACATCCTAACTACTACTTCTTTAACTACCTTATCTTTGCGATTAGGTAGCCAAAAAAGCCTGCCCTTCTGCGGCAGGCTTTTTCATTGGCTCTATACTGCAGTGAGGAAAATTCTCATCAGAAGTTATAGAGCCATAAAAACTAGAGGGTGGGATAGGAGCCAATTTTTTATATAAATTGACTTCGTCGTCCCACCCTCTTCACTTTATTCAAAACTTATGAATTAATTCAATACTGATCTCTCAGAAAACATTGGCGAATATCCGTGTAGAAAATTCCATGCAAAGCTTATGGCCAGCTCCTTTCCAAATTTACTTAAATCAGGCCTTCTAACAGACCCTTCATAAATTCTTCGGAATGAAATTCACCGATATCATCAATCTTTTCACCAAAACCAATGAACTTAACAGGAATGTCCAACTCTTGACGAATTGCTAGGACAACACCGCCCTTGGCCGTTCCATCAATCTTGGTTAGAACGAGACCGGTCAAAGGGGTAATCTTTGAAAATTCTTTGGCCTGACTGAGAGCATTTTGACCGGTTGAAGCATCCAAAGCCAGAAGGGTTTCGTGAGGAGCGTCAGGCACAACTCGCTTGACAATCCGGCTGATTTTCCCCAGCTCAGCCATGAGGTTCTCTTTATTTTGCAGGCGACCAGCTGTATCAATCATTAGGACATCAACACCTTCAGCTACTGCCTTTTCCATACCATCAAAAACAACACTAGCAGGATCAGCCTTTTCGGGACCCGTAACCACTGGCACGCCGACCCGATTGCCCCATTCGACCAATTGGGCAACAGCTCCAGCTCGGAAGGTGTCTGCTGCAACCAGCATAACCTTCTTACCTTGATTCTTGTACTTGTAAGCCAGCTTACCAATCGAGGTTGTTTTCCCAACACCGTTGACACCGACAAAAAGCATAACAGTCAGATCATCTTGAAAATTAATTTTTTCGTTAAAGTGACCATCCTTTTCGTAGATATCCACTAGTTTTTCAATGACTACTCGGCGGACATCCTCGGTCTTCTTGGCATTTTCTAATTTAACTTCATAACGCAAATCCTCGGTCAAATTAGTTGCCACCTGCACACCAACATCAGAGAGAATCAACATTTCTTCTAGGTCTTCAAAGAAATCCTCATCAACCCGACGGAAATTCGCAAAGAAGGCATTGAGGCGAGCTCCAAGTCCCGTCCGTGTCTTTTTCAAACTACGGTTATACTTCTCCTGCTCCGTTTCTTGAGTCGATAAGCTGGCTGAATCAACCGTCAAATCAGATTGGGGTACTTGAGAATCGTTGGCTGAATCTTGATCCAATTGATTTTCCTGCTCCTGACTTGGAACAGCTGACGCTCCCTGAACTGGGTCGGCTATAGATACAGATGACTGAGCTGTCTCTGAAACATCCGCTGCTTGGGCAGCTTCTCCCGCTTGAGGGACTGGTTCTGCTTCTTTATCTTCAGCGGCTTGGTAGGTTTGAGACGACTGTGATGTCAACGAAGCTTCTGAAGAAACTACTTGAGGCTGGTAGTCAGTCGTTAAAGAGGTCGTCTCTGGTGACTTTAGCGCATCGGCAGGCTCCTCATGTTCAAACTTTTTTGCAGTCTCAGCGACCTCCGAAGAAATTTCTTGGCTGGCAGTGTCCTCTGAACTCCTAACCGCTTCTGAAAGAATATCATTATCCTCAGCTAAGGAAGATTTGAGGGCATTGTAGTCTGCCATAAAATTTTCAGAGTCAAGAACATCTTTGACCCAAGAAGGGTCTGGAGCTTCCGGTATAACTTCTGTCTTATCTTGAGACTGCACAAGGTCCTCTGATACTGAATGATTCGTTGTATCGTTGTGCTCCTGAACCGCATCCGATGGCTGTTCTTCAACGGTTAGCTCTTCTGAAACTTGGACACTGTCTTCCAGAACCTCAGAGCTTGCTAAATTTTGCTCTGTTTCTTCTTGCTTCTCTTTTTTTCTGCCAAATAGGCGGTCAAATAATCCCATAAAGATCTCCTTATTCTCTCTACTTTTATTTAATCATGACAAGTTTTTTTATCAGAAGCTTGTCATAACTTTTCTAAAATATAGCGGTCAACAGCTTCTGCCACACCCGATTCTTCATTGGTACGTCTCGTTACTACATCAGCCGTTTCCTTGACTAAAGCGACACCATTAGCCATGGCAACGCCTAATCCTGCCCATTTCAGCATTGTTAGGTCATTTTCTTCATCACCGACTGCCATAACCTGGTTGGCTTCTACACCTAAGCGGTCGCAAAGCAGCTGCAGGCCAACTGCCTTATGAACGCCCTTGGGCATGAGTTCCAGAATGATTTCCCGTGATTTAAAGACCTCATAGTCCTGCCGCAAACTATCTGGAAGTTGAGCAATTCTTTGGTCGAGATAGTCTTCCGGACAGACGGTGACAATCTTATTATAAACAATATCCCTAGGCAATTGAGTTAGACTAGGAATTTCGACAAAAGTCAGAAGAGGATTGGCCAGATGATAGAGTGACTTCTGACCCCGACTGGGAACACTGTAAACAATTCCTTCTGAGAGGACATCGACCGGCAGGCCGAGCGGTTCCAAGACAGCATGAATCTTCTCAACATCTTCAAAGGTCAAGGCGTGCTTGGCTAAAATTTGGCCAGTATTGCGTTGAACTAGACCTCCATTAAAGGTGATACTGTAGTCTTCTGAACTGACTAAATCCAGATCTGCCAAGAGATTCCCAATAGCAGCAAGGGGTCTGCCTGTTGTAATCACAACCTTGATTCCCTTATCGTGGGCTTCCTTTAAGGCACGACGGTTCTCCAAGCTTATTTCCTTCTTGCTATTAAAAAGAGTGCCATCTAAATCTAGAGCTAATAGTTTAATACCCGACATCTATTCTACAAGTCCTTCCATGTAAGATATAACAGATTCCTCGTTACAATGACCGATAACCTGATTAGAAATCGCCTTTACTTCTTGTCTGGCATTAGCTGTTGCGACTGCTTGACCTGCAAATTCCAGCATCTGATAATCATTCATATTATCACCGAAAGCCAGCACTTGATCTGGAGCTAGTCCAAGCTTTTGGCACATAGCGGCTAGCCCTATTGATTTATCAACATTGGATAGGACAATGTCCAGAGACTCAAAACCAGTTGTCATAGCTGTTGCACCATCTAGATGCTGATTTAGCCAAGCCTCCCGCTGATGAATGGTCTCTTGAGTGAAATTGACCGTAATCTTAAAAATATCATCAGAAACATCAGCCAGACTAGAAACCCGCTGGACATTTTCATAATAATCCTTAGCAAAATTAATATACTCATCAGAAACAGTGTCCAAGGCATAGGCCCCCCGGCGGCCAGACAGCATATAACCCGTTAAATCAGGCAGGCTATCTAGTAAATCGGTAATTTTTAAATAAAAATCCGACTCCATCTTAGCTTCAAAAAGGACCCGATCATTATAAAGGACAAAAGAACCGTTTTCTGCAACGAAGGCCAGATCCTGCTCGAAACCAGCAAAAACCTTTTCCAAAGCAATCATAGCTCGACCGCTAGCTACTGTAAACAGGATGTCCTGCTCTTTCAGCTTGGGTAGAAGCCGGCTAAAACGCTCCCTATCATAGCTGCCGTCTCCCTTGAGGAAGGTTCCATCCATATCTGTTGCAATTAATTTTATTTTTGACACAGTCTTCTCCCAACTAAACTAGCAACTGGTTAGAAACCAGTCCTAGCGGGCTTAAAAATCACTTACAATTATTGTAACAGAATTTCCCGTTTTTTTCTGCCCTTTGAGAAATCTGTGAGAAACTTATCATTATTGTCAGATATTTGTTATCTTTTTGTTACCAACTAATACATATTTTGATCAAATAATTTTTGCTTTTCTGGCAGCCATCAATGACTGGTTGAGTGCTGTTCAAACAGCCTTGAGTTAAATGAAGGAAAGCAAGAAAATATGAAGAAAATCTATCGTCTAGGTGCCTGTTTTTGGGGTGCAGAAGACTTTTTACCCAAAGTAAGGACGTTTAAAAGCGCAGGTTTTATAAGTTAAAGTAACGAGGAATTTGTCGGAGTGACTAGTTATTTTGAAACAGTCTATAGTAAATTTCATTCGGACATCATCAGCTCTGCAATAACACCTGCTGTATTATTTTCGTGTAATTGTTCCTCTGATTATTAATCTAATCTGTAGGGCAATAATGATAACGCCAGTATCGAACAGAGGTTTACTAGGTGATTGAGGGCCAGGATAGAGGAACAGTCGAGTCAATCATGGAACAAATCAGTCAGGAATTGGATGACCTTTGCGCTGGGACATTTGAAGCTTTTTTTTGATGCGGAAGGGTATCATCAGGGTTATTTAAACACCTTAAAACCACCAGTGTATGGATAAACTGGTGGTTGTTATTGGTTTAGTATCTGCGGAACAAAACTGACTAAACTCACTAGTAAAAGAGTTTGAGATCCCTTTATACGTAAGCTTCAGAGATTACACTATTTTGTAGGTGGGGCGAGGCTATCATGGCTGCCTGTCCCAAACTTATCATTAATAACCTTAAATCCTAATAATACGGTATTATCAAAGCTAGGAAAGTTCTTCTGGGTTAGAAGCAATCAAAACTTTTAATTCTTTTCCTGCCATCATGGCTTCGAAAGCATCTCGCCAATGCTCTAAATCATAAACAGCCGTCACCATTTTTTCAGTATTAATAGCTCCCTTGCTTTCTAGATGGATTGCAATATCCCAATCAAAAGGATTTTGGGAACGTGAACCAATATAATTAACCTCATGCTGAATAATTGTCCGTTGGTCCATCTCATTTAAATCTTTTGCAAACAGTCCGACCTGTTGGAGAGTGCCTCCCTTTTTCAGCAACGGAAAGGCAGCGTTAACAGCTTGTATAGCACCTGAACAATCGTATACGATATCTAGCCCGACGCCATTGGTAGCTTTCTTAACGATTGACTCTAAATCTTCTTTTTGCGTATTTACAACAATATCTGCTCCTAGCTCCTTCGCAATTTGTAGGCGATCTTCATCCTTTGTCGTACCTGATACAATTGTAAAAGCGCCAATCTCCTTCGCAATCTGTAAGGAAAGAAGTCCCATTGGTCCAGGGCCAATAATCAAGATACTATTATGCAAGGTTAGTGGAGTCTTTTGATACATCGCATGAACACAGGAAGCTAATGGTTCTGACATGGCAGCCAATTGATAACTCACATTATCTGGCAAAATATGAACACTTTCTTCCCTCGTTAGTACATAATTAGCCATGCTACCAAAAGCTTTCGTCCCTATACCTGATCTATTTTCACAGAGATTATACTCTTTATTTCGGCAATAGATACACTTACCACATGTGTCAAAAGTCGTTTCACTTGTTACTCGATCTCCAACTTTCACTGTTGTAACATCTTCCCCTACAGCAACAACCTGACCGGAAAATTCGTGACCTAGAACTAGGGGTGTCACAGCATTTTTATATTCTCCTTTAAAAGTATGAATATCTGTACCACAAATACCAGTGTAAGCCACTTTCATTAAGACACGATCCCCGTAAACTTCCGGAACATCTATTTCTTCAAGTGACATGTGATCATAACCTGGTTCTGATTTTAATACAGCTTTCATTTTTTTAGCAATACTCATTTTGATTCCTCCATAATTTAAACAATATTTCTCAACTTAACTAGCAGCTTCTAATAAAGATTAAGCTATCAGCCAACTAGTGACTTTAGTAATTGTGACAATTTCAAGAAAATCCAATTTAAAACATTACCACCTGTATCAAAGTTAGAAACTTGAGCAGCGCCTTTAGGGAACTTAACAATACCTTCGGACATGTGGGTTAGCGCCGGAGCAAAATCTGTTGCCATCCACAGAGCCAGAGTAATAACCACTGTCAAAGAAATAACCGAATGAAGAATGTTACCCTTGCGTGTTGGTACAACTAAGGCTGCAAAAAATGGAATGGTTGCTAAATCGGCAAATGGGAGTACCCGATTCCCTGGTAAAATGATTGCGATGAACAAGGTGATAGGCACCATTAAGAGACCTGTAGACAGGGCAGCTGGTGAGCCCGTTGCCAAAGCGGCATCCATTCCCAAGAAAATTTCACGGCCTTCATAACGTTTTTGCAACATGGCTTGCGCAGCTTCCTGAATAGGAATCAATCCTTCCATCAAGATTTTTACCATCCGTGGCAGGATAAACATGACAGCTCCCATGGCCATCCCTGTTTGCAGGGTCTTCGTAATATCGTAGCCCCCCAGCAAGGATAGGACGATACCAATAATTATCCCCATAATCATTGGTTCTCCAAAGATACCAAATCTCTTTTGAATAGCTTCAGGTTCTACATGCCAATTTTTGATACCTGGAATCTTACTGACTAGCCAAGCAACTGGAATACCAATCAAGCCATATCCCTGTGCAGAACCGGTGGTAAAGGCTACCCCTTCTAATCCATAATATTCTTGAACATAAGGGGCGGTTTTATCAGCGACAATTTGAACAATAATGGTATAGGCAACACCACAAAGGATTCCCCAGAAGAAATTACCTGTAACGACATAACCCGTTGCGGCCGCAGCACTCATATGCCAATAGTTCCAAATATCAATATTTAATGTCTTTGTCCACTTGAAGGCTAACATTACCAAGTTAACAATTAAGATAACCGGAATCATCACTGCGGCAATTGGCTGAGCCCATGTCGCAGCTGATACTGCGGGCCAGCCGGCATCAACAACCGTTAAATTAAGACCCATCCGTTCGACCATTGCCTGAGCCGCTGGCCCAACATTGTCAGATAACAATCCCAATACAAGATTGATCCCTAACATCCCAATACCTACGGTTAAGCCTGAGGTAATAGCCTTTTTCACAGGTACTCTAAAGACCATTGCCAATATGAAAATAATAATGGGAAGGACTACACTGGATCCCATATTTAGAATACCTTGAACTATATTTGTTAATGTACTCATAATTTTCCTCCTCTTAGGATTTTAAAGATACAATCGCATTTAGCTCCCTGCTTGAATTTGTTTAACTGTACTCAAAATTTCTTCTTCTGCTTTTGCCTGATTAATTCCTGTTAAGAAGGACATTGCCTTGATAGCAGGAATATCGTACGTTGTCGGAAGCATGGTCGTAGTGATTAACATGTCATAATCATTTTGAAGTGAGGATGCTTCGGCGATTTTTATTTGTCGAAATTCTGCATCAATCTGATGATTTGCAAAAAGATCTTCAATTTTTTTCATGACTACTGTTGAAGTTGCAATTCCAGCTCCACAAGCCACCAATACTTTTACCTTTGCCATAGTTGTTAACTCCTTTTATAAATTATTAGTTTTTACAATTTTTAGTATTTCTTCTGCAGAAGTTGCTGCTACTATTTGAAATAATAACTTTTCATTTTGCAGTAATCCCATTAATGATTGAAGCATTTCCAGTTGCTTATGCGGCTGATTCAGCCCTAAAACAAATACAATACTTGCTGGAACGGACTGAGAAGGATCTTCCATACTCTTAAAAATAGTTGGGCTTTGATTGACCACTACTGCGACAAACTCGTTGAGAATGCATTCAGCATCTGTGTGGGGAATAGCAACACCAATATTTTCCAATTGGATTCCTGTAGGAAAATTTGCTTCTCTATCCATAACACGAGGAAGAAAGTCTTCCCTAACATTTCCCAGCTTCAGCGCTACGTTAGAAATAGTTTCAAATAAATCCGTACTCGCCTTAAATGATTGACCAGTAAAAATCAAACGCTCATCTAGATAATCTAATAATTTTATATTTTCAGACATTGATAACCTCCTTTAATGATTAACGCTTTTATTCAAAGAGTCGTTTAGCAAACTCTTCCTTACTCTTACTAGACTTTAATTTGTCAATATATTGAACATTACTAATTCTCGAATACAAACTAATCAAAGCATTTTTATACACCTGTTCATCATCCTCTGAAATAGCTATAAGGATAATAACACTGACTAAATTTTGTCCCCATTTCATGGGCTTGTCTAATGTCATTGTCACCAGATGTGAATTTTTTACAACACTAGGATCGGCATGGGGAAGAGCGACACCAGTATATACGCTCGTACTCCCTAATTTTTCACGTGACAAAACTGATTTGAGAATAGACCTAGCCGCTTGCTTTTGGGGAAAAGCTAAATGAATCATCTTCTTAATAGCTTCTTCTACCGTTTTGCAAGACTGCTGGATAATCACATTATTGTTGAGCAAATCTAAAATAATTTTTTTAGACACATCTTCCCTGTTTTGTACAGATAAGTATGACGCTAAAGATGATCGATTCGTCTCAGTCAGTTTGTTATAAGCTTTTTGAATTTCTTCTCGCTCAATATCGGTTACAATAGGACTGACGAGGATATAGGGCTTGGGCGTTTCTCCCAATTCAACTGAACTGATAATCAAGTCAGCATCTTCAATAGCTGATTGCTTTAATTTTCTCCAATCAACACTAATCAATCTGTCAAATCCCGACACTAGCTTTTTAACTGAATTGATGATTAATTCTGAAGTGGCTAAGCCATGGGGACAGATAATGTAAATATTGAGGGGTTTACTAATTTTCTCAACCGCAATCTCAAAATAGATGGTTAAAAAGGCAATCTCAGCGTCAATAATTTTAATGGCATACTGCTTAGAGATGATTCTGGAAGCCAGCCAAACAATATTATAAAGAGCGCTGTATTTTGACTTTATCTCCTCTGTAATTTGATTTTTTATATTAATGTCATTTCGCAACCTAAAAATCATCGGCTGAATATGATTTTCTAAGGTCCTTAAAAGATGCTCATCCTTGGTAAAATCAACGCCAGATAATTGGCTAACCTTATCAATAAATTGCTTAACAGTTTCTGAGACTTCCATATAGGACTGCGGTTTAGCTTCATAGCCCACTGACAGTATGGTTAAACAGATACTGCGTATTTCAGAAGACTCTAACATCTGTATCGGTATGTCTGTTACCTTGCTAAGCAGGTCACCAGCAATGATATAAACTTCATATTGGCATAAGTTTTTTATCAAGAATTTAGGCTCCTCTTGGAGCATGTGATGTCCACTTTTATAGCGACAACTACTGATTAGGAGATCCAGTATCAGGTAAACCCGATAAGAGTCATTAATCATAAATTGATATTTTGATTCTGAATCATTAATATAATGGTCGATATTCTCCACTAACTCACTATCAAAGAACCGTTCTAGACAACTAAGTCTACTCTCCCTATTTTCTAGGTCGAAATGCTGAATCAAATAGTTTCTTAGAAATTTCCTGACATCTTCTTCATTTACATACTTTAACGAAATCTCTCCGTTTCTTTTCACAAAACCTAGGTTATATTTTGCAATCTTTTTTTCCAGTTTCTCTATATCCCTGCGAGTCGAGGCTTCACTAACAAAATGGCTGATCGACCAGTCTGCAATTTCTACCTTTTCAGAATAGAGAATCACCTTCTTTAAAAAATCGCATTCTCTTTGGAATTGGCTAGCTTCTTCCGACTGAGTCAAACGGCTGGATTCAATATAGTGGGCAAGCAGTTCCATCTTTTTAGGCTCGACTACTAATCGAATCCCTCTTCTGGGTCTTTTTTCAATTTCAATTCCAAAAGGAGATAGTTCATCATTGATTACAGCAATATCCGTGTAAATCGTTTTCGTTGAGATCCCATACCTAGCAGACAAGTCGCTAGCCGTGATATAGTCCTCAATAGACAGCAAGTATCTGAGTGTTTCGACCTGCCTGATGTTCATTTTCACACCTCCTTTTCACAACGACATTATAATATAAGCGCTTTCATAATCAAAATCAACTTCCTTCCATATTAATGTGGAAGTCGTGCTATTTATCTACTGTGATTTTGGGTCAAACCATTGATAATACTGGTTTTTACCGCTGCTGCATCCGTGTGATTGATTCATGAAAGCGCTTTTGACTTCTCCTATTGTTAGTGATATATTCTACCTGTGAAAAATAAAACAATTAACTCTAGGAGGTTTATTATGAATACAAATTTTGATTCTAGTGACTATCTTAATAAGGTAGATGCTTGGTGGCGGGCTGCCAACTATATTTCTGCAGCGCAAATGTACCTTAAAGATAATCCACTTCTGAGGCGAGAGGTTGCTGCAGAAGACTTGAAATCACACCCAATTGGACACTGGGGAACCGTGCCTGGACAGAACTTTATCTATGCCCATTTACTTCGTTCAATCAACAAGTATGATTTGGATATGTTCTACATTGAAGGTCCTGGTCACGGCGGTCAGGTTATGGTATCCAACTCCTATCTCGATGGGAGCTACACCGAATTAAATCCTCAGATTTCACAGACTGAGGAAGGCTTGAAGCAGCTGTGCAAGATCTTTTCCTTCCCTGGCGGAATTGCTTCACATGCAGCTCCTGAAACACCAGGCTCTATTCATGAGGGTGGTGAATTGGGTTATGCTCTGTCCCACGCTACGGGTGCTGTTTTGGATAATCCCAATGTCATTGCAGCAACTGTTATTGGTGATGGCGAAAGTGAAACGGGACCGCTCATGGCAGGATGGTTGTCAAACACCTTTATCAATCCTGTCAATGATGGTGCGGTACTCCCTATCCATTTCTTGAATGGCGGTAAAATTCATAATCCAACCATTTTTGAACGCAAATCTGATGATGAATTGAAGGCTTTCTTTACCGGACTTGGCTGGAAGCCAATTTTTGCTGATGTTACGGCATTTGCTAACGACCATGCAGCCGCTCACAAATTATTTGCTGCAAAATTAGATGAAGCTATTGAAGAAATTAAAAATATCCAAACTCAAGCTCGTAAAGGTTCAGCTGATGAAGCTACAATGCCTGCTTGGCCAGTCATTGTAGCGCGCATTCCTAAGGGCTGGACTGGTCCTAAATCTTGGAACGGTGCCCCAATTGAAGGCGGCTGGCGAGCTCACCAAGTTCCAATTCCAGTAGACTCTCATCACATGGAACATGTCGATGCCCTGCTTGACTGGCTGAAATCCTACCAACCAGAAGAACTCTTTGATGCTCAAGGCCGTCTAAGGTCAGAGATTGCAGCTCTTTCTCCAAAGGGCAATCGCCGTATGTCCATGAATCCCATTACAAATGCCGGTGTCATCAAGCCACTGGATACAGCTGATTGGAAAAAACGGGCATTTGATATACAGACGCCGGGAGAAATCGTTGCACAAGACATGATTGAATTTGGTAAGTATGCGGCTGACTTAGTTGAAGCTAATTCTGATAATTTCCGTATTTTTGGTCCAGATGAATCCAAATCCAACCGTCTTAATGAAGTATTTACGAAAACCAACCGTCAGTGGATGGGACGTCGCGATCCATCCTATGATGAATGGCTCTCTCCTGCTGGTCGGGTTATTGATTCTCAACTTTCTGAACACCAAGCAGAAGGTTTCCTAGAAGGCTACGTCTTAACAGGTCGTCATGGATTCTTTGCCTCTTATGAGTCCTTCTTGCGTGTTGTCGATACCATGATTACCCAACACTTCAAATGGCTCCGTAAGTCAAAAACTCACACGACTTGGCGGAAAAATTATCCATCCCTCAACTTGATTGCTACATCAACTGTCTTCCAACAAGACCATAATGGTTATACCCACCAAGATCCAGGTGTTTTGACACACTTGTCTGAAAAGACACCTGAATACATCCGCGAATATCTACCTGCTGATACCAATAGCCTATTGGCTGTTATGGATAAAGCCTTCAAGGACGAAGATAAAATTAATTTGATTGTCACGTCAAAACATCCGCGTCCACAATTCTATTCTGTAGAAGAGGCCAGTGAACTAGTAGATAAAGGCTATAAAGTTATTGATTGGGCATCGACCGTTTCAGCAAATGAAGAACCTGATGTTGTCTTTGCAGCTGCAGGAACTGAACCAAACTTAGAAGCTTTGGCAGCAATCTCTATCCTGCACAAGACATTCCCAAGCCTTAAGATTCGCTTTGTGAATGTAGTGGATATTCTCAAGCTTCGTCACCCAGATGTTGATTCACGTGGTCTGTCCGATGAAGAATTTGATAAGGTGTTTACCACAGATAAGCCTGTCATTTTTGCCTTCCATGCCTATGAAGGAATGATTCGCGATCTTTTCTTCCAACGTCATAACCATAACCTCCATGTCCATGGTTATCGTGAAAATGGAGATATTACAACACCATTTGATATGCGAGTTATGTCTGAACTTGATCGCTTCCATCTGGCGCAAGATGCAGCTCTCACCACTTTAGGTGAGAAAGCACAAGAGTTTTCTGCTAAAATGGATGAAACTGTTGCTTACCATAAGGATTACATTCGTGAACATGGCGATGATATTCCGGAAGTTCAAAACTGGCAATGGGAAAATCTTGACAAGTAGAAGTTCTTGTATTGGATAGGACAGGTCCCAGTAACACACTGGTCAGTACCCTATCATCAAGAAAAACTTCTATTAACTCTGGTCCTTTCTCAGTAAACGCTGCTTAATGGATAGCGTTTAAAGTGGAAGCTTGAAGCCTTGTTAGCCACCAGCTTAGAGCTGGTGGTTTTCTTGTTTTTCTCTTTGAAAAAACTGGTTTGAAGCCCTAACAGAAGAGGCTGGACCAAAACTCGTCTAGTATCCTTCTTTTGGAATAAACCCTCGGAGCAATGGTTGGAAGCAAAACTTGTTGGCTACGCCAAGAAATCTTATCTTTACACAGTTTATTAGGTACTTTAGTACCAATCAACTGTGCGGAGGTGGGCTAAAAAGCTCTGGGAGAGCTTTTTAATCGAGAAATAAAGCTTGCAAAGCAAGTGTCAAAATGCTCCAGTGGACTTTGACAGACCGCCAAAGCCTGCCACCTAAAAATAAGAAAGTGGCAGAGACCTGAGCATTAAAATGGGCGAGCGAAGAAAATCAAAATCATGATTTTATCACGATTTACTGATTTTTTATACGTAATCTTCAGAGATTACAATATTTTGTGGGTGTGGGCTAAGCTATCATGGCTGTTTGTCCCACTCTCTACTGATTGAGTCCCACTCTCGGTTCCGCCCCATTCTCTTTTTTGCAGCTTTGTCCACCCTGATGCTTGCACTGTAGCAGGAGCTACTGAACTTTTTTGACTACTAAAAAAACTCGGTCTAGTTAAAACCGAGTTTTGATAATAGCCATAAGTCCGTACAGAAGATTGATAGTTTCTCTTAAAAACAGCTCTCAGGACTTATCCAGACTAAATATGAATTGCCGTTGAGGAGATAAAGAAGATTAACATTAACGATAACGTCTCTCCTACTATCCAGAGACTATCTCTGTTTCAAATGGACGGTCCTCTTTGGGCATGGATTGGAATTCACGATAGATAAAATAGACAGCAACAACTGCGGATAAGAAATCAGCAATCGGATTGGCGATCATAATATTAGCGACACCAAAGACCACCGTCATCAAGACCAGTAAGGGTAAGATCAGCACAATCTGCTTAGTCAATACCAATACAGCACTCTTCTTAGCCTTACCGATGGCAGAAAAGAAGAGGCCTGTTGCAATTTGGAAACCATTGACAAAAAGAACAGCTGCAAAGATATGCAGATAGCGAGTAGCATAATCCATATAAGCCTGACTTGAAGTTCCAAAAAGGCTGATAATTGGCTCTGTAAAGCATTGAAAAATTAAGAAGAAACTAATCGAAATCAGAGTAACCAATTTTACTGTCAAGCTATAAATTTCTCGAACACGGCCGTAAGCTCTGGCACCATAGTTAAACCCTTGAATTGGCTGAGCTCCCTGGCTGATTCCCATGACAATAGCAATATAAATCTGATTAAGCTTAGTAACAACACCTACAACTGCAATAGGAATTGAGGAACCAATCGTCTCTTGTGCACCATAGATACGCAATAAATTATTAGTCGTAATTTGAATAATCGTTACAGAAAATTGATTAAACATAGGACCCAATCCCAAGGCACAGATAGGCTTTAATAATGTTACATTTGGAATGAGATCTCTAGCCGTAAGGCTAATATTCTTAAATTTAGGAATATAAGCCAAAAAAATTAAGCCAGATACGGTCTGACTGATGACTGTCGCCCAAGCTGATCCAGCAATCCCCCAGTGTAGATGAAAAATAAAAATAGGATTGAGAATCATATTCAGAATAGCTCCTGTTACCATTCCCATCATAGAGTAGTTGGCACTGCCATCAGCCCGGACAATAGCATTACAAGCAATGGAGATAAAGAAAAAAGGTAAACTCAAGGCTGTGATACGCACGAAGGTGCTGGCATAGTGAAGGATATCACCTGTTGCTCCAAAAGTAATGATGATTGGTTCGGTGAAAAGCAAAAGAATAAGTGTAAAAATTAGACCGATAATCAGCAAAAGTCCG
This sequence comes from Streptococcus tangpeifui, assembly GCF_011038795.1. GTDB lineage: Bacteria > Bacillota > Bacilli > Lactobacillales > Streptococcaceae > Streptococcus > Streptococcus tangpeifui. The sequence continues at coordinate 72,339 of NZ_JAAKDU010000004.1, forward strand.
TAAGTCGTTCCAACCATCTTTTTTACTTTTTCGGGGTTTCCTCGTCCCATTTCAAGATTGAAGTTAGAAGCTGCTCCAATTCCCAGCATCAGAGCAATGGCTAAGGAAATCGTTGTAATCGGAAAGGCAATGTTAGTGGCTGCATTACCAAGATAACCAACTCCCTGTCCAATAAAAATCTGATCAACAATATTATAAAGGGCACTAATGAGGTTAGCAATAACCGCCGGAATAGCGAATCTTTTCAAAAGTTTCGGAATCCTCTCAGTTCGCATCATAGGCATCTTGTTCCTTTCTAGTGTGGTTTTAATTTTGTCAATAAAGCCATTAGAGCATGACGCTCGTGTACCGTTAAGGGAGCAAGCAAATCCTCTTCCATATCCATAAAGAGTTGGTTGAATTCTTGCTCTTTTGCCAGTGACTGTTCTGTCAAAATCAGCAGTTTACTTCTACTGTCAGTCGGATCTGGCTGACGTCTCAGCCAGCCCTTTTTTTCCAAGTTCTGCACAATCCCAGTTACAGTTGGATTAGACATTGAAAAATAGCGCTCAACATTGCCTTGATTGATAGGAGGGTGCTGATGGCGATAGAGATACTTGATAATTTTAAACTGCGAATGGGTTAGTTGATAGGCTTGTAAACGCCTATTGGATAGATTTTCAAAATCCTGCACGATTTTTTTTAACTGAATCGCGATACTACCTGACATACTGCTTCCTCCAAAACATCTGGCTGCCGATTTATAATAACATAGGGAGCTATGTATTTTCAAGAAAGGTGCTTACCATCTAATTAAATTGAATGCCATACGTGTAAACATATTTGTCAAATAGCTGAGCTTTGGATAATTGGAACCGATGAAAATGACCAGCCGTTAATGTTAGTATTCGAAAACAGCTGCTTTTTCTCGAGGCACCTAGACTTTTAAACTTGAGTTTTTAAAAATGTGTTCACCGATTGTCAAATTAAATTGGAAAATTAATTAGTGCTAAATTATGTTCCACATGCACCTTTTACATGCCAAACTTTTTTAAAACCAGAAGAAACAGCTCCCCTGAGTAATATATATTTGTTGACATGACAAAAAAGCTTTCTTAATCCTATCCAAAAATTAATTACGATTTCCGAACATTTCCTAGATTTAGATGTTCATGCACACTCACATAGTGGCCGTTTATCATTTGTACCTTGGATGTAAAATGGATTATAAAAAAGCAGGATCATATTTTAATCCTGCTTCTGCTAATATTAGTTAATATTTTCCCACTGCCAGTTTTGAACTTCTGGAATGTCATCGCCATGTTCACGGATATAAGCGGTATGATAGGCCAATTTGTCTGCCATCTCTTGAGCAAAATTTTGAGCTTTATTCCCAAGGACTGCTTGAGCTGCTTCTTTAGCGATATGGAAGCGATCCATCTCAGACATGACTCGCATATCAAATGGTGTTGTAATATCCCCGTTTTCACGGTAGCCATGGATATAAACATGATGATTATCGCGGTTAAAGAAGAGGTCGCGAATTTGCCCTTCATAACCGTGATAAGCAAAGATGATCGGCTTATCTGTGGTGAAGAGCTTATTAAAGACTTCATCAGACAGCCCACGCGGGTCAACCTTAGGTGAACGAAGTTTTAAGATATCTACAATATTGATAAAGCGAATTTTCACTTCTGGAAAGGCCTTATGGAGAAGTGAAATCCCAGCTAGCACTTCTAAGTTCGGTTCAGTTCCTGCAGCCGCAAAGACAATGTCAGGTTCTCCGTCGTGGTCATTAGAGGCCCAATCAATGACCTTGTACCCTTCCTTGACTAACTCTTGCGCTTCCCCAACAGAGTAAAACTGCGGACGCGGATGCTTAGAAGTGACAATCACATTGACCTTATCTTCATCGGCTAAGGCGTATTCCATGACCGCAAAGAGAGAGTTAGAATCGGCTGGTAGGTATTCACGAACATATTCAGGCGTCTTCTCAGCCAAATGAGTCAGCAGTCCCGGATCTTGATGGGTATAGCCATTGTGGTCTTGTTGAAAGACGGTCGATGTGGCAATCAAGTTGAGGGAAGGATAATTTTTGCGCCAGTCCGTATGGGTCTTGGATTTACGAAGCCATTTGAAGTGCTGCGTAATCATAGAATCAACCACTCGCAGGAAGGATTCATAAGAAGCAAAGAAACCATGGCGGCCGGTCAAGACATAACCTTCTAAGAAACCTTCTGCCTGATGCTCAGAGAGCTGGGAATCAATAACCCGGCCCACGGGTGAAATCCATTCATCATAGGAGTTGTCACGAGGGGCCAGCCATTGGCGATTAGTCGCTGTAAAGACATTATTTAGGCGGTTGGACTTGGTTTCATCCGGTCCGAAAATACGGAAATTATCAGGATTAGCTTCAACCAAATCAGCCGCATACTTACCAAATTCAATCATATCCTGCTTCATGACACTGCCAGGTTTTGACGTATCAATAGCATGCTTACGCCAATCTGCCAAATTCAGCTTTTTGACAACCCCTGCATTAGTGATAGGATTCATAGACATCCGCTTGTCTCCCTTTGGAGCGAGGCTGCGGATCTCCTCTTTTACATAACCTTTTTCGTCAAAAAGTTCCTCTGGACGATAGGATTTGAGCCAATCTGTCAGGGCATCGACATGTTCCATGTGTCCAGCTTCTACCGGAATGGGAACTTGGTGAGCTCGGAAGCCTCCTTCAATCGGTTCACCGTTCCATTCTTTAGGACCAGTCCAGCCTTTAGGTGTTCGTACAATAAGAACAGGCCATTGGGCTTGCTGAGCTTCCTCGGCTGGTTTTTGGCGGGCCTGAGTTTGGATGGCCTTGATTTTCTCAATAACCTTATCCAAAGTTTCAGCCATTTGACTATGAATGACTTCAGGATCATTTCCTTCGACAAAATAGGGTTCCCAGCCTAGTCCTTTGAAAAGATGGGTTAATGCTTCGTCCGTCTTACGGGATAAAATAGTTGGATTATGAATTTTACCGCCATTAAGATAAAGAATCGGTAAAACAACCCCATCATTGACTGGGTTAATAAAGGTATTGGAGAACCAGCCAGCATTGAGCGGACCTGTCTCTGCTTCTCCATCACCGATGACTGTCGCTGCAATGACATCGGGATTATCCAAAACAGCCCCTGTCGCATGCGACAGGGCATAACCTAACTCACCACCTTCGTGGATAGAGCCCGGCGTTTCAGGTGCTGCATGGGAAGCAATGCCGCCAGGAAATGAGAAAATTTTACAAAGCTGTTTAAGGCCATCTTCATCCTGAGTAATATTGGGGTAGCGCTCGGTGTAGGAACCGTCAATATAAGAATTAGACACCATAACTTGGCCGCCATGGCCAGGACCCTCAATGTAAAACATGTTCAAATCATATTTATTGATAACACGATTGAGATGGGCATAGATAAAGTTCTGTCCAGCGATGGTCCCCCAATGGCCAATAGGATGAACCTTGACATCTTCTTTACTTACCTCACGGCGAAGCAGGGGATTATCTTTTAGGTACATCTGAGCCACGGAAATGTAGTTGGCTGCCCGCCACCAAGCATCTACTTTGGCGAGGTAGTCCTTGCTATCAAATTCTGTCATAGTATCACTTCTTTCTTTTTAGTAACCAGCTCATATAACTTGAGCTTAGCTCTTTATATTGGATTTTTTCTTACTAATAAAAGAGGAGCTGAGACTCTTGTCTCAGTCCCATCTAAAGTCAAGTTTTTCTCGATTATCTAGGATTTTCAAAGGGTCACATTAGAGCAGAGCCTTGAATTGAATATTAGAATCATGTTCGAAACAATCGTCAAAGCCACGTGGGTGATGATATTCGATTCTATCCTTATCCTGTGGATAAGTGTACTTGCCACCGACTTCCCAGATAAATGGATGGAATTGGTATTGCAGACGTTCTTTACGCATCTTCCAGAGGGCTAAGATTTCATCGGTAGATGCCATAAAGTTAGACCAGATATCGTAGTGAACTGGAATGATAACTTTAGCACGCAGATTTTCAGCCATCCGCAAAAGATCGATCGACGTCATCTTATCTTGGATCCCAACTGGATTGTCCCCATAGTTATTAATAGCAACATCGATGTTGAAATCCTTACCGTGTTTAGCAAAATAATTCGAGAAGTGCGAATCTGCACCGTGATAAATCGTTCCACCAGGAGTTTCAAAGACATAGTTGACAGCCTTACGAGCCATTTCTTCGTCTGTTACAGCCAGACCTTTTAATTCGCCATCTTGCTGGTCTGCTCCTTCAACCGGTAGGGTTACCAAGCAGGTCCGGTCAAAGGACTCGACGGCTGTTACTTTAATATCTTTAAATTCAAAGGATTCGCCCGGTTTGATAACAATAATACGATCTTCGGGAACGCCCCATTTCTTCCAAATTTCACCACATTCATAAGGACCGACAAATTTAACATGATCCAACTTAGGATTATTGACAATAGCTGCAGCTGTATTGATATCAATGTGATCACTATGGAAGTGAGAAACGAGATAGTAGTCTAATTCGTTGATAGCAAAAGGATCGATAACCATGGGCTGCACGCGCAGGTTAGACTGCAATTTGCGCACACCGGCCATATTAGCCATCTGGTGACCGCGTACCATATCCTTTACCTGTTTCGTATGTTTACCGCGGTTTGACCACAGATCCATGACAACATTGGCACCACCCGGTGTCTTGATCCAAACACCGCAGTTACCCAGCCACCACATGGCAAAGTTGCCTTCTGGAACCACTTCTTCTTCAATTTCTTCATTGAGCCAGGTTCCCCACTCTGGAAAAGTTGAAAGAATCCAAGACTCACGTGTAATATCTTTTACATTAGCCATTTTAATACCTCCAAAGTATTTTTTCTTATATGTTCAGTATAGTATCCACGCTTCTTGAAAAAAAGACCAAGTCTCACACTTTTTTGTGTTCAAAACTAGGCTGTCACTGGAGTTAGATCTGACAAAAAGTGACAGGAAGTGTTCTCCCTGCCACACTGTCTTTTTCCAATGTTAACGCTAGTATGCGTTACTTCCTAATAATAACCACTGACATCTTTCAACAGTTCTTGGTAGAAAACCTTCTCGATTTTTTTGAGTAAGATATAGGCTTCTTTGTCGCTTTTGACGTACTGGCGGATATAGTGCTCGATTTCCTCATCAAAGGCTTGATGGTCAGCACTTTCCCGTCTGATAAAACGCACCATTCTCACAATATCCTCATCGGTTAAAACAGCATTAACCTGAAGAACAGGTAATGAGCTCGTCAAAGTGTCTGGATCCGAGGTGGTGATGACAAAATCAGAAGTTAGTAAATCACTGATGCTATGAAATTGCTCCGAAGAAAAAACGGCCTCAATACGTGTATTAGGCAAAATTCGCCGACACTGTTGGAGGAAAAACTTTTGTACCCCGACACCGTCATCACACACTAAGGTCACTTCTACTTGATTGAAATGATTATTGTCTTTCTCTTCTTTTTCCAATTCACCGCCTAGATGAACCGCTAAATAGGCAATATCATCATCTGTCAGAGAAATAAACCAGGCCCGCTCCAAAATATCAGCACACGATTTAGTCTGTTCAAAAAGGGTTTGATAATTCTCCTTAATCTGATTGGTCAGAGGATTAATGGATGAAATCCCGTAGGTTTTCCGATAAAGCATGGATTTACAGTGGGCAACCAATTGGCTGAGCAGCAAATCGCGATGGACAAAGCTGCCATGATAAAGCGTTTCATACTTTTTCAAAAAGTGATCCAACTGCTGCCGCATATCATCATAGTCATGACTCTCTACATGCTCATCTCGGTCTTTCCGAAACGAAAGAATAAGCATAGCAACGATTGATTTTTCAAGTTCATCTAGTCGAATACCATAAGTCTGATAAACCCCATCAGCCAAATCCTGAACAAGACGGTATTCTTTACGCTCCCGCGCCATGCTAAATTCTCGGTGAACCGTCACTCTTTCTTCATTAGACAGGCTCATATTCCGATAGACGCTCAGTAAATAAGGCAGAGCTCTAGCCATAAACTGTCGGTCATAGCAGTTAATTTTCTTCCCTAATCTGTCTGTCAGCTGATTGACTTGTTCTGTAAAATAGCTGCGCATATTTTCAGAAAAATAGAGATTATCTGGTGAGAACTCCCGAATTTTTAGGTGGACAATCTCATTAAAACCTTCATTTCCTTCATAAACGATTGATTGAAGGAGTTTATAAAAGAATTGGATTTTTACAAGGGCTGGGCAGTCTAAATAATAGCCCCTTGCTTTATTGACTTGAAGCGTGATGCCAAAGATTCCTCGGTTCAACTGCTGACGCATTTCCTGCAAATCATTTAAAACCGTGTTGCGAGAGACATCGGTCAGCTGCATGAGTTTCTCAAGCGTAACTTTTTCTGCAGCTACACCAATATAAATCAGCATCAACTGCAGGCGTTCATCAACCTTCATAACATAGGTATAATCATCCAGCTCTGCCATCAAATCTTGGCAGACTTTCTTCTGCTCTTCAGTCAGAACGATGCCAATCCGGGGATAGGAAATGATTTTCCCAACCGTGTCAGGCAGGGCTTCATTTATCTTATCTAGGTGATAGTAGATCTTTCGACGCGATTGTCCTAAAGCTTTTGAAATCGCCATAATCGTCTCTGGCTCCTTCAGCTTTATCAAATAATCTAGGAGAGCGTAGCTCTTTTTATTTAAAATAATCACAGATTTTCTCCTTTGATAAAAGAAATTGTTCGTAAACTATTCTACTATTATTTGCAGCTAATCACCTGAAAGCATTATCACGCCGTATTGTCAGATTCACCCCTTTATAAAAACGCCATCAGTATTCTTTGGTCAAACACTTACTATCAGTGTTCCAATCCTTTTTGACCATAGTAGGCATTTTTTCCGTGTTTGCGGAGATAGTGCTTATCTTTGAGGGCCTGTGGCACTTCTTCTACTTGGGGATCAACAGCCTCTGTATAACGAGCCATGCGAGCTACTTCTTCTAATACGACCGCATTATAGACTGCTGCATTTTCATCTTTTCCCCAGGCAAAGGGACCGTGATTGCGGACAGTGACACCGGACACAGCCATAGGATCGAGATTGCGTTTAGTAAACTCTTCAATGATGACCTTGCCAGTTTCCTTTTCATACTCGCCATTAATTTCTTCTGAAGTCAGCGCACGCGCGCAAGGAATTGGTCCGTAGAAAGTGTCAGCATGAGTCGTTCCGTAACAAGGAATATCACGGCCAGCCTGAGCCCAAGCTACCCCTTCGGTCGAGTGTGTGTGGACAATACCTCCGATTTCAGGCCAAGCTTTATAGAGCTCAACATGGGTCGGCAGGTCAGATGATGGGTTGAGATCCCCTTCAACAATATTGCCATCAAGGTCAGTCACGACCATGTTTTCAGGTGACAGTTTCTCATAATCAACCCCTGATGGTTTAATAGCAATATAGCCCTGTTCACGGTCAATAGCCGAGACATTACCCCAGGTAAATTTGACTAAACCATGAACGGGTAGCTTCATATTGGCATCATAGACATGTTGTCTTAATTCTGGTACTAACATTTATCGTAACCCCGCTTTCTCTATTAGTGGATAAAGGAAATCCTGTGCTTCCTTTATAGCTGCTCGTGTTTCTTCAACGGTCTTACAGTTTTCTGACCACATTTCAATCAAAAATGGACCGTTATAATTTGTTTTCTTTAGCACATCAAACATGGCTTCCCAATCAACACAACCTTGGCCAAATGGCACGTCACGGAACTGACCCTTAGAATTTTCTGTCACCGCATAAGTATCCTTCAAGTGAAGAGCGGCAATTGAACGGTGTCCATTGTAAAATTCGCTCCAGAGATCATTATGCCAAGCCGAGACATTGCCTGTATCGGGATAGACAAAGAGGTAAGGAGAATCAATCTCTTTTTCAACAGCTAAATATTTCTCAATCGAGTTGATGAAGGGATCATCCATGATTTCAATGGAAAGGATGACCTGAGCCTCTTCTGCCCAAGTACAGGCTTGACGCAAATTTTTTATAAAGCGTGCCCGCGTTTGAGGTGATTTTTCTTCGTAATAAACATCATAACCTGCCAGCTGAATATTGCGAATGCCGATGTCTTGAGCAAAGATGATACACTTCTTCATCATGTCCATAGCACGCGCTTCTTTTTCAGGATCATTGGAACCCATCGGAAAACGGCGGTGACCACTGAAGGTGATGGTAGGAATCCGCACACCTGTTTCAAAAATGGCTTTCACTAAGTCTAAACGTTCTTCTTTTGACCATTCTAAACGCGCTAAACGTTCATCTGATTCATCAATAGATAATTCAACAAAATCAAAACCTAATTCCTTGGCAAAGTTTAAACGTTCTAACCAAGTGAATTGTTTAGGAGTTGCTTTTTCATAAATACCGATTGGACGTGCCATAACCTACCCCCAGATTCGCTTAATTTCATCCTTGAAGGCACGGGCTGCTGCTGCAGGATTTGCTGCTTCGGTGATACCGCGACCGGCGATAAAAGTAAAGACATCTACTCCTTCAAAGAGTTTTAAGGTATCGACATTGAGACCGCCGGTGACAGATACACGAAAGCCCATATCAATCAATTTTTTCACCTTATTAAGGTCTTTTTCTCCCCACGTTTCACCGGCAAGAAGTGCGTCGCGTGATTGGTGATAAATCGCTTGTGAAATACCGGCATCCAGCCATTGCTGTGCTTGTTCATAAGTCCAGTCACCGTAGAGTTCGATCTGAATTTCACCGCGGTCTCCGCGGACTTCTTCGATAGCCTTGCGGGCTGCTTCCATGGTTGGAATCGTTGCGCAACAGATACAGGTCATCCAGTCAGCACCACGAACAGCGTTATTTTTGGCGACTGTGCCGCCAGCATCGGCACATTTGGTATCAGCTACAATAATTTTATCGGGAAAAAGATTGCGGAGCACTTCAACCAATTCGCTACCGACTTGGAGAAGACAAACCGTCCCTGCTTCAATTACATCGACTTCTTGGCCAACTGAGACAGCGGCTGTGATAGCACCTTGTAAATCAGAATGATCAAGGGCTACTTGTAAATTTGGAAGTTGTTTTGTCATAATTATTTTCCTTTCATAAAAAATCTTTATCGCTCAATCTCATTTTTAGGCCATTACCATGGCCCTATTTTCTGTCTGGATTCTTTGTTGCTTTCCATCTTTCCACGCTTAAGGAAGAACCGCTATTAAAGCTACTCCTGCCTTTCTTACTAACTTCACAAGTAAACAATTATCGCGTTTACTTGTGAAGTGTCGCGGGTTAAATTAGTCCACAGGACACCTCGCTTTTCGATCTCTTGGCTTAACGAAGGGGCACGGAAGTCGCTATTAGGGCGAACTTCCTACCTTCCTTACTAACTTCACAAGTAAACGATTATCGCGTTTACTTGTGCCGTGTCGCGGGTTAAATTAGTCCACAGGACGCCTCGCTTTCCGGTTTCTTGGCTCGGGTTAAATTAGTCCACAGGACTAATTTAATTATCCAGGTCCATTCCTTCTAGGTAAGGGCTGTTCTTGGATTCTTCAACCATATCCAAGACTTCTTCTGCTGACTGGCAATCAAGAAGCCGCTGAATGGCATTGTCCAGTTCAAAGAGGGCAATAATTTGGGGGATAGCAACAGTTGTATGGATGGCTGCTGACTTAGCGGCCAAGGTCAAAAGAACAGATACTTCTTTACCATCTGAAAAAGTCACTGGTTTTGTTAATGTAATTAAGGAAAATGAATCCTTATTGACTCCAACACCAGCTTGGGCGTGAGGCATAGCCATACCAGGCATTAGGATATAGTAGGGGCCGTACTCTTCCGTTGATTGAATAATGGCATCGTAATAATCTTCTGTCACCGCTCCACTGTCAATCAAAGGCTCTACAGCCTTATGAACCGCTTCTTGCCAGGTTTCTGCTGTCAGTCCTAAGCGAATGGAGTTATTTTCCTTAAACGATTGTGCTAAATTCATAGAATAATCTCCTTCTTTTAAATAAGGGAGTGAGCATCGTCTGAATTTCACTCCCCCTTATCTACTACAAAACAGCTTCTAGTTTTGTCTTGATTTCGTTATCATCCATGAGGTTGTCAAGACCAATCAGATGTCCCTTAGTGCGCCCATCCAATTCATGGATCAGATGGTTAGAAGCAACGACAATATCATAGCCGGAAGCCAAGCCCTTAGCTTCACCAACTGAGCAGGAGGCCGATTCAATATCTGTAACACCGAGTTGGCGCAGAGCATTTTCCACTTTCATTTTAATGACCATTGAAGAACCCATACCGTTTCCGCATGCTGTAAGTACTTTTACCATAATATTTTCTCCTATTCTAATTTCTAAAAGGTTAAGTCATAATTATTGCGCTTAGTCTTCAACTGAAACATCACCGCGATAGTAGGCTTCTTTATCTTTAGCTTTGGTAAATTGAATTTGCGGGATAGCCAAGAGGAAGATAGCCACGATAGCATAGCCAATGATTCCAGCGTATTTGAAGAGGTAAGCAAAGGGTACCCAAGGAATAGCGAAGTCAATATTACCGTGGTAACCACCGAAGTTTGCTAGACCTAGAAGGGCAACGGCTAAAGCACCAACCGCTACTTGCAAAATACCAGAGATGAAGGACAAAATGACAGCTGCTTTCCAACCGCCCCGTTTATCTGCATAAACAGCGATGGCCGCATTATCGAAGAATACTGGAACGAAACCAGTGATGATAAGGACAGGATTCTTGAAGACAATTAAGAGAACAATCGTAATCAACTGACCAATCAAACCTGTTGCAAAACCGAAGAGGACGGCACTGGCTGAGCCAAATCCGAACGAAGCCGCAACATCAACCGCAGGGAAGGAACCAGGCAAGAGTTTATTGGAAATACCTTGGAAGGCATTCGTTAATTCACCAACGAACATCCGAACACCTTGCATCAAGACAAAGAGATAAACTGAGAAGGTGAAGGCTGTTTGAATCACATACATAAAGAAGGATTGCTTGGTTGGATCATAAAGCGTACCGGTGGTAATGACATCCTTGTTAGCCATGATATCTGGACCAAGAATAGCTAGAATCGCACCGAAAAAGATTAACATCAAAGTTGCAGAAGCAACTACTGTATCGTGGAAGATATTCAAGAAAGCTGGTAATTTGAGATTGTCCAAATTATCTTCTTTTTTACCAAGTTTTGGTGCAATCTTATCGGTAAACCAGATAGCAAATTGTTGTTGGTGACCGATAGCAAAGCCACCGCCACCAGTTAGACGTTGAGTCGGCTCAACCGTCATATTTGAACTGACCGCCCAATAAAGACCGCAGATAAGACCAACGGCTACAGTTCCCCAAACTTGATTTCGGAAGGCCGGAATCAAGAGGATAACCATCAAGGTTACGGTTGCTGCCTGTTGAACCATGATGTGACCGGTAATAAAGAGGGTCCTAATCTTGGTAATCTTACGAAAGGCCACCAAGAAAATATTGAAGAAGAAACCAATCAAGAGGGCTGTCGTTGCCGTCCCAATAAACTTTGGAAATTCTTGGGCAATTTTTTCATTGGCAGCTGTTAAGCCGAAATAAGGGTCAATGACAGCGGCACCAATCTTAAACTTATAGTTGAGGGCTGCCAGAATGGGCCGGAAGGTTGTAACCAGACCACCAGAACCAACGTCCAGAATCATGTAACCAACGGTTGCCTTGATGAAACCTGCAAATACATCGTGCAGAGGCTTTTTGAGTAGCCAGTAGCCAATCAGTACCAAAAGGCCCACAAAGAAGGCTGGTTTCTGCAAGATATTTTGCGAGAACCAATTCAGAATATAAAGTAGTATATCCATAATCCTACTCCTTTACTTAAAGATTTTTGTTTTCCTATGCCTTCATTCTAACAATGTAAGCGCTTTTACAAAAGACCAAGACTCACACACTTAAGTGTTCAAAAATGTGCCCAATACTTCTAAGCTACAGCCAGTTTGGCTAGTCAGTCCCCCTTTTTGAGGTTACAAATAAGACTATCTCCAACAGTCAGCTGTGGCCTTCCAATAAACCCTTGCGTCCAGCAAATGCTGTATTGCATAAAAAAGAGAGTGGGAGCAATCCAAAAATTGAAAATTTTGGTCCCTATTCCCACTCCCTTGTTCTGCGATTATAAGTCGCTATTGCCGACCAGAGCCAAAGACCCACTGAATCGGCTTCCTCTCACACCAGTTTCTTTTGTTTAACGTTTCTTATTATCAGACTTGTACAGAAAAAGGCATTACCCGCTCCATGTCCAGAAAAGGGACACCAGCTGATAATGCCTGTATTGAATGGTTCCATTCCGTCCTAAAGTCTGAAACCTTCTATCTCCATAACTGGAGAAACTTAACCAAAGATAGTATAACAGATATTGTCAAAACATACATCACATTTTATAATGAAACCAGAATTCAACAGAGATGAAACGACCAGTCTCCTGTAGATTACAGAAAACTGGTCGCCTAAAAAGTGTTTTTCTACCGTCCCATCATTGGGAGTCAGTACCGCTCGCCCTGTACTTTTTATACTTCAAAATTAGGTTTTGATAATTGGATTTCCCTCAGCATCTAAATTCGGTTTCCAAACATGCAAAATACCTGCAATAACCAAAGCTCCAATCAGCATATCTACAACATACCAAAGAGCACCTTTTGTTACACCGCCAATGGCAACAATACCACCGAAAGCAACGATAGATTCAACACCATGCAGCATACCAAGCACCCCTGCTACAGCTGTACCAATAACAATGGAGACGATAACACGTTTGAAATCTTTGGCAGCAAAAGGAATGGCGCCTTCTGTAATACCCGCACTTGAGAGAAACAGGGCAGAAATGCCGAATTGCTTTTCAGCTTCTGTGTACTTTTGTCTTGAAATAACCAAAGACGAGAGAGCCAAGCCTAATGGCGGAACAGCACAGCATAGCCTAAACGCTCCATTAGGCCCGTTGATTCCTTCTGCCATTAGAGCCAACGTAAAGGCTGTAGCTGCTTTACTGCAGGGACCGCCCATATCCAAAGCAGCTAAAACACCGATACCGATTCCAAGAGCTGCTGCACCAAAGCCATTTAAACTACTAAGTACACTAACCATAAGCTTGACAAAAGCATCTAGTGGATAAATCAAGATATAAACATATCCTATTCCGACAATCAAGGTTGCTATCAACGGTACAATCATCGTTGGCATAACAGCTTGAATCACTTGAGGTACCTTCCAAGTCTTAATCCATTTAACAAGATAGCCAATCACTACCCCAAGCAGCATAGCTCCCAAAAATCCGGTTGATAATTTATCAGCTCCTATGGGATTATTAGCCACATATCCTAGAATAAAACCTGGTGCCAAAGCCGGTTTTCCAGCAATAGCATAGGCAATATAGGCGCATAAGACTGGAACCATCATAGCAAAGCCTGCTTGCCCCATATCATAGAGTGTTTTAAAAAACTGATTGGACGGTGTAATTTGCCCGTGTTCAATTTTTCCGGTCATCAAGGTAAAAGAGAAAAGCATACCGCCAACTATGATAACCGGTAGAAAATAAGAAATCCCAGTATTAAACGCTTTAAACAAGGTATTTCCTAGATCTTTCAGCCCTTTACTTTGTTTGCTGGTCGTCAGTTTTTCTGCGTCATCAATAACACCCGTAATATTTTTAATGGCTTTTGAAGGATCAACCTCAATACATTTCCCCGCAGCTTTTTGCTTATCAAAACGCTCTTCTCCTTTAATACCAATAGCGATAGCTAAAACAACTGCATCTGCTTCATTAATCTCTTTTTCAGTTAATTCATTATCAATGCCCATTCCTCCTTGCGTTTCAACTTTACAGTCAATGCCTCGTTTGCGGCATTCTTGCTCAATAGCTTCTTGAGCCATATAGGTATGGGCAATACCTGCTGTACAGGCACATACTGCTACTAATTTCATCAGGACAACCTCTCTTCTATTTGCTGTAATAGGCGGTAGACGCTATCTTCATTTTCTGCATGAAGAAGCTGATTGCGATAATCCTCTCTCATCAAGCTCTTACTTAGTTCTGAAATGATTTTCAAATGCTGCTTGGAACCCTTATCTTTTGGAACACCAATCATGAAGATATGAGAAACCTCTTCACTATCCTCACTCCAAATCAAGGGCTCCTTTAATTTGCGGTAAATAACAAAAGGTTCCTTGACACCTTCTGATACGGCATGAGGAATAGCAATACCAAAACCAATATAAGTAGGTACAGCATCTTCTCTTTCCTTGACATCCTGAATATAGATATCTGCATTATCAATATGTTTATTAGGAAGATACCCTGTTGACTCAATTACCTGATACTTATTTTGATAAGTTTCTTGAGAAAAATTTACTAAATGCCTTTCAAACATAATATCTGCCTCCTTACTAGCAAATCCATTAAAACACGCTAAAGAAAAAATGAAAAGACAGTCTTTTTCAAGAAAAAAGCGGAAAATACTAACTCATGCTTTCTACAATTTTGATAATAAGTTCTTTAAAATCCGTAAACGTCCCAGCCTTAATAATTTGATTGACATAAGCTTTGCTGCTAATAATTCTGCTGAGAATCTTATATAGATCCTGCATATTTTCATCACCATTTTCCTTCATAGACAATAAAAATATGAGCTGAACATCTTCTTCGTCCCAAAGGATTTTTTTATCTAAAATGCCAACGGCAATAAAACTTTGCTGACCTATAGGGTTTATAGGGTGCGGTATAGCCACGCCGTTGCCAAAGGCAGTATGTCCAATGTTTTCTCTATCTAATACTGACTGATAAAAACCATCCGGCAGGGAAATTTGCCGATCTATAGTCTCGCATAAACGGCTTAAAACAGTTGTTTTTTGCTGACATGCTGAAATTTTAAAAAATAAATTTGGTTTAAAATAATGAATAAACTGATGTCCATGAACATTTTTTAACTTTTGACTAACTTGTTCAACTTCTTCTTCTGCCAATAAACTGTTAATCTCAATAATAGGAATCGGAATTTTTTGTGTGATCACCTCGGTACTTAAAACATAATCAATCTGTTTAAAACTGACCTTATCCAGCTGAAACAAATTGATGGTGCCGACAATAGTCAACTGATTTCCAAAATGTTTTTGAACCTGATAGACTAGTAATTCCGAATTAGCCCGGCCTTCTCCGCAAACAATTAGAACCTTCTCCTTTTTCTTAGTTCGTTTTTTCTCCAGAGCGACATTAAAGTGCAGAGCAATATAGGCAATTTCATCTAATGTTATTTTTTTATGGTACTTCTCTTCCAGCTTTTCACAGGCGATTGTTGCCATGTTATAAGCCAAAGTATAGTGATGCCTGATCTCATCCATCATAGGATTATATGACGATAAATCATGAAGTATCCTGACTTGAAAAGAAACTAGGTGAAGTGACAGCAAAGTAATTAATTCTAAATCATATCTAAAATCAATTTTAAAGACAAGATTAACCTGCTCAAGCATTGTTAATACCATTTTATAAATATCATCACTAACGACAGTATTAGCGGTCAGCGAGTCAAGGCTAATAATTTTTTTACTGGACAGATGTAAAAGCAGATAGTAGATCTCACTCTGTGGAAACTGGACATTATATACAGTCTCCAAATCATCAACAATGGCTAAGGCCATGTCAAGATCTGCACTTTGTGCAACTTCTTTTTTGGCACTGTCTATCAGTTCTATCACTCTTCCAGACTGAAGTCTCTTAAGAGCAATATAAATATGGATGGCTAAATTATTAATCGAAAAATCAGAAATCCCAAATCTATATTTATCGGCCTGTCTTTGAATAATTCTTTTAATTATTTCTAAACTATCATTTTGTTTGCCAAATTGAACAGAATCCTCCATTTTTGAACGTGCCAAACAAAGGCGCAGCTGTTGCTCATTGCCGATGACTTTCAATCCTTGATTGGCACGATAGTCAAGGTAAATACCATAATTCTGCAATCTTTTTCTGACTTTTTTTAAGTCATTTTTAACAGTGGAGCGGCTGACGAAAAAAATATCACACAAATCTTCTATTTTTACCGCATCTGCTGCCATTAACAAATATTCCAACAGCTGCTGTACTCGGTTATCTTCACTGACTAAATCTTGATTTTTTAACCTATTAAGGAAATAAGAATAGGCTTCTTCATCCATAATTTGCAGAATAAATCCCTTTCTTGACTTAGCAAGAATGACTGCTCCATATTTTTTTAAATCCTTATTCAGCCAGGCGATGTCGTTTCGAACAGTTCTACTGCTGACTCCTAACTTGGCAGCTAAACTTTCTGCTGTCGTAAACTCATCTTGGGATAATAATTGTAAAATAGTTTGCCATCGTTTCATACAGACCACCTCTGTCTTTATTTTAAAAGAAAAGTGGCGTTCTTAACAGTCAAATTTCTTCCACAATAATCTGTTAAAAGGTTGTTCATTTCTCATAAAAAGCAGGTGGATAGAGTTTCAATGTCATTTCAGTTAAGAGACTCTATTTCGTTTTAAGAATAGAATCCTTTTTTCTGTGCTAAACTGAGGTCAAAGGGGATGGTTATAATGTTAACTACAATCAAAAACAGCCTGTCGGACAGTATTCAAACCATTAGTGATCAACGCCATCAATTTGTCTCTTATCCTGAAAAGACCTTTACTCGCAACAGAGACTTAACTGAATGACATTGGACAAAAGTGCTCAGACCATCAAAAAAGCAGAGTTCCTTTTGATGAGGTGCTCTGCTTTTTACTTCTGAGTTCTTCTTGTGAGGTATTTTCGGAGGTTGTTGGCCATAAGGACCAATCCTATATCAATCGCCACCAGTCTTTTACCTCTCAGGTTACATCTCTTGTATCCCAAACAAGCCTTGATCTGACCAAAGACAGGTTCCACATCAACCTTGCGTTTGGAAAAGATGCGTAGGCCTTCTTTAGAAAAAAACACTTGACTTTCTTTTTGCTTTAAGGTTTGATACCACTCATTGATATAAAGGCCCTTTTGTGGATCTAAATCAGGTTGTTCTGCTTGATAAACCTTGATTTCCTGCTCAAAACCTGTCGCTGTTTTGCGGGTTGGAAAGCCAGCCAGCAATGGGGCATTGGGGCTAAAACACCTAATGAACTGTCTCATCCTCTTGCTCCCAAGCACTGATCCAAGAGTTTTGCCCAGTCCCATCATTGCTATTCTTATCCTATAAAATAGAAGAAAGGCTGGTCTAACTTTTGAGGGGCAGTGCACTTCTGTACGGTGGCTTTTTATTTTTCCTGCCAAAGGGAGCGCTTCTTGAGTTTTTTTTCATAAAAACTACCCTCAACAAAATTCTGTAAGGTCACCAGCAAGGTTTCCAAATCATAATCTTTTGCCAATAACTCAGTATCAAACTGAGCTTTTTTCTGTTTGATTGGTTCAATCAACGCCTTACCCTTATCAGTTAAAGAGAGAAGGCGGCTTCGTTTATCGGCCTGATTGGCTTGTGCAACCACTAGATCCTTTTTAATTAGAGACTGAACCAAGCGACTGGGACTCTTCTCTTCACAAATTAGTAAATCACCTAAATCCTTTAAGGATAAGGGAGCATGCTTGTCCAAAACTAGCAGAACTTCGCTCTGATTGAGGGTGATCCCCAAGGGAGCTAACAAATGGGTCATTCTGCGACTAGCTAAATTTTCAGCACTTCTAAATAAGGAACGAATTGTTTCACCATTTACAGTCATCTCAAAAACTCCTCGACAAGATTACTATCATCAGATAGCCTTTTTCTGGTTGACAATTAAATTTTGAACAGTTAAACTAATCATAACTAGATGATATATCATTAAATATTTCTGTTCTAAATCTCATAGCTACTATTATCCAGAAAGGTTGCCTATTATGCAAGAATTACGACTTCTCGGCCACTCAAATCTTTATTTATCCCCTCTGGGTTTAGGAACCTGGCAGTTTAGTAATAAGGATAAAGATAGAACCTGGTGGCATAAAATAGATGATCAAGCCGTCTACGATATCATTAAAGTGAGCCTTGAAGGAGGCATCAACTGGTTAGATACAGCGGAAGCTTACGGAAGAGGGAATTCTGAAAAATTTATTGGCCGAAATTTACAACGCTTAAAGTCTGAGGGGGCTTTATCAGAAACAGTCTATATTGCTGATAAGTGGTTCCCGCTCTTGCGCTCAGCCAAAACTATTTCTGAGACTATTGCAACTCGACTGGATTATTTGCAAAGGGATGCTATTGATCTTTATCAAATTCATCAGCCAACCTCCCTATCCAGCCTCTACCGCCAGCTGAAAGAATTGGCTAAACTTCATCATCAGGGCCTCATCAAAGCCATCGGAGTCAGCAACTTTACCGCCCGTCAGATGGAAAAAGCCGATGATATTTTAAAAAAATTTGACCTGCGTCTATCTTCCAATCAGGTTAAATTCAATCTTTTACACCGCAAACCTGAAAAAAATGGCGTGCTTGAGTTGGCCAAAGAACGGGGAATCTCTCTCATTGCCTACTCCCCCCTTCAACAGGGTGTCTTGACAGGGCGTTTTCACGATAATCCTGACAGTATTCAGACCCTATCAAAAGTTCGGCGGGTAAATTCTGGACTGAATCAGAAAAATCTCGTTAGAACACAGCCTTTGATTGATCTTCTCAAGCGACTGGGGCTAAAATATGGCAAGTCTCCCGCTCAAATTGCGCTTAACTGGCTGATTATGGCACACGGCGATACTGTTTTTGCCATCCCTGGAGCCAGCAGTCGTTTTCAAGCTAGA
This sequence comes from Streptococcus tangpeifui, assembly GCF_011038795.1. Lineage (GTDB taxonomy): Bacteria > Bacillota > Bacilli > Lactobacillales > Streptococcaceae > Streptococcus > Streptococcus tangpeifui. The sequence continues at coordinate 91,161 of NZ_JAAKDU010000004.1, forward strand.
AGTAATCTGGAAGCTCAACATTTTCAACTTAGCCAAGAAGATCTTGACCAGTTAAGTCACTGGCAAGAGTTATAAAGTTATCAAACTCAGCCTGTGCTGTCCTGCTGCTCAACCGTTGAATTACATTAGACTAAAAAATACCAGCTAGATGACTGAGCCTCAATTTAGCTGGTATTTTTGTTGGGAAAAGGTAACTATTGTAGAGTAGAGGATTTTCATATTAATTTCGTTCAAAGGTAACTAGTCTATCTTCCAATCATCAAGTTGGTTGGAAGATTAGAATACTCCCATGACATTTTTTACTGATAGACATCCATGTAGAATTCAATTTTGTCACCATTTTTAACTTTGGTTTGATCAGCTCCTGTTTTGGACAAGTCGCCATTAACCTTGAAGAACCAGTACTTTTTAGCCGATTCGTCTTGTTTAACACCGTTTATGCTGGTAATCAGGCCAGCTTTCTCTTCAATTTTAGCCTTGCTTTTTAAAACATCTGCAACCGTAGCCCCCTTTTTAAAACTGACCGTTTCCTTGGTTGTTTTATTGTCAGTTTTGATCACTAAAGTAACGGTTTGCTTTTCAGTATCTGCTTTTTTGTCAGCCGTTTTTGAAGCTTGGCTATGGCCACAGGCAACCAACAGAAGCAAAGATAGGACTAAAGCGAGACTAGTCAATAATTTTTTCATGGGAAAATCTCCTAAAGATAGATAAAATTAAGGGATAAAAGAGAGCCGTAGAAGCTGCGTGAACTAGATCAAAAGATAGACCAGCTAAAATATAAGCCAAGGCTGGTGTTTTAAACATAATAGCAGAACTGGCATCTAAAAGAACCCCGTAAAGAATGGAAAGACCTGCTGCTGTAGCAATCTGCATGGTTAAAGAAAGGTTAGGAGTAAGCCTTTTAAAAAGCTTCCCAAGCCAGAACCAAAGCAGGCAAATCAGGGCAAAGGCAAGTACTTGGCGAAAGACTATTTCTCCGAAGCCCAACAGAAAGCCTGTCAGAAGCATGGTTAAACTCGAAAGGATTAGGCCATCCACCATGCCGTACTTCATCGTTACAACGAGAAAAATCGCCGTGATGGGCTGAACATTAGGGAGCCCTGAAAATGCTTCCCTTAAAACAATACAGAGGGCCGTCAACAAAGCCAGCCTTGTCAAACGTTTCAGACTTATTTCCATGCTTATAAGTCTATGCTAGAAAGGCAAGACTGTCAAGCCAGTCAAACTAAGGAAACATTAAAGAGAAACCAGCAGAACACTTTTTTTGCTTCTTAAGTAACTTTGGGCTAAGATAAAAACCTGAACGATCATTTAAAAGGAGAGCACATACGCATATATGAAGAAAAAAATGACTTTAGTCCTGCTGCTTCTGGGTATTTTGATTCTAAGTTTTTGGGGCTGGCAGGCTTGGCACAGACAAGAAGCTGATAAAAAATTTGTTCAAGAAGCTGTTCCGACACTCTTTTTCCACGGAGGCGGCTCTTCTTATCATGCTGAGAAACACATGGTCAGAGCTGTTAAGAGAGCTGGTGCTTCCAAAAAAGCTATCATTGCCTTTGTTGATAAGAAAGGGAAGGTACGTCTACAGGGAAAACTCAAGAAATCCGATAAAAATCCGCTGATCATGGTTAACTTTGACGACAGTACCAATGCTAACTTTAATGAGCGAGGGCGTTATGCTAGCAATGTTGTCAAGGCTTTACAAAAGGTTTATACCTTCAAAAAAGTCAACATGGTTGGTCACTCTGCTGGCAATATCGCTGTCGTTTATTATATGCTCCAAAACGGACAAGATAAGTCCATGCCCCAAGTTCAAAAATATGTAGCCATAGCCGGCCATTTCGCTGGTCTAAATTTCCAAGGGGTACCTGAAGCTATTAGGCAACCCAAGGGCTTAAAACTTGATAAAAACGGCAAGCCTAATAAGATGAATGCCAGTTATCAAGAAATGACCGAGTTAAGAGAGACCTATCCCCAAGGGCAAACTGCTATTATTAATCTGATCGGCGATATTGGTGGTCAGACTGATGGAACAGTGCCAAATGTCTCTTCTCTGTCGCTCAAGTATTTGGTCTCACCTTTTGCCAAATCCTATCAGGAACAGACCTTCACTGGTAAGCTGGCTCGCCACTCCAAACTTCACTCTAATCCTCGCGTTGATAAAGTGTTGATAGAATTTCTCTGGGGAAAATAGGAAACCCCCACTCTATAACCTAAAAATGTTCTTGAATTTCTAAAAATTCAAGTCTGCTAGTTGCTTCATGAAAGCCTTTTCGATAAGATAGATTTGTAAGCTTTACAATTTTATTAGAAAAGGGAGAGAAATTTTGTGAAGAAAAAAATTACTGTAATCAGTTTGGCTCTACTTGCCATAAGTTTGGGGATTTTTGGCTGGCGGATCTGGCAGAGACAGGAAGCCAGCAAGATGCTAGTCCATGAACCCATTCCAACCCTCTTTTTTCACGGGGGCTTTAGTTCCTATCATGCCGAGGAACACATGGTCAATGCCGCCAAGAATGCTGGCGTGACCGATAATGTTGCCATTGCTTTTGTTGACAAAAAAGGCAAGGTCACTCTCAAAGGAAGACTCAAAAAGAATGTAAAAAATCCCATTGTCATGGTCAACTTTGAAAAACATTTCAGCACTGTATTTGAAATGCGCGGGCAGTATGCGACTAATGTCGTTAAAAAACTGCAAAAGGTCTATCAGTTTAAGCAAGTCAATATGGTTGGTCATTCTTTTGGGAATATCGCCGTTCTCCACTATATGTTGCAAAATGGTCAAAACAAGGCTCTGCCGCGGGTCCATAAATATGTTGGAATTGCTGGGCATTATGCTGGACTCAGCTTTGATAATCGTCAGCTCCCAGATGCTATCAGGCTTCCCCAAGGGCTAACGGTTGATGCGCAGGGCAAGCCAAATAAAATAAATGCTAGCTATCGCGAATTGACCAAGTTAAGGGAGACTTATCCCAAGAGTCAGGTACAAATCCTTAATTTAATGGGAGATATCGGTGATCATTCAGATGGACGGGTCCCAAATGCAGCGACTCAATCGCTCAGATATCTGGTTTCACCCTTTGCCAAATCTTATGAGGAAAGAACCTTTACAGGTCCAAAGGCCAGCCATTCTAAACTCCACAACAACCCAGAAGTTGATAAGGTCTTAATTGATTTTCTCTGGGGCGCATAAAGCTAACCAAACCGGTTAGGTTGCTAATAGTCAAATCTACGAAAAAGAAGAGTGGGAACAACCCGAAAAATTAAAAATTTTGGGTTGTTCCCACTTCTTAATTTATAGTTTCTCTTCCACTGTTTTTCGACTTCTTTTCAACATAGGAAAACTCCCCTTATCGTTTCTAGTGAATTTTGTTTTTTCACTGTCCACCATAAGGGAGTATATCATTTTCACCCAGCCTTTTCTTTTATGCAACCATACAAAATGGGACATCATTGACCACACCCTGCGGTACTTCTGCGATACATACTCAAATTCGGCTAAACGGTGCGAAGGTGGATGAAATGCTCCAGTGGAGTTTGGCAGCTTTTGGAATAGACTGCTCAAAGCTTACCGCCTTAAAATGGGAGAGTGAGAGCAAAGCCATCATGGCTGTCTGTCTTACTCTCAAACATTCTGTGGCTCTAGCTTGATTTTATTTAAGTATAAGCCATTAACCCCAGATCTTCTCAGTAATACTTGCAATCAATTGGAGTTTCTTCCATTGGTCAGCCTCTGTCAGCTTATTGCCTTCTTCTGTTGAGGCAAAGCCACATTGAGTTGAAAGTCCCAGATTTTCCAGCGGCACCAGTTGGGCAGCTTCTTTGATGCGATTAGTGACTTGGCCTACGTCTTCTAAAGCAGGATCTTTAGACGTTATCAATCCAAGTACAATTTCAACGCCTTTGCGATTATTCCAAATATCAGTAAGGGGAGCAAAGCTGCCACTTCTGGCATCATCATATTCTAGGAAAAAAATATCGTAATTGAGCTGACCCAGATAGCTGGCTACGGAGTCATAGCCACCCTCAAAGAGATAGGTCGATTTAAAATTCCCTCGGCAGATATGAGTTGCCAGAGTCAAATCATTCGGCAAGTCGGCTAAGGCTTTATTAATCGTGTAGACATCATCTTGAGCAATGGCTTGTAATCGGGCAGTTTCTTCTGGATTATCTTTATTGTCCTCGAACTGTTGAATCAGATAGCCCCAAGTTGTATCATCCAATTGAACGTAACGAGCCCCCAAATCATAGAAGTGCTGAATAGTGTCATGGTAAGCTTGAGCCAGATCATCCAAAAAGTCCTTCCAAGAGTCATAATACTCTAAAGCCAAGTCTGACCGATGGTCCCGATTGATAACCAAAGAAGGACTAGGAATAGTAATCTTAGGGATGACACCTTCAGGAGTAATAGAACTGAGGTAGCTGAAATCACGGTAGAAAGGATGGGCCTTGTTCTCAGCGATTTTTCCGACGATGCGGACATTGGTGGTCCGAGTCTTTGCCCCGTGGAATTTATAAGAATCTTCCTGCTGGTAAGACTCAAAGCCGGTTAGGTTCCAGAGGAAATCCAAGTGCCACCAAGAGCGACCAAATTCACCATCAGAAACGACCTTGAGACCGCTCTCTACTTGGTGTCTGACCAAATCTGCGACGAGTTTATCCTGAGTTTCTAATAAGGCCTCTCGATTAATGTTTCCAGCTGCATACTGCTCACGCGCTACCTTTAGTTCAGCTGGTCGCAAATAAGACCCGACATGGTCAAAATGATATTGAATCTTAGTCATAAGCTTATCCTCCGAAGTTCTTTTCTCAATATGCCTCTATTCTAGCACCAGTCCTTATAGCTGTAAAATATATATTTTCTATGCTTAACTATAATTGATAACTATATGAATAATATTCCTATTTTGCTTTATCCATTAATTAGAGAAACTCTTAACACTATCGTGAATACTATTATCACTAATTATTACAATTTAGTGATAATTTTCAGAGACTATCGTTTGAAGGTTAAAGATCTGTTATACTTAAAAGCAGTGGCGTGAAAAAGAAAGAGATTGCGATGGCTTATCCTTTACAAAAACTACTAAGGCTTTGCGTATTTAAAAAGGGAAACCTCATCGCTAAGCAGACTTAAAAAGGGAAGGCAAATAGGACAAAATTTTAGGTTAAATTTTCCTTTTTTCCTCTCGGAGAATGCCTTAGTTTAGGCTGTTCACTTTGATTTTTTTAGATATTTACGTTAAAATAAAGCATAATGAGAAAAAGAATAAAACCGATGGTCGTTTATGTCTTTTTGGGGTTGATTGGACTGCTGTTAAGCCTTGCTGCTGTAGTTGTTTCCAATGCTCGCAGCAGCAGTTTGCAGCTGGCTAAAAAAAATATCCCACAGACTACTGCTTATTCTAGCAGCTCCAAGACATCTACGTCATCTTCGACACAAGAAGATTTAAAATTAAATCCAATTGTCGATATCTCAGGTTGGCAACTGCCTAAGCAGATTGATTATGATACCTTATCCAAAAATATTTCTGGAGCTATCGTCCGTGTCTACGGAGGATCAAAAATTTCTAAGGATAGTAATGCTGCTCATTCCTCTGGTATTGATAAATCTTTTAAAACCCATATCAAAGAATTTCAAAAGCGAGACATTCCTGTCGCTGTTTACAGTTATGCACTCGGCTCTTCTGAAAAAGAGATGCGTGAAGAAGCCAGAACTTTCTACAAACATGCAGCTCCCTACAAACCAACTTACTATTGGATTGATGTAGAAGAAGATACTATGAAAAACATGAGTAAAGGTGTTGAAGCCTTTCGGGCTGAGTTAAAACGCTTAGGAGCTGAGCATGTCGGAATCTATATCGGTACCTACTTCATGACCGAGCAGGAAATCTCTGTTAAGAAGTTTGATGCTGTCTGGTTGCCAACCTATGGCTCTGACTCAGGTTATTATGAGGCTCAGCCTCAGACAGACGTTGATTATGATCTTCACCAATATACTTCCCGCGGTTCCCTGCCTGGTTTTGATGATATTTTAGATCTTAATCAGATTAATCCTAACAAGGATTCCGTTCAAGTCTTTAAAAAGCTTTTTGGACAAGAGCCTAAACAAAAATAAGAATAGCCACTAAAGTTTGGCGACTCAAGAGAGTCCCAAGCTTTTTTATTTGAACGTCTGTTCCTACTTAGTTATTTTGTCTTAGACAGAGTCTCTATTCTAATTTCTTCTAATATGCTATAATAATCCTTGAAAATACTGTTATAGAGGAAAAAATGGCTAAGAAAAAGAAGCTAAAAAAGACCTTGGTCGATCAAATCTTAGACAAGGCCAAAATTGCACATGATTCCCTGAATTTTAATGGTCTAGATGGACAATTGCCAGAAGGGATTGAACGGTCAGACATCTTTAAAACCCTAGCCTTAGTTGGCGATAAAACTGGACCAGTGATCGGAATTGTGCCGATTACCGAGCACCTTTCGGAAAAGAAACTCGCTAAAGTCTCCGGTAACAAAAAGGTTTCTATGATCCCCCAAAAGGACTTGGAGAAGACAACCGGTTATATCCATGGAGCCAATAATCCTGTCGGTATCCGGCAAAAGCATAAATTCCCTATTTATATAGACCAAGTTGCCCTAGAGATGGGCCAGATGATTGTCTCTGCCGGTGAGCTTAAACGCTCCATTCGGATTGACAGCCAGACTCTGGCCGACTTTGTCGCTGCCGAATTTGCAGATATCAAAGAATAACTCTATCATTACCGAGGGATTTAATTGATTGCTTCGGATGCTTGCCCCGCTCCCATTAGCTTTTCCCCTCTGTTTTCATTGTAAAAAGCTATTAAGATAGGAAGTGCTAATATGCGTTTATATTTTGTTAGACATGGTAAAACCCAGTGGAATCTGGAAGGACGCTTTCAAGGATCTCGTGGGGATTCTCCCTTACTTGAGCAATCTATTCAAGATTTAAGAGAATTGGGCCGTTACCTATCTACTATTCATTTCGATAAGTTTTATTCAAGCGATCTCAGGCGGGCTCGCGAGACGGCTAGGATTATTAATAATGAAAATCAGAAGCCAACTGAAATTATCCCTAGCCAAGCGTTGCGAGAATGGAATTTGGGACGCTTGGAAGGTCAGAAAATTTCAACCATTGCAGCTATCTATCCTAAACAGATGGCTGCTTTCCGCCATAATTTAGCTAAATTTGATAATACCTTTTTTGAAGCAGAATCAGTCTATCAAGCTACCCGACGGGTTGCCAGTTTTATCGCAAAGCTTGACTATCAGCATGACCGAAATGTCCTCCTCGTCGGTCATGGTGCCTGCTTTACCGCAGCCATCAATTACCTATTAGGTTTTGAGTCGGGTCAGTTACGCGAACATGGGGGACTCGACAACGGCAGCGTGACTATCCTTGACAGCGATGATGGCAAGCGTTTTAACCTCATTCGCTGGAATGATACTTCCTACTTGAATGGCCAGCAAAAATTGTCTTAGGGATATAGATAAATAAGGTTGGGGCTTTTGCCTCAGCCTTATCTATTTGAAAGGCGTAAAAGGTCAAAATGACTGCTAAGCAAGTAATCATGAATGATTTTATGCCTCGATTGTCTTCCTAGTTATTTTTCGACTAGTGGAATAGCAAAAGAGTTTTAACCTTGATTGCCAATACTTTTTGGAAGAACTTTTTAATCCCTCAGACTTTCTTAAGCCTATGGCTCAGGTTATAGAGCCGTTCAGCAGGAAAGCATTTTTCTCTTATTTTCGCTGAATAAATCAATGTTTTATTGGTATCGTAAATCATTCTTTGTATATTTATCACAAAATGCTATCATACTTAATAAAAATAGTTAAATCTCTTGGCTAGGACTATCGTCTTCACAACGATTGGCCCCAGAATTAAAAAGCAACAGATTATTTTTTTACAAATAACTGCTGCCTTTTTAAAACTTTTAATCACTTCTACAGCCACTATTGGAAAAACGCAGATCTGAACAGGAATCAGCATTTTCAGCCATTTGCATAAGGACTGTGATGCAGGTGCTGGAAGGTCGAATGATCGCATTCAACAGCCGATTCCACAATATGATAAGACTGAAAAAGGTGATGAACTTGGTCTTTTAATAGTTGCTCATTACAATCAGGCGCAACCAACAAATGAATCATGGCGATATTTTTTCGACCATCTAAAGACCACAGATTAAATTGATTGATAGCTTGAACCCACTCTAAAGCTAAAATTTCTTTTTCTAACTGCTGAATATCACAGTTAGCAGGAGTGTGTTCTAAGAACACTGATAGATTTCTAATAAACTTAGGCAGAGCTCGACTTAAAATAAAGAGAGCAATAGCCACAGATAGCAGTGGATCAAGAATATACCAATTGGCAACCCTCAAAATCAAGGAAACGACAATGACTGCCAACCAGCCCAAGATATCTTCAAGAAAATGCAAGCTTAAAATGGACTCATGCTCAGATTCTTCCCCATTTAAAACACGACTGGCCAGAATATTGACAGCAATAGCAATCAGACCGAGGATTAGCATCCCATTGTAGTTAACCGGCTCAGGATGCATTACCTTTTGAACATTTTCAAATAAAACCAAGGTAGAGCCAATAATAAGAATAACGGCAGTCATCAATGCTCCAAGAAGACTAAAACGCCAATAACCTAGTGTGTATCGATAGTCACTCCTTCGCTTGGATAATTGCTCAAAATAATAAGATAAACCAATAGCCAAAGCATCTCCAAAATCATGAACAGAGTCCGCTAAAATAGCACTGGAATTGAAAATACTGCCAAAAATCATTTCAACAATTGCAAAAATAAAATTGGACATGAAAGCAATAAAAATTCGACTCGTAGACTGCTTAGTCACATTATGGTCATGATGGTGGTGTTTATGCACTTTCACAGTACCTCCTTTCGAGTTATTAAGCTGTATTGACGACTAAAGCCGCTAAGCCAAAGGCAAGCAGTCACTAAATGGGACAATAGCGTAAATACCGCAAAGTCATGATGGGCTTGTCTTCCATACTTAGTCTGCATTGCCCATCCCCCTTTCTTCTGCTGACCTTGGTAGACTGTATTATGTTACTCAAGCATCAAATAGAATGTTGTTTTTGGGACATCATTAACTATTTCAAATTTTATGAATTAAGTTTTAAGGCTTTTTTGTATACGATTTTCATGAGTTTAGTATCCCACTTTTTGTTACCAAACAAGCCTTGTTAATGTTTAAGATCTAAATCTAAAAAATTTATAGTTATCACTTCAGCTATAGTAAAGTCACAAAACTGAAACTTTATAATTCTAGACATTATCCTCTACCCACTGATGGAGCTCTTTTAAGTCATAATGTGATTGTATTTGACTATACACTTGGCCAAGAGTTATAGAAGTTAAGGTGGACACTAAAGTATTTTCAATACTTTCTAAAGAATCTGTAACAGCACACTTTTGTGCGTTCTGTCCTTCTTCTTCTCCTAGAAACTTTTTCAGCAGTTGTTGGCTCGCAAAAATTTTTCCCCTACCTTCCACAGCTACAAAAACATCATAAAATGTTATCTCTTCCAATGACTTAGCTAATGAAAAGCCGCCATATTTTCCTGGTACAGAAATAATCAATCCTTCATTAACAAGACATTTTATGATCTTCTTTAAGTAAGAATGCGATACATCAAGACGCTCACTCAAAGCTATCGAATTCATGCTTTTATTTTGTGGTAGCTGGGCCAGAATTAATAAAACATAAACTGATTGTTCCCATCCGGATGATAATTTCATGTTGACATTCTCCAATCAAAGTTTTATAATCCATATTAGAGACAAAAGATATCTCCAATATGGTTTTACTATTTAAATTATATCCCATTCTACGCATAATGTAAAGGTCTCTGAAAGGAAGGTTATTATATGACCAATAAATCTGAACCTAAGCAGTTGTTTATTACTAGTATTGTTTTAACAACTATATTTATGGGATCATCTTTTCCTACTGGTAAATACCTCATTTCAAGTGATTTAGCTCCACCATTCTTTATAGGTGGCTGGCGTTTTATAATAGCTGGCGTACTCATGCTTGCATGGACATTCTTGTTACAGGATTGGCGCTCTATTATTCCAACAAGTAAAGGAAATACCATGAAAGGTAGCATTCTTGTTACTGCTATTGGCTTGTTACAAACAACTGGGACTATGGGATTTTTAAATCTTGCCATGGCAAAGGGACTATCGTCTTCCGTGTCTTCTATCATCTTGTTTACAAATCCTTTATGGTTAGCTGTTCTTGCACATTTTTTATTGCATGAAAAGCTTACTCGTTGGAAAATATTTTCTCTTATTTTGGGTCTCATGGGGGTAATAATTTGTTTAGGAATTGATAAATCCGCCACAGGTATAGGAGCATGGATTGCTTTACTTGGCTCATTTTGCTGGGCTGTCAATACCGTTATTACTAAGCTCGTACCATTTGATCAAGGACCGTGGGTATTTACGGGATGGCAACTTCTAATTGGCGGCTTAGGGATGCTTATTATTTCATTTTTGAGACATGAGACTTATCATTTAACGCAATTAAGCTTTGTGGGATGGCTATGTTTTATTTGGCTTATACTTCCTGCTTCTGTTGGTTCATTTGGCCTTTGGTTTTTCAGCTTAAAAAGAGGAAAAGCAACTATTGCCAGCAGTTTTCTATTCTTAGTTCCTGTTTTTTCGACATTTTTTTCAATAGTAGGCTTACATGATAAATTTACTCTTGATTTAATCATTGGAGGACTTTTCGTCGTAATCTCTCTTGTCCTAATAAATAAAAATGATTGGAGGTGACCATCATGTCAAAAGTAGAAAGTTTTACTTTAGATCACACTAAGGTTCTAGCACCTTACGTTAGAAAGATTGATACCCAGCATGGAGATAATGGTGATGCCATTACTAATTTTGATATACGTTTTGTCCAGCCTAATAAAGGAGCCATTCCTACTGGAGGAATCCATACTATCGAGCACTCGCTAGCAAGTCTTATTCGCGATAGGATTGATGGCGTTATTGACTTTTCTCCTTTTGGTTGTCGAACAGGATTTCATTTGATTATATGGCATGAGCATTCTTCAGATGAAATTGCTAGAGTCATAAAAGACTCGTTAAAAGAGTTAGTTCGTGATGATTTTAGTTGGGAAAATGTCCCTGGTATTTCTGATAAGGAATGCGGAAATTATAAAGATCATTCATTATTTTCAGCGAAGGAATGGGCAAAGCAAATATTATCGCAAGGAATTTCGTCAGAACCCTTTATTCGTAAAATTGTTTAATAAAAATAATCTGGAGGTTAAATAAAATGGTTGTAAAAGTTGGTATTAATGGTTTTGGGCGTATTGGACGTTTAGCACTACGACGGGCTCAAAACATCGAAAATGTTAAAGTTGTTCACATCAATGATTTAACTGATCCAGCAATGCTAGCACACCTATTGAAATATGATAGTACACAAGGGCGGTTTGAAGGATCCGTTGACGTGGAAAAAGACGGTTTACTCGTTAACAAAGAATTTATAAAAGTTACACAAGAGCCTGATCCCGAAAAGATTGACTGGGCCTCATCTGGTGTTGATATTGTTCTCGAAGCGACTGGTTTCTTTACTACACGTGAAAAGGCCGAGAAGCATCTCCACGCTAATGGAGGAGCTAAAAAAGTCATCATTACTGCTCCAGGTGGTAATGATGTTAAGACAATTGTTTACAATGTTAATCACGAAACGTTGACTGGTGAGGAAACTGTCATCTCCCCCGGATCCTGTACAACAAACTGTTTGGCACCAATGGCAGATACCTTGAATAAAGCATTCGGTATTATTGTTGGTACCATGACAACAATACATAGTTATACGGGGGATCAAATGACCTTAGACGGTCCTCATCGTAAAGGTGATTTGCGCCGTGCACGTGCTGCTGCAATTAACACTGTCCCTACCTCTTCAGGAGCTGCAAAAGCTATCGGACTGGTTATCCCTGAACTGGATGGGCGATTAAAAGGGCATGCCCAACGAGTAGCAACACCGACAGGATCTCTGACTGAACTTATCAGTGTTGTCAAATGTCCAGTCACAGTTGATGAGGTTAATGCTGCTATGAAGGCTGCAGAAACTGAAAGTTTTTCTTATAATGATGAACAAATTGTATCTACAGATATTATTGGAGATACTCATGGTTCCATTTTTGATGCTACACAGACTGAAGTTACTACTGATGGCAATACTTACCTAGTTAAAACGGTAGCATGGTACGATAATGAAATGAGCTTTACCGCTCAACTTATACGGACCTTGGAATATTTCGCAAAGCTTGCAAAATAAGGTTAGGAGTTTTTAATGGATGTTGGTAATAACATTAAAATTATAGCTGGACAACAATGGAATTTTAATAACGGAGTGGCCAAACATTTTGATAAGCATGTTAAACTGTCAGTTCCTCTGTACGAAGAGGGACATGAATTAATTTGCTACTTAAGCGATTTTTTCTTAAAAGATAATGCTATTTGTTATGAAATTGGAAGTTCGACAGGGACACTGATAAATAAGCTCTACATGCGACATCATCCTAAACACAATATACGTTTTATTGGTATTGAACCAGTTCAAGAAATGGTTGATTTAGCTAAGGAGAAAAATAATAATATTGAATTTTTAGTTGAAAATATTGAAGATACTAAGTTAGAGCCTTCAAATTTAATTATTGGATATTATTTCTTACAATTTATTCCTATTATCGAACGTGGTGCGGTTATTCAAAAAATTTATGATTCATTATTACCTGGTGGAGGATTTATAATTTTTGAAAAAGAATTATCAATTGATCCTAAAATTAATAAACTAATCTCCTCATGCTATATGAAATTTAAAGCAGCACATGGTTTTTCAGCAGAGGAAATTCTTTCAAAACAGTTGAGTTTAGAAGGAATGATGGTGACGAATACTCATTCTGAAAATACTAGACTATTGTCACATGCAGGCTTTTCACACATTGCTACTATTATGAGATATGGAGAATTTAATGGCTACCTATGTTTCAAATATTGATAAATGGGAAAATTTACATCAAAAATCAGCAAATAAGTTCACAAGAACTCAACCTAATGATACTATTAAGAAAATTCTCTCTCTAAAAAATAAGGTCAGAACTTACAGTGACTACACTCGTACCCTTGAAATAGGTTGTGGATTTGGTAGAAATTTATCCTATCTTATAAATCATAAATTTTCTTCTTATTATTCAGGAATTGATTTAACAAAAGTAGCTATCCAAAAGAGTTCCGAAACATTGTCGACAGCAGTAAAAAATGGCATAGTAGATTTAAAACTAGGAAATGTTGGACATCAAATTAATTATCCTGATAATTATTTCGACTACGTTTTTGATATCATGTCAGCTATTACTTTTATTGTAGATGAAAAAGAGCGTAAGCAATACTTTTCAGAAATCACTAGAGTTTTGAAACCTGGTGGAGCTTACTTTTTCTTAGCTGCAAGAAAAGAAGGTAAATTTATGGATGCTTACCCAGATGAAGCGCTATTAGAAGAAGGATATATTAGACGAAAAATAGATTCTATGTTAGAGCGCGTCTACACTTCGGAAGAGCTTGCCACTCTTTTAAGTCCTTTAAAAAAAATACATCTAGAAATATCGTCTGAACATACCCGAGCTTTTGGTGATGAAAAATTTATCCGTGACGAAGGATTTTGGTTTGGTTATTTTAAAAAATAGCTTATAGATCTATTAGCTGTAAAAAAATAAGAGTCAGAGCCATCAAAAATTGTTGCACTGACTCTTTATTTTTTTACAGTTATAGAAGAGATTTAATTCCATAATGGAATTTTTGGTTGGGTCTAATCTGACGTTCGAAGCCAAAGTGCTCTAAACTATTGTCGCGAAAATGGGCCTTAGCGATGATAGCGTGACGGGCTACTCGCTGGGCTTCCTGCATGAAGGACTCTGATAAGCCCCTAAAATCTGCTAGGGGAGCGAGACCTCTAAGGTTGCTTGACTCTGTAATCCTGTGTGAAAACATGGGGTCTGTATAGACAGTGTCTACACTCTTATTGGGCAGCTGTCTCATGTAAGCAAGAGCTTCCTGATTGAGTGTTTTTATTGAACGCATAGCCTTATCTATCTGTCCATTGCCAGTTTCAAATGTTTGTAAACCACGACTGATGATTAGATGGATCAGAGGATTGACTTCTAGCGCTGTGACCTGATGACCTGCTGCAGCCATCACGATGCTGTCGCTGGCTAAACCCATTGTCGTATCCAAGACAGTTTTAGAGTCAGATGGAAGCAAGTCTACAAGAGGATCGTGAGTTGCTTTGATTCTCAGCACGGCCGTATCGGGATGAAAGTAGAGCTGTTTGCCATCTGGATACGTCAAAATAAGTTTGTCTTGATAAACCACTAAAGCAGGGACCTCTCCCTGAGTGAGTCTCTTTAGTGATTGTTTTCGCCTTTCCAGATAGATCAGCGCATATTGTTGGGCCAAAGCTTGAGCCTCTTGAACCAGAAGGGGATTCTGCCCCAGACTAGTTGTGACAATGATTTTCATAACACTATTATAGCAAAAAAAGCGGGGTATAAGCCGCTGTTCATAGAAACGTGTGCACCTTGCTCCCGCTCTTTTTAGTCATTAATTGGTTCAGAACCGCCTTCAATAATAGCGCCGGTTTCAGCATTGATCGTGTAATCGTAGTCAAGACCAGCAGTTGAATCACTAAAATCTACTTCATAAACTGTCACGCCATCTTCTACTTCCTTATGAACAACCAGTCCTGAAACAGCTGATTCTTTTAACCCCGCATCTTTGAGGGCAATTGATTTTGCTTCGTCGGCAGAAATTAGTTGAGACGAAGTCGATGATGAGTCGGCAGTACTAGAATCTGATTTAGCAGCACCCGAAGGGGAGGTTACAGAGTTTTCCCGCATTTCTGTATCTTTTTCTAAAATATGACCGGACGAAGCATCAACAGTATAGTCATAATCTGCTTTATCAGTGTGAAATTCAATTTCATAGGTTGCCCGCCAATCGTCACGCTCTTTTTTTGTGCGCCTAAAAGTGACTTGATCAGCTGACACATTAGCATTTTTAAGAGCAATACGTCTGGCTTGCGCAGCTGAAATCTTATACCCCGATTGAAGGTAGGCAATGACGGCACCACCGACCAAAAGCAGACAAGCTAATAGGGAAAGGATGATAACTAATGGTTTACGTTTCATAAACAGACCTCTTTTTATTTTTATCGTTTTATATTCTTTGCAAATCCAAAGATAGACTAAGCCATCGATGTCGCTAACAGCTAGTAAGGTGGCTAGACGACCTTCCCATAGTAACTGTCCTTAGTTAGTGGGGGCTTTCCTCTTAACGTACCTGTCTGATTTTGACTCTCTTTGACTGTAACTAGAAGTTTTGGCTCATAACTCAGCTGTAAAAGGCAGCAACTCTATCTTATCATATTGACGGTTAAATACTCTTCCAATTGACTTTTGCCCTATTCTTTATAAAAAAGAGGTCGCTAAGACCTCATCATTGTGTCGATAGCTTTTCTAGTAGGCGCCGCGAATATAATCATGCACAGAGGACCAATAAAAATCTGATATTTTCTTAAGTTCATCTGCAGAAAAAGGTTTGGTGTCAGCAGCTTGAAGATTAGTATCAATTTGTTGAATGGATTTAAATCCGGGAATAACACTGGTAACGCCAGACTGCTGCAAAATCCATTTCAAGGCTGCATCAGCTAAGCTACCGCGACCATCAGCGATCCATTTAAGAGCATCAACAAGTTCAATAGCTTTATCAAAAGGTAAACCACCAAAAGTCTCACCGACATTGAATGCCGCCCCATCGCGATTAAAATTACGATGGTCATTTTCAGGGAAGTGGCTAGTTTTGCTATATTTACCAGTTAAAAGTCCACTAGCCAGAGGAACACGCGCCAAAATACCAACGTTCTTGTCTGCTGCATGCGCAATCATATTCGTCAAGGGCTTTTGACGCAGTATATTGAAAATCACCTGCAAACTGCTAGCTGATGTATGGTCCAGTACAAAATTCCCTTGATCATCTGTTTCAACACTGACACCATAATAACGGATTTTACCTTCTTTTTTCAAATCCTCTAGAACAGCGAAAACTCCCATGTTTTCCAGAACCTCAGTACTGGGACAATGTATTTGATAGAGATCAATGCTATCGGTTCCCAAATGGCGTAGGCTATCCTCACAATAGGCTTTAACCTTATCATAAGTATAGTTAGACAAGTCAGCAAAATTATCACGACGGCCGAACTTAGTTGCAACATAGATTGTTTCCGAACGTTCTTTTAAGAGACGTCCCAGTAAACGCTCACTACGGCCGCTCCCATAGACGTCAGCAGTGTCAAAAAAATTGACCCCAGAATCCACAGCATGATGGAGGGCTTTGAGGGATGTCTTTTCGTCAACATTACCCCAATCTCCTCCAAGAGCCCAAGTTCCTAGGCTAACTTCACTAATCTTCATATCAGTATTTCCAAGCTGATTGTATTTCATGATTACTTACCTCCCTAAATACTTATCATACTCAAACAATCAATATCGGATCGAGTGAGGTCAACAACAAATCAAGAACTCTTCAACGAGTATGAATACATTTTCACACTCATATTATAACATGGAGCTAGGGTAAAAGACTAGCAAGACCTATGTCTGTAGTATCAAGTTAGGCTTTTTATATAAAATTCTCGAGGTATTGAAGATTGGCCTACCGATAGATCCTATCAGTTTCAGAGATAGGTGATTTTGTAGATAAGATTTGTCAAGAGTAACTCAGCAAATTTTATCGGCGCTTCTGCGTGTGGGCTATTCCCCTGTCAGTCTTGTCGTTGGAATATTGGCGTAAGTATAGGAAATAAAGGGCAAATAATACTAAAATGACCAAATCAGAGATAAATTGCCAACCAAAAACCTGAATACGATTTCTAAAAAGACTGGTCAATAGCATCAGAAGGGCATCTCCCCAGAAAGCAAGGCCAGCTAAAGTAAGCGCTGAGTTTCTTTTGAAAAGATAGAAAATTGGACTCAAGATACCAGCTAACAAATGACTGAACCACACAATCACAAAGACAATAGGATAGTTAGTAAAGTAACCTTCAACGGCTGAGTTATAATGTTCTGTAAAATAGGTCTGATTGCGCGTCATTACCATGACAAAATCATAGCAACCTATCAGACTCAAGAAAAACATGAACACAGCAAAACTAAGGCCAAATCCAGTTAATTTTCTCATTTCCTTAACCCCATTTCTTCAAAAGCTTGGGTAAAAAAATCGCTATTCAACAAGGCCAAGCCTTGATTGATATCCCCTAAAACCATAAGACTGTCACCTTTTTGGATGTTAAACAGTTTTCTTGCTCGTGCAGGAATGACGATTTGCCCCTTTTCACCAACAGTCACTGTCCCAAAGATATACTTACCCTCTTTGACTTTTCCTGCAAAAGAAGAGACATCACCATTGACCAGCTCATCTAAGCTGATGTCAAAGATTTCTGCCAAACGGCTTGAAGAAACAATATCCGGTAAACTGTCACCCAATTCCCACTTACTGAGGGTTTGACGAGACACGCCCACTTTTTCAGCTAATTTTTCTTGAGAATAACCTGCCTTTTTCCTGAGCAGAACAATTGTTTCACCAATCATACTTTTCCTACCTCTTTTTTAAACCCATTATAGAGCCTTCTTATCCGACTTTCAAGCACGTTTTCTTGGCAAAACGAGAGGAGTTTTGTTAAAAATTCTAGCAAAAAAGCTTGGGACAAAAATCCTAAGCTTGATTTTTTTGTGCAGCACTAAATAATTGACGTAGTGGTTGGGAGCCCTTATCTTGGAGCATAGTTCCATCTTCAGATGCCCCTAAATGGTCCACTGAACTGTTTAACTACCCCTGCAAACGGATAGGCCAAACAGTCTGAGAGACCATTTGAAAAAACCAAAATCAACTGTGCAGAGGTGGAATAGAATTCCGCCAGTGGACTTTGGCAGTCTGGGAATAGACTGCCAAAGCCTGTCACCTAAAAATAGGAAAGTGGCAGAGGCCTGAACCTTAAAATAAGAAAGCGAGGAAAATCAATTTCTTCAAATGATTGATTTCTTATACGTAATCTTCAGAGATTACAATGCTTTGTGGGTGAGGGCTAAGCCATCATGGCTGTTTGTCCCACTCTCTTCTTTATCTTATTTTGCTTCTTCTTCGACTGGCCGAGATTTGCGGGCAATATCCGCTAAGATGTTTTCAACAAATTCATCCAAAGCTTCGGTATGGGTCTGCTTGCTGCCGTAGCGACGAACATTGACAGATTTGTCTGCCATTTCCTTGTCACCAACAATTAATTGATAAGGAACTTTTTGGGTTTGGCTTTGGCGAATTTTGTATTGCATCTTTTCATTGCGCTCGTCAACTTCAACCCGGATACCGCGGTCACGCAAAGCATGAGCAACTTCCCAAGCATAGTCTACATGAACATCATTAGAAACAGGAATAACGGTAACTTGTTGCGGTGCTAACCAGGTTGGGAAAGCGCCCTTATAAGTTTCAATCAGGATAGCTGTGAAGCGTTCCATAGTTGAGATGACTCCACGGTGAATCATGACTGGACGGTGTTCCTCACCATCGGCTCCGATATATTTAAGATCGAAGCGTTCAGGAAGCAGGAAGTCCAATTGGATGGTTGACAGGGTTTCTTCATTACCAAGGGCGGTCTTAACTTGGATATCCAATTTTGGACCGTAGAAGGCAGCTTCCCCTTCAGCTTCGAAATAATCCACGCCCATATCATCCATGGCACCCTTGAGCATGCGTTGCGCATTTTCCCACATTTCATCATCATCAAAGTACTTGTGAGTATCCTTAGGATCGCGGTAGGACAGACGGAAGCGATAATCAGACAGGTTGAAGTCTTCATAGACATCAATAATCAACTTAAGAATTTTCTTGAATTCTTCTTGAATTTGTTCAGGAGCGACGAAAGTATGACCATCGTTGAGAGTCATTTCCCGCACTCGCTGTAACCCAGTCAAGGCACCAGATTTTTCATAGCGGTGCATCATGCCAAGTTCAGCAATACGAATTGGCAGTTCTCGGTATGAGTGGACATGGTTCTTATAGACTTGGATATGGTGAGGACAGTTCATGGGACGCAAAACGAATTCTTCGCCATCCCCCATATCCATGGTTGGAAACATATCTTCACGATAGTGTTCCCAGTGACCAGACGTTTTGTAGAGATCTACTGAAGCAATTGGTGGAGTGTAAACGTGTTGGTAGCCATCAGCAATTTCCTTATCGACGATGTAACGTTCCAAAATCCGGCGGATGGTAGCTCCATTTGGTAGCCAGAAAGGCAGACCTTGACCAACTTCTTGAGAAATCATAAAGAGATCGAGTTCTTTACCAAGTTTACGGTGGTCACGTTCTTTAGCTTCTTCCAGACGCTTGAGGTAGGCTTTGAGATCCTTCTTATCAAACCAGGCAGTCCCATAAACCCGTTGCATCATAGCATTGTCACTGTTACCGCGCCAGTAGGCGCCAGCCACATTGAGCAAATGGAAAACTTGAATACGACCAGTTGATGGCACATGTGGGCCACGGCAAAGATCAACGTATTCCCCTTGACGATAGATGGTCAATCCGCCATCATCTTCAGAATGCTCTTCAATCAACTCCAGCTTGTAAGGGTCGTTTTTGAAAATCTCACGCGCCTCATCTTTTGTCACTTCTTCACGGATGGATGGGAAGTTTTCTTTGACAATCTTCTTCATTTCTTCTTCGATACGTGGAAGGTCTTCGTTCGAAATTTGACCAGCTTCGTTATCGGTATCGTAGTAGAAACCATCTTGAATGGCAGGGCCGACCCCCAGATGGATATCTGGGAAAAGACGGCGAGCTGCTTGGGCGAAGAGATGGGCAGCTGAGTGACGCAGGATCCCCAAAGCATCTTCGTGGTCGGGGGTAACAATTTCTAGACTGCCATCTTGGGTAATTGCACGTGTCGTATCAATCAGTTTATCGTTGAGTTTACCAGCTAAAGCTTTTTTAGCCAAAGAATTTGAAATTGATTGCGCAATTTCAAAGGTTGTAATGCCAGATTCGTACTCACGAACGGCACCGTCAGGGAATGTAATTTTAATCATAATTTTCTCCTTTATTTCTCTTTTTAATGTCTTTTGGCTTTACCAAATTACTTTAAGTAAATTTCACATAAGCAAAGTTATCACCTTGAATAGATTCAAAGTTTTCCTTGTGCCATTTGGTACCTACCATAGCCTTGTTAACATGAAGAGTAGATTTACTTTCCTTGGTCTCAATCGTTAATTGATAGCCCATTAGTAGTTTTTTCTTAAAGTCACATCGTTCCATATCTGCTACTTCAATAACTTCTAAAACTTCTTCAGGTTTCCCCATTGCAGAAACACCTATCACTATAATTCTATCACTTGAAAAAATAAGTAAGAAATAAGCATTTGTACTACTTCTGCCTATTCTTTTTGTAGCCCAGATAACTTTGCTATCTTCCGAATAAATTTCCTTTTCTTTTAAAAACTCAATCACTTCTTCATATTTTAAAAACATACTCTTCTCCCTTTCCAAGATATTTATAAAAAGCTTGCTGCTCTTATTAGGCTCACCTTCTTCACTCCATTTTATTTTGCAGATTTAAGTGCTTCTCCTTATCAATAAGAAGGTTTCCATCTCTGCTAGGTATTCATCGAGACGTTGAGACAGCTCTAAGAGCCACCAAATCGTCTCTGCTAGCTTTTGCTCGAGTTGATAGAGTTTCATCATAGTAACCACCTTGTTTGGTCATCACTAAACGATTTAAATTGACAATATCATTTCCAAGCGCTAGCAATTCCTCTGCGATAGACCAAGCCTAGCCATGGTGCTTTTCTCCCAGCTGATGGTAGGCCTTTCGAATGGCGACACTTCTACTAATCCAATCGTCTGAACACATTTGCTGACTCCTTTTAAACCTCATTATAAAAAGCTCGACTGTCTGGCACTTACAAAAAAAGCGCCGCCCTAAAAAGGACGTCGCAACGTGGTTCCACCTCAATTTATCTACAGCAAAAAGCAAATGATTGCTGCAGACCTCCAGTGGTGATAAGGGAACCACCCTTTTATGTTTGCATAAAATCGAGGAAGGAGTATTCCTTGATAGGTCTGCGCTTTTTCACCAACCAAGCACTCGCTAGAAGACCAAACACAAGAAACTTGTCTTCGTTACATATTATAGCAGGAATTGATTTATTTTCAAGATAAGTAATGCATTTATTAACACTAAAATATGAATGAAAAGTTTAACCCAAAAAATCCCTAATGGATTTCACCATCCTGACGGGAGCTTTAACGACTTTACGAGAGGTTTTAACAGTGGTCCGGACGGCTTTTTGGGGCAGGCGGACTGCCGATTTAACGAGACGAACAGAGCGGTCTGTTGGGCTGCCTTCAACCGTCAGTGAGAACTTTTCCGCTTTTCTGGTCGAGTAAGAAATCAAAATATCCAAATAAAACTCATAGACTGCTTGACCGAAAGTCTCAGCAGAAACTTCATGCCGCTTTCTTTCCAGCTGTTCTTGGGTGAGGTCGGGTGTCAGGGCAATAGCATCTAAAATGGTATCAGCTAAGTCTTTCTCATTGTAAAAAAGGCTGCCAAACATTCGATTGGTAATCAAGTCATCTAGATAAGGATTACCGTGAGCGATGATGGGGGTCCCCATAGCTAGACTTTCGATATAAGTCAGTCCCTGAGTCTCACTAGTCGAAGCAGAAACAAAGAAATCTGCTGCCTTGTAATAGACCGAAATCTGGTCGTGGGGTACCATACCAGTAAAGATAACAGCAGAACCCAATTGTAATTGCTCTGCTTGTTTCTTGAGATCGTCCAAATAAGGACCATCACCGACAATCACTAATTTGACACGATCATTTTCCTGCAAAACTTGAGGTAAAGCAGCCAATACCGCTTGGATATTCTTTTCCGAAGAAATCCGAGACAGGCTGAGCAGCATGGTTTGATCAGGCTCAAGGCCTACTTTAACACGCAGGGCAGCTACATCATCATCGGTCACCTGGTCACAGACAAAATCCTCTAAGGGAATACCTGTCGGGATTACTCGTTTAGGAATTTTAACGCCATAGCCATCCAAGAGATTTAGGGCAATCCGGCTGGGGCAGATAACCCCATCTAAGTCTTTGAGGTAACCTCGCATGATATATTTAACCATATTAGGTCGAATCAACTTGCCTTTAGCAATGTAATCCACATAATCCTCATACTGGGTATGATAGGTATGGACAACAGGAATGTGGAGAGCAGCTCCCACCCATTTTCCCAAGAGACCCAGACTGAATTCGGTCTGGGTATGGATAATATCTAGTTGGTATTCTTTGGCAATCTTATAAGCCGTAATAACTCCGCGATAAACAACCCGACGATCGGTAAAAGAAACAAAAGGTACGCTAGGCAGACGGATAATAGTGGGATCTTCAAAACGTTTGACTCCCTTATCTGTTCCCGTAAAAATATAAACTTCGTGACCTTTTTTCTCTAGCTGATCCTTTAAAGTCTTGATACTGGTGGCCACGCCAGACACTTGCGGATAGTAAGTATCTGTAAATAATCCAATTCTCATCTTACAACTCCATAACCTTCTGATAGACGGCTGCTAACTGTTTAGAAACATTTTCAAGCGAGCGTGTTGTGGCCACTTGATAGCCAGCATCCCGCTTGTCAATTTCTTTATTGATCGTGCGATAAAGACTGGTTATAAATTCATCGTTATTGTGACAAAGCTCAGCTGAGCTTTCATCGATCCAGCCTTTATAGACAGGAATATCCCGTAGGACAACAGACTGATGGCTGGCTAATGCCTCTAAAACCACAATGCCTTCTGTTTCCTCATAGGACGGAAAGAAGAAGGCATCTGCCCCGCTCATAGCTCCTTCAAAAATATCTCCCTTAAAGTAGCCAGGAAAGAGAACGTTAGCGGGATGGTCCTTTTCAACCACCTTGCGGATATCGGCTGGAATCACCAGTTCATTAATTTTACCGAACCAGATGAAACGAACCTCTGGCATTTTTTCTGCTACCTTAACAAAATCAAAGATACCTTTGCGTTTAAAATAGAGACCTGCTGAGATCACTACCTTTTGTCCCTCTTTAATTTCAAAGTAATCACGAAAAGCTTTTTCTTTAGCAGAACTAGGCTGGTACTTGGGCAAATCAATACCGTTAGAAATTGCTGAAATCGGGGTAGTAACCCCATAATTTTGAATTAATGACTTGGAGTACTCGGAAGGGGTAATGATGTAGTCAGCTGCCTGATAAATCTTCTTGAGATAGGTTTTAAAGACTGGAGCAACTAAATTTGATCCGATAAAAGAATTACGAAAATCCTCCATGGTAGAATGCCCATGGACGATAACCTTCTTTCCCTGCTTTTTAGCAGAATTGAGCAGAGCTAAGCTCTTGGGACCGTAGGTATTAATATGGACAATATCATAATCATCCTCCTTGGAGTCGGTCGTATAAGGAATACCGGCCATTTCTAAAGCCTTCTGCTGGTGCTTGATGGCCCGACCAATCCCCGATTTCCCAATAAGATGTTCACCTTCCAAATAGAGTAATACTTTCATAATCTCTATTATAGCCTATTTCGATATAAAATTCATGACTTACCAAAAAGGAATGGAGAGCAATCCAAAAATTAGACATTTTGGTTCCTATTCCACCCCCGAACAGCTCAAAAAGTCCAGGAGACCCTTTAAGGTTGAAAATAAGAGTCTGGGCCTTTGTCCCAGACTCGTTAGCTTAGCATTATTCTAGATTTACTAGATGGCACTGTGGTCGATTGATGGCTCTTTGGGGCGCATTCTTATTTTCAGGCGCCCCTTAAACAGTCTGCTGAACTGTTTAACTACCACACAAGACATAGGTCAAACAGTCTGCGAGACAGTTTGAGAAAACCATATCAACTGTGCGGAGGTGGGATTGAAATGCTCCGGTTGGCTTTGGCAGTCTGGGGATAGACTGCTAAAGCCTACTACCTAAAAATAAGAAAGTGGCAGAGACCTGAGCCTTAAAATAGGAGAGCGAGGAAAATCAAATCGTGATTTTATCACGATTTACTGATTGAGTCCCACTCTCCTTTTGCTATTAGCCTATTTTCTACTGGATGACAGCTTGATTAACCCAAACCGAGACAGACTGAGCTTGAACTGGAAAATCGGCCCAACCATCCTGACCAATTTCAACACTGTCTGGGCAATTCCCCATAATATCCACAAAAATTTTACCAGCATTAAGCCTGCCCATATCCATCCGCTTTGAATTGGCATCCTTGTTAGAGATAACAATAGCTGAGCCATCGGGATAATCCTTATTTCCTTGATTGACCCAACCGATACAGTTAGGGGCATCGAAGTAATCAATTTGCTCCCCATAAACATGATTTTTACGAACATAGAGGAGACTGTCCAATTCCTGCTGAAAATCCTGCTGGGCAAAGTCGCCAGTAATACCGTAGTAATCGCCATAGAAGACACAAGGCAGTCCTTGTTGCCGCAGGAGAATCAAGGCGTAGGCTGCTGGCTTGAACCATTCTTCTACACAAGACTCTAGAGCTTGACCTCTTTGGGAATCGTGATTATCTACAAAGGTGACGGCAAAGGTTTCTGCATTCTGCATGAGACTGCCTTCTAAAATTTGACTGAGATCATAATTTTCCTTCCGCTGACTAGCCTCAAAGAGGTTCATGTGCAGAACCACATCAACCAGGTCAAAAACTCCTTGTGTTTCTGCTATGTAGTCTAAATTGGCTTGGGCGTCTGTCTTCCAATATTCCGCAAAGGCATAGAGATCTGGCTTGATTTCTTCTTTGATATCATTTATGAAGTCCATCATAAAGCTGGCCTTGATGTGTTTGACTGCATCCAGACGAAGGCCTGATACCCCCGTTGTCTCTAGGAACCACTGGATCCAAGTCTTAAGGTGATCAATGACCTCTGGATGTTCAAAATCAATATCATCAAACATGAGATAATCATAGTTTCCATTCTCATTGTCTACCTGATTGGTGTCAGCCCAGCCCTTATTAATACCTTGAATCATGTAGATGCCTCGTTGGTCGTTAAGAGCATCATAGTCTACACCTGTAAAATGATACCAATGCCACTTAAAATCGCTGTAGGTATCTTTGCGACCTGGAAAATCAAATGCGGTCCAAGCTTCAATTTCAAAAATATCCGAGACCAGTTCCATACGATTTTCAGGATTAACCTGAATAACCTTGAAACGTTCTTTTCTATCTCCACCAGCCTTGTGGTTGAGAACAATATCAGCTATGGTTCGAATATCTAATTTCTCTAAAGTCTGGATTGCCTTGAGGTAATCTTCCTTTGTGCCATATTTCGTTGCGACTGTTCCCTTTTGGTCAAATTCTCCTAAATCATAGAGATCATAAACTCCATAACCAACATCTTCTGAACTTGTCCCTTTAAAGGCAGGTGGTAACCAAACCATACTAATCCCCAAATCTTTAAGATGTTGGGCATCCTCTGCCAAGCGCTGCCAGTGTTTTCCATCTGCTGGCAGGTACCACTCAAAATATTGCATTAAAGTACCATTCATCTTTTTGCTCCCATTAGTTTAACGATTTCGGCCACTTTACTTCTACTTCTACGACCCATTAAAATTTTTTAAAATTGAACACGCCTACGACTCTGTGGAAAAAGATAAAGGCTCCTAGATGCCTACTGCATCTGCGTCAACTTTCCTATTTTCCTTTGAGTCGCTTAACGGCTTTGTATCTTGTATTACTGTCTTTTAGTTTAGCACACTCAGACATCTGCTTAAATAAAAAAACTAGGTATGGTTCGAAAGGGCCCGCCTAAGCAGACCCTTTATTGATGCTATTAAACGAGCTGAGCTATAGCTACGTGGTTAGGCAGACTTATCTCCCTATGATATCAAACTCCGCGAGCCGATTATGGACTTATTTACTTGATGCACGTTTGCTGATGCTGTGGTTGAGGACGATGTCGTGTTCGTCTAATTCTTCCTTGTTCATAATCTTGGTCAGCATCCGCATACTGACAGCACCTAAATCATAAATCGGTTGATTAATTGAGGTCAGATTAGGCCGAGTATATTTGACAATTGGGGAATCATTGCCCGTAATGATTTCGAAGTCATCAGGCACCGTTTGACCAGCCTCAAAGAGACCGTTCAATAGGCCGGCAGCCAGTTCATCTTCTCCAACATAGGCCGCTGAAGCTCCTGAATTGAGCACTCGCTTTGCCAAAGCGAGGCCTTCCTCATAAGAGTAGTTAGCTTCAAAAACTAGGCTTTCTTGGAACTTAAGTCCAGCATTTTTAAGGCCGGTCTTATAACCCGCTAAACGAACCTTTCCATTAATATCATCAATTAGAGGCCCCGAGACAAAGGCAATCTCTTTGTGGCGTTTGGCCAAATCTGAAACAGCATCCTTGGCCGCTTGTTCTTCATCAATATTAACACTTGGGAACTGGTGATCGAGGTCAACAGTCCCAGCCAAAACAACTGGTGTACGAGAGCGGGAAAATTCCAGACGAACCTTATCAGTCAAATGATGTCCCATAAAAATAATCCCGTCGACCTGCTTAGCAAAGAGGGTGTTAATGACATTGACCTCATTATCATCATCTTCATCGCTGGAAGCAAGGACGATATTGTATTTATACATAGAGGCGATATCATCAATACCCTTGGCCAAAATAGAAAAATAACTATTGGCAATATTGGGAATAACAACCCCAACTGTGGTGGTCTTTTTGCTAGCGAGGCCACGGGCAACCGCATTAGGACGGTAATCCAGACGGTCAATCACTTCAAGAACTTTTTTACGAGTATTTTCTTTAACATTTTTGTTCCCATTGACAACTCGACTGACAGTCGCCATGGAAACACCGGCTTCACGCGCTACATCGTAAATGGTAATGGTATCATCAGTATTCATGTGAGCTCTCCCTCTTTATCAGATTAATCAGCTCTGCGCTGCCTCAAAAATCAAGGAAACAGCTACAGATTTACATGAAAATTACGCTTTCACGATTATATTATCACATATTGTAAACACTTTCAATAATTATGGAGTATTTTTTTGAAATTTTTGTATGCCCTTTCAAATTTTAGACAGACGGGCTCGGAAAATTTCTAACGATACCCAATTCGTTTTAAGAATTTACCTTTGTGTTTTAATGAGTTCGGACACAAGAGAGCCAGCCGATCTTTTTAGATTGGAAATTGAGTTGACCCAGCCAGTCTTTGAATTTACTGCGGGGTTTTATTGTTGTTAATATTACTGAGGTAAAACAAGCGTTTTAGGCTCACTTTGGTTTCTTCACATCAATGAGCTATACAATACTAATTTTTGATTTGAACGGAGTATTAAAAATAAAAAAAGTGGACAAAACCACTTTTTAATGATGAACAATCAATTGAACGCATCTGGTTGATAAGCTTATCAGGATAAACATTCTTCGACAACATTGGGAAAATCCTTTAGATGTACAGACAACACCATAACTTACTTGAATCTCCGATCTAATCCGTTTCCCTACTCAGATGATTTTCTAATTAATTAACGATTTTTTCTTAAGGTAAGCGATTTTTATTTTACAGCTGATAAGCTGTTAATAGTGCAACCAGCAGCAACCGAAGTAAGTACAAAGGCTAGTTTCTTCATTACCAGCGTCTTTTAGTTATGCGGCCTACTTACATCCTAATCTAAATGCTTGAGAACGGCTTCCATCTTGGAAATGGCCTCAACAGGCAGGGCGGTGTGGGGATATTTTTGATTAAAGGAAAGCAAGAAATCTTGTCTGACTTGCATTCTTTCACGAATTAACTGCTTATAATGATGGTCGAACGGCGGAACAGGGTAGTTCTCCAACTCAAGGTAGTTGATACCGTTCAGAGAACCGAAAGGTTTGAAAGTCCCTTGCCCATCAACGATGGACTCAATAATACCCAGAGAAACCTCCTTAGGAATGGGCTTGCCCATATAGAGACCGGTGTTGATAATATAGCAGTCGACACCTGATTCAAATAAAGAGCAGAATTTTTTAAAATCTTCAACCAAGGGGTAAACGCGGAAAGGATTGGCAAATGGTTCAATAATCAGATCCTTTTGCTCACCTGAGAGATTTTCTGCGTTAGAGCGCTTAGTCATTAGGGTACAGCCCATGGTGGTAGCCAAAACAGGGTCGTCAATCTTGAGAATAGGAGGAAGACTGTCATCCTTCATAATCCAAAAGATTGCCTTGATAGGCTCATTGATACGGTCAACACGATTTGGTGTAGAATAGCGGGATTTGACTGTTCGACCATTACCATTGCGAATATCTTCGGTCACTAATTTTTTGCGTCCGTTGGCATCCAGAGTTACACCGCAGTTTTGTACAGTCACAAAATAATCTTGTTCCCGATGACCAGTCGGATAATCATTGGTCTTGTCAAAATAGGAGGGCTCTAAGGCAATGGAGGAACCGTCCTTGGTTGAAATGATAAAGGCATCATCATGCAAGACCTGGATATCATACTTGCCATTATGTTTAGCATGGGTCAAGGTTGACTTTCCTGATCCCGACAGGCCAAAGAATGAAGCGACATAGTCGTGTTCAGACTTGCCAGCCTTATCACGAAATATTTTTAAACCGCCGTGACAGGCAACATACCCATTGCGGGCAGCGGTACTCCAAGCAAGAGTCAGGGTAGCCTTTTTAAGCTCACCAAAATAACGCAAGCCTAAAATCATGGCACAATTATGAAGCACATCGAAATAAACTAGGCCTTCCGGATAATCAGGATGAGACCAATCTGGATCAAAGAAGATGAAGATATCATTTTCATTATATTGTTTAGAATCTGCTAAACGATTTTTAAAGGTTTCGTCCAAAATTTGGAAGTTGAGTAGCCAAGAATAGAGGTTGGGACTTTCATCCTCAGGAACCATAAGGTGGGCACGCACCATGAAGTCTTCATTTAGGCCGACAACTGCTGACGAACGGTAGAAAGTCCTCCGCCTAGTCTGTAAAACAGCATCTCGTACAAGAGGAAGAAGCTTCTGATCCTCAGCTGGATTTCTACCATAAATCCGTCTAGCCCTAGCTGTCCGACCGACTACTGCGCCTGAATTGGTTAAAAGCACACGGGCATAGGAAGGCAGGCCCAATTCCTTGGTGTGAATAACCGGCATGTCCAAAATGATTGTCCCAGCTGCTGATGAGGCCAGTTGATAGGCCTCTTCTAAACTTTTTATTGACTTAACATGATTTTCATAAAAAGCTGTTTCAATAACGGTTTTTAAAGGAGAGAAATAGGGACTCTTTGCCCGCATTTCCTCATCAGCAAATTCTCGACGTGTTACCATACGTGTTCCTCCTGTTACTTCTAAGTATTTTTAGCAGACTGGGGAGCGGGGGGCATCCTCAAAATTAAAAATTTGGGTTCTCGCCACGTCCTAGTTTTAAAGTGGTGACCTGAGACGGTCCCTCCCCAGACTATTTTTGACACTTGCTTTGCAAGCTTCATTTCCCGATGAAAAAGGTATCCAGACCTTTTGAGGCTGAAAATAAGATGACTACTATTCATCATATTCGTTTAGGTTTTCTGTTTTAGCCTTGTGGCAAAAGGAAAACAGTCAGCAGTGGTTCATTAAGGGTGGGGGAAAAATATTCTAGCCTTCTATTTTGCAGTAATAATAGTCGCAGTGGTTGGAAGCCCTTATCTTGGGGTGCAGTCCCATTTTCAGGCATCCTCTTAAACAGTCCACTGGACTGTTTAACGACTCCGCAATTGTTAGCGGCCACCCTAATAACTGTGCGGAGGTGGGACGACGAAGTCATTTATATAAAAATTAACTTCTGTCCCACTCTCAAATGAACTATGCAGGGGCAAGACTTCTTGGCCTAGCCAACTAGTCTTACTCCCAGCCACTGCGCCAAGTTTATCCCAAAACAAGAATGCTGAACGAGTTTTGCCCGGCCTCTCGGCTGACAGTCATTTTTAAACGTTTTTGAAAACGTTTGCTTAGATTCATTTTAGCACAAATCTGCGCAAAAAACTGGCAGAAATTTTCTAGCTGGGGGAAAATTTTAGTAAGCCCTTGCAATTTAGAGGATTTTTTGAAAGAATAAAAGCAAGAATTTATGCAGAAAAAGAGGTTTTGACATGTCAAAAATCAATCAAATCCGTAATTATATTGCTCAGCACCAATCACGTTTAGCCATTATTTCTGATCCTGTTACCATCAATTATCTGACTGGTTTCGACTGTGATCCCCATGAGCGTCAGCTCTTTCTCTTTGTTTACAGCGACAATGAGCCTATCCTCTTCGTTCCTGAACTAGAGGCCGCTCGGGCTCGTCAGGTCGTCAGCTTCGAGGTCATCGGCTATCAGGATGCTGAAAATCCTTGGCAAAAGATTCGTCTCAGCCTGCCAAGAATTGACTCTAAGTTTATCTTTGTAGAATTTGATCATCTCAATGTGACTAAATTTAACGGTTTACAGTCCGTTTTCTTGGGACGCTTTGAAAATCTCACGCCCTATGTCCAAGAAATGCGTTTGATTAAATCAACCGATGAAATTAATAAGATGCTGGTTGCTGGGGTTTATGCTGACTATGCCGTCAAGGTTGGTTTTGACAATATCCGAGCGGGTCGGACCGAAATGGACTTGGTGGCACAAATTGAATTTGAACTCAAGAAAAAAGGTATCAGTCAGATGAGTTTTGATACCCTAGTCTTGACTGGAAATAACGCAGCCAATCCTCACGGTATTCCTGGCAAAAATCCAATAGAAAATAATGCCCTTCTCCTCTTTGACCTAGGTGTTGTCTGCGAAGGTTATACTTCTGATATGACAAGAACCGTTGCTGTCGGGCGGCCTGATCAGTTCAAAGAGGATATCTACAAGCTCTGTCTGGAAGCTCAATTAACCGCCCAAGACTTTATCAAACCGGGTGTTACTGCCAGCGAAGTCGATGCTGCTGCCCGCAAGGTTATCGAAAAGGCTGGTTATGGAGAATACTTCAATCACCGCCTTGGCCACGGGCTAGGTATGGATGTGCATGAATATCCTTCTATCATGGCTGGCAATGATTTAGTTATCCAAGAAGGCATGTGCTTCTCAGTTGAACCAGGTATCTACATTCCTGGTAAGGTCGGCGTCCGGATTGAGGATTGCGGCTATATTACGAAGAAGGGGTTCAATCCTCTCACTCAGACTCCGAAAAAATTACAATATTTTGAGCTCTAATTTTTAAATTAGCGGCAGGAAAAGGGAGTGGGATCACCCAAAAAATTGGAAATTTTGATTCTTACCACGTCCTGATTTTTAAGTGGTGACCTGAGACGCTCTCTTCCCAGACCGTTTTTGACACTTGCTTTGCAAGCTTCATTTCCCTATTAAAAGGTCTCTTATACCTTTTTAACCCACCCTCCGCGTAGCTGGCTAGGTTTTCTGCTTTAGCCTTATAGCAAAAGGAAGGCCAGCCAGCAGTGGTTCATTAAGGTTGGGAAAAAGTATTCTAGCATTCTATTTTTTGCAGTAATCACAGTTTGATGCAGTGGTTGATTGGAGGTCCTTATCTTGGGGTGCCGTCCCATTTTCAGGCATCCCCTTAAACAGTCCACTGGACTGTTTAACTACTCCGCAATTATTAGCAGCCATCTAATCAACCGTGCGGAAGTAAGACTTCTTAGCCTAGCCAACAAGTCTTGCTTCCAACCACTGCGCCAAGAATTTATTCCAAAACAGGAATGAGGAGTTTTTGACCAGCCGCTTTTCAATGCTTCAGCTTCCTAACAAATCTTTTAATAGATAAAATCACCTCTGCTTATTTAAACAGGGGTGATTTTTTGTCTTGTTATCATCTGTTAAGCAAGAACAGTCGCACATTAGGGATTGGGCTTTCGGGCTATCCCAATTATTAACGATACCATCTGATTAACTCAAAAAACTAGTTTGCCAGTGGGGTTCTTCCAGCATTCATAAATTAAGTGCTCTAATCTAAGAGCAGGTGTCTGATTTCATCAATCTTATCTTCTGGCAAAACGACATTGATAGCATTTCCTAAAACCAATTTCGTGCCGCCTGAAACGATATGGCTCTTGCCATTTTCCCGCTGGCTGGTAATGAGGACATCCTTGGGCAGTTCCAGCTGATAGACAGATTTACCGGCAATCTTTGTGGAAACCGGCACCTCAATCCACGTCAGCGGACTATCTTCATCATGGGGATGGCCCCCTTCAAGCAGATTCTCCAACATGGCTTCATAGACGGGGGCTCCACCCAGTAGGTCCATGACGATATAGGCCATAAGGGTCGCTGTTCCTAAGGCCATAAGATGATGAAGATCACCAACCATTTCACAAACCAAAATCATGGCGGTCAAGGGAGCCTTAGAAATAGCTCCAAAATAGGCACTCATCCCCAGAATAATGAAAATTGGAAATTCATTTTGAGAAATCCAGCCTAGATGGAGAAAGACACTGCCAAAGAAGGCACCAAGACAAGCACCAAGCGTCAGAATGGGCAGAAAGATACCCCCCGGTAGACCTGAGCCATAGCTCATCATACTATAGAAATAACGGAGCAAGAAGAAGGCCAAGAAATAAAGGACGGGAGCCTGTAAAGAGGACAAGGAGCGCACAAAAGCATTCCCTCCACCCAAGAGCTCGGGAGCAAAGTAGCCCAGCGGTATAATAAGAACGAAGGCAATCAAGCTATAGTG
This sequence comes from Streptococcus tangpeifui, assembly GCF_011038795.1. Lineage (GTDB taxonomy): Bacteria > Bacillota > Bacilli > Lactobacillales > Streptococcaceae > Streptococcus > Streptococcus tangpeifui. Next base: position 124,009 of record NZ_JAAKDU010000004.1, read on the forward strand.
CTGAGGCTTGAGATGAAAGATTTTACCTAGATACTTATAGTAGAAGCCCATGCGCAGGACCAACCACTCATAATGGTAGGCTAGGAAACCTAGCAGCAGTCCCATCAGCACAAAAATGATATAATTGGACAGGTGCGGTGTTGGCAGATTGCTTGGCATGGCCAAGACCGGTGTTTGCCCAAAAACTCGTAGCGAAATCAGATTGGCTGTCAGGCTAGCTGATAGGGCCGTTATCCAAACTCGGCTGGAAAAATGATGATAAACTTCTTCGACCACAAAGAGAAGACCTGCAATTGGCGCATTGAAAGCAGCTGAAACTCCTGCTGCTGCCCCACTAGCAATCAAGGTCCGCTCTTCAAGTTTACTGAGTTGGAGGTAGTGAGCTAGCCCCTTACCACTAACGGCTCCTACCTGAATACTAGGTCCTTCACGTCCCAGCAGAAGACCACTGGAAATTCCCAGCACGCCTGCCAAGAATTTTTTCCAGAGGATGGACCACCAATTCTGGCTCATTAAACCTTTGAGTTCGGCCTCAACTTGGGGAATCCCCGATCCCTTAATATCAGGCTCTGACACCATTAAACGACCGATAATAAAGGTAAAAATCAAGTAGATGACAAAAATCAAAGCCAAAATCCAGGGAAGCTTGTGCGCAAGGACATAACTCCTTTGAAATTGAGTAAAAATCAAGGTAATAAGGTAACGAAAGAGGCTGACTGTAAAACCTGAAAAAAGACCAACTAGAACCCCTCGGAAAACGGATGTCAGAATTGAACTAGAGAGATAGCTAAATTCTTTCCGTTGATTTTGCATGATAACTCCTTTGCAAGTGACTATTTTATACTAAGCTCAATAAAAGAACTCCTGAAAAAGGCAAGCCGACAGTTAAAAGTAAGTAACTCCCCCTCAATTCCTTACCTCATCTTCGTCTTCAAAAGGTAGACAGCCCCGATTAAATTGGCATTATTATGGTGACGGCAGGCGACGATATCCGGACGCTTGATGATGGTCTTGACAGGGGTTATCTCTTCCTTGAGTCGGTCAAACTGGCGATTGATTTCCTCTAAAAGTAAGGGCTGGGCACTGATACCGCCGCCAATTGCAAATCGTTCAAGATCTAATGTTGTCTGTAAATTTAGAATGGTTAGGGCCACATAACGACAATAATCTTCAAAAAGCGGATAGATGCGACTGTCCCTCTGAGATAAGGCCTGAAAAACCGCTGGGCCATCTTTCTTATCATCTAGATTTAAAATTTCAGCCAAACGAGCAATCAGACCAACAGCAGAGACTTGAACCCCACGCATATCCAGAATCTCATTTTTCCCCAGCTTTGGGGGAAGTAGGAAGGTTAGCTCACCTGCTTGGAAGTGGGAGCCTTGGTAGAGCTGGCCATTGATAATCAGGCCGCCTCCTAGACCCGTCCCTAAGACCAAAGCAGCGCCATTTTTAACGCCCTCTAAGTTTCCTTTGGCCAACTCAGCTAAGACAGCTGCCTTACCATCATTGATAGCGCAAGCAGTTAAATCATAAGTACTGGCAAAGTAGTCCTTGACATTAAATTCATGAAGAAAGGGAAGGGTACCACCATGGTAAATAACTCCCTGATCAGTATCAATCGTTCCTGGTGCACTGATGGCAATTCCTGAAATGTCTGAAATATGGGGCTGGATCAGAACATCCAATAAAGATAGGCAGTCCGATAAATTATCAGGTGAAGCTAGTGGAGGAAATATCTTTTCTACCACATAATCATCTGATACTAGACCTGACTTGATGTGCGTTCCTCCTAAATCAATAGCTAAAATGCTCATAGACCTCTCACTTTCTTAGTTTAATCTTATCATAATTTTTCCTAAGATTAGCAGAAATTTTTAGAAAATGATATGATGAAAGCACAAATATAGATAGGAGGTTCTCAGATGACAGCTGATAGTATTAAAAAACAAATTCGACAGGCCTTTGACCGACGAGTGGCTGTGCGGGTCTATAATGGAGATGAGATTCCGCGTAACGATATGGAAGCTATCTTAGATACTGCTTGGCTCAGCCCATCCTCTATCGGATTAGAAGGCTGGCGCTTTGTCGTTTTGGATCGGCAGCACATCAAGGAGTTGGCTTCTGAACTCAAGGAAGTTGCCTGGGGTGCTCAATCCCAACTGGATACTGCCAGTCACTTTGTCCTTCTTTTGGCTGACAAGAATGTCCGCTACGATAGTGCAGCCATCAAAGATAGCTTAATACGTCGAGGACTGACTGAGCCAGCCGATTTGACATCCAGATTAGATCTTTACAAGACCTTTCAGGAAGTCAATATGAAAATCGCTGACAGCCCTCGTGCTCTCTTTGATTGGGCTGCCAAACAAACCTACATTGCCATGGCTAATATGATGACCTCGGCTGCCCTCATGGGGATTGATTCCTGCCCAATTGAAGGTTTCGATTACGATAAAGTCGATGGCATTTTAGCCCAACATGGTATTATTAATCCTGATGATGAAGGCATCGCCAGTATGGTTTCCTTTGGTTATCGTCTGCGCGATCCTAAGCACCTACGTTCCCGCAAGCCACGTGAAGACGTTATCACTTGGCTAGACTAATAACTATTTATATTATTAAAGAAAGGAAATAGAATGGACAGCTACAGCCTTATCGATTACTGTTTTGTCTGTTCTTGGTTTTGTTTATGAAATTCATGCATACTTGTGTTCGCGTCAAAGACTTGGACGCCTCTCTCAAATTTTATCAAGAAGCTCTCGGTTTCAAGGAAGTCCGTCGCAATGATTTCCCCGAATATGAGTTTACGCTGGTCTATATGGCTTTGGATGATGATCCAGACTATGAATTAGAACTAACCTACAACTACGGCCACGGTGACTATAACCTAGGCGATGGGTACGGTCATATTGCTGTTGGGGTTGATGATCTTGAAGCTACTCATCAAGCTCATGAAAAGGCTGGCTATACCGTTACCGACATCAAGGGGCTCCCAAACAAACCTAAGATGTACTACTTCGTTACTGACCCAGATGGCTATAAAATTGAAGTTATTGATTTACAAAAGTTTAATAGCAAATAAAATTTTAAAACTAGTCTGAACAGTCCCCCATAGTTGGATGTCAAAATTTCCAGCTATGGGGGATTTTTCTGTCTAGAATTTACCATATAAGTGCAATAAAAAACTCATAAAATTTCCAGTAAAATAGACTTGATAAACCATTTTAGCTGAAAAAATTTTATGAGCTACTATCATTCTACCGTGGAGGGGGAGTCCCCCTCCTGGCAATGATTATTTAATTTTAACTCTTTATTTAACTCTTAGTCACCATCACTCCAACAAAATCAAAGACTGCCATATTCCTTGAGATTCACAGAAACTGCGTATGGTCCTGCTCTTTGTTATTTTAAAATACGATTAAGTTCTTGAGAAACTCGGTTATTCTCATAAGGGACACAGTCCTGAACCCAATTCCACCAAAAGTAGCCTCCAACATAGTGCTCAGTATAGGCTGGCTGGCTGTAATAATGGCGCATCATAGCTATTTTGCTGGCTGTTGTGGCTGAATCAGCTGTATTGCCGCATTCTCCCATACCTACTTTAGATTTTGGAAACTTGCCTTGGAACTCTTGGAAAACAGACTTCCAGTTTGGCTGATAGCCTTTATTATCATCTTCATAATAAGAAATAAAACTAAAATCCAGCCCTTGTTGTAATTTTCGAGAGACATGATGATCGATCCAAGCCATCATATCATGGTCTTTAGGATTTTCATAGTAGAAAGTTACAGCTGTTTGCTGGTCAGCCTCTTTAACGACTTCGTACGCAGCCTCAACCTTGTTCATAATAAGCTTTGGGCGCTGTTTAATCCAGTCCGTTCCATTAACCTCATTGCCCACTTCCCAAATCCTTGTATAGTCGGAGAGATAGTTCAGAGATTCTTGAAAGCGCTGACGATAAGAAGCAACATCGGGATAAGCCTTCATATCATAGGAATCAACAGGCTGAGCCATGATATCAGCCACTGGTGCGATCTTTTTGAAGAGGGGAACATAATCCTTAGGACTTTTTTCCTTGGACATCACAATTCGGACAGTCGGCCGCACGGGCATGGCCTTCAAGGCCTTGACAATTTCTTTGGTAGAAACCTCACCGTCCCAAGTGTCATCGATGGTTACACCATAGATTTGAGTCTCTTCACTGGTGTTTTTGGGATGCCAAATTAGAAATAGCATGCCCAAAACAACTATTAGGCCTAGGAAGAAGACTAGCCATCTTGAAGTTTTTTTATGTTTTATGGCCATTTTTGTCCTCCTACTCTACTGTGTATCTGGAGTTTCTACACTGAAACAATTCCCTCACTGTAACCAACGACTAAAGAGAAAGCATCCAACAAGCCTACTGATAGTTTCTTACATTTCAGCTAACTTGGCACCATTAGAGGCAATGATGGCTTTCATCCATTGGTAAGACTTTTTAGGAGTGCGTTTAAGGCTACCGCGACCCTTATCATCCATATCCACATAGACAAAGCCGTAACGTTTTTTCATCTCACCAGTGGATAAGGAAACGAGATCGATCGGTGCCCACATCGTATAGCCAAAGCAGTTGACACCATCAATATTAATGGCATCAGCCATATTTTGCAGGTGATCACGCAGATAGTCGATACGATAGTCATCCTCAACATAACCGTCTTCATCAGCCTGATCGATAGCTCCCATACCATTTTCTACAATGAAGAGCGGTTTTTGAATACGATCAAAAATCTCATTCATGACATGCCGAAGGCCCAAGGGATCAACAGCCCAGCCCCAAGGAGTTTCTTTAAGATAGGGATTGCTAGATCCGCCTACATTGAACCAATCATCGCCTGCTTGAGTTGTGTTCGAACGGTAATAACTAAAAGAGATAAAATCCAACTGACCCTCACGCAAAATTGCCTCATCACCGTCTTCAATTTGGATCTCATCAACTCCATGCCGTTCCCAAAGGGATTTGCTATATTGCGGATAATAGCCACGCCCCATAATATCGATAAAGTACCAATTTTCACGGCGTTCTTGCAGCCGGTGAAAAACATCTTCGGGTTTACAGGTGGCAGGATAAAGTTCACTCATGGCATACATGGCCCCAAATTGACTGTCTGGCATTAAATCGTGCCCCAATTTGACAGCCTTAGCGCTGGCCACAAACATGTGGTGAGCTGCTTGATAGCGATCCTGCCCAGTTGAGTTTCTGGTACCGCAAGGACCAAATCCCCGAACCGCATTGATTTCATTAAAAGTCAGCCAATAGCGACAGCGGTCGCCATAATGCTCAAATAAAGTTTTACAGTATTTAAGATAGGCATCAATAACATAACGCGAGGACCAGCCATCGTACTTCAGAGCCAGATTCATCGGCATTTCATCATGACAGATTGTGATCAAGGGTTCCATACCATATTTCGCCATCTCATTAATAACATCATTATAAAAGGCAAGCCCTTCTTCATTTGGCTCTGCTTCTTCTCCCGTTGGATAAATACGGCTCCAACAAATTGAAAAACGAAAAACATTAAATCCCATTTCTGCCATCAATTTAATATCTTCTTTGTAATGGTGGTAAAAATCAACAGCTTTATGGCTTGGATAGTATTCACTATCCAAAAAAATAGGTTCTGCTTCTTGAGGAACAGGATCGGCATAAAAGAAAGATGAACGTGGTGTAATAATGGAACCATCAGGCATACTCATGGTATGATGACGAGGAGACTCCACAGAACCATCCGTTTCAAAATCATGGGAGAGAAGTCCCCTCCCACCTTCACCAAAACCGCCTTCATATTGAAAATCAGCGGTCGCACCTCCCCATAAAAAACCTTGAGGTAATTGATAAGACATAGCTTCCTCCTTATATTAAGATACGGCAGAGGCTTGTTAACTAAGTGCTCCGCACTTGATACCAAACGCCAATCACTAGAGTGAATTGGCTACCTCTCCCACTAACTTCGTTTGGTTAGTAAAATCGACTAACCAAACGTCACGTCGCAAAGGGTGTCCGCGGATCAAGCAAAAATAGGAGGTTCGACGAAGACGCTTGCGTCTAGGAAGAAACTATCTTTTTTGCACAAGCCGCAGCCCGTGTTCAATTCAACCGTTCGCCTTGCTTAACTTTACCTTGTGTTTTAAGGGTGATATCCTTACCATTTGCATTAGTGATAACCAACATTGTTGTCGTATCATACCCCTCTTGAGCAATTGCTTCACGATCAATTTTAACCACTGGCTGACCAGCACGAACAGTTTCTCCGGCTTGAGTTAAAACATCGAAGCCTTGTCCTTTTAATTCAACTGTATTGATACCAATGTGAACCAAAATTTCTACACCATCGGGTCGCCTTACTCCAAAAGCATGTCCCGTTGGAAATACTGTAGTTAGTTCACCATTGACTGGAGAAGTGATAAAGTCACTCTCAAGTTGAAAGGCAAGACCGTCTCCCATCAATTTTTGAGAAAAAACTTCGTCGTTGACCCTTTCAAGCGGCAGCAGCTCTGCATCGGCAACTGCTAAGATAGCGTCATCTGAAACTACCTTTTGCACAGGTTCTGTAACAGTTTCAATAGCGCTTTTTTCTTCAACGTCAACTCCCATAAAGAAGGTCACAAGGGCAGCAACAATGATGGAGACTATAATCCCAGCAACCGCTGCCATAGCTGTATTAGCAAAGATTGGCAAAGCTAAGACATTGGAGTAACCCATTTCAAATGCACGGGCTCCTAATAGGCTGGCAACAAAACCACCGGCAAACCCACCAGCCATAACGCCGTACATGGGCCTTTTATATTTAAGGTTAACACCGTAAATGGCAGGCTCTGTCACACCAGCGACAATACAGCCAATGGCTATAGAGACAAATTCACTGCGTTTCACTTTGTCTCTAGTTCGTCCGATAACACCAAGGACAGCACCACCTTCTGCCATATTGTGCATAAGGAAGGCTGGGCGAAGCATGGCATCATAGCCCGGATTAGAAAGCAATTGGGGCATAAACGGTGTGATAGCTGTATGCATCCCTGCCATAACCATCCAAGGCAAAACTGCTGCAAGAAGCCCTACAGCTAGAGGACCTACGGTACTGTCTAGAAACATGAAGACTGCTGCAATACCTTGTCCGACAATGTTGCCAAGAGGTCCTAGGACAAGATAGCCCAAACTACCTGCTATGAAAATTGTCCCCATACCAACAAAGATAGCTTTAAAAATATTAGGGATAATCTTATTTAAATATTTTTCAGCATAGTAGGCAACGATTGCAATGAGCAGGGCCGGCAGCATGGAAGTTCCGTATGATAACAGGCGAACATCCATTCCAAAGAGATCAATTGGCTTCCCTGCCGTCACTAAAGTGGTGAAATTCGTATGCAATAGAGCGGCAGCAGCTACCATAGCATAAATAGGGGTACCACCTAATTTTGTAGCGGCACCGTAGGCTACAAAAATAGGCATAAAGTAGAAGGGAGCGTCCCCGATGGCTGACAGCAGCAAATACGTTGAAGAAGTTTCAAAGTCTTTACTGATAAAGGTCGTTATCAAGATTAGAGCGACTTTTAGCATACCACCTGCAATTAAGGCAGGAATCATCGGAGTGACAGAACTGGATATAAAACCGATAATCTTATTTGGCGCATTCTTCCAAGTCCAGCCTTCTTTATTTTCTAAGTCCCCATCCAAATTCTCATCAACGACACCGCCAGATTTAATATCATAGGTCTTCATGATAGCATCGTAGACTGGAACTAGATGCTGCCCTAAAATAACCATATACTGACCGCCAGCATAAACCGTACCGATAACCCCATCTAACTGCTCTAGGGCTTCCTTATTGACCTTAGAAACATCTTTTAAATTAAAGCGTAATCGTGTCATGCAATGAGACAGAATCGTTATATTATCCACACCACCGACATTTTTAACAATGCTATCTGCTAATAGTTGGTAATTCATAGGACCCTCCTTCTAATTTTGATAATTTTATCGTTGTTAGATATTATTTTTAACGATTTGATTTTATCTTTTTTTGAAAGCGTTGTCAATCTTGTTCTGATGCAAGTCGAGAGTTTTGACAATTGCTTTAAAACTCAGTAAAATGAATGCTACAGGAGTCCTTCTTAACATGAATTTTTTAGAACAAATAGAACAGCACCGCTCGGATTTTTCTAAAACTGAACAAAAGGTTTACCAGTATGTTATTAACCATATTGATACTCTGGAAACGTATACCATTACTAAAATTGCTGATCTTTCACATACATCTACGGCAGCTGTACAGCGATTTTGCCAAACGCTGGGCTACAGAGGATTCAAAGATTTTCGTTATGATGCCATAGACTATCTCCACCACCATCACCGCAAGGAATCTCTTGATCCTCTGGATGATATGACCGATAATTATATCAGTCTGGCTAGGCAATTTAAAAATGTTGATCGAAATAAGGTTAGTCAGCTTATTCAGGCCATTTTAAATAGGCAGAGGGTTCATATATTTGGGATTTACTACTCATCCTTGCCAGCAAGGTTTTTACATATGGGGCTTCAGGATTTGAGAATCCCCAGTTATTTTGCCGGTGATTTAAACAGCGGAGCCCATTTGACCAATATTATACGGGAAGAAGATACCCTGATCATGTTCTCACTATCAGGAGATATGGGCAACTACAGAGCTGCTCTAGCCGCATTGCAGCATAATATGCCCCAAAATTCTTATCTTATTACCCTCAATAATCACTCACAGATTGATAAATTTTTCAGACAGACTATCGTCCTGCCAGGCAGTGCGATTAATAGGCAATCCATTATTAACCCTCAATCTATTTCCTCCATCTTTGTTGAAATCTTGCTGAATCTTATTCATCAGGAAATGCGATAAAAGGAGCTTTTGAAGGCTAAATAAAAAGTTTGGATCCGGTGGCTTCCAAACTTTTTATCTAGTATTAAAATTTTTCATCTGGCGTTTGATATCTCGCTCCTGGTCTCGACGTTTGATCGTTTCCCGTTTGTCATAGTCGTGTTTCCCTTTGGCTAACCCCAGCAAAATTTTGGCAAAGCCCCGCTTGATATAAACCTTAAGAGGAATCAGAGTCATACCAGTTCCTTTAAGCTCATTTGCCAAACGATTAATCTCACGTTTTTTAAGGAGGAGCTTGCGGGTGCGCTCAGGATCCTGATTCCAGATATTGCCTTGCTCAAAAGGAGCAATATGAACATTAACCAGCCAAGCCTGACCATCTTTTATCTGAGCATAGCCATCTTTGAGCTGGATGCGAGAAGCCCGAACAGATTTGATTTCGGTTCCAGTCAGCACTATGCCAGCTTCGACGGTATCAACGATGGTATAATCATGCCGGGCTTTTTTATTTTGAGCCAAAACAGGGTCAGTTTTTGTTGTTTTTTTTGCCATTTTTCTCCTTTCTTGCATTGTTCAGCTAATGTTTATCTCGTTAGGATAACATAGAATGAGTTGTCCTAAGACTTACTGACATCCCCCAAGATGCTGCAAGTCTTTATCTTCGGTCTCAATTATTATGAAAAGTCTTAGGGGATTCTCTCTGTCTTGTTTAAGGCCAATACTATCAACTGGTTAAACGCCTACCGCAGCCAGTTTTAGACTGTTACTCTTATGACCAAGTGAATGAACAGCCTGCTATTTTATTTTTAAAGGATCTCTTAGCGTTTTTTGCGACGGCGGCCTGATTCCCGCCCTTTTTTATCGTTATGGGGACGGTTCTGGTTCTTGCGTTTATCCGGCTTTTTCTTCCGATGATCATCCGGCTTCTTGTCCCACTTGCCTTTGCCCTTATCGGCCTTGTCCTTGTCGCCAAAGCGATCTTGTCGCTTATCAAAGCGGCGTTTGCCTGAACCTTGACGATTACGGAACTCCTTAGCTTTTTCTTCACGGGCCTTTCTAGCCTGTCTATCTACCTTTTCGATGCTATCAAAGTCGCTAGGCAAATAGGCAAAGTCAATATCTCCCGTCTCCTTGTCTGCTCGGGTCAATCGCACCTTAATCTTCTGACCAACACGGAAGACTTTGCCAGATTTTTCCCCTTGCAGGGTCATAGTCCGCTCGTTGTAATTGTAAAATTCAGGCAGGGTAGTAATGTGGACCAAACCTTCAATAGTGTTTGGCAATTCGATAAACATGCCAAATTTAACCACACTAGCTACCACGGCCTCAAATTCCTGTCCAACCTGATCAGCCATATATTCGGCCTTCTTCATAGCCTCAACAGTCCGTTCGGCATCAATAGCCCGACGTTCCAAGGCTGATGAAGAGCTAGCTAATTCTGGAATAACCTCTTGGAAGTGTTCTTTCTTCTCCTCAGTCAAATCGCTGTATTCCCGCACCATTCGGTGAACCAGCAAGTCAGGGTAACGACGAATAGGACTGGTGAAATGAGTGTAATAATCGGCCGCCAAGCCATAATGACCATGATTGTTTTCGGAATATCGGGCCTGTTGCATGGACCGCAGGAGCATCATGGACATGACCTCGTGTCCGGGTTGTCCTGCAATCCGATTCATAAATTCCTGCAGAGCCTTCTGACCGAGACTATTAGCCGTACCGTAGATAGGCACTCCAAAGAGGGAGGCGTAATCCATGAACTTCTGCAATTTCTCAGCCTTGGGCGTTTCATGAATTCGATAGATGAAGGGCAGTTTACGTTTGGCAAAGTGTTCAGCTACACATTCGTTGGCAGCCAGCATAAAGGACTCAATCATCCGCTCAGCGGTTCCTCGGTCTCTGACGACAACATCAGTCGGCAGTCCCTTATTATCAACCAAAATCTTGGCTTCTGGACGATCAAAGTCCAAGGCTCCTCGCTTGATGCGCATAGCCACCAAAATCTTATGGAGCTCAGCCATGTGGCTAACAGATTCCATAATGGGCTTGAACTGATCGATAACAGCGGGATTGCCAGCCAACATCTGGTTGACATCATCATAAGTCATACGAAAAGTTGTCTTAATGACCGTCTGAGTAATGGTGTGCTTGACGACCTTCCCCTGTGGATTAATCTCCATAATGGCGGATTGGGTCAAGCGGTTGACATTAGGATTGAGGGAACAGATACCATTTGAGAGACGCTCTGGCAGCATTGGGACCACACGGTCCGTCACGTAAACAGACGTGCCACGGGCGACTGCCTCCTTGTCTAGGGCTGACCCTTCGGTCACATAGTAAGAGACATCCGCAATATGCACACCCAGTTCAAAATTACCGTTAGGCAATTTCTTAATATGAACCGCATCATCCAAGTCCTTGGCTTCCTTACCATCAATGGTAAAGGTGATTTCGTCCCTCAGATCCAAACGGCCTTCAAAGTCACTTTCAGATGGGGCATCTGGGATAGCTTCGGCCTCAGCCATTACCGCTTCTGGAAATTCAGACACGATGTCCATAGATTCCAGAACTTCCAGCACATCAATTCCCACATCATCCTTATGACCGATAATATCACGTACATGGGCGACAAAATAGTCATGGTGGCGGGTGGGGTATTTATCAATCTCAGCCTTGATGACCTCGCTGCCATCTAAGGCAACCGGTTCTTTTTTGATGTAGATTTTTTGAGGAATTTTCTGGTTCTTAGACTTGATATAACCGGCATACGGTGGTCGTTCATCATCGAGGATGAACGTGCCGACAACAGTCTTGAGAGCCCGCTCGACCACATCAACAACGCGCACCTCTGCAGCTGTTCCCTTGAGGCGGTCAGCTGGCTTTTTGATCACAACGTCAACGGTATCTCCGTCAATAGCATATCCAACATCATTGCGACCGATGAACATGTCTTCTTCATCATCACTGACATGCAAGAAACCAAAGCCATTCTTATTGGCCCGGAAGACCCCCTGAATGGTAATTTCATGCTTTTTCTTAGGAACTTCCTTGCGCAGGGAGACATAGCCATCCTGATGAAATCGAAGCTTCTTGTTGCTCTCTAGCTGAGAGATAACCTTAATCAGCTGGGGAAATTTTTGTGAACCAGCCATGTCCAGAGCAGCAGCCAGATCATTGACACTGGATTTGCCTTGCTCTTTTAAGTAGTTAATAATTTGTTCTTCCATAATTTTCTTGACAGACCAGACGTTTGTTTGGACTGTCTTTTCATCCTCTTTATTTCTTGATTTTGTGGGGAATTTTCTATAAAAAAGGAGCCAGACCAAGTCTCGGCTCACTTTCGTCATTACTTACTTGATAAAATCGCAAGCACTAGGGCATCCAGCAACCAAAGGAAGATTAGGATACCAGTAAAGCGTTCCATGAAGGCCTCAAATCCGCGGGCTTTTGTTCGCTCGAAGAGGGCTTCTGAACCGCTGCTATCAAATACATTACTACTTGGGTTTTTCTGAGGCTGCATAAAAATGGCAATAATCAAAATCACAGACATAACCAACAGAGCAGTCAGTAAAATATTGTACATATCTTTCCTCCACTATTATCCTAAGTAGTTTATCATAAATGCTTTTAAGATTCAAGATGAAGGGTCACTTTTCGCTCCTTGGGACAGTATTTGGGCACCTGAATTTTTTCAGGATGGTTTACCTTATTTTTTGAAGTCAAATAATTGAGACTGCCGCAGGAACTACATTTCAAATTTATTTTTATCCGCACTAGATTTCCTTAACTTTCAGATAATGTCTAAAATTGATAAAACTCCATGAGAAATTAACAAAGACGATGATTGAGGTGGCATAAAAAACCCAGTGATAGCCTAAACCTGCCGCTACGCTGGAACCGATAAAGGGACCGACGACTTGCCCTATATTGAAGAACATCTGGTTGTAACTAAAAATCCTAGAGATCCCTTCCTTAGGCGTAATCTTGGTCAGCAGCGAATTGATACTGGGCATTAGGGCCCCTGTCCCAAAACCATATAGAAAGCGAAGCAGTCCTAACTGCAGAGGCGTTTGGGCATGGGCGAAGGACAGATACATACAAAAACTATAAAAAAGGGCCAAAAGAAGCAGACGATGATTGCCGATTTTATCGCCAATTTTTCCTAGGAAGGAACTAGATAGCATACTGGAAAAACCCATACTGGAAACAATCAAACCGGATACGAACATGAGGTTTTCTGTCTGCCCCAGATGACGGATGTAAAGCGTCAAAATAGGGGCAATAGATTGGGCCGAAACCTGAATAATCATGCTGGTAACAAAGAGGCCCAGCATGACCTGACGGTCCTTGACTTGGTGCAGCAGGTCTTTGGTCGGAAGTTCATGTTCCCTCTTTACAGGCACAAAATCCTCTCGAATCAAGAAGACTGTCATAAGGTTTAACAAAAGCAAGAGACCGCCAACAAAGAGAAAGATATTACGAATGCCTAAGAGGTCAGCGAAATAGCCTCCTAAGAGAGGCCCAATTAAAGTTCCTGCTGTGACGCCAGTTGCCAGAGTCCCTAGAGCTGCTCCTAACTTTTCCTTGGGCGCTTGACTGGCAATTAAGGCTGTCGAATTAGGGACATAGCCAGCAAACATTCCATTTAAAAGTCTTAGAGCCAGCATCCAAAAGACATTGGGGACAAAGGCCAATCCTCCCATAGTAAAAGCCATAGCAAGACTGGCCCGAATCATCATAGGTTTACGCCCATAGCGGTCAGCTAGAGAACCCCAAATAGGGGCAACTAGAGCCGAAGCTAGGGCTGAAAGTGAAACAGACAAGCCAGCGTAAAGCTCAACTCTCCCTGGTTTAGCTCCCAACTGTTCCACAAAGAGGGACATAAAAGGCATCACAAGTGAAAAACTTGCCCCAGTGAGAAAATTACCGAACCAAGCTATCCTTAGATTCTGTTGCCAATTGACAGTTGCAACACTTGCTGTCTCTATAAGTCATCATCTTCTTTCTTGGATCATCTGTTAAATATTATACCACAAGTTGGACTTGGAAAAAGTGCAAGGTGATTGACTTTTCCTCAAGTCCATAAAAGCAAAAATACTAATTAGTAATTTTCGGCATTAGCACTTCTTCGTAAGATATAGCAGAGGCTTGTTAGCTAAGTGCTTTGCACTTGATGGCAAACGCCAATCACTAAGGTGACTTGGCTACCTCTCCCACTAACCTCGTTTGATTAGTAAAATCGACTAACAAACGCAGTGTCGCTAAACCGTTAAGCACTCCAACGAAAAATAGGAAACCTGATGATGAATCATACAAATTCAAGAAAGGTGAAGCTTTTTTCACAGGAGTGTAGGCGGGTTCAGTTATCAGTTGGCGCTCAGTCGTTCTAACTGCTGCTCCAGCTGAGCATAAGTCTCCTCTAGGCTACCATTATTGTCAATCACTCGGTCAGCTAGACGAATTTTTTTAGACAAAGGGAGCTGGGCAGCAATCCGATTTTCAGCCTCTTCTAAGGAGTAACCATTTCTCGCCATCAAACGCTCGATTTGCTGGTCCTCATCTAAGGCGACCAGCCAAATTTCGTCGAACCAGTCTTGATAATCTAGCTCAAAAAGTAACGGCAAATCCATAAAGAAAATTTTTTCAGACTTTGCTAGCTGATCTCGCCTTTTTGCCAGCTCCTGATGGATAATGCGATCTTGAAGATCAGCCGATTTCTTTCTGGCAGCTGGATCGTTAAAGATAAGTTGGGCAAATTTAGGGCGATCCAATTCTTGGTCGGGAGCCAAAATTCCAGTTCCAAAAGCTAAAATTAGGGCCTGATAGAGCGGTTTCCCTTTTGCTTGCAGGTCATGAACCAATTGATCAGCATCAATAACCTGATATCCTTTTTGTCTCAAATAGGCTGTCACCGTCGATTTCCCCGAAGCGATACCACCTGTTAATCCGATAATCTTACTCATTTCTTTTGACACTTGGGACAATAGTGGCTGCCCCGTCCTCCTACTTTTACCTTTTGAATCTCTGTTCCGCAACGCGGACAGGGTTCACCTGTTCGGCCGTAAACTTGTAGATACTTTTGCATGGTGCCGTCTTCACCTAAAGCGTTACGATAGGTTCGAATGGTCGATCCGCCCTTGCGAATGCCAAGCTGCAAAATACGAATAGTCTCATCATGCAGCCGCTTAATTTCTGCTTTTTTGAGACTGGGTGCCTGACGTTCTGGGTGAACTTTAGCTGCCCAGAGCACCTCATCAACATAGATATTTCCTAGGCCAGCAACTAATTTTTGCTCCAAGAGCAGCGGCTTGATGGGCTTATGAGAAGACAAGACAGCTCGCTCAAAGGGCGCCAACTTAAAATCTTCCTTGGTCGGCTCAGGGCCAATTTTCTTTTTGACAAAATAAGCCTCTTCTGCTGATTTTGCTAAGAGCTCAAATGTCCCAAACTTGCGGACATCTTGATAAACCAAGGTTGAGCCGTCATTCAATGTAAAGAAGGCATGAAAATGCTTATTGTTGGGTACCTCATCTGGAAAGAGCAGGTACTTGCCTTCCATACGCAGATGCGAGATTAACACCTGAGCGCCTAAATCAAAAATAAGGTATTTCCCTCGGCGGCGCATAGTGCAAATCGTTTGACCAGGCAGATTCATCTTAAAAGTATCGAAATCCGTCTTAACCATCTTGGGCACGCGCACATCTACTGATACAATCTTCTTGTTGACAATCAGGCCTTCCAAACCGCGCCTGACGGTCTCAACCTCCGGTAATTCGGGCATATCTAAAACATCAGGAACAGCCAGAAAAACTAATCGAAATAAGACTAAGACATAGAAATTGGCTTTTCTATGCCTCTTATCTTTTTCATCAGCTCTTCCACTTGGATTCTAAGCTGATCCTTCCTTTCTTTTGATACTTCTTTGCTTTTTTAACAGCTTAATCCTTCAAACCTAACAAGCGCCTAGCATAGATAACCTGACCTGAATGCATGGCAGCATCATCAATGATTGACACCAGACGGGCACCGCGAGTGACTGCAGGTGTCCAAGAATCGTCCACAATGTCATTAAGAGCGGCTTCATCAAGCGAGCTGAGGTAGTCTTTTGTTAAGACAGCCGCTGCATTCAGGTAAGCCAGCACCAAATCCACATCATCCACCTGAACTTTTTGGGCTTCCTCTAACGAGTGCTGCCAGTCTTGTGTGTCATCAGGCAAGTCCAAGTTGAACTTTTCTTTCCAGCCCTGAGCCAACCAAATCGGCTCTGTTTTTGCCAAGTCCGAAATCTGTAAATCCATTTCACGCGCAGTATGCCAAGCCAGCCAAGTCATAGATTTAATTTGACCTGAAACTTCTGCAGCTGGAAAACGATTGGCCTCTTCAACTGTTACTCCTTCAAATAATCGTTCAAACCGCTCCTGTGCGCGGTCAACACTTTCTACTAACATATCTAAATACGTCATATTATTACCTCCTCATGGCAAAAGCCGGGATCTCCCCCAGCTTTAAACCTTATTTGACATCTTCTTAATCAGCAAACCGCCTCAATTTATGGGGAAAGACAGCGCCCTGCAAAAAATACTGCACGAGCTGAATGTGGGTGGTCACATCACTAAACAGCCAAGCATGACCCTTGTCGGGATAATAAGCATACTCGCTGGCTGGATTTTGACTTGCCAGTAATTGGTGCGATTCATGTATCGAACCCGACTCTTTTCCACCTGAAACAAAAAAGATAGGATTATCAACTCTCAGGTTTAATCTTAAGAGATTAGCTTGGGACATAGCACGGCGAAAAGAGCGCTTTGAAGCCTGCTGTAAATCAGCAACAAAGGTTCGATACTCTTCTTCAGGAACACCATCTTTTGCCATCATGCTGCTCATGAGTTTGGCGACTAACATCGTATTTTTGAGCAATGACATAGCATAGACACCAGCAATAACCTTCCGATAACCTTTGATGGGATAGTGGGCCATGCCATCGACAACAGCACGCTCAACCAAATCGGTATGTTTCGCTAGCAAGTTCAAAACGAGACCGCCACCCAGCGAAAGACCAACCAGATGCGGTTTACCGTGAGCTTTCACCTTGATAATGTCAGCAATCATTTCTGTCACATCAGCAAAATTTGTCCATTCGATATCACGACTATTGCCATGCCCAGGCAAGTCAATGGCGACACAGTGGAAATTATTTTTTAGTGCTGCCATGTGCTGCTGCCACATTTTACTGCTGGAACCCGAAGCATGCAAAAAGATTATCGTTTGTTTCTGTTCGTACCCTGTTTCTTCGATAAATAAGTTACCTGTCATTGGTCTGTCTCCTCACTAAGCCCAACTTGGACTACAAGTCTATCTGTACCTCGCTCCCCCATTTCTGGGATCGGATTAAAAAGGTCCGCCGACCCTCATCGCTTTCTTATTTTCAGGCGACCCTTTAAACAGTCCACTAGACTGTTTAACTACCACGCAAGTGATAGCTCCAACAGTTTGGGGAACTGTTGGAGGAATCCCATGAACGTCAGTTCATGTCAATAGTAATCAACTGTGCGGAGGTGGGACGACGAAATCAATTTCTCCGAAATAATGATTTCTGTCCCGCTCTCAATACTCCTTCTTATTATAGCCAAAGTCAGCCAAGTCCAGCTTTTTATCACGCCAGTTTTTCTTAACTTTGACCCAGGTTTCAAGGTAAACTTTGTCCCCCAGCATGAGTTCTATGTCGCGTCTGGCCATCTTACCGATTTTCTTAAGCATAGCACCTTGCTTACCGATGATGATGCCTTTTTGACTGTCGCGTTCGACCATGATGGTCGCGCGGATATGAACCTTGTCTGTTTCTTCGTCGCGCCTCATAGATTCGATAACCACAGCTACGGAGTGCGGTACTTCCTGCTCGGTCAATTTGAGGATTTTCTCACGAATCATCTCAGATACTAAAAAGCGTTCTGGATGATCTGTGATTTGGTCTTCAGGGAAATACTGAAATCCTTCTTCCAGATTATCCTTAAGAATGGTCAATAGGGTTTCCACATTATTACCCTGCAGGGCAGAGATTGGTACAATCTCTTTAAAATCCATCTGAGAGCGAAAATCTTCGATCTTTTCTAAAAGTTGGTCAGGGTGGACCTTGTCAATCTTATTGATGACCAAAATGACTGGAATCTTAGCTGCCTTAAGGCGCTCCATAATCATATTATCGCCTTTGCCACGCTCCTCATCGGCTGGGACCATAAAGAGCACCGTTTCCACTTCACGAAGGGTCGAATAGGCGGACTCGACCATAAAATCTCCCAGTGCTGTCTTGGGTTTATGGATCCCCGGTGTGTCGATAAAGACGATCTGCTCCGTATCTGTTGTATAGATACCCATGATTTTATTGCGCGTTGTCTGAGCCTTATCACTCATGATGGCAATCTTTTGGCCCATGACATGATTGAGAAACGTTGATTTACCAACATTAGGACGGCCTAAAATAGCCACAAAACCTGATTTAAACATACGATATAAAGAACGTTACAAGCAAAGTAAACATAGACCATTAACAGAAAATCAGGATTTTCTAAATGGCTCGGTTTTTACCCAGCCTTAATTGTGTTCAGGTCAGAACACAAACTCGTTCATTCCTTTCTATTCTAAGAAATAAGGCCAGCTGCCAATTGCAGCTGACTCAGTGAAAAAGCAGTGCCCAAATTTTTGGCACAAAGATAATAACGCCAGTGGCAACTGCGTAGCCTGAAATAACCAGCACAGCACCCGCAGCCATATCTTTAGCATTCTTGGCTAACATTGAAAAGTGGTAATTACTGGCTAAGTCAACGACATTTTCAATAGCCGAGTTAATAATTTCAAAGGTAATCACTAAGAAAATTGCCAGCAGCAAGAATAACCATTCGATAGCTGTAATGTGAAAAATAATGCCTGCTAAAGCAGCCAGAACAGCCGATATCCCATGCTTGCGCATGTTACGCTCTTCCTTAAAGGCTGTAAAGATACCGGTCAAGGCAAATTCTAAACTGGATGTCAGCGTTCGGTTTTTCCATTTCTTAGGTGAATTAGTCTCTCGTAAGTCCATAGGCTTCTAAAATCTCTTCCTGTAAAGTGAACATCTCTTTTTCTTCTTCTGGGGTATAATGGTCATAACCATTGATGTGCAGAAAACCATGAACAGCTAGAAACCCCATCTCACGCTCGAAGCTGTGGCCATAACAGTCAGCCTGCTCATGAGCCTTGTCAACAGAAATAAAGAGTTCACCGATGTAGGCATCATAGTCTGCCATCATCTCTGCTAATTCAGGATTTTCAGCTAAATCTTCGTCAGAAAAAATGATGGGCGCTTCTGGCTTGTACTCCAAACTGACCACATCTGTCGGGCGATCCATGCCACGATATTCTAGGTTAATTTGGTGTATCGCCTCATTATCCACAAAAGTGACAGCCATCTCTTTATTTTCTTTGCCCAGCTTTTCGGCAGCAAAATTAAGCATATCTCCGATCTGGGTCAGCATCTCTTGGGAAACCTGCTTGGTCTCATCAGTCATTTCAATATACATAACTCTTCCAATCTAATTATCTTTTTTATTATAGCATAAAAGCCTAACCTTCGGACAAAACAAAGAGAAGAGATAGGCCGGTGCATTGATGATTATTTCGTTTTTAAAACGGCTCTATTGCACCTACCAATACTCAAAATAAGAGCGACGGTACAAATGGATAGCATCCTTTTCTTCAAAAATACATCAAACTGTTATCCTAGCATAAAGTTTTAGAAAAGATTTATTTGCCACATTCTCTAGTTTTCCATTTTTTTAACAAATTTAACCCCATCCACATTATGGCCCTGCCAATACGCCAAAAGTTTATGACAAAACAGAAAGACTGGACGAGTTCGCCCAGTCTCTTTACACTTACACACTTAAAAAGATTCTAACTACTCAGCTTCCTGTTCGTAAGCCTTGATAATTTCAGCCACTACCGGATGGCGGACGACATCCTTGGCTGACAGGTAGACAAAGTCAATCTGCTTGATAGCTTTGAGTTTCTCAATAGCATCAAGCAAGCCAGAGTGGCTGTTTCTTGGCAGGTCAATCTGACTGACATCGCCATTGACAATCATCTTAGAGTTAAAACCTAGACGAGTCAAGAACATCTTCATCTGCATGATGGTCGTGTTCTGGGCTTCATCCAGAATAACAAAGGCATCATCCAAGGTCCGTCCCCGCATGTAGGCTAAGGGAGCGATCTCAATGATCTCACGCTCCATAAGACGCGTGGTCTGGTCCTTGCCCAAAATCTGGTAAAGAGCATCATAAACCGGTCGCAGATAAGGATCTACCTTTTCCTTGAGGTCACCTGGCAGGAAGCCCAGACTTTCGCCAGCTTCAACAGCTGGACGCGTTAGGATAATGCGCTTGACTTGGCCGCGTTTTAGGGCTGTCACCGCCAAGGTAACAGCCAGAAAGGTTTTCCCAGTCCCTGCTGGACCGATACCAAAGACGACATCATGACTTTTGACACTATCGACATAGACCTTCTGCCCCAGCGTCTTAATGCGAATAGGCTTACCGTAGTTATCTTTGATGATTTCTTCTTCATAGAGGGCGATAAATTGGTCAATTGTTCCATTTTGGGCCATACTCAGAGCGGTAACAACATCGGAAGTATTGATCAGCATACCCCGGTCCACCAAGACTAAGAGAGCCTCAATGGTCAAGCGGGCAATCTCTAAAGATTCCTCATCATCACTTAAAATCTGCACCACTTCAGTTCTGGCATGGATAACCACGCCCGTATTTTCTTCAATCAATTTCAGATGACGCTCATTACTGCCGAAAAGAGCCATCAAATCATCGGGATGTTTTAAATTAATATCAACAGAATAGTCCTGCAAATAGACTGCCTCTTTCTTTGCTTAATGTAGTCCCATTATAACTTATTTGATTAGAAAAATCATGCTGGAAAGAAAGGCAAGTTAAGACCGGCCTAGGTTTTTGCTAGCTGATAAAATTACTACTCTGAGAAGGTGCTTCCAAATACTGATTGAGTAGAAGTCAAAAATAAGTTTGTCTTTAGTCTTTACTTCCTCATTTATAATAATGCCTAGTGAGCCAAATAGTCTTCCCAAATCTTATCAAAATCGCCTAGGTTAAAGCTAAAGCTGGCGTAGTCCTCTAAGTAGCGGCTGACTTCCTCGAAATTATCGGTATGCTTGGGAAAGGTGCTGTCGTTAAAGGCCAGATCTGCCAGCAAGGCTGCTGGTTCCTGAGACTTGGGATTGCGCTGGGTCATCAGCCAGGTATAAAAAGATTTTCTCATTGCTTATGTTCCTCCAAAAAATGGTGCTGGATGGCACTTGGCTTGGGATTTTTCTTACTAAAACTTCTGATCCTAGCTCTCAGCTAGGTAGATCGGCTCTTTACTTGCGTTTTTTCTATTATAACACAAGAAAAAAGCCAAGCCAGAAAACCAGCTTGACTCGTATAAAAATAGGCTCGCTATCTATTTATTCATATTCATCGTTCAAATCTTCATCATCGTCGCCATCATCATCACCGTCGTGGTGGTTTTGATCATTATCACTGTCATAGTCACCATCTTGATCATCGATTCGACTAGAAGCACTATTGTTTGAATCTTGGCTTCCTTGTGACGCTTGACTTGAATGGTCGGTTTGAGTTGACTGGCTAGTTGAATTTGATTGTTCTGATGAATTTTCAGTATCATTATCGATTTCTAAAATACTGCCATTTGCGGCACTAACAACGTATGAATAATCACATTCACCATACTTAAAGTTAATCTTGTAGACTGGTGAGTCATCTTGTTGATCCTTGTCGACCTTTAGTTCATTAACTTGAGTTTCTGTTAAACCAGCATTGTTCAAAGCAATTTGCTTAGCTTCTTCATTGGTAACCATCGCTTGATTTTGGCCACCTGATGATTGAGAAGATGAATTCGAGCCAGCTTGACTAGAGGAAGAACTTGAACTGCCAGCTTGTGAGCTTTCACCAGTACCATTAGTTGGGGCAGAGGTGCTAGGTGCTGAGTCAGTTGGGGTAGTATCTGTGCTTGCTTGTGACGCTTGAGACTTATTATCCTTTTGCGTTACCGTTCCTTTATGGGCATCAACAGTATAGTTATATTCCTCTTGACCCTTTTGGAAATCAATAACATAAACTACCTTATTTTGGTAACTTGTCTTTTGGACCCTAGTAAAGTGAGCTTGTTTTTCTTTGACTCCGCAATCTTTAAGAGCTACTGTTTTAGCCTGTTCTTGGCTGATACAGTCAGCACTAGAATGGGAGTTGGCAGAAACTGCCGATAGGCCACTGAAACTTGCTATTGTAAGGCCAATAGTTGTCAAAGCGGCGTAAGGTAACTTTTTAGTCCTAAACAATTTAGTCATTTTTGTCATTGGTCATTCTCCTTATTGGTCTAACACTACTAGACTGGCATCCCAAACCGGTTACAAGGAGCCAGTTAGCTTTTGAACGATCCTCTACCTTCCGGACACAGTAGCGAACATTATTTATAGAGATAGCCTTGGCTAACTCCGTTCCACATTTTACCGAGGTAAGATTATTCTGTCAAACCTTCAAAAGGCTTGTAAAATTAGATTAAAGATTAAATATAAGGACTGTTGCCATTCTGTTTCAGGAAACAAAAGCGCTACTAAACTTTCTATCCCAAAATAGCTTGTGAGCATTACATTTTTCTTACAGAGAATATCGAATTTGAAATTTATTCAAGCTTAATAGTTCATACATTTTTTATCTAAATTAATGAGACATTTAAAAGCCACTAAAGAATCGTTCCAAAAGCCAAGGGAATTTGAGGTTTGAAACGCTGGCTTCTTCTGATTTTAGCACAAGTTGTACGCCTCCATCACATCCTTGCTCTTCTGATAAATC
This sequence comes from Streptococcus tangpeifui, assembly GCF_011038795.1. GTDB lineage: Bacteria > Bacillota > Bacilli > Lactobacillales > Streptococcaceae > Streptococcus > Streptococcus tangpeifui. Next base: position 146,804 of record NZ_JAAKDU010000004.1, read on the forward strand.
TTATTGTTTGAGAACGGTGTTGCTCTTAAATAGAAAAAAGAAACCTTACGGCTTCTCTTAATTTTTATTTGGCCCGGCGAGTGTGACTAGTATGATTAGTGCGGGTTGCGGCAGTTCGCTTACCGTAATCCCCGTAGCTACCATAACTGCCATAGTTGCCGTAGTTTTCTGATTTTTCATCCACCTTATTGAGGATAACACCGAGGAACTGGGCCCCGCTTTTTTCCATCTGCTCAATGGCCTTTTTCACAAAGCGGCTGCGAATAACGCCTGCTTCAGTAATAAGGACGGAAGCATCACAGTCTTGGGCAATAATAGCAGCATCGACAACCTTCCCAATCGGCGGCGTATCAAGCAAAACATAATCGTAATGCTCTCTAACGGCCTCAATCATACGTTTGAAATTATCGCTTTGAAAAAGGGCCGTTGGATTAGGCGGCACCTGCCCAGCAGGAATCATGGTTAAATTAGGAATATTAGTCCGGCTGATAGTCGTTTGCAAGTCTGCATTTCCTGAGAGGAAATCCGTCAGGCCCTTGACTGGACCGTCCGGTTTGAAGCTCCCCATCATAACAGAATTGCGAGTATCCGCATCAATCAGGAGCGTTCGATAGCCAGCACGGGCAAAGGACACAGCCAAGCTCATTGTAGTTGTCGATTTCCCTTCTTTGGGTTGGACAGAGGTCAAGGCAATGACCTTAATGTCGCTTCCGCTAAACTGGATATTGGCACGAATGGAATTGTAATATTCTTCAGCTTTATCAATTGTTTTTTCTTGTTTACTGGATAATTCTAAGTAACCCATAATTCCTCCTATAGGCTATTAATATCTGGAACAACCCCGAGCAAGGTCCGATCAAGAGCTTTTTCAATATCTTCACTCGTTTTGATGCGGTCGTCAAGAGCTTCAAAGATTATCAAAGTCACAACTGCAATAAAGCCTCCTGCTGCTGTGCCAAGAACCAGATTCCTCTTGATGCGCGGTGAGGTTGGCGAGGTTGGAACCTTAGCCGTTTCAGCAGTTGTTACATCATCAACTCTGGTGACATCCTTAATTTTTTGAATAGCAACTTCTCGGACAGCGTTAGCCAGCCGACTAGCTTCCTGAGGACTTCTATCTTGGACAGCAATGGTAATGAGGCGAGTATCAGTAGGTACCTGAACACTAACTTTTTTAGCCAGCTCATCCGAACTGATATCTAATTTTTCCTTTTTGACAACATCATCAAGGACATCTTGCGACTGGATGATTTCTTTGTAGTCATTAACCAAGTCAGTCCCTGCCTGAATATCCTGATAATTGATCGAGTCACTCGTGCTGTTATTGACGACATAAATCCGAGTTCCAGCTGTGTAAGTCTTTGGAATAATGAATACACTGACAAACAAGGTTACAAAGCCGAATAAGAGGGCTACGAAAATAATTAAAAATTTCCGGTTCCATAATTTCTTAAGTAGGGCGAATACATCAATCTCAAACGATGCATTTTCTGCTGAAGTCATAGTCTCTCCTTATTAGTTTTCATTCTTGAGTAGAACGTGAATGTTTTCTTTAAATAGCTCTTGAGCTTTGGCTTCGCCATAAACCTTGGCAACAAGCTGGTAGGCCTGCTCCATATAAGGAGGGCGCTTATCCAGATTATGCATGTCGCTGGCGATGCAGTGGACAAGGTCCTGCTCTAAAAAGTAACGGCCTCTCACCTTAAAGCGTTTTTCCTTGTCTCCAAAAAGTTTGGGCTTGAGGACATGGTTGCTGTTGACTTGAGTATAACAGCCCATATTGATAATTTCCTGAACTCGCTCAGGTTTTCCTTCTAAGGCATTATAGCGCTCAATGTGGGCAACAATAGGAGTAATCCCCAGCATCAAAACCTTCGTCAAAGCTTGGTGAATATCTCTCCAAGGTGTGTGCATACTAAATTCAATCAAGGCATAGCTTGTTCCAGCCATAGTCGGCACTGTACCTTCTTCTAACTTTTGTCGGAGATTCTCGGTATAGAAGAGCTCTCCTCCATATAGGATGGTTAAATCAGAGAATTTTTCCTCCGCTGCTTCTTTAACCTGCAAAAAATTAGCATAAATTTTATCTTCAGGCGTTTCAAACATATCTTTACGCCGATGGGAAGTTGACACTATCGTGCGCACCCCTTGCCGATAACTCTCAGCAATTAGCGCTAGACTTTCCTGGAGCGTTTTAGGCCCATCATCCACATCAAAAACGATGTGTGAATGGATATCAATCAAGTCTATTTTCCTCCTAAGACATCTTTAATCTGATCACCGGCAGCACTGACACTCGCATCGTCTAACTGCATCATATAGAGTGAGGCACCTGGCATAGCATAAGATGGTAATTCACCTGTCGAGCCAGTTCCTGTAACAGACTGAGAGCTGACCTTGAACGAAGCACCAGAGGCCAATTGGGTATTGGCAATCGTCATGATATCATTCAGAGGCATGTTGGTTTGGATAGAATCTTGCAAATTATTAGCAATCGAAGAAATCTTAGAGACAGACTTAGCAGATGCTAACTTATTGATGATAGCAGTGATAACCTTCTCTTGGTTCTTACCGCGGTCATTATCGCCATTTTCCAGGCTGTAACGTTCACGGACAAAAGCCAGAGCCCCTTGCGAATCGAGATGAACATTTCCGACTTCAAAAGTATAATCCTTGTTGGTATGGGCCGTGAAGGCTTGGTCATTATAGACATCAATCCCACCCAGAAGGTCAACTAACTTGAGGAAAGAAGTGAAGTTGAGGCGCGCATAGTAATCAATATCAATATTGTAGAGATTCTCTAACGTCTTCATCGAGGTTTCAACACCATAGATACCAGCATGGGTCAATTTATCCTTTTGGTTATTGCCGCCATCAGGAATTGGTACATAGGCATCACGTGGAGTTGTTGTCAAGAGCACCTTGTGAGTTTTGAGATTGATAGTTGCAATAATATTAACATCTGAACGGGAAACAGAGTTGATGGGACCATAAGTATCAATACCTGAAATATAGATATTAAAGGCGTTGGTATCAACCTTTTTCTTTGAGCTCGTTTTATTAGCGGTTTGAATTTTATAGGTGTAGATTTTTTTAACTTTTTTATTAAAGTCCTTATCTTGGCTTTCAATCAGGCTTGAGTAGGCACTGTTGAGTACGATAGCTTGGGTTGAACCTGCCATCAAGTCGCTGTAGGCTTGGGCATAGGAGTCAACGTGATTAACGGATAAATTCTTAGACTGGTCTACCTTAATCTGCTTGATGAATTCATCAATATTCGTACCATCACTCTGAGTTGGTGCTTCCACAGCGTCAAGTTCTTTAACACTTTTAATCGAGCTGTCCTTAGGGACAACAACACTCATTTCAACCTCTGAATACTTAGTTGAGTTATTGAGGCCTCCGGCTAAATTAACCACTTTATTAAACCCGAGAAAGGTTATGGTCGATAGGACCGTAAAAATTACAAGCAAGAAGCTATTGACAAGTTTAGCTCTTCCCTTGACGGTCAAAAAAGCAGACAAAAGAAAAACAAGACCTAAAACCAGGGTCAAGATGACATTCAAATAACGGAAGGCCAAAAAATGATAGGTATACATGGTAAAGAGAGTCATACCAGTGACCGCCGTATAAAGTATAAATAATAAAATATTTACGAAATAATGCGTACTAAAACTTTTTGCCTTTGAGCGATTATGTCTTGCCATTAATTTTGCTTCTCCAGTATCATTTATTTATGGACTTATTATACCGAAATTTCATCTCAGTTCCAAGGAATTTTAATTCATTTTTAATATGTCTGTCATAATTTTAAAGATATTAAAAGTTAGAAAAAGCCTGTAAAATCAGGCCTTCTCCCCTAAAAAAACCGAAACAAAGATGGATAAAATTTTATTTTTAACTGAAATCATTTAATAAAAATTAAAGGCCGGCGGTTTGGCTCGCTTGATTAATCGTATCCAGACGAGCTTGGAGCTCATCCTTTTTAGATTGAGTGGATAGTTCATCAATAGCAGCCTGCGCCTCTTGGATGCTGTCGGCTGTCCGATTGGTGTCTGCTTCATCGACAGCAAGATTAGCTTTAACAATATTCAGGCGTTCCTGATAGTCCGACTTCCGACTCTTATCACTGACTTGATCAATTTTATCTTGAATATCTTCAATCTTATCTTGACTTGGGTTGTTTTCTAGATGCTCCAAGTCTGATTCGACAGAATCAGATTCTTTATCGGATGAAGAGCTGGTTGAAATATGCGTTGGGGCGACTTCGACATTGCCAGTCTTGGCCGTATTGGAGCGCTTAGCCAGCATATACATTGCCAAAATCAAGATAAGTAAGATAATGCTTATCAGTAAATACAGTCTTTCACTTTTTTTGAATTTCATAAGTCCCTCTCTCTTTTTGATTTAAATTTGGAAAATCCTTACCAGTTCATTCGCTCAAACCCTTCTAAAGCAACGAAACTAGCCATCTCTCCCTTAGAAATAATTCTTCCTGCTCAGCAATATCTCATCTGAGCTCAAGCAAGCCTGATGTAAAGCGGATTGTCCCTGCTTTTAAAGCAGACTTAATTCTCATTATAGCTTATTTTGGTAATTATTCAAGTTCGTACAAATCTGGTGATATAAAAAGTGACTAGAAAAATATTTCTAGCCATTTTTATGATATTTAGAGAAATTACCTAACCGCCCAAGTAGGCCTTGCGGACTTCATCAGATGCCAGCAATTCTTGACCTGTGCCGGAAAGAACAATTTTTCCAGTTTCAAGGACATAACCGCGATCAGCAATGGAGAGCGCCTTATTGGCATTCTGCTCAATCAGAAGAACCGTTGTCCCTTGCTTTTGAATATCCTGAATGATATCAAAGATTTCTTGGATAAAGATTGGGGCCAGTCCCATAGAAGGTTCATCTAATAATAAGAGCTTGGGCTGGCTCATAAGAGCGCGCCCCATGGCCAACATCTGCTGTTCACCACCAGAAAGAGTGGCTGCATCCTGATTTTTACGTTCTTCCAAACGCGGAAAGCGATCGAAGATTTTCTTTAGATTAGCCTGATTTTTATCCTTATCATTCTTGAGGAAAGCTCCCATTTCCAAGTTTTCTAAAACGGTCAGTCCCGGAAAAACATGACGGCCTTCAGGAACCTGAGCTAACCCGTCTGCTACGATCTTACGCGCAGCTACCTTTTGGATCTCATTACCCATGTAGGAAATGGTTCCTTGACTGGGACGAACAAGACCCGAAATCGTTCGAAGGATAGACGTTTTACCGGCACCATTAGCACCAATGAGGGATACTACTTCCCCCTCGTTGACTTCAAAGCTGACGTCTTTTACAGCTTCAATGGCACCGTAACTGACTGAGAGGTTTTCAATTTTTAACATAGACACTAGGCTTCACCTCCAAGATAGGCTTCAATAACGCGTTTGTTGGCCTTGATTTCATCCGGTGTGCCATGAGCGATAAGACGGCCATATTCCAACACGTAGATACGTTCGGTTACATCCATCACTAAATTCATATCGTGCTCGATTAGAATGATTGTGATTCCAAATTCTTCCTTAATCTTACGAATTAAGGCGGTCAGCTCTGCCGTTTCCTGCGGATTCATACCGGCAGCGGGTTCGTCTAAAAAGAGAATTTTAGGTTCTGTAGCCAGAGCACGCACTATTTCCAAACGCCGTTGTTGCCCATAAGGAAGATTTTTAGCTAAAGTATTGGCATCGTTAGCCAAATCAAAGATGGCTAACAGATCCATTGCTTTTTGCTTAAGTTCCTTTTCACTTTGATAATACTTAGGCAGGCGGAAAATGGATGCCAAAATATGAGCGTTGTGACGATTGGCAAATCCAATTAAAACATTTTCCAAAACAGTCATATCCTTAAAGAGACGGATATTTTGGAAGGTTCGTGACAAGCCTAGTGAGGCAATTTTGTGCGGGGCCTTACCATTGATGAGGGTACCATCAAGTGTTACCGTACCTTCGCTGGGAACATAAACACCCGTCAAAAGATTAAAGAGAGTTGTTTTACCGGCACCGTTAGGACCGATAAGACCAACTAACTCACCTTCATTGAGCTCGAGGGAAACATCACCAACCGCAGTCAGTCCGCCGAAATTTTTGGTCAAATTTTTTACATCAAGAAGTGCCATCAGTGGTTGCCCTCCTTATTCTTTTTAAAGAAACGCGACAGCGTGAATTCCTTAGTTCCTAAGAGACCGCTCGGACGGAAAATCATTACCAAAATAAGGGCGATAGAGTAGATGATCATCCGAAGCTCCGATACATTTTGTAGGAACATGTTCAAGATTCCCAAAACAATCCCTGCGATGATCGTCCCTGTGATAGAACCCAGACCGCCGAGAACGGCCACGATGAGATAATCAATGGATTTCATCAATTGGAAATCTTTAGGGACGATGGTCCCAATATAGCTGACGTAGAGGGAACCGGCAATAGCTGAGATAACCGCACCGATTGCAAAGATTAGCACTTTTCTGTTGGTAACATTAACACCCATAGCTTCGGCTGCGATCTCATCCTCACGCAAGGTGATAATCTGACGTCCCATTGATGAGCGCAAAAGGTTTAATACAAGAATGGTAATGACTGCTACAAAAAGAAAGATGACTTGCCAAGTTGTATAAGGCAAAATTCCTGTTAGCCCAGCGGCTCCATTTGTCAACGTTCCGCCGTTAATGATTAAAATACGGATAATTTCCGCCATACCTAAGGTAGCAATGGCGAGATAATCCCCTTTTAAACGTAGGGTCGGCAAACCGAAAACAATAGCGACGACAGCTGCAATAACAGCGCCCACTAGGATAGACCAGTAGAAGGCAGCATAGGTTGGATAGTAGGTCGTAATGATGGCTGAAGAATAAGCACCAATAGCCATGAACCCAGCCTGTCCTAAAGTTAATTGACCTGAAAATCCTAAGACTAGATTAGTCCCCAAGCCCATCAAAATACTGATACCAATTCCCATTAGGATCTGGATATAGTAGAGGTTCAAAATACCACTGCTAGCTAAAATTTGCAGAACAGCATAGATGAGAGCAATCAGCGCAAGCCAGATAAGATTTAATTTTAAATTCTGTTTCATGTCTTACACCTTCTCTTTCACATTTTTACCGAGGATTCCAGCTGGACGAACCAAAAGGATAATGATCAGTACAATATAGACAATCGCATCGCGGTAGGTTGATAGGTTGACCGTATTTGCCAAAGTTTCCAAAATCCCGATAACAAAACCACCCAAGGCAGCACCCGGAATGATACCGATACCACCCAAAACAGCAGCGACGAAGGCTTTGATCCCAGGAATCATCCCCATCAAAGGATCAATAGAATTATAGTACAAACCAATCAGAACACCTGCTGCACCAGCTAGAGCTGACCCCAGTGCAAAGGTAAAGCTGATAGTTGAATTTACATTAATTCCCATCAGCTGAGCAGCATCACTGTCCACCGACACAGCCCGCATGGCCTTCCCCATCTTGGTTTTTTTAACAATGACTTGGAGAGCTACCATCAACACAATGGCCACAACCAAGATTAGGAGCTGAATATTGGTGACTGTCACTGGTCCTAAATCGTAATTGTGCTGTTGAATAGATTCAGGAAATGAACGAGGATTAGAACCAACAAAGTAAACCATCGTATATTCCAATAGGAAAGATACCCCGATGGCTGTAATCAAGGCTGAAATTCGCGTGGAATTGCGCAGAGGGCGGTAGGCTAAGAATTCAATCAACATTCCCAGCAAAGCCGTCAATACCATAGTAAAGGTAAGGGCCAGCCAGAAGTTCATGTGGAGTCCATTGATGGCATAGTAGCCGATAAAAGCCCCCATCATGAAGATATCTCCATGAGCAAAGTTAATCAATTTAATAATCCCGTAAACCATGGTATAACCTAGGGCCAGCAGGGCATAGATACTTCCCAGAATAATACCATTAACTAGTTGTTGTGGGAGTTGTTCAAGTAACATAAAATACCAAACTTTCTAGTTTTATCCATTAATGCAGTTGTACAAGTATGACTTATTTTTTAACCGTTACAGCTTCGGCAGAACTTTCTGTACCATTGTCCAATTTCACCATAACAGCTGATTTAATCGGATTATGGTATTTATCAATAGTCATCTTGCCAGTGACTCCTTCAAAATTCTTCAAAGCTGCCAGATTAGAAGCCAATTCGATGGAATTATCTGCCCCTTTTGCTGCTGCTGCAATCATATAGACCGAGTCGTAGGCAAGGGCCGAGAACATATTGGGTTCTGAACCGTAGGTTTCTTTAAAGTTGCTAATAAAATCATTAGCTTTTCCGGACAAGGCAATCTTGGTAGAGTAGCCCGACACGTAGTAAACATTCGTCGTATTCTTCTTACCTGCCAAACTCACAAAAGTCTTATCGCTGAAACCATCGGGACCAAGGATTGGTGCACTGATGCCCATATCACGCGCTTGTTTGGTAATCAGTCCCGTTTCAGTATAGTAACCCGGCATAACAATAGCATCATAATCGAGGTCCCTGATACTTGTCAGAGCTGACTGGAAGTCTGTATCTTTCGCCGCAAAAGTCTTAGTGGAAACAATTTCCCCCTTGTAAGTTTTCTTGAACTCATCAGCGATTCCTTTGGCGTAGTCACTGGAGTTATCATAAAACAGCACAACCTTTTTCGCCTGTAGGTTTTCCGATGCATACTGAGCTAGTACTTGCCCTTGAAAACTATCTCTAAAAGTCGTACGGAAAACAAACTGCTTGGTTTGTGTTTTTCCATTGAGATTATCAATAGTCAAATCATCCTGCGTTCCGCTAGGGGAAAGGAGAGGAACTCCTGTTTTTTGAGCATTCAGCGAAGCTGCTGAAACCGCTCCAGATGTAGCTGGACCGACAATGGCATTAACTTGGCTTTGAACAGCTAAGTTTGTTGCTGATGTAGAAGCTTCAGCATTATCGGACTTATTGTCCTTGGTCACCAATTCCAGCTTTTTACCATTGACACCGCCCGCCTTGTTAATTTCCTTGACAGCCAGCTTAATCCCCTGATTTTCGGCTGAGCCATAGGCAGATACAGGTCCCGTTAATTCCATATCTACGCCAATTTTAATGGTGTCACCAATTTCTGTCCCAGCAGCGTTGCTGGTAACGTCAGGGGACTTACCACAAGCTACTAATGTTACAGCAGCCAGCAGAAGCATACCAGTTGCGATAATCTTTTTGTACATCAGATTATTCTCCTTAAAATAAGATGCAGAGACTAAAAGTACAAGACAAGCCCCATGGACCAAATTGCGTTTTGGAAGTCAAGGGGCTTTCCTGTAACTCAAGTCATGCTCAATTAGTATAAGATACAAGAGAACGCTGAAAATTAGTTCAGGCTGGTCTCAAAAATCTACTTCATAGAATACAGAATTATCTGATAATTGTCAAGAGCATTTGCTTATCCCTATTCAAAAGCTGCTAATAAAGACAATTTAGACGGGGCTTAATTAGTTCCTTTTGTGACGCCTATCTTTTAATTAGAAAATCTCAACAAAAAGAGGCTAAGCTTAACACTTGCCTCACATAAAAATTGACGATGTTTTTAGCCTTAGAGAGCCCCTTTAAAGCTACAAAGCAATTCAAGACTGCTCTGGCTCCAATTCTGACTTATTGTCTTCTCGGTAAAGACTGCCAACAAAATCACGATCAATCTCATCAAAATGTGATTGCCTCACGCGCTTGACAAACTTTAATTTTTTCAAGATTTCTAAGGTTTCCTCCAGCTTATCAGCATCCAGATAGAGATGAACGTAGCGAAAACGCCGTGAATGATAAATCATATCCCCATAGCGGTTTAACTTGCGGGCATCTCGATTATAATAGAGGTAAACAATAATCCCTAGTCGCTCTTGTTTTTCAAACATGGCTATTGTACTTTTCCTTTCTCACGAATATTCTGACCCCGCCCATGGCCGTGCTGATGATGGTGAGGGGCTAAGGGAAGGCCTGTATCAACAAAAATATCAGATGAAATGGTCTGGGCTAACTGCTCAGTGATGCCAGCCAAGACCTCTTGCAGAGCTACTTCTGCTGCCCGAAACTCCTGCATGGTCTGGGTCAAATCTATCTGGCGTTTGAGCTGTAAGACCTGTCGGCGAAGGTCAACCACTTCCGACCGATACTTGACAAATCCTTTTTGCTCTTCGTAACTCTCCTGTAAGTCTTGAAATCGAGCTAATAGACTCTGCAGTTCTTGATCAGCTAAGACATTAGCTTTAGCTATTTGATAATTTTTAGCCTGTGGGCTGGCTAAAATAAGCTTAGCGAGACGGTCAACAGCATCATCGATCGCCAGTAACTCTTCATTGATTTCTAACATGTTTCTATTATAGCACATTAAAAAACTGGTCAGATCAACTGCCAGTTTTTCATTTTATTTCAATTCATTATTTTCCATAATTTCATCAATGAAGCCGTAATCAAGAGTTTCCTTAGCCGACATCCAATAGTCACGTTCAGCATCTTTATGGATTTGCTTAACCGTTTTGCCAGAATTATTAGCTAGAATTTGCTCTAAATTATTCCGTGTTTTTAGCAACTGCTCTGCCGCAATAGCCATATCTGTTTGCTGCGTACCAGCGCCAGTGCCGCCCATTGGTTGGTGAATGAGGTATTCTGCATTTGGCAGCATGAAGCGTTTGCCTTTGGCACCGCTAGAGGCGATAATCGTTCCCATAGAAGCAGCCATCCCCATGACAATGGTTTGAACATCTGACTTGATAAAGTTCATTGTGTCAACAATAGCCAGACCAGCTGAGACAGAGCCCCCTGGTGTATTAACATAGAGGTAGATGTCCTTAGTGCTATCTTGGGCATCTAAGAAAAGCAACTGAGCAATAATAGAATTGGCCATATTATCTTCGACAGGTCCTGTCAGCATGACAATACGGTCTTTTAAAAGGCGGGAATAAATATCGTAGGAACGTTCTCCACGGCTGGTTTGTTCAATAACTACTGGAATCATAAAGGTTCTCCGTTTCTTAACTTAAATTTTGATAAGACAAGTCAGCTATGCAAGCGAATCTTTCCCCGTCTTATCATCGTGTCACTATTATAGCTGTTTGGTCAAAATAGGTCAAATAAAAAACTTACAGACATCAAAAGAGAAACAATCCGAAAGACTGTTTCTCTTTTTCACTATTACCTCTACTTGGTTCCAAAGAGACGGTCACCCGCATCACCAAGACCCGGAATGATATAGCCGTTGTCATTAAGTTTTTCGTCCAATGCTGCGGTATAGATATCAATATCTGGATGAGCTTCTTGGAGAGCCTTAACCCCTTCGGGAGCAGCTACCAAGCAGACAAATTTGATATTGGCTGCACCACGTTTTTTTAAGGAGTCTACCGCCAGAATTGCCGAACCTCCGGTTGCCAACATTGGGTCAACTAAGAAGATTTGTCTTTGATCAATATCTTCTGGCAATTTAACGAGATATTCAACTGGTTGAAGCGTTTCCTCATCGCGATACATCCCGATATGACCAACTTTAGCTGCCGGAACCAAGCTGACTAAACCATCAACCATGCCAATTCCAGCCCGCAAGATGGGGACAATAGCTAATTTCTTACCAGCTAATTGCTTTTGAGTCGTCTTGGTGATTGGCGTTTGAATGTCAATATCTTCCAACGGCAGATCCCGAGAGACTTCATACCCCATCAACATAGCAATTTCATTAACCAATTCACGGAAAACCTTAGTTGAGGTATCCTCACGACGTAAAATTGATAATTTGTGTTGAATCAGTGGATGTGAAATAACTTGAAATTTTCCCATAATGTGTCAGCTTCCTAGAAGCTTTCCACCTTTCTAGTTGTTTTCTTTATTATATCAAAACATCTAGCATTTAGCAGGAAAATTCAGAAATTCCAGCCGCTGCGAAAGACAAAGATTCCCTTTTTAGAAGACTTGAACTAAACGATTTAAGGCTTCCTGCAGAGTGGCTTTAGGAGTGGCCACATTTAATCTAGCATGGCCTATGCCTTCTCTGCCGAAGGTGGAACCAACATTAAGAATCAGCTTGCCTTCTTCTTTGATCTTTTGATGAAGCTCTTCATCAGATAGGTGATAGTCTGAGAAGTCTAACCAGACTAGATAAGTTCCTTCTGGCTTCATGACCTTAATTTGGGTCTTTTGCGTCAAGGTCTCAAAGACCAGATTGATGTTGTCTTCCAGAACTTTTTTGAGTTCAGTCAGCCAAGGTTTGCCATATCGAAAGGCTGTTTCAGTCGTCATTAGACCAATCGTTGGTACCTCATGCTGATTATTAGCCAACTGACGCTTTTTGAAGGCCGCTCTCAAGGCAGGACTTTCAATGATAGCAAAACTATTTTTAGTCCCTGCAACATTGAAAGTCTTGGTAGCACTAGAGAGGACCAAGGCGAAATCTTTAAAGTCGCCCAGTGTATTGATGGAATGATGCTTGTGCCCAAAGAGAGCTAGGTCTTGATGAATCTCATCAGAGACCAGAATGACACCGTGTTTGCGACAGAGTTCGGCTACTTTAATAAGCTCTTCCGGACTCCAAACCCTACCGCCAGGATTGTGGGGACTGCAGAAAATATAGAGCTTCACCTGATTTTCCACCAAATCTTTTTCCAATTGATCGAAATCAATCTCAAAATGGCCATGCCTTTCGACCAAGGAATTTTCAACCAACTGTCGGTTATTGAGCTTGACCGAACGGGCAAAAGGGGGATAGACTGGGGTGTTAATCAAGACCGCGTCTTCTTCTTTCGTGAAAGCCTGAATTGCTACCGAAATAGCTGGAACGACTCCTTCAATCAGAATCAGGGCCTCTTTATCAAATCTATAGCCATGCTGCTCCCTTTCCCAAGTCTGAATAGACTCCAGAACTTGGTCTGAAAAATAAGGGTAACCGTAAACCCCACGGTCAGCATAGGCCTGAACGGCCGCCTTCATTTCAGGGAAGGCCAGAAAATCCATATCAGCCACCCAGAGCGGTAGGAGGTTGCGATTGTTCTCTACTTCTTTCCACTTCATAGAATGGTTGTTGAGACGATCGGGTAAGGTAGTAAAATCATATTGTGTCATTGTCTTCTCCTCAAGAGCTAATCGTATATTATAGTGGCTAGTTTGGTTTACCAACTATCATTCTATTAACCTTCAAGCTCCCAGAGCTTGTTTAAGATCTGCAATCAAATCCTGACTGTCCTCAATACCTATAGAGAGACGCAAAAGATCATCAGTCAAGCCATAGGAAGCTCGAATATCGGCAGGAATGTCAGCATGGGTCTGGGTTGTTGGGTAGGTAATGAGACTTTCCACTCCTCCTAGGCTTTCTGCAAAAGTAAAGACTTGCAAACTATTGATAATTTCTGGAATCTTAGTTTGATCTTTAACCTTGAAGGAAACCATGCCGCCCTTGCCAGTATAAAGAACTTCTTTAACTGCTGGCGACTGCTGTAAATATTCAGCAACAGCTTGGGCATTCTGGGTCGAGGCTTCCATCCTGAGCTTGAGTGTTTTGAGCCCTCGCATGAGCATGTAGCTATCAAAGGGCGATAGATTAGGACCAGTTGTATTGAGATTATAGAAGAGCTTGTCGTAATAGTCTTGATTACTGGTAATGACCACTCCTGCGAGGACATCATTGTGCCCAGCCAGATATTTAGTGGCTGAGTGGAGCACGATATCAGCTCCCAGCTCAATGGGATTTTGGTAAATCGGACTGTAGAAGGTGTTGTCAACGATGACCGCCGCTCCCTTTTGGTGGGCCAGTTCAGCTACTGTTTTAATATCAAACTCAATCATGAGCGGGTTCGTTGGTGTTTCAATATAGACAATATCTGTCTCGTCAGAGATAGCTGCCAGCATCTCTGCTTGAGAATTAGTATAGGTGAAAGAAAACCGTCCTTGCTTTTCTTGGTCATTAAACCAGCGAAATGAACCTCCGTAAAGATCTCGAGCTGCCACTACCTTAGAGCCGACTGGGAAAATTTCTAATGCCAGAACAACGGCACTCATCCCAGAGCTGGTTGCGATAGCATAATCTGCCTTTTCAATGGCTGCTAGAGTTTTTTCCAGCGTCACCCTCGTTGGGTTTTTAGTCCTAGTATAGTCAAATCCTGTTGACTGACCAAATTCTGGATGCTGGTAGGTGGTTGAAAAATGCAGAGGAGCTGCCAAAGCTCCTGTTTCCTTGTCAGAATTGATACCAGCATGGGCCAAAAGGGTCGCCAATCTATAATCATGTGTCATCAAATCGCCTCCTAAACATTTGCTTTTTATTGTAACATGATTTCTGGCTGTAGTGGGTGCCAATTCCATATTTATTAATGATAAACAGGTATAAGAAAAAATTATAAGGCCCTTAAACAGAGATATCGCATTGGCCAGTCAAATCTCTTTTACTTCTCTATTATTTTATCAACCTTTCTCTAGCAGATCATTCCCTGACTATTAAAATCAAATCCTTCTGTGAGCCTCTCTTCTAGGTCATCCAAACTTTAATAGGCCATATCCATGAAACGATATCCACTAACTCTAATACTCTTCTGTTTATAGTTTTGTATTCATTTTACCTTCCAGTTTGACGATGACTTGAGCGATACTATATTTTTAAAATAAGATTTTTCCTCTTCTCTGTGGGTGACACAAATCATCATTTTATTAGCTGCTTCATTTTGGATGAGACGATAAAATTCCTGTACCGATGCTGTATCCAAGCCACTTGTAATTTCATCAAATAATATGATATTACACTTGGATAGCAAGGCCCTTATGATTAGGATCTTTTGTTTTTCACCACCTAAAAAGGATTTTACCATTTCGCCCGTGACCTCATTGTTGAGAGCCTCACTAGATGACAGTAGATTGTCAATGTTTAACATCTTAGCTAGGGCAAATATTTTTTCAAGCTGCTGTGAGGCTATATCAGTTTCTGGATATATAATATTATCGAGCAGACTTCTGTTAAATAGCATGGAATCCTGATTAATATATAAAATGGCGCTTCCTTTCGGCTGAAAGATCTCTCCGCCAGTCGGAATTAATAAGCCAGCTATCAGTTTTAGCAAGGTTGTTTTTCCAGAACCATTGCTTCCTTCCAAAAGGTTCAACACGCCACTCTTAAAACGGCAACTAAAGTCATTGATTAATTGAATCTCTCTGCCTGACTTATGGTAATGGTAGGAAATATCTTTTAGAACTAAGTCTCTCTTTTCATAACATTTTTTATAAAAAGTTTGCCTGTCAGCTGCTGATTTTGGCGGGATTTCAAAATTTATTTTTTCAAGAGCAACGTTCAAGCGATTATTTAATTCAATTCCGCCTAAAAAATCATTGCCAAAACTAGATAAATTCAAAATAGAATACACCAGAATGAGGATAAATTCCAAATTTTGCTGACGGCTAGGGCTAAAGCTAGTAATGCTAATGCCTAAATAAAATATAAAGCCAATCACCATAATAAGGAGTATCTGCTGGACAGCGTAAATGCTATTAATATGATTTTGTATCCGCCAATAAGTATTTTTTCGTCGCTTAATTTAGAATCAAAGAGAGTCAATTCATGCTTGAACGACTTATACGAATAAATCGTGTCAATATTTTTGACGTAATCATCAATGGATTTATTGACTTCTACTGTCGCGTCTAAGGCAAGGGCGATATCACTGCTATTTTTTCGGGATAGCAGTGCTGATAGAACCATATACAAACCACAGGCAAGCAAGTAGGCTACCCCTATTTTTGCATTGTAACAGCCGATTATGAAACTATAAAAAAATACAGTGATCCCAATACTATTGAAAGTAAAGTTTCCTGGACTAAATTTCTGCAGACAAATGAGATTTCTGAGATGACACTTTGCAAGGTTGACGACTTATAATCATCGTAGTAGTCGTATCCTCGCAACGCTAAAAACAGCAATAGAATCTTTTTAGAGGATTTCCGAATGACTTGAACCAAATAATTTTTAATAAAATTTATAGCGGCTGGCATTAAAAGAGAAACCATAAAAAGTAGGAGATAATTATAATGCAACCCGTCAGCAATTATCCTAGATAGAAAATACGGCTGCAAGCAGTTCACAAGAGTAAAAGATACTAGGAGGACCATCGCCCAAATATACCTAGACCTTCCAATTTCTGACATAACCTGTTTTAAATAGCTAACTATCATTTTCTAATTTTTTGAATTCCTCCAATGTTTTTGCAGGACTTGGTTGAAACTGTTTTCTACGGAGCAGTCTAGCTCTACTCCCTTAATTTATTGATAAATTTGGGATAGACTTGTTTGGAAACTGCAAGGATTATCCCTTGTGGGAAACTTATAAAAAAATTTAAAAGTCTACGTCAGAGCTGTCAGCTTTTATTAGAAATCAACTTGAAACTTGCCCTAGTGGCATTTCTATCGCAAAATGACTTGAACCAATTTCTAAAGGAACTGTGTAACTGTTTATTTTGACATCAACTAAGGTAGCAAACAATATTAATATTCATATTTCTATTTTGCGTTTCAAAGTCGTTAGTTTCCTCTTTGAAACTTGATGACAGTGTAATTACAGCCATGCTATGTGAGGCAGACTCTTCAAAAAATAAAACTGCCATTGCTTTAGCCAGCATTGACAGTTTCTAACTATTATTAAATATTCCAACGCTAGTATTAACTGTTGACAAAGTCTTCTAGCCGCTACTTTTTATCCAATATGGAATTTCTGACGCAGGGCATCTGCACGGCGACCAAGGAGACCGTCAATCTGACGGGTACGGAGGGCAAAGTAGCCGTAGACACAGACGCCAAGAGCCCCTAAGACGGCTACGTGAACCAGGCTGGAGACACGACTGACGACAGGGTAGACCTGACTGAGGCCGAAATAACCAAGGCCGACAACTGCACCCATAATCAAGGTCATCCAGAGAATGGTTCGCGCGTCCTGCCTAATTTCTGCATGGTCAAAACCGGTCACTTCTTGTATCTTGAAATACATCAAAACGATAGGAATCCAAAGAGCCAGAGCTGTCGCCACTAAAGGGCCGTACGGGCCAAAGACATACATCATTGGTATTTGGAAAAGCACCTTGACCAAAATTCCCCAGAGAAAATACTGGATGGCCTTGCGATTTTGGAAGAGAGCCTGCAGCATGGGAGCCATGAGGGAATAGAGGGCCAACAGAACTGTCTCGGCCATAACAAAGACAAAGAGGTAATGGGCTGTCTTAGTTGGCAGGCCGTAAAAGACGACATAGATTGGCTTGGCTAAAATAACCGAACCAACAACTGCTGGTAGGATAAAAAGCCAGAGCATCTGCAGGTTATTGACCACAACTTTACGCAGTTCCTCCCAATTTTTTTTAGTAAAAGATTCGGTAATGACAGGAATGCCAACTCCTCCGATAGAGGTGGCGACCGAAATTAAAATCATATTAATCTTGCTTGGATTGGCAGACATGTAGCTAAAGAGAATATTACGTTCCGTTTGGCTATAATTGGTGAAGAGGGCAAGGACGTTGTTGAAGGTGCCTTGGTCAATCAACTGCAAGGTCTGGATGGCAGAGCCTGTGATGATAAAGGGAATGGCTTCCTTGAAGGTCTCTTTAAGAAGCCCTAAGGTATCAATTTTGATTTTCTCCCTTTGTTTAGCAAAAATTTTCTTGATCAGACCAGCTTTATTGAGGTAAAAGATGAGAACTGCCATACTGGCAATCATTCCAATGAAGGCAGCTAGAGTTGACTGACTGACAGCCTTAACGTAATCGCCAGAGCCTAGCTGCATGATGAAATAGGCCGTCAGAAGCATCCAGATAACTCGGATTAATTGTTCAAAAATCTGACTCATGGCATAGGGTTTGAAATCATTGTAACCCTGAAAAATCCCACGAATAACGCTCATGGCTGGAAACACTAAGACAGCCAACGAGAGACTATGGATAACCGGCTCCAATTCTGGACCAGTCCCTGAGATCACAGCAAAAAGAGGTGAAGCCAGATACATGATAACGGCGAAGACTAGACCGACCACCCCCATGAGTTTGAGAAAACTCCTAATCAGGTGGATAGAATGGTCTTCCTTGCCCATGGCATTATATTTGGCAATCTGTTTGGCAACAGCCACATTAATTCCTGTAGTAGACAAAAGCAGGAAATAAGCATAAATATTATACCCCATTCCATAGAGGGCATTGGCTTGATTGCCATATTCCCCCATCCAGGCATACCAAGGGATGATGTAGAGGGCCCCCATGAGACGACTTAGAGTATTTCCGGTCGTCGCCCAAAAGGTCCCGCGGGCCATCTTCTCATTCTGTGTTAACTGTTTTTCTGCCATATCTTCTTTCTTCACTTTATTAAATTAGCTCTACTATTATAAACTTTTGCCTGTGACTTGTAAAACGGGAACTTTCCGTCTAAAATAGTAATCATGATAAAGATGACACAGGTGCTTGACATTCTCAAGCAAGATAAAAATTTTCGAGACATCAGTTACCAAGGGAATTTTGCCTATGCTTGGAAAGAGGTGACTTTTGACCAACTCAGCTACGATAGCCGCAAGGTTAGCTCTTCGACCCTCTTTTTTGCCAAGGGAGCTGCTTTTAAAAGAGAATTCCTAGAAGCAGCTGTGGATGACGGTTTAGCCTTCTATGTTGCTGAAACAGACTATGAGGTAGGAATCCCGGCTATCCTTGTCAATGATATTAAGCAGGCTATGAGCCTGATTGCCATGGCCTTCCATGGTAATCCTCAGAAAAAGTTGAAAATTCTAGCTTTTACAGGAACCAAGGGCAAGACTACAGCGGCTTACTTTGCCTACAATATTCTCAAACAAAGCCATAAACCTGCCATGCTTTCAACCATGAATACCACCTTGGATGGCGAAACTTTCTTCAAATCGCAGCTGACCACGCCCGAAAGTCTCGATCTCTTTCAAATGATGGCTCAAGCAGTAAAGAATGGCCGAAGCCATTTGATTATGGAAGTGTCCAGTCAGGCCTTCCTAGTCAAGCGAGTTTATGGCTTAACTTTTGATGTTGGCGTCTTTCTCAATATCAGCCCTGATCATATCGGACCAATTGAGCACCCAACCTTTGAAGACTACTTTTATCACAAGCGCTTGCTTATGGACAATAGCCGAGCAGTCGTTGTTAATAGTGGTATGAATCATTTTGCTATCGTTCGCGAGCAAGTGGCTAATTTACCCCATGATTTTTATGGGCAAGGCTCTGCTAACCAGATTAAAAATGGGCAAGCCTTTGATTTTGATCTGACTGGTAAGCTGGCTGGACATTACGATATCCAGTTGATCGGTGATTTCAATCAGGAGAATGCTCTGGCTGCCGGTTTAGCGAGTTTACGATTAGGGGCTAGTCTAGCCGATATCCAAAAAGGCATTGCTGAGACCAGTGTGCCGGGGCGGATGGAAGTTCTTACCCAAGCTAATGGTGCTAAGGTTTTTGTTGACTATGCCCACAATGGCGATAGCCTGCAAAAGCTCCTGTCAGTGGTCACCCAACACCAGACAGGTAAAAATATTCTGATCCTTGGGGCTCCTGGTAACAAAGGTGAAAGCCGGCGGGCAGACTTCGGTCGGGTCATCAATCAGCATCCTGACTTGGAGGTCATCCTGACAGCTGATGATCCTAACAAAGAAGATCCTCAAGTTATTTGTCAGGAAATCGCCAGCCATATCAGCCGTCCAGTTGACATCATCGTTGACCGAGAAGAGGCGATTGAAAAGGCTCTGCTAAAAACCCAAAAATCCAGCGATGCTGTTATTATCGCTGGTAAGGGGGCGGATGCCTTCCAAATCGTTGATGGCAGACGAGCTAGCTACGATGGTGATATCGTTATTGCTAAAAAGTACCTGAATCGCTCATTAAAATTCTAATTAAAAGCTACAAATAAGAACCATTACAAATAGCCAAATCCCTTGGGGGACTTGGCTTTTGCTTTGTTCATTTTTTGAAAAAATAGTTCTAAATTTTAAATTCCTATGCTATAATGTGAACAGAATTTTGAAGATCTGATCCTGTCAAAATTCAGAGAAACTGACTTTGTAGGCAGTATTTCAAAATTTTAGTGGCAAACGAAATTCTAAGCTCTAAAAGGTAATTTCTTTTGCCCAGATTCATATATCACAATAGAAAGGAGGTTTACAATGACTCATATTCGTGCAGACCAGATTCAAGTAGCCTACGATGATCTAACTATCATCGAGAACTTATCACTACAGATTCCTGAAGGAAAAATTACAACTATTATTGGGGCTAACGGCTGTGGAAAATCCACCTTACTCAAGGCTTTGACGCGGATCCAAGCTGTCAAAAAAGGACAGATCTATTTGGATGGCCAGGCTATCTCTAGTCTACCAACCAAAGAAGTTGCTAAAAAATTGGCCCTGCTCCCTCAGGTAATGGAGGCAACTAAAGGGATTTCTGTCTATGACTTTATTTCTTATGGACGTTTTCCCCACCAGAAATATTTGGGCAGTCTGACCCAAGAGGATCGCAATACCATTCACTGGGCTATGGAAGTCACTAAGGTCACTGATTTTGCCAACCTAGATGTAGAAAGCCTGTCTGGCGGTCAACGCCAACGGGTTTGGATTGCTATGGCTCTGGCCCAAGATACCGATATTATTTTTCTAGATGAGCCAACAACTTATCTTGATATGAATCATCAATTAGAGGTTTTAGAATTACTTCAAGAGCTCAATCAAAGAGTTGGTAAAACTATTGTTATGGTCCTGCACGACCTCAACCTATCTGCCCGTTTTTCTGACAGATTAGTTGCTATGAAAGATGGCAGAATTCTTTATCAGGGCTCTGTCAAAGAAATGATGACCCCTGATATTTTAAGGGAAATCTTCAAAATTGAGGCTCAGCTCTCTGAAGACCCTGTTACTCATCGTCCTATACTGCTGACTTATCAGCTGATTAAATAGATTGATTTCAAGGAGAAATCGTATGAAAAAAATAATGACAATATTTGTAGCCTTGCTAGCTACTCTGTTGCTCGTGGCTTGCGGCAACAAGCAAAAAGATTCTGGGAAAGACTCTCTATCTTCCATGCCAAAGATCGAAGGCTTCACCTATTATGGCAAGGTTCCCAAAAATCCAAAAAAGGTAGTCAACTTTGCTTATTCCTACACTGGCTATCTCTTAGAACTGGGAGTCGATGTTTCCAGCTATTCGCTCGATAATGAGAAAGACAGTCCTGCCTTTGGTGATAAGCTTAAAAATGCTAAAAAGCTGACTTCCGAAGATACCGAAGCTATTGCTGCACAAAAACCAGATTTAATTATTGTCTTTTCAACCGATAAAAATATCAAGCAATTAAAAGAAATCGCTCCTGTTTTGGTTATTGAATACGGCAAACACGATTACCTGCAGATGCTAACTGATTTTGGTAAGGTCTTTGATAAAGAAGATAAAGCTAAGGCTTGGCTTAAAAATTGGAAAGCAAAAACGACTAAAGCCAAGGAGGAACTTAATGCTGTTCTCCCTAAAGATACTACCTTTACCGTTATGGACTTCTATGATAAAGACATCTACCTCTATGGCAAAAACTGGGGGCGCGGCGGCGAACTCATTTACGACACTCTTGGATTTTCGGCACCCCAAAAAGTAAGGGATGATGTCTTTAAAACCGGCTATTTTGGTGTCTCCCAAGAAGTTCTTGGCGATTACATTGGCGACTATGCTCTCCTCAATGTCAGCAAGGCAACTAAAAATTCAGCAGCTTCCCTCAAGGAGAGTGATGTCTGGCAAAATATTCCTGCTGTCCAAAACCATCATGTTCTAGAAGTTGATGAAGCCCTCTTCTATTTCTCTGATCCAATGTCACTGGATAAGCAGTTGCCAGCCTTTGTTAAGGCTGTGAAAAATGCCAATTAGATTGGACGCCTTATGAAGAAGAAAAGCTCCCTTCTTAAACAAAAAAGCAGGGCTAAAAAGGGGAATATCAATCTAAGCTCTCGACATCCTCTGGTTAGTCTCGCACAGTTTGCTAGACTGGTATTTCTCCCTTGTCTAACAAGGAATAAGCACAAGCAACCAATCACTGTGACAGCTCATAAAAAACGGGATCGGCAGCATTTTTTGCTTAGACCCGTTTTTTTCACCATCCTTGTCCTACTCATGCTAGCCTGCTATCTTTCCTTAAGATTTGGCGCTATCAATTACAGCAACGACCAACTTTTGCACGTTATAAAAGCTCCCTTACAAAATTCAGCCAGCCAAGACATCATCTTTGATCTACGCCTGCCGAGGCTCTTTGCCGCCATCTTAGTTGGTGCTGCTATGGCGCAAGCTGGTGCTATTATGCAGGGAGTCACTCGAAATCCGATTGCAGACCCAGGGCTTCTGGGGATCAATGCTGGCGCTGGGCTTGCTCTGATTGTAGGCTATGCCTGCTGGGGAAGTCTCCACTATAGCCTGATTCTGCTGCTATGCCTGCTGGGGTCGCTTCTAGCAGCCCTGCTAGTTCTAGGCCTATCTTATCGTCCAAGAAAAGGTTACCATCCTATCCGTCTAATCTTATCAGGGGCAATGGTGGCTACTCTCTGCTCCGCCCTAGGTCAAGCTATCACCCTCTACTTTCATCTGGAAACTAATGTTATCGGCTGGCAGGCTGGAGGTTTTTCTCAAATTAACTGGAAAATGCTGGCAATCGTTAGCCCCTTCATGATTTCTGGTTTCCTCTTAGCTCTGCTATTTGCCCATCAACTGACCATTCTAAGTCTTAATGAAACCGTGTCTAAATCTCTGGGTCAAAAAACTAATACTGTTAGCTTTGTTTTACTGGGAATTGTCATCCTCTTATCCGCAGGCGCCGTCGCCTTGGTTGGCAGCATTGCTTTTATTGGCCTAATTATTCCGCATTTTATCCGTGTCTTTATTGTACGGGATTATCGGTATCTGCTGCCTTTCACAGCTCTTGCTGGGGCTACCTTTATGATTTATGTAGACCTGCTCAGCCGGACTCTCAATCCGCCTATGGAAGTTCCTATCAGCGCCCTCGTCAGTATCGCTGGCCTGCCTTGCTTCCTCTGGCTGATTAGAAGGGGGAGTAACCTATGATGGTAAGAAAATCCTCTTTCAAGATCTTTCTCATCTTATTAAGCCTTCTGGCCTTAGTCATGTATCTATCGCTCTCAGTCGGCTACAGTTATTCCTCTCTGACAAATCTTTGGCAACTAATACTAGGGCGAGGGAATCCAGCTGAGAACTTTATTATCACTAGTATACGTCTTCCTCGAATTCTAGCCTGTCTTCTTGGCGGGGGCTCTCTAGCTTTAGCTGGAATCCTTTTACAAACACTGACCAGAAATGCCCTAGCTGACTCAGGAATCCTAGGAATTAATGCTGGTGCTGGGCTCGTCATGACCATCATGATCAGTCTCTCGGCGGACAGTAACTTAGAAACAAACAACTTCCTGCCCTTTTTTGCTATGCTAGGAGGAGCTGGGGCTATCCTGCTGGTTTATCTGATGTCTTGGCAAAAGAATCACAGTATCAATCCTACTCGCTTGATTATCACAGGTGTAGGAATCTCCAGCATGCTTTCTGGTATTATGGTCGCTATTCTCAGCCTAACTGATGACAATAAAATGACCAGTATCATCTCCTGGCTCAGTGGTAAGATTACAGGCAATGATTGGACGATTCTTGGCTTCTTTGCTCCCTTTTTACTGATTATCTGGCTTTTGACCTTTAGTCGCAGTAAATCCTTTAATATCATGGCTCTAAACGAACAGACTGCTCTGGCCCTTGGGCTTAATCTCCGACGGGAACGTTTAATCACTCTAGGGTTGGCAACAGCTCTGGCCTCCTTAAGTGTCGTCCTAGTTGGTAATATCACCTTTATAGGACTGTTAGCTGGTCACATTGTTCGCCGACTACTGGGAGGGCAACATCAAACCATTATACCTGCTTCTCTCATAGTGGGAATGATACTTCTAATAACAGCTGATACTATCGGTCGCCTTCTCTTAGTTGGAACAGGCATTCCGACGGGAATTATTGTCTCAATTATCGGAGCACCTTATTTCCTTTATCTGATGCTAAAAACAACTGATTAAAATGACTTAAAGAGGACTGACGAAAAAAGTCAGACCTCTTTTTTGTTTAAGCATCTTATTAGCTATCGCCTGATAAGAAGGTTTTTGCTTGGGTAAAAAGAAAACTGATGAGGAGATTGCTTGCTGCTGTTAGAACAATGGCTGATCTTACAGTAAAATTAGGACGCTACCAATAGCAGACCTAAAACGGAGGACATAACCCCTAAAAACATAACTACGATTTTTGTTTTGAGCTATTAACATAAGAATAGAGCAAGGGGCTGACAAACACAAATATAACAAGCAGTCTTGTTACTAAAATCTGGTTTTTTATCTTACCGCTCAAAGTAGCTAATGCTAAGTTTATTTATTTTGATAGTTAAGCACTTCTAATAAGAATTTTAGTGTCCCTTTCCTGATTCTTTTGTCAACCAGAATTTTATTTTGTTATAATACTAGCAAGAAAGTGAGAGAACTATGACACCTAACCGCGAAGACTATTTAAAATGTATTTATGAACTCGGTCAAATTCATCATAGGATGACCAACAAAGAAATTGCCGAAAAGATGAAAGTGTCTGCACCGGCTGTCTCTGAAATGATCAAAAAAATGATTAGCGAAGAACTAATCATTAAAGATAAAGACTTAGGTTATCGTTTGAGCCATAAGGGGCTCTTATTGGTATCTGATCTCTACCGCAAACACCGCTTGATCGAATCGTTTTTAGTCAGAGATCTCCACTACACGCCTGACGAGATCCACCAAGAAGCTGAAGTTTTAGAACATACGGTCTCAACAATCTTTATTGATCGCTTAGAAGAAAACCTCGGTTTTCCTGAGTACTGCCCTCATGGTGGCAGTATCCCCAAAAAGGGAGAAATTCTAGAGGAGCGCTATCGAATCCCACTCAGTCAGATTGACAAGACTGGTTTTTATCGAATTGGTCGTGCTCGCGATGACTTTCAGCTCTTAAACTATCTCGATGACCATCGGCTCCACATCAATCAGAGCATTGAACTGATTGCTATAGATAACTATGCTCAGACCTTTACCATTCATTATAACGAGAAAGAGTTGGTTATTCCCAAACTAATTGCTCAGGAAATTTATGTGAAAGCATTACAGTAATTAGCCCTCTCTTTCACTTTTTCTTTTTTACGAATCTCCTGAATGGAAAAATCCCTGCCCATTTGTGTAATGCTCCCATGCGTTAGATTTTTTGTCTAACTTTTGGGAGCATTACATTGTGAGCAAGGATTTTTTTAATCTATCAATGTTTAGCCTTAAACACCAGCTTTTCTCTATCAAAGTCCAATTGCAGGCTGTAAGTTCCCGCCTCTACTTCTTCTATATAGCCTAGTTGATTCAAACTTTGAACAAAAATATCTGGTCGTTTTTGCTTGACCAAATCCTTATTAGCAAATTTCAGAAGAAAACTAGTCATATATTTAAGGGTATAATCAGGATTGACATCACCTAAAATTGCATAAAGCTTCCTTTGTTCCTGAGATAAAGGGAAACTGGTCCTCAGTCTGTGAAAATAATTGGACAAGGTCAATGTATTTCGTTCAAAGTCTGTCCATTCGACTAGAATGGCTTCATTAGTAGTATTGGTCAGCCTTGTTTTAAATACTAAGGATTTGAGCTCCTGATAGACAGAACTATCCCTATCAAGGATGACTTTATCACCTAAAGATAACTGGCCTATGTTTTCAAGCGGAGTCAGGTTCAAATAATACCGACGCTCCCGACGTTCAATATAACCCGCTTGGATATAATCCTCAAGCTTCCTATCCAAGTGCTCAGTTCCTCCAAATTCCTGCTTAATTTGCCTCAGACTAACATCAGAGTGCTGTGACAGGTAGTTTATCAAGGCTTGAAAAAAAGTTTGACGAGTCAATTTATCAGGATTTAAAACAATCAGCAAGATTAATCTCCTAGGTTCATAAAGTCTTATTATTTATTATCGCTTAACCAACAGGGAAGAATGTAAGATTTTTCGGGCTGCCAAAACTAGCAGTCAGTTCCCCCTTTTGTAAAATATGCCCTTCCATAGCCTTTAATAACTGATGTTTTCTGGTCCATTTCCCTAGATCTAAGATTGTATCTAAGACATAGATGGTAAAGCGGTAGGCATGAGTCTGGCCTAAGGGTGGATTGGGTCCGGTGTAGCAGTGCCAGCCATAGGCGATCCCCTGTCTGGCACCTTGAAGATTTGCCACTGCAAATCCTTGAGGGATCTTGGCAGGAATACGGCTTAAAGCGGGTAAATTCCAAATCAGCCAATGCGTGAATTCTTTTTTCAGCGGATGGTTTAAGTCTTCTAGGACAACTGCTAGGGTTTCGGCCTGCGGAGAAAGATTTTTTAATAAAAATTCTGGTGAAACATTGTCGCCCTTTCTTGTATGTTCTAGCGGGAATTCACCGCCGTCTAAAATGGTCGGACACGTAAATTTCAGCTTTTCCATTACAGCCCCCTTGATACACCCAAATTCTAACAGCTTCATTATACCATTTTTAACGCAAAGCTAAGATGTATAAAAGCACCAAATCTGCCAGCGCGGCAAGGGCATAAAGGAGCCCTGCTTTGTCACCATAGAGCTGCCAGAAACCAATCGTCCCCAAAACAAAAACAGAAGATTCTAACAAAAGTTTACGAACCCCTTTGAGAACTTGCGGTGTTTTAGGTGCACCATAACGGCTCCAGACTAGCACCACTAGTAAGCCTAAAAAGGCAAAACCGATTTTGACTGCCCAAGGTTTTCCAGTGAAAATACCGCCTAGTAAGCCCATAACTGTTATCACTTCTAACAGAAAACGAAAGCTAATCATAATACTGGGCATTAAGCCTGCCTCCTTTCTAGTTCGCAAAAGAAACTCCTGCTGCCAGCAATTTTTCTTTTGTTTTTGTGAATTTGGTCTTATTGGTAACCCCAATACATTTTACATCTAAAGTTACTTTGAACCCGAAACGAGCTGCTGCTAGAGCAGACGCTTTAACACAGCCATTACCATCGACACCGATAATTTCCAGCTTTCTTGACTCTCTTTCCTTTAAGAAAGCCAAGAGAGCGGTATTGCTGAGGCAAGATGCCCGCTGTTTTTCAAATATGTGATCTGATACAAGCGACAGACCTTGGGCAAATACCTTGGGCTTCCTATTCAGCTCCCACCAGAAACGATTGACAATATAAATCACATGATCTTCAGGATAGCTGGCTATTTTACCATTAATCGCTGACAGTAATTGAGGATTGGAGCGATATCTTCCCTTTCCAACATAATCCGTTTGCATATCAATAACTAATAAATAGGAATCTATCACTTACTTTATTCCTTCCTTTTCTGGATAATCGTGTAGGTTAAATAGTCTGTTACGATAGTGCGCAGGCGTTCATCGTAACGGGTCTGACCATCTGCATAATTAGTTACCATACCTTGGAGAAAAAGATAGACACCGCGCACAATATTGATAGCCTGCTCCTGCGTCAAATCAGGACTCAGTAAACTCATAACAGTCTCTTTCAAAAGTTGAAAACTCTTCATCCGTAGCTCACTAATGGGATAGGTAAATTGCTCTTGATCCACACGTTCACCATCATCCAGAAAAAGCAGGGAAAAAGAATTATAGTGGTCGAAGCCAAACTGTATGAAGATATGGCTTCCTTTCAATAATTTTACACTGGGTATCAAGTCTTGATCTTCCAGAGCCAATAAGGTATGATACAGCTTTTCTAAGGGCTTATGAGCCACCTCATAGAGAATTTCACTCTTATTTTTAAAATAGAGGTAAATGGCTGTGTGTGAACAACCTGCACGCTTAGCAATCTCTCGTATCCCCACGTTTTGATAGTCTTTTTCTTGAAATAAACTTTGGGCAGCAGCCAGAATACTCTCCTTAGTCTGATTTATTTTTTCTGATACCATTTACGCTTCTCCATTTCTTCTAGGGCATTGGCAACCTCTCCTCCGTGACAGACACTGATCAAGGTTTGTGAATAGGTCTGCAAAAGATCATGAGCTGTCTTTAGAGCCTGAGGCATGTCTGCCGTGAAAGCCTTCATAGGCGGTTTAAGATGCCCTAACCGGCTAGTTGTCAGTAAATCTCCTGCAATTAAAACATCATCTTCTGCATGGTAGTAGCAGGTATGCCCCGGTGAATGGTCTGGTGAAAAGACAGGAATCAGACCAGCTTGTTTCAATACCTCTTTTGCCTGCAGACTGTCTAAAGCAGTAAATTCGCTTAGATTAAAGGTCAATGATTCAGGTTTTTCTCGCCTTGGATAAGGCTTCCTGCCTGAAATATAGGGAAATTCCCTATTATCAATAAGCATAGGCAGATCAGGCAAAAGCTCTCTTAGCTGAGGAATACCACCCACATGGTCAGAATGCCTATACATTAGGAAAAGTCCTTTAACTTGATTGCTATTAAGATAGTGCTCCACTACATAGCGAGCCATACCGCTCATACCGGTATCAATGAGAAAGCAGTCCCCCTTATTCTCCACAACCCAGATACTAACCGGAAAGATTAATAAGTCAAACGTCACTTTAAAAATATGAGGACTGATATTTTTTAGCCGTATATTTTGTTGCCGCTTGGTAAAAAGTCTGTTTCATCATCATTTCTGCTTTCTTATGAACTGTTGATTCTCCAACAACTAACCAGTGGTTAGTTGTTGGAAGTATAGCCTTTTTAAACTATTTTTGCAAATAAAAAAAGACGTCTATACGTCCTTTCTAAAATTATTAGATTATTTTTAAATCATAAACTATCGCAAATACTGGCTAAAATAAACATCAACCAATAAGTCCTCCTGCAAGACAGCATAATAGAAAAACTTGTCCAGCTACTCTTCTGACATAGCGATTTGAAAATCGATATAATCCTGTCCCCATTTCTTCAGCTGAAAGAGGAGGGGCTTTAAGGTGTCCCCAAATTCTGTAAGTTCATAGTCTACACGAGGAGGTACAACAGGAAAAACAGTTCTCTTGATAATACCCACTTCTTCCAATTTACGAAGCTGGTTCGTCAGCATACGCTGATTAATTCCAGGAATTCTTTTCCTTAATTGACCAAAGCGTAGCACTCCTTCATCGGCCAGATGGAATAGGATTGCTCCCTTCCAGCGCCCACCAATCGCTTCCATCGCAACTTCAACAGTACAGCCGAAAGGACAGTCATTTGGTGTATCTCTCATTTTTACAAGCTCCCTTTAGTTACTTATTTGTTAGTATAAGCAAAAAATGTGCCTACTTGTTTAATCATAACACAGCTGTTATACTTTAGGCAAATCATCAATGATGATGATTATTACTTCCAGGAGGTATTGTATATGAAAGCCTTGCAAATTATAGATTATAATGGTCCGGAAACAATGGTCTATCAGGAAACTGAAAATCTCAGCCCTAGAGAAAAGGAAGTTCTGATTAAGGTGAATTATTCAGGAGTAGGTTTAATTGATGTCATCTTCGCTAGAGGGTTTGGCCAGCTAGAACTTCCCGCTATACCTGGACTGGAAGTTGCAGGAACTGTCATGGAACTCGGTGCGGGAGTAACAGGGTTGCAAGTTGGAGACAGAGTTGCTGGCTTGACCATCAATACTTTAAGCGGATTCTCTGATTTAGTTAGTCTTCATGAAGATTATGTAGTTAAAGTTCCTGATTGCCTAGGACTTGATTTAGCTGCAGCAGCTCTAACCAATACAACAACAGCTCTGGTATTTCTAAAAGAAATCGTAAGACTGGAGGCAGGCAGCAGCGTTCTCGTTTATGGAGCAACGGGCGGCTTGGGCTCTCAGATTGGTCAAACAGCTAAACTCTTAGGAGCTAAAAAAGTTATTGCAGTTGTCAGTAATGAAGAAAGGCGCCAAAAAGCAATGGACTTGGGCTACGATGCTGCTTATCTGCGAGAAACATTTTTCAACTCTTCTGAAGAAAAATTTGATCTTATCGTAGATCCCGTAGGCGGGGAGCACAGGAAAGACAATCTCCAAAAGCTAAATACTCATGGCACATTAGCCATCCTTGGAAACGCTTCGCAGGAAGAGCATGCAGATATTGATCCTGATATTCTCTGGCTAAACAATATCAACCTGATTGGTTTTAACTTCGGCGGTTATTGTTCTCAGCACATCAAAACTGTCCATGATTATTTAATTTGGACTCTGAAATTAGTTGCCAACAATCAAATTCAACTGCCAGAACTTTTTACTGCTCCTATTGACAATGCCGTTCAGGCTTTACTGGATTTAGAAGAAGGAAAAATCAATGGCAAACTTTTATTAAAACATCCATAAATAGCAATCAACAATAAAGTCTAGGAGGGCAGTAAATTGGAAATACTCGAACATTATTTTCTGCTAGCAGATTCTGCTGGAGAAGATGCCAAAAGCTTTTGGGAACTCTGCAATCTTTTTGCTGCCAATGCTGTCATTAAAACAGATGGCGGTGAAACTTATTCTGGCAGAGAAGCTATCATTTCCTTTTTCAAGAATTTTTTCGATACAAATCCAACTGTCAGACATTTATGGGATATTCAAAAAACCAGTACGGGGTTCAAAACTAACTGGGCTCTTATTTGCCGCAGCATAGCAGGAACTTATTCTGCACAGACAGGAAGGCATTTAGTAGAAATAAAGGACGGTAAGATTATTTATTTACAAATTATTAGCCATTAGTATTAGTAAAGTCTTTTGGTCAGAAGCTCTTTCAGGCAATTAAAAGCTCCGCTAATCTCAATGCAAAGATAGCGGAGTTTTATTAGCACACATGATATTATATTGATTCTTTCAAGCGAAACAAAAAAGAGGCTTTCTGTACTGTTCCAGATTTTTATGACGATTCTCAAACTATAACTTTTGTACGCATTTTCTAATATCTTTTAACAAGCGCTGACGTTTTTTAACGTAATTAGAAGAATAAACGATACTCGGAGTGAAAGTGCGATCAATCCGGCTCCTCATATTTTTTATAGACTTTCATAAATGCTCTCTAGCAGTCCTGGAAATCTTTCGTTCAATTCATCTAATCTCAAAGAGATAAAGCGCTGACGTCCTTCTATACGAACTCTAATTAAGCCATTTTCTCTCAACATTTTATAATGATGGGACAAATTATTCTTTTTTCCCAAATCCGAAAAGTAGCTGCAGTTTCTTTCCTTGTTAGATTTATATAATTCTCGAAAAATGGCTAAACGAATGGGCTCACTCAAAGCATAAAGAATTTGCTCTAGTTTAATATCTGCTGTTGCAGGATGGGATAAATTTTTCACCTTATCACTCCTTTCTTTGCATTCTATCAAAAAAAGTTCTATAATACAATTGTTCAAATTGTATCGAATTATTAAAGAGGAGGTTATTGCATGAACATATTAAACCGCTACTTTGAACTATCTGATCTGGCTGTTCAAAATGAAAACAGCCTTCAGGAACTCTGCGCATTATTTACCCAAGACGCTGTTCTTGAAGCCAATGATGGTCACATCTATAGAGGCAGTGCAGAGATTGAAGACTTCTTCAGGCGTTTTTTCAGTCGAAATCTAGCAACTAAGCACTTATGGGATATTGAGAAGCAAGATGATGGTTGGTTGCGAGCCAATTGGGGTGTTGTCTGTCGCAGAAAATCAGGCGATTATTTCACTCTGACAGGTAAAGACATTGCAAAAGTAGTAAGCAGCCAGATTACCCATCTCAAAGTTATAGGCAACCATTAATACAAAAACCAGAACCACTTTAAAAGCGTCTGAAATCACTGAATTTCAAACACTGTTAATTTTTATATTCCCTACAGCTTTTTGACAGCTACACCTACTTTGTTCAAAAAAGCTTTTCGTTTTGCTTCTGTACAAGCTTCACGCCCCATATTGCCCAGCACCATTAAGCGGCGCGTTTTAATACCACAATGATTGAGAACAGCACTTTTTAATGCTGCTAGGCCATAACTATCTGGCACACTGATCCAGCCAGAAAAGAGTTTATACCACCAGCTGGGGGCCATGGAGGTTGCAATAATATCTGCCGTTCTTCCTTTTAAAAGTTTACGAAATTGCCGTCCACGCAGGTAGTTCCAGATGAAATTCCCCTCAGTATTAGATGAATAGGCAACACCCGGAGTAAAGGTACGATCAATCCAGCCCTTCATTAAACTAGGCATGCCGCTCCACCAAATCGGATAAATAAAGATAAAATGATCGGCCCACTGAATAAGTTCTTGCGATTGTAAGATGAACTTATCCTCTGGCATGCGCTTGCGATAACC
The DNA here is from genome assembly GCF_011038795.1 of Streptococcus tangpeifui. Lineage (GTDB taxonomy): Bacteria > Bacillota > Bacilli > Lactobacillales > Streptococcaceae > Streptococcus > Streptococcus tangpeifui. The sequence goes on from NZ_JAAKDU010000004.1 coordinate 179,138, forward strand.
ATAGCGTAAAACAGGATCAAAGTACAGGTGGCTAAGCTCTAAAGTTTCCACCTGATGTTGGGCAAAATCTAGATTTGCCACTACTGTTTCATAGATAGCCTGACTAAAACTTTCTTTATCCGGATGTCCATTGATCACTAAAATATTCATATGATTTCTCCTTATCAACATCACTAGTATAAGGGGGAACAGGGTTGACAGGCAAGTGATACTTTCCTATAATTTGTAGGAAATCGTACATTATATCCGAAAAATGTTTGATAAGCAACGAACAGGGGAAAATTATATGACGCAAGACATCCGCATTCTCAAAACCAAAAGGGACATCGAGTCCGCACTTGTCACTCTAATTCTGGAAAAAGGGTTTTATAGCTTAACTGTTCAAGACATTTGTCGAAAAGCCTTAGTCAGCCGCTCTACTTTTTACAGCCACTATTTAGATAAGTATGACCTATTGGAACAGCTGATTACAAAGACTTTAGAGCCGCTTCAGGAAAAATTCGCTGCCAAGTACGGAGAAAACCTTGATAATAAAGGGCTAAAGTATTTTCTAGAAGATATTTACCAGTTTTATCAAGAGCATACAGACCTCCTCAAGGCACTGCTAAAAACACCCTTGGAAAATCAACAGGGTTTTGAAGATCGGTTTGATCAGCTCTGCCAGCTCTATATCAAAGAGCTCTTGCTCAGGGAGGGGATGTCCTATACTCTTCCCTTAGAGCTCTTGACCCAACTGTATGCGTCTATTGTACGGTCACTGATGAAGTGGACCACCGAACATGGACCTAGCCAAGACCTAACAGATTTTACTTACCGTATGCATAAGGCCTTTCTGGATATTATAGAGGGCTCAAACAGTAGAATTTAACTCATTATTTTAATCGACCCCGATAGCATAATTGAGGAGATTGGGCTAGAAGGCTAGGATTGGTCCCAGGCCGTCCTGTAGGGACAGCTAAACCAAGTTGCTCATAGTATTCCTGCCAGAAATCTGTCACCTCTTGATGGCCATCTCCAAATTGCATTGGAATTTCTGCAAAAATCGGAAGAAGATGTGCAATGAGCTGAGAGCAGTAAAAACCTGTTCCGTCAGGATAAAAGCTAATATTATAAGGATTTCCTAGCAAGGCATGAACTTTTTCAAAAACTTGTTTAAGTTTAATCTTTGGATAGCAAAAAACATCTACAATCTTATTTTCCTCTAAAAAGCTTGTCAAGTCCTGTTTAGATACCCCTTGGTCTACTGTCGCGTGATAAATACTTCCTTCGAGATAGATAGCAACATGACTGTAATCACCTGTGGCGGTCGTGATAGCCTGTCCCATTTCTGAATCGCCTACTGTAAACAGGAGGTCTCCTTCTTTTAATTGCTCTTTCTTCATTAGCTTCTCCTATATATAAAAGCCAGGGGCCCTTTGCCCTTGGCTTTTGAGTGCGCTTTTTATCCATTAAAACTTTCCGTCAACTGCGGAACCACTTGTTTCTTACGTGATACAGCCCCTTCAAGGAAGGCATGATTGTTTTCTAATTTGAAATTGAAGGCTGCTTCAACCTTATCCCTGTTAGCTCCAAGTGCTAGAATTTCTGAATTGGAGTTCAGAATATCTGTAATCATCAAGACAAAGTCTGAGTAGCCATTAGCTTCTTGTGAGGCCCTGATAGCTTCTTCAATTTCAGCTTGACGATCCAAAACTTCATCAATATCAACCGTATTGACCTGAGCCACGCGCACATTGTTACCATTGAGCTCAAAACTCTTAGCATCAATATCAATCAATTCTTCAGCTGACTTGCTTGAAAGGTTAGTCCCTGCTTTCAGCATAGCCAAGCCATACTCTTCCAAGTTGACGCCAGCAATTTCAGCTAATTCCTTAGCCACTTGGGGATCCGTTTCGTGAGTAGTTGGTGATTTAAGCAAAAGGGTATCAGAGATAAGACCTGATAGGAGAAGACCGGCTACTTCTTTTGGCACTTCAACATTGTTTTCCTTAAAAGCACGATAAACAATTGAAGAAGCTGATCCAACTGGTTCCACACGCATGTAAAGCGGGTTAGCCGTTTCAAAGTTGGCCACACGGTGGTGGTCAATAACAGCCGCGATTTCTACTTCGCGAATATCTGAAATAGATTGCTGAAATTCATTGTGGTCCGTTAAAATAACTTTATCTACCCCTTCTGCCTTAGCAGATTCAACGACACGCAGTGCTTCAACACCAAAATAGTCCAGAACGAAAGCGGTTTCTTCATTTGGCGTCCCAAGGGCGACGGCATCAACATCACGTCCAAAAGCTGTACGCTCCAAATAAGCCCATCCGTAGGACGATGCAATAGCATCAGTATCAGGATTTTGGTGACCAAAAACTAAAAATTTAGACATATCTTACCTCTATTAATGTTTATTTCCCTATCATTTTAGCAAATTTTAGCTTATAAAGAAAGAGAAATAGGAAAACTCCTACTTCTCTGGATAGTCAGCCTCATCTGAAAAATAACGGTCCCTTTCATCAGGAGACAGCTCTAAAGAATCGAGGTCTACAACGTAAGACTCATCTTCATAATCAGCATAAGCCTCTGGATCGATCCCATTGTCATAGGCTTGGTCGTAGCCATAAGTTGCAGCAACTTCTTGCTTGGCCTGTTGCCGAGCCCGATCAGCCAGCTTCTTAGCAATCACATCATGCAAATACTTAATAGCAATTAATATAAATTGATAAGCCCAAATTAGGAGTGACTCAATCAGGATAATCAACTCAACAACAACAACGCCCACCAAGGCCCAAACCATGAAGAAGGCAATAAAGAGCTGAGAAAGGATTTTCTTGATATTACCAACCTGATCATTGTGGATCGTTAAAACTTCTGTAAATAGGTCAAAGATGCCCTGTAGGAGTGCTGATCTAATTGCGCGAGAACCCGATTCATTCTCAACTACCTTGGCCCTCGTCGCAATGACTTCATCATGATCGTCATAAAAAAGATCCACCCTATCTCCCAACCTAGGGTTAAAACTAAAAGACGAACGATCAATCCTTTTGACGTGACCGTCCGTATTAGCAAGTACTATGACCTCATCATTAATACTTAATACGCGATACATACTTTACTCTACTTTCTCGACTCATAATATCACAAATTCACAATACTGTCAAAGTAGCTATATCAAGCCTCTCTTTAGCCATTTTTCTTCGTTATCCTAACCCAAAAATCACCCCTGTTTAAACAAACAGAGGTAATTTCATCTATAAAAGGCTTGTTAGGAAGCTCAATTAATGACGATATAACGCCGTTGACCGCCATAACTGACATAGGAAATCCAATCATGGCCATCCTTGTGCATAATCTTATCATAGTTGATACCCTCGCCGGCTTGGAAGGTGAAGGCTATCTCCGCAGCCATTCGAGGTTCATTTCTAACATCAACTTGCTTGACAAAAGTATAGCTTTTCAATGACGGGAAGGTTGTTTCATAGTTCGGTTTAACTGCTGGTTCAGGAACTGTTGTTTGGGTCCCAGCGACGCCAACCAACTTGTTATCATTTTCAACATAGTAGAGATGGACATTATAAACCCCATGTTGGTTCTTATGATCGCTAACCTTAACACTGACCTTATAATCACCATTGACTTGCTTAGTAGCATCATACCAAACAATATCGTCTTGGCCGTCCTTATCTGTCCAAACCGGTACCTTAACAGCTGAGACTTGATTACCACTAACATTAGTGACTAAAATGTCAAATCCATCAGAAGTTTGATTTTGAATAGTAATTTCAGCCTTTGGCTGATTATCACTTTTCTTAACGTCCGCCTGATGTTGGCTTCCAGCAACACCTACAAGTTGACCATCATTTTCTAGATAATAAAGGTGGATATTGTAGGTGCCTGTTTCATTTTTGTGATCAGCTAATTTAACAACCGCCTTGTAAGTCCCATCGGCCTGTCTCTCCGCATCGTACCAGACGAGGTCGTCCTGATCGTTCTTATCTGTCCAAACTGGAAGCTTAACAGCTTTCAAGCCTTGGCTATCAACCACATCTGAGATGATAACATCAAAGTCACCATTATCCTTATTACTAAAGGAAAGGGTCCCTGTCCGAGTTGCTTGAGGCTTTTCAGGTTCAGAAAAGGTATATTGCAGACTTGCAACGCCTTTCATAGCGCCATCATTTTCAACATAATAGAGATGAATATTGTAGAGGCCACTTTCGTTCTTATGTTCGGACATACTCACAGCCACCTTATAGGTGCCATCACCTTGCTTAACAGCATCGTACCAAATCAAGTCATCTTGATCATCCTTGTCTGTCCAGATTGGGACTTTAACAGCCAGAATACCATTGCTATCTGATATGTTAGAAATCCGAACATCAAAACCCTTATCAGTTTGGTTTTCAACACTAATTTGACCGCTTAGCTTGGATTCTGTCTTTTGCTCGCTAGCTTGAGCCGGTAACTTATCCAGCATGACGTAACGACGAGTACCGCCGTAAGAAACATAGGAAATCCACTTATAACCATCCGTCTTAAGAATCTTATCATAGCTGATGGAGTCACCCTCCCCAAAGGTAAATTCTGTCTTGGCAGCGGCCTTTGCCTCGTTCTTGACCTCAACTTCTTTGTCAAAGCTATAGCGCTCCAAAGCTGGAAGGGTAGTCTCTTCGCTGTCAATTCCCGGCTTTTCACCAGCTTGAGGATCTGGCTTATCGGCTGATACTTCCTTAGCTACTAACTTGGCAATATTGGCATAACGACGGATACCACTATAGGATTTGTAGCTCAGCCATTGATAGCCATCTTGATTGGGGACTTGGTCATAGTAAACACGGTCACCGGCATTGGCAAAGAAGGCTAGAGGAGCCGAAGCTGACGGACTATTCTTGATCTCTGTGCGTTCAGGATAAGTATAATAGCCTGAGCTTGGGAGGTCTTTACCGACTTCTTGAATCGTCATAACAGGTGAAGCATTAGTTACTGTTCCTGCCTGTTGCGCTTGGTCTGCTGAATTTATTTCGCTAGGAGCTGTATAATCATTAGTTTGAGTAGCAGCATCAACTTTTGTTGGTACTGTAGGGTTATCAACATCAGTCTCTCTTGTAGCGACTTCATCAGTTGAAATTTCAGCATCGCTAACTGCTATCGGTTTTTCAGCAGTTTCTTGGGTAACCTTATCTATAACAGCTTCTCTCACAGCACCATCTGTCTTTGGTGTGACAGCTTCTGTACCAGTTTCCTTGACCGTAGTTGTCTGTGTACTGGTATCCTGTGGCTGACTAGTTGGAGCTGTTTGTTCGTCAGCTAAAACCTGCCCCCCTAATACCAGACTGGCTCCAAGGAAAACTGAGGCTGCACCAAAGGAATATTTACGAATGGAAAAACGTTGTTTTTCGCTCCATAATAAATCTTTTTTCATGATAACTCTCCTTATATTCATATTACTTTATTTCGCCTTCATTATAAAAAAATAGATAAGCAGCGTCAATATTTTTCTGTAATAATGAAATATTTTAGTAATATTATTTTTTTCTAATTAACGAGTCTGGGACAAACAGCCATGATAGCTTAGCCCTCACCCACAAAGATTGTAATCTCTGAAGATTACGTATAAAAAGTCCAAACTCGTTAGCATTATTCTAAATTTACCAAATTGACGCAATGATTGGGAGTAAGACTTATTGTCTAGGCTAAGAAGGCTTACTCCTGCACAGTTCATTAGGTACTCTAGCACCAATAAACTACTGTTGGTTGGCTGCCCTTATCTTGGTAGGGTGCAGTTACATTTTCAGACGCCCTCTTAAACAGTTCACAGAACTGTTTAACTACTACGCAAGAGATAGGTCAAACAGTCTGGGAGACTGTTAGAGAAAACCAAGATCAATTGTGCGGAGGTGGGATTGAAATGCTCCAGTGGACTATGGCAGTCTGGGGATAGACTGTCAAAGCCTGTCACCTAAAAACAGAAAAGTGGCAAAGACCTGAGTTTTAAAATGGGAGAACGAGGAAAATCAAAATCGTGATTTTTGTTCCACTCTCTTTGCAGTTCATCAGCCTGCTCGATAATATGGAGTATCTTCGGCAGATTCACCTTGACCTACTACCAAAGCATCTTGTTGATAAGTTTTACCTCCAACAGTTGGCACACCTGCAGGAATGACATACAGGGCTGCACTACCTACTTCTGAATCTTTTGGAGCAATCGTAAATAGGGCCTTTTCTCCACTAACACCTTGTGAGGAGATAACTTGAGTATCTGAGACCAAACCATTATTATCAAAAACTAATGTATCACCATTAGCAGTTTGCCAAGTACCAACGAGGCTGGAGAAGTCTCCGTTAGCAATAGCAGTAACATCAAGGCGAGGAGAAGTAACTTGACTATTAGCTGAACTTTGACTTGTAGAGCTTGACGGATTAGTAGTTTCTCCATTATCGTGATTATTACTACTAACTTGGGAACTAGACTGATGTTGTGAACTTCCTTTTTGAGGTTTTGCTTTACTTGTTTGGCTAGTCTTTATGGAAGTTGAATGAGTTTCATTTTGAGAACTATTCTTGTGACAGCCCGTTAAAAATAAAGTAGTACCTAGTATAAACACAGCTACAAATTTGTAAGGCTTTTTCATAATTTTTGTTCCTTTCTCTTTTCAATTTTATTATAGCCTAGTTTAAATTTACCGTCAACATACAATTGTAACTTTTTTAATTTCTAAGAAATTTTTGTAATCATTTTGTAAATTTAAAATAAGAGTAACTGCATAGCTACTCTCATCTTTATTCGTATTTAAAAGTTATTTTCTATTTTTTTCTCAACTTAACAACCGCTTCAACTCGAGCGGTATGAGGAAACATATCGATTGACTGGATATAGTCCACTTGATAAACTTTTGTCAAAGGCACCAAATCACGGGCCAGAGTTGAAGCATTGCAAGAAACATAAACCATCTTTTCAGGTTTTACTTCAAGAATGGTTTTGATAAGCTTGTCATCTAAGCCCGTTCTCGGTGGATCGACCACTAAAGCACTAGCTTGATAACCCGCATTATACCATTTGGGAATAAGATCTTCTGCCCTGCCAGTTTCATAGTGAGTATTAGTCAAGCCAAGCGCTTTCGCATTCTTTTTAGCATCCACAATGGCATCAGGAATTATATCCATTCCTCGAACAGAATTCACCTTATCTGCAAAAGCAAAACCAATTGTCCCCACACCACAATAGGCATCTATGAGGTTATCCTCCTTAGTGGTGTCTAAAGCTTTAACCGTTTCTTGGTAAAGAACATGAGTTTGCTGAGGATTCAGTTGATAAAAAGCCCTAGGCGACAAAGAAAAACTATAGTCTAGCACCTCTTCTTGTATAGACTCTTTTCCCCAGAGAATATCTGTCTCATCGCCATAAATTTCACTTGATTTTGATTTATTATAATTAACAGCAATTGTCACAATTTCAGGGAAAGCCAGCCTCAGTTCTTTAATTAGAGCAGTCAACTGTAAGCCACGACTAGTCACAAAAATAAGTTGAACTTGGGAGCTCGCCTGCCCTTTACGAACCATGATTGTCCGGATACCAGCAATTTTTCGCTCATTGTAAATTGGAATTTTATACTTATCTAACAGTTCGGTGGCCTTATTAACAATCCTCTGTGTCAATTCATCTTGAACCAGGCAGTTTTGCAGCGAAACCAGATGATGAGAATTACTGGCAAAAAGTCCTGCTTTAACTGATCCAGAAAAATGACGTGTTTGAAATTGGAGTTTGGCCCGATAGTGATAAGGATTTTCCATCCCCTTGGTGGGCCGCACTTCATAATTTTCATATCCAGTAGGCTGGAATTTCTTCAAAGACTGTTTGATAATGTCATTCTTAAAATCCAGCTGCTTCTTATATGCTAGGTGCATAATCTGACATCCCCCGCATTTCTCATATATGGGACATCGTGGTTGTACTCGATCCTTAGATATTTTATTGATCTTCAAAAGTTTAGCATGGACAAAATTCCTCTTGACAGCTGTCACTTGGCAAAAGATATCTTCTCCTTTTAAGGCTCCTGGTACAAAGACCAAAGTTTTTTTATAAAAACCAATACCCTCCCCGTTGATCCCCATCCGTTTGATTTTCAGGGGAATCCTTTGTTTGACCTGCAAATTCATTCTTGCAAAGTCCTTTCTAACTTAAAAATAAAAAGCGAATAAATAAGAGTGACTCTCAACGGCAATCTTCCATTAAAATTGTCAAGCTGGCTACGTACCCTAATATTCTACCATTTTTGCTATAATAAACCTATGAAAATTACTAAGATTGAAAAGAAAAAACGACTCTACCTTCTTGAATTAGATGATGAAGAGAAGCTCTATATTACCGAAGATACTATTGTCCATTTCATGCTCTCAAAGGACAAAATTATCACTGAGGAAGAATTGGAAGAAATTAGGAATTTTGCTCAGTTTTCCTATGGTAAGAATCTAGCTCTCTACTTCCTTTCCTTCAAACAAAGAACAGAAAAAGAGGTTAAAGATTATCTCAATAAGCATGATATTGAGGAAAAAATTATTCCAAAAGTCCTAACAGATTTAAAAAAAGATAAGTGGATTGATGATTATCATTACGCTGAGGTTTTTATCAATCAAAATTTAACAAATGGTGATAAGGGACCTTTCGTTCTAAGCCAGAAGCTTTCCCAGAAAGGGATTGCAAAGTCCATTATTGAAGAATGCCTAGACGGACAAGACTTTTCCCATACTGTTGTCAAGGTTGGACAAAAACTTTATAAAAAGTATGCAGGTCGTTACCCAGCAAAAACCATCAAGGCTAAAATTCAGCAAAATCTTCTTAGCAAAGGTTTTGACTATCAAACAGTTAATCAAGCGCTCGAAAATTTAGCTATTGATAAAAATAAAGAGGATGACATTACTCTTATCTATCGAGATCTGGATAGGCTTCTACCAAAGTATCAAAAGAGATATGAGGATTATGCACTTAAACAGCATTTAATCCAAGCTTTGGCTCGAAAGGGCTATGATTTTTCCGACATTTCATCTGCTTTAGCTGACTATCTATAAGCAATAGTTCTACCATTTTCTTTCTTAACAAATGCTTTTTCCATCAAATTATGTTAAACTATAACGGATAAACTAAATTGTAGAAGGTTTTAGCCATGAAATTACCCAAAGAAGGCGACTTTATTACAATTCAGAGTTATAAGCATAATGGTAGTTTGCACCGAACATGGCGCGACACTATGGTACTAAAAATAACTGAAAATGCAATTATTGGTGTAAACGACCATACACTTGTTACTGAAAGTGATGGCAGACGCTGGGTGACTCGAGAACCAGCCATTGTTTATTTTCATAAAAAATTTTGGTTCAATATAATTGCAATGATTCGTGATAGCGGTGTTTCCTATTATTGTAACTTAGCTAGTCCCTATGTTATGGATGAGGAAGCCCTCAAATATATTGATTACGACTTAGATGTCAAAGTCTTTGAGAATCACGAAAAAAAGCTTTTAGATGTTGACGAATATGAAAGCCATAAAAAAGAAATGCATTATTCAGCAGATATTGATTATATTCTGAAAGAGAATGTCAAAATTCTTGTTGAGTGGATTAACAATAAAAAAGGGCCTTTCTCAGAATCTTATATCAATATCTGGTACAAGCGTTATCTTGAACTCAAGAATCGTTAAAGTTGTAAAAGCACTCATTAAATTTATGAGTGCTTTTTAATGGTCTAAACAAAAAAGTAACGAATAATATTCGCTACCACTGAACTACGTTCGCAAATGCCGGCTACATGACTTGAACACGCGACCCTCTGATTACAAATCAGATGCTCTACCAACTGAGCTAAGCCGGCCTATTGCTTCTTATTATGCGGGTTAAGGGACTTGAACCCCCACGCCGTTAAGCGCCAGATCCTAAATCTGGTGCGTCTGCCAATTCCGCCAAACCCGCATCTATGACCCGTACTGGGCTCGAACCAGTGACCCTTTGATTAAAAGTCAAATGCTCTACCAACTGAGCTAACGAGTCTGACTATTGTCCAGAAACTATTGTAAACTACGCTTACTTTTTTCCAGATTGAAATAGTCCACCAGACTATTTCAACGGTCCCGACGGGAATTGAACCCGCGATCTTCGCCGTGACAGGGCGACGTGATAACCGCTACACCACGGGACCTATTCTAAGCAATTGTATTCGAACTTAAAAGCTAGTGATTTAGATAAAAGGCTTAAGAAATCAGGATTTCTTACCCATTTCCTACGCTTGCTTTACGTTCTCATTACTTAATCATGGGAGTTAACGGGATCGAACCGCTGACCCTCTGCTTGTAAGGCAGATGCTCTCCCAGCTGAGCTAAACTCCCTAATGGAACCTTCTTAGATTCCTATGCGCTAAGCGACTCCCTTATCTCACAGGGGGCAACCCCCAATTACTTCAGGCGTGCTAGGGCTTAACTGCTGTGTTCGGCATGGATACAGGTGTCTCTCCTAGGCTAGCGTCACTTAACTATGAATTG
>NZ_JAAKDU010000005.1 GCF_011038795.1 Streptococcus tangpeifui
CAATTCATAGTTAAGTGACGCTAGCCTAGGAGAGACACCTGTATCCATGCCGAACACAGCAGTTAAGCCCTAGCACGCCTGAAGTAATTGGGGGTTGCCCCCTGTGAGATAAGGGAGTCGCTTAGCGTATTATTATCCACCATAGCTCAGTTGGTAGTAGCGCATGACTGTTAATCATGATGTCGTAGGTTCGAGTCCTACTGGTGGAGTAGAGATGTGACTGGAGGGAGTTCTTAAGGGAACTCTTTTTTTATTTATTAGACTTGCTTGGACAGGTCCTGAGTGTTAGTGTTACCATCACTTGGTGGAGAGTTTTATCTTTGTTGGATATTGGTAACTAATTTGTAACTATTTTTAATTTAATAATAGCCATGATTTTGGTACAATAGTATAGATGCCTACTAATTAATAGATATTTAGAATATATAGATATTTTGTAAGAAGAAAGGATAAGGGATATATGGGAACGATTTTAAAAGTTAGCCATTTAACCAAAATCTTTGGGAAAAAGCAAAAAGCGGCTCTCCAGATGGTCAAAGAAGCAAAGAGTAAAACTGAAATTTTAGAGAAAACTGGCTGTACGGTTGGTGTTTATGATGCTAATTTTGAAGTTCAAGAGGGTGAAATCTTTGTAATTATGGGGCTTTCTGGAAGCGGAAAGTCTACTCTGATTCGCTTAATTAATCGCCTGATTGAACCTTCTTCTGGGGCCATCGAACTTAATGGTCAGAATGTTTCTGAAATGACTGCTAATGAACTGCGAGAGGTTCGCCGCCATTCGGTTAATATGGTTTTCCAGAATTTTGGTCTCTTTCCGCATAAAACCATTTTGGAAAATACTGAGTATGGTTTGGAATTGAGGGGAGTGCCCAAGGAAGAGCGGGAAAAAATGGCTGAACAAGCCTTGGAAAATTCAAATTTGTTGCCTTTTAAAGATCAGTATCCTGATCAATTATCCGGTGGGATGCAACAACGGGTTGGTTTAGCTAGAGCGCTTGCTAATAATCCTGATATTCTTTTGATGGATGAGGCCTTCTCTGCTTTGGATCCTTTGATTCGTAAAGAAATGCAGGATGAGCTCCTAGATTTGCAGGATCGTGTTCAAAAAACAATTATCTTTATTACCCACGATCTCAATGAAGCCTTGCGGATTGGCGATCGTATCGCCTTGATGAAGGATGGTCAAATCATGCAGATAGGTACAGGTGAAGAAATCTTGACTCAACCAGCTAATGATTTTGTCCGAGAATTCGTTGAGGATGTCGACCGCTCTAAGGTTCTGACGGCTCAAAATATTATGATTAAGCCAATTACGGCAAATGTTGATGTTGATGGACCCAATGTGGCTCTGAAGCGGATGGACGTGGAAGAAGTTTCCATGTTGGTAGCCACTAATCGGAAGCGTCAGCTCTTAGGGGTTATCTCGGCTGATGCAGCTTATGATGCTCGTAAGGCAGGTAAGAAACTGGCTGATGTTGTCGATCCTAATATTCGGACGGTGCCTCAGGATATGGTGTTGACAGATATCTTACCATTGATTTATGACTCGGCAGCTCCGATTGCTGTGTTAAATGAGAACAAGCGTCCTGTTGGCGTTATTATTAAGGGTCGTGTGATTGAGGCCCTTACTAAACAGGGTATTGAAGTAGAAGGGTAGGTGAGAAGTTTGAAAAGCTTATTATTAGCAGGAATTGGGAAATTACCTATTTCTAATTATATGGATTCTTTTGTTGACTGGCTGACTAAAACTTTTGCTGGGTTCTTCAATGTTCTAAAAATCATTGGTGATGCCCTTATGGGATTTATTTCCAATACATTGACTTTCATCAATCCTTGGATTTTAATGCTTCTCATCGTGGCCTTAGCTTATCTGATTTCTAAAAAATGGGGCTTTACGATTTTAACAGCTATCGGTTTGTTATATATTTACAATCAGGAACTCTGGGGAGATTTGATTAATACCTTTACCTTGGTACTCTTGTCTAGCTTGATCTCAATTTTAATTGGGATTCCACTGGGAATTTGGATGGCTAAGAATGAGACAGCCAAAAAGGTTATTAATCCAATTCTGGACTTTATGCAAACCATGCCAGCCTTCGTTTATTTGATTCCAGCGGTTGCTTTCTTTGGTATTGGTATGGTACCTGGGGTTTTTGCTTCAGTTATCTTCGCTTTACCACCAACGGTACGGATGACTAATCTTGGGATTCGAGAAATTCCTATCGAGTTGGTTGAAGCATCAGATGCTTTTGGTAGTACCAGTCGGCAAAAGCTCTTCGGAGTTGAACTGCCATTAGCCAAGAGTACGATTATGGCTGGGGTCAACCAAACCATCATGTTGGCTCTGTCTATGGTGGTGACGGCTTCCATGATTGGGGCTCCTGGCCTTGGTAATGGAGTCCTTTCAGCTCTGCAACACGCAGAAATTGGTAACGGATTTGTCAATGGTTTGGCTCTGGTAATCTTGGCCATCATTATTGATCGTTTTACCCAAAAATTAAATGCACCGGTTGGTCAAAAGCAAGCAAGCAAGCCCAAATGGCAGAAATGGATAGCTCCCGTCTTGGTCATAGCCTTTCTTGCTACGGGAATTGCACAAACAGTTGCTAGCCATATGGGTCCACATAAGGAAAAGGTTACCTTGGCTTATGTAGAGTGGGATTCGGAAGTGGCTTCGACTAATGTTTTAGCTGAAGTTCTCAAAGAAAAAGGCTATGATGTTGAAATCAAGCCTCTGGATAATGCCATTGCTTGGAAATCGGTTGCTGACGGTAGTGTTGATGCTTCTGTTTCAGCTTGGCTGCCGGTTACACATAAAGCACAGTACGAAAAATATAAGGGACAATTAGATGACTTGGGAGTTAATCTAAAAGGAACCAAACTAGGATTAGCTGTGCCAACCTATATGACTGATGTTAACAGTATCGAAGATCTATCTGATCAAGCCGATTCAACCATCACTGGTATTGAACCTGGAGCTGGTATCATGACAAGTGCTGAGAAAGCACAAAAAGAGTATTCCAACCTCTCCAATTGGAAGCTAAGTTCCTCTTCTACTGGCGCCATGATTACCAGTCTTCAACAGGCATTGAAGAATAAGGAAGATATTGTTATTACAGGTTGGAAACCTCACTGGATGTTTGCTAAGTATGATTTAAAATTTTTGGATGATCCAAAGGGTGTCTTTGGAAAATCTGAGAATATTCATACTATCGCTCGCAAAAACCTTAAAAAAGATAATGCAGGTGCTTACAAGATTATTGATAATTTCCATTGGACTTCTGCTGATATGGAATCTGTTATGCTAGATATTAGCAATGGAACATCGCCATCTAAAGCAGCACAAAAATGGGTTAAAAATAATAAGGATAAGGTAGCTGAGTGGTCTAAATAAGAGGAAAATCAACTTTTTGTATGATTGATTTTTAGTGAACCTATTAGTTAAATATTTAAGTGCTATTTAAGTAACTCTAGCTATACTATAGGTATCCTAAATAAACTTTTCTTTTTCATAATCTCCGGGGAGGGGTCCTGTTATAGCAGGGCTCTTCCTTTTTGGTTTTTAGGAATCAATTTTTAATGTGATGTCGTTGCAATAGGCAACGTATGTAAGTCTCAATTTAGTTTGTATAGGGTCAGGTGTTTTCATAATCTCTGGGAAGAGCCAGCAGTAACTAAATTCTTTTTTAGGCGAAAATACTAATTAGTGATTTATAGCCTCTTGTTCTTCTGTTTGGGCCTGCTTGTGTTTGCTTTCTGGTGGAACTTCTGTGGTATAATAGGAGCATGGCTAATAAGAATAAATTACTATTGATTGATGGGTCTTCCATCGCCTTTCGGGCTTTTTTTGCTCTTTATAATCAAATTGAACGGTTTAAAAATCCTGTTGGTCTGCATACTAATGCCATCTATGGTTTTCATCTCATGCTGGACCATATGATGAAGCGGATTGAGCCGACCCATGTACTAGTGGCTTTTGATGCGGGTAAGACCACTTTTCGGACGGATATGTATGCCGATTATAAGGGTGGTCGTGATAAGACGCCAGATGAATTTCGTGAGCAATTTCCTTATATTCGGGAGATGTTGAATCATCTTGGTATTGCCTATTATGATTTGGAAAATTATGAAGCGGATGATATTATCGGAACCTTGGATAAGTTGGCTGAAAATGGCAATTTTGATGTGACTATTGTCAGTGGGGACAAGGATTTGATTCAGCTAGCCGATAATAATACGGTGGTCGAGATTTCTCGCAAGGGTGTGGCTGAGTTTGAAGAATATACGCCTGAATATCTGATGGAAAAGATGGGCATTACGCCAACCCAGTTTATTGATCTTAAGGCCTTGATGGGGGATAAGTCGGATAATATTCCTGGTGTAACTAAGATTGGCGAAAAGACAGGGCTCAAACTCCTATTGGAGTATGGTAGTTTGGAAGCCATTTACGACCATATTGATAGCTTCAAGCCATCTAAGATGAAGGAAAATCTCATCAATGATAAGGATCAGGCCTTTATGTCCAAGACTTTGGCAACCATCAATACCCAATCGCCTATTGAAATTGGTTTAGATGATACGCTTTACAAGGGTCCTCATTTGGAAGGGTTGGCTAAGTTCTATGATGAAATGAATTTTAAACAGCTGAAGGCAAGCTTGGGCCTCAAGGAAGAGGCCGAACAGATTGAAATCAATTATCAAGTTGTTAATAGACTTGAACCTGCTATGTTTGGGCCTGACCAATTCTTCTATTTTGAAATTTTTAATGATAATTATCATCGCGAAGACATTCTGGGCTTTGCTTGGGGGAATGACCAGAATATCTATGTCAGCAAAAACTTAGATTTACTCAAAGATGAGCTTTTTATCCAAGCTCTTTCTAAGCCAATCAAAACCTATGATTTCAAGCGGACTAAGGTTCTTTTGAGCCACTTAGGACTTGATTTGCTGACAGCTAATTTTGACAGCCGTTTGGCAAAATATTTGTTGTCTACGGTGGAAGATAATGAACTTTCTACTATTGCCAGTCTCTATGGACAAACGCCTCTGGCTAAGGATACAGAAGTTTATGGTAAGGGAGCCAAGAAGGCAGTACCTGAGGACGACCTTCTTTTTGAACATCTGGCGACCAAGATTCAAGTCCTAGTAGAGACCGAGCCCATTCTAAAGGAAAAATTGGCTGAGCATGACCAATCTAATCTGCTCTTTGAGATGGAATTACCTTTAGCTAACGTTCTGGCTAAGATGGAAATTGCTGGGATTAAGGTTGACCGCCAGACCCTAAAGGATATGGAGCTAGAAAATGAGGTAACCCTCAAGGCTCTAACCCAGGAAATCTATGATTTGGCTGGTCAAGAATTTAATATCAATTCACCGAAGCAACTGGGGATGATCCTCTTTGAAAAGATGGGGTTGCCAATCTCTATGACTAAGAAGACTAAGACTGGCTATTCAACAGCTGTCGATGTTTTAGAACGTCTGGCCCCACATGCTCCGATTGTGGCTAAAATTTTGGAATATCGACAAATAGCTAAATTACAGTCAACCTATGTGGTCGGTCTACAGGATTTTATCATGGATGATGGGAAAATTCATACCCGCTATCTGCAAGATTTGACCCAAACCGGACGTCTTTCCAGTGTTGATCCAAACCTTCAAAATATTCCAGTGCGCTTAGAGCAAGGTCGTTTGATTCGTAAGGCATTTACACCTGAATGGGAGGACAGTGTCCTCCTGAGTTCGGACTATTCGCAGATTGAACTTCGAGTACTGGCCCATATCTCGGGGGATGAGCATTTAATCGCTGCTTTTAAGAATGGCGAAGATATCCACACGGCGACAGCCATGCGGGTCTTTAATATTGCAAGACCTGAGGATGTTACCCCTAATGATCGTCGCAATGCCAAAGCGGTCAATTTCGGTGTGGTCTATGGGATCTCTGATTACGGATTGTCCCAGAATTTGGGTATCAGTCGCAAGGCAGCCAAGCAGTATATCGACACCTATTTTGAACGTTTCCCTGGCATTAAAAACTACATGGAACGAGTGGTGCGTGAAGCTAAGGATAAGGGCTATGCTGAGACTCTCTTTAAGCGGCGTCGAATGCTGCCAGATATTAATTCACGTAACTTCAATATCCGTAATTTTGCTGAACGAACGGCTATCAATTCGCCTATTCAGGGTAGTGCAGCCGATATTCTTAAGATTGCCATGATTAATCTGGATCAAGCCTTGGAAGCAGGTGATTTCAAAACTAAGATGTTACTGCAAGTGCACGACGAAATTGTTTTGGAAGTACCCAATGAGGAGCTGGCGGTTGTCAAGCAGCTGGTTAAAGAAACTATGGAGTCAGCTATTGAGCTGGCGGTTCCTCTCTTGGCTGATGAAAATACTGGAAAAACTTGGTATGAAGCCAAATAAGAAAATACTAATGAGAAAGGGTGGTTTTTATGACTTATCATTTTACAAATCCTAGTGATGAGATCATCAAGTCCTACCTGCAAGAGGCTAATACGATAGCAGTTGTGGGACTCTCCGATAGAACTGAGACCGCTGCTTATAAAGTCGCTAAGGTTATGCAGGAGGCAGGCTACCAGATAATTCCTGTTAACCCTAGGTTGGTCGGTCAGGAAATTCTGGGTCAGACCGTATATGCCTCTCTACAAGATATCCCGGTTCACATTGATATTGTTGATGTCTTTAGGCGGAGTGAATTTTTGCTTGATGTGGCTCATGATTTTGTTCAGGTGGGTGCAGATGTTTTTTGGGCCCAACTAGGGCTGGAAGCTGAGGATGCGGAAGACTTCT
This sequence comes from Streptococcus tangpeifui, assembly GCF_011038795.1. Taxonomy (GTDB): domain Bacteria; phylum Bacillota; class Bacilli; order Lactobacillales; family Streptococcaceae; genus Streptococcus; species Streptococcus tangpeifui. The sequence continues at coordinate 6,808 of NZ_JAAKDU010000005.1, forward strand.
TGCGCCAAGCCGGTTGTGAGAGAATTGTCATGAATCGCTGTATCAAGATAGAATATGGTCGACTTATGGTTTAAGTTAGACTCATTTGGCGAGGGTCAGACTTTTTGTGCTATAATAAATTCAAAATGACTGATTAAGAGGAGGTAGCGATGGAAAACGATCGCATGGCTTTAGAAGCTTACGAGACTGTTCTAGAGCACCTAAAAAGTAAGCATATCCGGATTACAGAAACTCGTAAAGCCATTATTCGTTATATGATTGCCACCAAAAGTCATCCCAGTGCGGAAATGATTTACGAGGACCTTTTGCCAGAGTACCCCAGTATGAGTTTGGCAACTGTCTATAATAATCTCAAGGTTTTGGTTGATGAGGGTTTTGTGACAGAGCTCAAGCTTTGCAACTATAGTACGACTTATTATGATTTTTTAGGTCATCATGAGGTTCACATTGCCTGTGAACGGTGTGGGAAAATTACTGATTTCTTGGATGGTGATTTGCGGGACATGTATCAAGAAGCCAGTCAGCAGACGGGCTATAAGGTTACTCGCAGTCAGGTCATGCTCTATGGGCTCTGTCCAGATTGTCAGAAAGAAGATGCCAGTGTTACTTAAGAGTAGAAGTTGAGGACAAAAGTTCTTGGCTTTTTATTTTCTAAGGATTTTTCAGGAATTGTTTGATAGGTCTAACTATATGCAAAAAGTCTTAAATAGTTTTACTAAAATAAAAGTAAAATGTTGTAATGATATAAATAGAGGAGACTTTTGTGTCATTACTTATTAAAATAAAATCTTTGAATTAAAACGTTATATCGATAGAGATAGTTTTAGCTAGTTTAAAAGACTTTTGTAAATAAATTATTTTAGTGAATACTGCTGATATTCCAGTTAGACACTGTTAGTGTTAATCTGAGTTCAGAGACCAGCGATCATTTGAAAATTGAAGCTGGTCATACAGGATTAATTGTCTAACAGACTGGTTTTACCTTTGTGTGTCTCAAGATGTTCAAAGGATTACAGTAACTGCTGATAATCAAGCAGCTTAGGACAAGCAAGTTCAAGTAACTGTTTAAAAAAGGTTCAAATTAAGTTATTTGAGATTAATAAACAAAGACTACTTGCAGAAATCATTGGTTTGTTTTTAACAACGATGGGGCTAGTCTATTTCTTATCAAAGAAGGGGCGTCAAGGGTAGGAAAAATTTAAGTCTGAGCGTGGAGATTATGTCTCGGGCTTTTTTTCTTACCCTTTTCATGATTTCAGGGAATTCCCTTAATTTCAGCTAACTTTTATGTTATAATGAATCTACAGAAAATTTAGACAATAGTAAAAAGGAGAGTTTATGATAACAGCAACTGATGTTGTAAAAGCTCACAATGTTCTCAAAGATGTGGTTGAGCGAACGCCGCTGGAGTTTGACCGCTATCTGTCGGAAAAGTATCAGGCTACCATCTATCTCAAGCGGGAAAATATGCAAAAGGTTCGCTCTTTTAAGCTGCGGGGAGCCTACTATGCCATCAACCAACTATCGGATGAAGATAAGGCTAATGGTGTTGTCTGTGCTTCGGCTGGGAACCATGCCCAAGGGGTGGCCTATACTTGTAACGAAATGAAGATTCCAGCTACTATTTTTATGCCTATCACCACCCCTCAACAGAAGATTACTCAAGTTAAGTTCTTTGGTGGAGCTTATGTCGATATCCAACTGGTTGGTGATACCTTTGATGCTTCAGCTCAAGCAGCTCAGGAGTTTACTAAGGCTCAGGGCCGTACCTTTATTCCACCTTTTGATGATGACAATGTTCAAGCTGGTCAAGGGACTGTTGCCTATGAAATCTATGAGCAGGCTAAAGAAGAAGGTGTTGATTTCGACAGTATCCTAGTACCTGTTGGCGGCGGTGGTTTGATTGCTGGTGTGGCAACTTATATGAAGGACGTGTCACCTGACATCCGAGTGGTTGGTGTTGAATCCAATGGTGCTCGTAGTATGCGGGCAGCCTTCGATAAGGGGCATCCTGTTAAACTGGAGCATATTGATAAGTTCGCAGATGGAATTGCTGTTCAGCAGGTCGGACAAAAAACTTATGAAGTGGCCCGCCGGACAGTCGACCAGCTAGTTGGTGTTGATGAGGGGTTGATTTCTGAAACCTTAATTGATATGTACTCTCGCCAAGGAATTATCGCTGAGCCGGCTGGAGCGGCTTCAATTGCAGCCCTAGAAGTCCTCAAAGAAGATATCAAGGGCAAGACTTTGGTTTGCATTATTTCGGGAGGGAATAACGATATTAATCGCATGCAGGAGATGGAAGAAAGAGCCCTAATTTATGATGGGGTCAAGCATTACTTTGTTGTTAACTTCCCCCAACGGCCGGGTGCACTACGAGAGTTTGTTAATAATATTTTGGGGCCAAATGATGATATCACGCGCTTTGAATACATTAAGCGGGCTGCCAAGGGAACTGGACCCTGCTTGGTGGGTGTAACGTTGTCTGATAAACATGATTATGATGGCCTGCTGAATCGTTTGGCAGGATTTGATCCTAATTATATCAACCTGCACGGTAACGAAAGTTTATATAATATGCTGGTTTAATCATGTATGATGACGTGAAGTTTGACAGGCTGATAAAGGCAGTTAGCTGAATATTTTATTTTAATGAAATTTGCTTACAACTCTGTGGAAAAAGTTGAAGTTTTCTGTATACTTGTTGTATCAGCCTCAGTGTCTTTTGAGTTATTTAACAGATTAGTATCTTACGAAAGGAAAGTATTATGGGTGTCTTTTTAGTATTTTTAGTATTGTGTTTTATTATTTTTATTGTTTTTTTGGCCAGCTCGCTTTATGTTGTAAGGCAGCAATCGGTAGCTATTATTGAGCGCTTTGGTCGTTATCAAAATACGTCTGCTAGTGGAATTCACATGCGTCTGCCATTTGGTATGGATAGAATCGCAGCGCGTGTTCAGTTGCGTCTCTTACAGAGTGAAATTGTCGTTGAAACGAAGACCAAGGACAATGTTTTTGTCACTCTCAATGTAGCAACCCAATATCGGGTTAATGAGCAAAATGTCATTGATGCTTACTACAAATTGATGCGTCCAGAAGCACAGATTAAGTCTTACATCGAAGATGCCCTGCGCTCCTCTGTCCCTAAGTTGACTTTGGATGAACTCTTTGAGAAAAAGGACGAAATTGCTCTGGAAGTTCAACATCAAGTGGCAGAAGAAATGTCTACTTATGGCTATATCATTGTTAAGACCTTGATTACTAAGGTTGAACCTGATGCTGAAGTGAAGCAATCTATGAATGAAATTAATGCAGCTCAACGTAAACGTGTTGCCGCTCAAGAATTGGCCGAAGCTGATAAGATTAAAATTGTCACAGCTGCTTCTGCCGAAGCTGAAAAAGATCGACTGCATGGTGTCGGTATTGCCCAACAGCGTAAAGCGATCGTTGATGGTCTGGCTGAATCTATTGCAGAACTCAAGCAAGCTAATGTTGGTATGACGGAAGAACAGATTATGTCCATCCTCTTGACCAACCAGTATCTTGATACCTTGAATCAATTCGCTGCAGGTGGTAACCAGACCCTCTTTCTACCTAATAATCCAGAAGGAGTAGAAGATATCCGGGCACAAATTCTATCAGCCCTCAAGGCCAAATAAGATTTTAAATAGTAAAAGGCCCGCCTCTAACTGAGAGGTGGGCCTTTGTTGATAGATTAGTTGATTGGTCCTTGTTAAATCTTTATTAGGTTTTAACCTTCTGTTTCTGTTTCTTTAAGTGGCTTAAAGCCAGTCAGAACTAAGCCGACGACCAAACCAATGACTGCAAAGCTAATCCATCCCATATTGTAGGCACCTAGAGGCAGGGCCTCAGTAAAGAAGTTGACTAGGTCACTTGGTAGGGTAAAAAGTTGAGTTTGAGCTGACAGGGTATTGAAGGCATCAAAGAGACCTGCAATAGCCGTGAAGCCTAAGGCTGTTTTGTAAACGACATGATTATAGCCAATCCATTTCTTCAGGAAGATGAGGATAATGGTGACGATAGTCAGTGGGTAGAGCAGATAAAGAACGGGTATTGACCATTTGATAATTTGATCAAGGCCACCGAAGTAAAGGATGACTCCAATCAGAGTGAAGGCAGTTGCCCAGACAATGTGAGAAACTTTTGGAAAGACCTTATGGAAGTATTCTGCGCAGGCCGTAATCAGTCCAGTTGCTGTTGTTAGACAGGCTAGGAAGATGGCCATACCTAGGATGATCTGGCCAAAGCTGCCCATGTAGTGAGCGGCTGATTGGATGAGGACGGGTCCGCCATCAGAAATTGGGACATTTCCTTGGGTGAAGAGGTCTTTGGTCATGCCAAAGAGGGTTTGAGAGGTTGCTCCCAGCCGGGCAACGAAAATATAGATAGCTGCTAGGATGACAGCTGCGATGATACCAGACTTGAGAGTTAAGCTAGCAACAGCATTAGAGGTTTTGGCTCCGTGTCCTTTAGCAGCATCAATGACTAGGATAGCAAAGGCCAGAGAGGCCAAGGCGTCCATGGTACTGTAACCCTGAATCAGTCCAGCCACAAAAGGCAGACTCTTGAAACTGTCACTGACAGCAGGAGAAGCATTGTGTGCGGATCCGATATGGCCCGCAGGAGAGATAAAGGAAGCGACAATCAGAATTCCTAAGAAAATCAAGAGGGCCGGTGTCAAATATTTCCCGATACGGTCAGCAATCTTACTCGGCCGGACAGCAATCAGATAGGATAATCCGAAAAAGACTAATCCATAGATGATGTGAGCAGCTTGACCACTGCCAAAGAAGGGTTTAATTCCGATTTCATAGGAAACTGCCCCTGTCCGAGGAATGGCAAAGAAAGGACCGATAGTCAGGTAGAGAGCGATAGCGAAAAATAGGGCGTAAGCCTTGGAAGCAGGTCTAGCAATAGATTCAACATCGGTTCTGCCTGAGTAAGCTACAGCCACAACACCTAGCAGAGGTAAGGATACTCCTGTGATACAGAAACCTAGAATAGCTAAGGCTAGGTTGGTACCAGAATAGATACCGAGGTAGGCAGGGAAAATCAGGTTACCAGCCCCGAAGAAGAGGGCGAAGAGCATAAACCCGATAATCCAATAAGTGGATTTTTTTTGCATGAATTCCTCCATATTGATTAATGAAAAATTAGAATTGCATAAAATTGTATGACAGTTCATTATAACAAGCTAAAGTTAAGACTGTCAAGGGAGGGAGGCTGAACTACGATTTCGTATTGAATTGATCAGTCAATTTGCTAGAGAAGTCAGTATGGTCCTTGCTAACTAGTATTAGTGACTGATTTAATAGATGGTGTTACAGTGGACAAAAATACTTTTGGTAACGTGGTATTAGGACAAGCCCATCCTGTGTGGGAAAGAGTTTGCCCAGCAAAAAGAGAGTAGGCCAGAAATCAAAATCGTGATTTTATCACGATTTACTGATTTTTGTCTCACTCTCTCTTGTGGATTTAGTTGAGGAAGCGTTGCAAGAATTCTTTGGTGCGGGCTTCTTGTGGGTGTTCAAAGATTTGCTCAGGTGTTCCTTGCTCAGCAATAACGCCTTGGTCCATGAAGATGACCCGGTCGGAAACTTCTTTAGCAAACTCCATTTCGTGGGTAACAATCAGCATGGTCAAGCCTGATTTGGCTAGATCTTGCATAGTTTTGAGTACCTCACCAACCATTTCAGGGTCTAGAGCAGAGGTTGGTTCGTCAAAGAGGATAGCTTCTGGATTTACAGAAAGAGCACGGGCAATAGCAACCCGTTGCTTTTGCCCACCTGAGAGCTGGGCTGGTTTTGCTTGCCAATATTGTTGGCTCATGCCAACTTTTTCTAAATTAGTCTTGGCAATTTTGGTGGCTTCGGCCTTGTCACGCTTGAGGACAGTTGTTTGAGGCACAATAGCATTGTCCAAGACATTGAGGTTGGCAAAAAGATTGAAGGATTGGAAAACCATACCCAGTTTTTCTCGGTAAGTGGCCAGATCATAACCCTTTTCCAAAACATTTTGACCGTGGTAGAGGATTTGACCTCCAGTTGGCTCTTCCAAGAGATTGATAGACCGCAGGAAGGTTGATTTCCCTGAACCTGAGCTACCAATGATGGAGATAACTTCCCCCTTATTGACACTGAGGGAGATGCCTTTGAGGACTTCGTTTTGTCCGTAAGATTTTTTCAACTGTGTGATTTCTAAAATTGGATCAGCCATTAGCTGGCACCTCCTTGGGTGTAATTATCTTGATCCAGACGGCGTTCTAAGTAACGCAGGATACGGGTTACTGTGAAGGTCAGGATGAAGTAGATGACAGCGATGATGAGGAAGGTTTGGAAATACTTGTAGGTCTGGGTAGCCACAGTATTACCAGAGAAGTAAAGTTCAACAACTGAGATAACATTAAGGACTGAGGTATCCTTGATATTGATAACAAATTCATTACCAGTGGCTGGCAGGATATTTCTAACAACCTGTGGCAGGACAACCTTTCGCATGGTTTGGTTGTGGGTGAAACCGAGGGCTGTCGCTGCTTCAAATTGTCCCTTGTCAACGGCGTAGATACCACCGCGAACGATTTCACTCATATAGGCACCAGTGTTGATGGAAACGATAAAAATAGCGGCCCAGGTCCGATCCAGATTGACCCCGAAGGCTTGAGCAGTCCCATAGTAGATAACCATGGCTTGAACAATCATCGGAGTCCCACGGAAGATTTCAATATAGACATTAAGGAGCCAGCCAAAGCCTTTTTGAAGGCAGGCCAGAGCTTTGTTGCCAGCTATTGGTGCTGTCCGGTAAACGCCAATTAAGAGACCAATGACCAAACCGACCAGGGTACCGACGATAGAGATGAGCAGGGTCAGACCGGTTCCTCGCAGAAATTGGGACCAGTTGTTCTTGAGGATGATCCAAGCTTGGCTGAGGAAGCTGCTATTATTCTTACTGTTAGATGGCTGCTCAGTAATCATTTTATCCATAAGCTTAAGCCGATCCTTTTCAGGAATGGTAGCTAGGATTTGATTGACTTTTTCTTGGGTGGCTGTATCGTCTTTACGTAAGCCGACGGAGAGAGCTGTGTCAGAAGGATTAGTTTTGAAGCCCTGTTTGAGGGTAATCATTTTGAAGTCCTTGCTGGAAGCCATAGCGGTCTTAGCCTCTGGTCGTTCAGAGACGTAAGCATCAATGACACCTGATGAGAGGGCTTGTCGCATTTGTGAGAAGTCCCCCATGGCGGTTTGCTTCTTAACTCCTGAAATTTGGTCAATCAGATCGTAAAGGTAAACTCCTTGTTGAGCTGTGATTTTAGCTCCCTTGAAGTCTGACAGACTGCTTGCGCTAGCGTATTTACTATCTGATTTAACGACTAAGACGGGTTCGCTGGTGTAGTAGCTGTTGGAGAAATTAATCTCTTTCTTACGCTCTTCAGTCGGGCTCATCCCTGCGATGATAAGATCAATTTTCTTGGAAGTTAGGGCAGGCAGAAGGCCATCCCATTTGGTTTTGACAACCAAGAGTTTTTTCCCCATGCCCTTGGCAATTTTTTTACCAATTTGGACATCGTAACCATTGGCGTATTGCTTACTGCCTTCAATCGGTACGGCGCCGTTAGAGTCGTTATTTTGCGTCCAGTTGAAGGGAGCGTAGGCGGCTTCCATTCCGACACGTAAATACTCATCAGCCTTGGCAACTGACATACCTCCAAAGATAATGGTCAGGGCTAGAACGATGGTTAGACTAATTTTTTTAAAGTGATCCATGTGGTACTCCTAGTATTTTTTCCTGATTGAATCATCAGGGTACAACAACACATACTATCCTATTTTACAGGAAATGAGGGAGTATTTCAATGGGCGGTTACAGAGATTTTGTCTGATGAAGGATTTTTAGTTGCTGATAAACTATGATAGAATAGAAATATACTAGAAAAGGGGAAGTGGGTAATGAAAAAGAAAATTATTTTATGTTGCTTGAGCTTACTGGCTTTACTATTGTTTTTTTCTAGAAGGTCAGTTGCTGATGAGGTTGACTATAATATCAGTCGCTATGACGGTCTATTAGAAATTCAAAAAGATAATACAGCAACCTTTACTCAAACGATTACCTTCCATTACAAATCGGAGTATCATGGACAGTATGTCAGTTTAGGTGAAGCTGGAAATATGCCGCAAGGCTTTTCCATTGATGGGGAGCATGCAAGACCAGAAGTTACTATAAATAATGGTAAGGTTTTTACACCAAAGATGGACATAGAAAGACTTGAGGATGGTTACCGTCTTAAAATTTATGATGGTGGAAGTGCAGGGGATACTGTCAAGGTAAAAGTGACTTGGCAGTTAAAAAATATCCTATCCATTCATCGGGATATTGCTGAATTAAATTGGAAACCAATTTCAGATGGTGATAAAGCAGCCCATCATGTGAGGTTTAAGGTAAGTGCACCTGAAACCAAAGAATCACAACTTTTCGCCCATCTAGGATTTTTACAACCAAAAGTTAAAATTTCAAAAGCAGGTAATGATTACCAATTATCGACTGATTATGTTGGTGCTGGGAAGGCATTAGAATTGCACGGCTATTGGAGTTCTCAAGCATTTTCGGTAGCTAGATATGTATCAGGAAAGGGTCTTCCTCACTTTAAAAAACAAGAGGAAGACATTAATAGAAAAACGAAATTTTATCAAAAATTATTCTATGTGATTATTCCTATCATTGGGCTTATTATGCTAGCAGTAGGAGTACTTTTATTCATCTATTATAAATTTTCCCTGCAACATCAAAAAGGTGCTGCTGGAGTGCCCAAGTGGCTCTACTCAGCTCCTAATGATTGGTCGCCTCAGCTAGTTGCCTCGGTTGTTTATAGTACGGATTGGTCTGAGGTGAACCCTATTACCGCAGGAAGAGGAAACTTACGATTTGAAAATATGATCCAAGCCAGCCTGCTGGATTTGATTGATCGTGGGAATTTGAAACTAGAACCTTCTGAAGGCGGTCCCTTGATTCACCATGTTCATTCGGATAATCTGTCATCATTTGAACTGACCTTCCTAGAGATGACTATGGGACCTAATATAGGTGATAAGTTAGCAGTATCTGACCTTTTCCCTGACTACCGAGTGGATAAAAAGGTCAGTGTCAAAAATGGCTATAGTGTTGAGGAGGTTAATCGCTATGGTCGTAAGATGACATCTGTTTTCGATAAAAATTTAAACGAATTAACGCAGAGTGTTGAAGAGGCTAAACGCTCACTAGGTTTAGAGGACTACTACCGACCTTTAAGGTCTGGTGAAAATAAGCTGCGTCGTTTAAGTTTTGCGGCCTTATATCTAGCTATGATTTTCATGTTTGTCGCTATCGATTATGCTGGATTAGCCCATTTCTTGAGTGGCCTCAATTGGCCTATGATTCTAGGTTACATTGGCATGATTCTGCTATCCATTGTTTTGGTTATTATCCTCTTCAGGCTTTGCAGGTTTGATAAGCGAGATGGTACGCCACGAGAAGAAGTAAAGGCTGATTACCATGCTTGGCAGGCTTTCCGCCGAATGCTGAAGGATATTAAACGCTTTGACAAAGCTCAGTTAGAGTCTATTGTCGTTTGGAATCGTATTTTGGTTTATGCAACACTTTTTGGCTATGCTAAGCAGGTTGAAGAGGTTCTGAGAATGCAAGATATTCCTCTTCCTCCAATTGTTAATCAATATTTAACCTACAATCTTTTCCCTTATCTATATCTATCTTCTCAAAACTTTGCTGACTTTGGTCATCAGGCTGTAGCTGCTCAAAATTTCCACGTTTCAAGTGGTGGAGGCTTTTCTGGTGGCGGTGGTTTTTCCGGAGGCGGCGGAGGCGGAGGTTTTGGATCTTTCTAGAGCCTGTCTGCTATCTATCTCTATATTAGCTGATCAAGTAAAATTGGTCGGCTTTTTAATAGAATAATCGGTTTTATTAGGGAAGTCCTATTTTTAAAAGTCTTTGCTTTTTGCTATAATGAAATTAATTGATTTTCGAAAACAGGAGATATTATGTTAGTCATCGAACTGATTAAAGCCATTTTTCTAGGGATTATTGAGGGGATTACCGAATGGCTTCCCATTTCTAGCACAGGCCACCTAATTCTGGTGCAGGAATTTGTCAAGCTTAATCAAGGTCACGCCTTTAATGAGCTTTTCAACATTGTTATTCAGCTAGGAGCTATTCTAGCAGTTATGGTCATCTACTTTGAGCGTCTCAATCCTTTTCAAAGAGGGAAGACTCCTAAGGAGATTCGCCTGACTTGGCAACTCTGGATGAAGGTGGTTATCGCTTGTATTCCCTCAGCTATTTTTGGTCTGCTTTTGGATGATTGGATGGATGCTCACTTTAGTAATTTCACCAGTGTGGCGACTATGCTCATCGTCTATGGTATTGCCTTTATTTGGATTGAACGCCGCAATCGCAATGTGGAGCCACAGGTGACCGACTTGGCACGGATGCATTACAAGACGGCCCTTTATATCGGTCTCTTCCAAGTACTTAGTATTATCCCGGGGACCAGTCGATCAGGAGCTACTATTCTGGGAGCCATTTTAGTTGGGACCAGTCGGAGTGTGGCAGCGGATTTCACTTTCTTCTTAGGAATTCCGACCATGTTTGGCTACAGTGGTCTCAAGTTCGTTAAGTTCTTGCTGGACGGTAATCATTTGAATGTTGCGCAATGGTTGGTGCTTTTGGTTGCCTCGGTGGTAGCCTTTGCGGTCAGCATGGCTGTTATCAAGTTCTTGACGAACTTCGTTAAAAAACATGATTTTACCGTTTTTGGTTGGTATCGCATCGTTTTGGGATTTATCTTACTTATCTATGCAGCTGTCAAGGTTTTGATGGTATAATGGCTAGACGACTGAAAGGGAACTTTCGGTCTTTTTTTATTTAGCGTTGAAGCTGATTGGGGATGATCAGTCAAAGGCCTTGGGCTTAGGTCTCTGCTGTTCTTGTTTCGTTGAACTTTTGCCCCTTTTCTTGTATAATATAATAACTACTCGTGCGAGGTAATTACTATGGAAATGAAACAAATTAATGAGTCGACACTCAAGATTTCTGTTAGTCTTGAAGATCTTGATTCATACGGCATGGAACTAAAAGATTTCCTGATGCCTCAAGAAAAAACAGAAGAATTTTTCTATACTATTTTAGATGAATTGGATATCCCAGATAGTTTTAAATCAACTGGTATGTTAAGCTTCCGGGTAACTCCCCGTAAAGATCGGGTCGATGTTTTTGTAACAAAGTCTGAGCTTAATGAAAGTCTGGATTTTGAACAGTTAGCCGAAGATATGGGGGATATGTCAGACATGAATCCAGAGGATTTTTTCAAAAATCTGGAAAAGAATATGATGGCCCAGGGTGATACTGAAGCTCATGAAAAATTGAAAAATTTGGAAGCCATGCTAGATGATGCTATCGGTGATTTGCCAGAAGAAGTTCAAGCAGTAACAACTGGTTCAGAAGACGGTGAGAGCGATGCTAGGGCTTTCAGGCTTAAAGAGGAGGATTTAATTCCTGTTACCAGTTATGCGCATTATGTTGCAGACTTTCCTAATTTGGAAGCCGTTATTGTAGCAGCCAAGGCCTTGGCTGTGCCAACTGAGGCTTCAGAACTCTTTAAATCAGAAGAAGGCTATCATTTGACAGTTCTCTTTAGCATTGAAGATGAAGAACCTATTCGCGCTAAGCAGCTGCAAGCTCATCTTTTAGAATATGGTGAACCTGCTCAGCACACCCGAGCCTATCTCTTGGAGCATGCTGTTAAACTTTTGGATCATACAGCAGTAGATAAATTGAAAACGATAGAATTGGTATAAAGAATGATTAGTCAATTTCGTTTACAATACATTCTGGTTCTGATCGGAGTCTTTTTGATTCCCTTGGTTTTAACACCTCTGATTCGGTTTTTGGCCTTTCGGATCGGAGCGGTTGATAATCCTAATGCTAGACGGATTAATCAGGTTCCCATGCCTTCAAGTGGAGGCTTGGGGATTTTGATTGCCTTTTTAGTAGGGACCTTGATTTTAATGCCCATTATCACTGAAAAGAATCACTATTTCATGTCCTACTTTGACTATATTCTGCCAGTAGCTATGGGAGGGTTGATCGTCTCGATGACAGGCTTTGTTGACGATGTTTTAGAGCTCAGGCCGAGAGCAAAAATGTTAGGAATTATTGCTGGTGCGGTTGTCGTCTGGGCTTTTACGGACTATCGTTTCGATAGTTTTAAAATTCCTTTTGGTGGGCCTATGCTTTATTTTGGTCCTGTCCTGAGTTTTTTCTTGACGGTCCTTTGGATCGTGGCGATTACCAATGCGATCAATCTGATAGATGGGCTAGATGGTTTGGTTTGTGGAGTGTCTGTTATCAGTCTGACTACCATGGGTTTGATTTCTTATTTTTTTCTATTTGATAGCAATCTCTATACAACCCTGACTATTTTTCTACTGATTGCTGCTATTGCAGGCTTTTTCCCCTATAATTACAATCCCGCTATTATTTATCTGGGGGATACGGGTGCTCTCTTTATCGGCTTTATGATTGGGGTGCTCTCCTTGCAGGGGTTGAAAAATTCGACGGCTGTTGCAGTTATTACTCCGGTCATTATCTTAGGAGTGCCGATTTTAGACACTTTTGTGGCTATTATTCGGCGGAAATTATCGGGACGACCTGCGACTGAGGCCGATAAGATGCACCTCCACCATCGACTCTTAGCGATGGGGTTCACCCACCGTGGTGCGGTTTTGGTGGTTTATGGCATCGCAATGGTATTCTCGCTGACTTCCCTGCTTTTGAATGTATCCAGTCGGCTGGGGGGAGTGCTCTTGATTATAGGTCTTCTCTTTACAGCAGAAGTTCTGATTGAGGGCCTACAAATTTGGGGCGTAGGACGGACTCCGCTTTTTGACTGTCTCAAGTTTATTGGGAATAGTTCCTATCGTCAAGTAGTTCTGGATAAGTGGAAAAAAAGGTGGAAGTAAGTTAGCTGATTACAATCAAAGACAAAGCCAAGCTTGGCTTTTTTTGTTATAATGTAGGGTGTTTGGGGAGTGAAGGCAAACTGGCTGGTGGTTGAGCGAACTGATCCTGCTTTCGTTTTGAGGCTGGAGAATGGTTGAGCAAATTATCTCCTTATCTTTTCAGAGCCGAGTGTTCAAACTTGATCGGAAGAGAGTAGGATAAACAGTCAGGGTGTTACTCCCTCACCACAAAGCGCTATCATCTTTGAAATAAGTGTAAAAAGAGCTAGCTTCTTTGATATAGATGGTAGTTATTGCTTGATGTAGTGGTTGATCGGAAGTTCTTATCTTGGGGGATTCCTATTTTTCAAACACACCTTTAAACTGTCTACTCGATGCGTAAGTACGATAGCTTATAAGTCTGAAAAATATGACTAAAGGATATAGAATATAGATATAGCGAGCCAAGCTTGTCTCATCTCATCAATTATGCAGAGATAGGATTGAAACGCTCTAGTGGTCTAGTGGAGGATATCAACCTGAGCTTAGGTGTTAAAGAGTGAGGAAATTAAGGCGTTGTCCACTGATTTCTATTCTTTTATAAAATATATAGAGGAGGAATGTTTTGTCTGTACTTGAAATTAAAGATTTGCATGTGTCTATCGAAGACAAAGAAATATTGAAAGGGTTGAATTTGACCCTGAAAACAGGGGAAATTGCAGCTATCATGGGTCCCAACGGGACTGGGAAATCAACCCTATCTGCAGCCATCATGGGCAATCCTAATTATGAGGTGACCCAAGGCCAAATTCTTTTTGATGGTCAGGATATTCTTGAATTGGCAACCGATGAGCGGGCGCGTTTGGGTCTTTTCTTAGCGATGCAGTATCCAGCAGAAATTCCCGGAATTACCAATGCTGAATTTATTCGGGCAGCCATGAATGCTGGTAAGGAAGACGAAGAGAAAATCTCTATCCGTGAATTTATTACGAAGCTGGATGAGAAAATGGAGCTTTTGGGTATGAAGGAGGAAATGGCGGAACGCTATCTCAATGAAGGCTTCTCAGGCGGTGAAAAGAAACGCAATGAAATTCTCCAGCTCCTCATGCTGGAACCTAAATTTGCTCTTTTGGACGAAATTGATTCTGGGCTTGATATTGATGCCCTTAAGGTTGTATCCAAAGGCGTTAATGCTATGCGTGGTGAAGGCTTCGGAGCAATGATTATTACTCACTATCAACGTCTGCTTAACTATATCACACCTGATGTGGTTCATGTTATGATGGACGGTCGTGTAGTGATGACTGGCGGAGCCGATCTAGCTGCCCGCTTGGAAAAAGAAGGCTATGCTCAATTAGCTGACGATTTGGGCTTAGAGTACCACGAAGAAGTCTAATGATGAAAAAGAGGTTTGAAGGGTTGCTCTGCTTTCTGTAGGTAGATTAGCTTAGGGAGGCCTCCTTGTTTTTAACAAACCTAGAAAACGAACTTTTACTCAAACAGTTTGATTAGAAATGGAGTAAGCATCATTATGACAAAAGAAGCAATTATAAATTTTTCCCAGCTCAAGGCAGAGCCGGCCTGGTTACAAGACAGACGTTTGGCTGCTTTTGCGCAAATTGACCAGCTGAAGCTACCCAAGATTGAAAAGGTTCGCTTTAACCGCTGGAATTTCGGAGATGGTAGTCTGGCTGAAAATGAAGCGACAGCTAATGTGCCTGATTTTACTGCTTTAAGCCAGAATCCTAAGTTGGTTCAAGTCGGCACTCAAACGATTCTGGAGCAGCTAAGTCCTGAACTCATTGAACAGGGTGTTATTTTTACTGACTTTGCCAGTGCTCTGGAGACTATTCCAGAAGTTTTAGAGACTAATTTTGCTAAGGCTCTGGCCTATGATGAAGATAAGTTGGCGGCTTATCATTATGCCTATTTCAATAGCAGTGCCGTCCTCTATGTTCCTGACAATATTGAAATCGCCCAACCTCTAGAAGGTATCTTTTACCAAGACAGTGATTCAGATGTGCCGTTTAATAAGCACATTCTTGTGATTGCTGGCCGCAATAGTAAATTTAGTTATTTGGAACGCTTTGAATCTATCGGTCAAGCTAGTTCTAAAGCAACGGCTAATATCAGTGTGGAAGTTATCGCTGGGGCTGGCAGTCAGGTCAAGTTTTCAGCTATTGACCGTTTGGGGCAAAACTTGACCACTTATATGAGCCGGCGGGGGCGCTTGGAGCGCGATGCCAGCATTGATTGGGCTCTGGGCGTGATGAATGAAGGCAATGTCATCGGTGATTTTGATAGTGATTTGATTGGTGACGGCAGCCATGCTGATCTCAAGGTGGTAGCCGCCTCCAGCGGTCGTCAAGTTCAAGGGATTGATACCCGTGTGACCAACTACGGCCGTAACTCTGTTGGGCACATCTTGCAACATGGGGTTATCTTGGAAAAGGGTACCTTAACCTTCAATGGTATCGGTCATATTGTCAAGGGGGCTAAGGGAGCGGACGCGCAACAGGAAAGTCGAGTCCTCATGCTCTCGGACAAAGCACGGTCTGATGCCAACCCGATTCTCTTAATTGATGAAAATGATGTCACTGCTGGTCACGCCGCCTCCATCGGCCAAGTAGACCCTGATGATATGTATTATTTGATGAGTCGTGGTCTGAAATACGAAGAAGCGGAACGTCTTGTGATTCTTGGTTTCTTGGGAGCTGTGATTACAGAAATCCCAAGCAAGGATGTGCGTGATGAAATGATTGCCGTTCTTGATCACAAGTTAGACCAACGTTAAGATGATTCGAGGAGGTTATCCTTGTTAGATACAGAAACGCTTAAAAAAGATTTTAAAATTTTAGATCAGGTAGTCAATGACGAATCCTTGGTCTATTTGGATAATGCCGCAACAACCCAAAAACCTCAAGCAGTCCTTGAGGTTTTGCGTGCTTATTATGAGACAGATAATGCCAATGTTCATCGAGGAGTTCACACTCTAGCAGAGCGGGCAACAGCCGCTTACGAGAACAGTCGGGAGAAAGTCCGTGCTTTTATTAGAGCAAAATCAACTAAGGAAGTTCTTTTTACCAGGGGAACAACTACTGGCCTCAATTGGGTGGCTAATTTTGCCAAAGAAGTTCTGCAGCCGGGTGATCAGGTCTTGATTTCTATTATGGAGCATCATTCCAATGTCATTCCATGGCAGGAAGCCTGTCGGGCGACTGGAGCAGAGCTGGTCTATGTCTATCTCAAAGATGGCCAGTTGGATATGGTAGATCTCAAGGACAAGCTCAATGACCGCACCAAGTTTGTCAGTATGGCACAGGCGTCTAATGTTCTAGGCTGTCTCAATCCTGTCAAGGAGATTGCTAGTCTAGCCCATCAGGCAGGAGCTTACATGGTTGTTGATGGTGCTCAGTCTGCCCCCCACATGCCCATCGATGTACAGGACTTGGATTGTGATTTCTTTGCCTTCTCAGGTCACAAGATGCTGGGACCAACGGGGATCGGAGTTCTATACGGCAAAGAAGAAGTGCTCAACCTCATGTCGCCTGTCGAATTCGGCGGGGAAATGATTGATTTCGTCTACGAGCAGGAAGCCAACTGGAAGGAGCTCCCTTGGAAATTTGAGGCGGGAACACCTAACATTGCAGGAGCTATTGCTTTGGGAGCGGCTCTGGATTATCTGGATAAGATTGGTATGGGGGCAATCCATGCCCACGAGCAGGAGCTGGTGGCCTATGTTCTGCCCAAATTGCAGGCTATTAAGGGTTTAACAATTTATGGGCCTGAGGATCCTAATCAGCACACTGGCGTTATTGCCTTTAATCTGGATGGTGTCCATCCTCATGATTTAGCTACTGCTCTGGATTACGAAGGCGTAGCTGTTCGGGCAGGTCACCATTGTGCCCAACCTTTGATTAACCATCTGGGGATTCATTCAGCTGCTCGGGCAAGCTTTTATCTCTATAATAGTAAGGAAGATTGCGATAAATTGATCCAAGCGATCTTAGCAGCAAAGGAGTTTTTCAATGGCACTCTCTAGTTTGAATAATCTCTATAAGATGGTGATTGCAGAGCATTCTCAAAGCCCTCACCATCATGGCTTTTTAGAAGGGGTTGAACAGCTTCAGCTCAATAATCCTACCTGCGGCGATGTCATCAATTTATCTGTCAAATTCGATGGTGATGTCATCGAGGATATTGCTTTTGCTGGGGATGGTTGCACCATTTCAACAGCTTCATCCAGCATGATGACCGATGCTGTCATCGGCAAGACCAAGGAGGAGGCCCTGCACCTGGCAAAAATTTTCTCCGAAATGGTTCAAGGACAAAAAGATGACCAGCAAAAAGAATTGGGTGAAGCTGAACTGATGGCGGGAGTCGCTAAGTTTCCCCAACGGATCAAGTGTGCTACCCTCTCCTGGAATGCTCTGAAAAAGGCTATCGAAAGAGATGGTGAACAAAAGTAAAAATGGGAAGAGGCTGAGACAAAAGTTCTCAGCCTTATTTATTTAGTCAATTCACTGACTAGGCGCAGTGGTTGGGAGTAAGACTTGTTGGCTGTGCCAGCTTAGTCTTACCCCTGCACAGTTCATTAGGTGCTTTAGCACCAATGAACCACTGCTGGTTGGCTATCCTTATCTTGGGACGCATTCCTATTTTCAGGCGCCCCCTTAAACAGTCCACTGGACTGTTTAACTACTCTACAAGTGATAGCTCCAACAGTTTGGGGAACTGTTGGAGGATATCCAATTTTATGAACGTTAGTTCATGTCACTCCCTAACCAACTGTGCGGAGGTGGGACAACGAAATCAACTTCTTCGAATTATTGATTTCTGTCCCACTCTCTTTTTGCTCTTTTACGAATAAATAGGTGAAATTATTCGTGAAAGGAGTTGCATGTCATGAAAAAGGAGAAATTGTTATCACTGACTCTCTTGTTTCTTCTGTCGAGCTCTTACCTAGCCTCAGGAGTAACGCTGGCAGAGGCTGTCAGTAACTCAGCTCGTAGTCCTAGGGAGGAACAAGGAGATCTTGGAGACGGTGAAAGCGTGGAAACCAGTTCCAGCACTTCACAAAAAGAATCGTTGGACGAGAGTAAAACAGAAACAAAGGCGACAGGTGAGGAGACTTCTGATGAGGATAATAGTGCCAAGCCTTTAAAATCAGGCGATAAAGAAGATAAGCCCGTGGCTCCTGAAGAAGAGGGAGCGGCTTATGCTTCAAGTCAGTCTGGTTCTTCCCTTCAAAAAGATTCTGATGAACGATTGGAAAGTACTCCAGAAATTCGTCGGGGTAACCAATCTGAGCAGGAGATCCAGTCTGCTGATGACTCACCATCAGATCAGCAGAGTTCTGGTAAGGATGCTGGTTCCGACTCTGATAAGACTCAGAAGTCCGAATCGAAACCAGTGGCAGAAAAGAAAATAACAAAAACAGAAGAATCAGAAAAACAGTCAGTTTCCTACTGCCAGTCCCCTCAACTGCCACTGGGTCAAGCCAATGTGCTTGTCCGCCCATTTTTCGATGGCTACTGGGCAGGGAAGTCAGCGGCTGTCTACTTTAATGATAAGGAAAATGAAGCTGGTGAGTCTACCGGCCCTTTGACCTATACCACCTATGTAGAACATTGGTCAGGTCAGGATGCTTATAGTCACAACCTTCTCTCCCATCGTTATGGTGTCAAGGCGGAACAATTAGACGGTTACTTGAATTCTTTGGGACTGGCCTATGATAATCGGCGGATCAACGGGAAACTACTCCTCAAATGGGAGAAGGAGACTGGCCTTGATGTACGGGCAATTGTTGCTATAGCTCTTCACGAAAGTTCTTTAGGGACTGCTGGAGTAGCAACGCTTCCAGGTTCCAATATGTTTGGCTATGGGGCTTTCGATAATAATCCTAATCAAGCGAGTCATTTTAACGATAGCCAAGCTATTTCTAAGATGGTAGGTCAGACTATTATTCAAAATAAGAACTGGACTTTTAAAATACAGGATGATAAAGCAGCAAAGAATGCCTTAGGTCAGCTGGATGTCATCAGTGATGGTGGTGTCTATTTTACTGATACCTCAGGTAGTGGTAAGCGACGGGCACAAACGATGCAGGAGCTTGATACTTGGATTGATCAGCATGGCGGAACTCCAGAAATTCCGGAAAAGTTAAAGCATCTGTCCGGTATCAGTCAGGCGACCTTACCAACAGGCTACCAACTTTCTCGTCCTATGACTCCTCAAGCTTACCAGGCTCTCTCCTATCCTTGGGGTCAGTGCACCTGGTATGTCTACAATCGGGCTCGGGAATTGGGTTACAGCTTTGATCCCTACATGGGCAATGGTGGGGACTGGCAATTTAAATCAGGGTATAACCTTAGTCACCAGCCTAAGGTGGGCTATGCTGTTTCTTTTGCACCGGGTCAGGCAGGAGCGGATCCAGACTACGGTCATGTGGCTATTGTTGAGCAGGTGAAAAAGGATGGTTCCATTCTTATTTCTGAATCGAATGCCTTGGGTTCTGGAGTTATTTCCTATCGAATTTTTACGGCTGACCAAGCTGCTGAACTGACTTATGTGATTGGGAAGCCTCTTCCGTGATAGTTGATAATTCCTTGACTAGAAACATTTTTATCTGGCAGTCTCTATTTTTGAGAATGAAGATTAGTATTTCTCCTTTAACCGTGTTATAATGGTCAAACGTTTGATGTCCGAATCCTTTTCTGGATCGGCTAAAGGAGGTATTATGTCTTATTTTGAAAATTTTATCAAGGCTAACCAAGCCTATATCGATCGACATGGAACAGCTCATCTACCCATTAAACCAAAGACCAAGGTGGCCATTATTACCTGTATGGATGCCCGGCTCCATGTCGCTCCAGCTCTAGGGTTAGATCTTGGAGATGCCCATATTCTGAGAAATGCCGGTGGCCGTGTAACCGAGGATATGATTCGCTCTTTAGTCATTTCCCAGCAGCAGTTGGGAACTCAGGAAGTTGTTGTGCTTCATCATACTGACTGCGGAGCTCAAACCTTTAAAAATGCCGATTTTGTAGCTGATTTGGAGGAGCGTTTTCAGGTTAATCTGCAAGATAAGAATTTTCTTCCTTTCACAGATGTGGAAGAGAGTGTCCGCCAAGATGTTGCTCTTCTCAAGGATTCTCCTTTGATTCCGGATGATATTACTATTTTTGGAGCCATCTATGATGTTGATACAGGACGGATTTCGCCGGTTCAATAATTTCGTTTTCAGTCTCGGTCTCGGGGCTGATTTTTTTCTAGCGTATTGACAACATAAGAAGGGGGCGGTTATACTAGGCATAGAAAGTTATAGAAAAGTGAGGTGGTCCTATGTCGGATAATCACATGAGCTATCGGATTGATAGTAATATGCAGTTTCCGCTGGTAGAAATTTTCCTTGAAGCAGGGGAGTCAGCCTATATCCAGCGTGGTAGCATGGTTTACCATACCCCATCAATCACACTTAACACCAAGCTCAATGCTAAGGGAGATGGTCTAGGTAAACTCTTTAAAGCCGTCGGTCGTTCCATAACTTCTGGAGAATCGGCTTTTATTACTCAGGCCGTTTCTAATGCAGATGATGGTCGTCTGGCTATTGCGCCTTCCATGCCTGGTCAGATTATCGCTCTGGAATTAGGAGTCAAACAGTACCGCCTTAACGATGGCGCCTTTCTAGCTCTGGATGGTTCTGCTCAATATACCATGGAGCGACAGTCAGTTGGACGGGCCTTTTTCGGTGGCCAAGGTGGTCTCTTCGTTATGACAACCCAGGGTCAAGGGACACTCTTGGCTAATAGCTTTGGTTCTATACAGAAAATCGAACTTAACCAGCAGGAGATTACTATTGATAATGCTCATGTGGTTGCTTGGTCCAGAGAGTTGGATTACCAAATCCATTTGGAAAATGGTTTTCTGCAATCTATCGGTACAGGTGAAGGTATTGTTAACACCTTCCGTGGCAGCGGTGAAATCTATGTACAAAGTCTCAATATTGAAACCTTTGCCCAAGTTATCGGTGGCCATTTAGTGACACCATCTACTAGTAACAAGGGTTCGGGGATCATGGATCTGTTTTAGATGGTTAGATTTGCAGTCTCTAGAAAATAGGGGAGGAGGGCAGGTTGACTTGCTCTCCATTTCAATTGTAACCATCAAGACCGTTTTAGTCTCGCTCACTCTGTAAAGAAGGAAGCAATATGCGAAAGTTTTTCTTAGGAATTAGCCTAATTTTGTTGGCTGCCGTTATCGTATTTCAAGATTTATTTGCCCCAGCCCTAGTTGATGGCTGGGCTCTTCTTGGTCTTTGTATCACGGCCGCTTGGTTTTTAGGAAGTATCCTGCGTGCCGCTTTTACCAGTAGTTTCCTTAGTCTAGGTTTTTTCCTAATCATTTTAAATGGCCGCCTGCATTTTTTACCCTTGTCTAATAGTACAATTTTTCTCGTTGCTTTCTTAGTGGGTCTGGGGCTGGATAATTTGTTTGGAAGAAGGAAACCTTGGAATTTTAGATGGCGGACCAAGAAAAATAATCAGTATATCTATGCCCCCTATAATAGCAATGCCAGTCACATCAGGGATGACAATTTCATCTCAGGTAGGGCGGAAGTAACCTTTGGCAAGAAGGTAATTTACTTTGATGAAGCAATGATTTTGGGTGACATTGCTACGTTTGAGGTTGAGGTCTCTTTTGCTAGCATAGTTCTTTATATTCCTAGAGATTGGTCGGTTGTTTGTAAGGTCTCGAATGTGTTCGGTTCTGTCAATCTGCCTAGTCGGCGCTCTGCAGGAAGAAAGACTTTGGAGTTGACTGGTAGTGTGGCTTTTGGCAGTTTGGAAGTGGTTTATCTTTAGTTAGAGATAATTTTCAAGCATTAAGGGAGGTGGCTGGGCAAAAACTCGTCCAGTATCCCGTTTTGGGATAAAGTCTTGACGCAGTGGTTGGCCACTATCCTAACTCACTGTGCGGAGGTGGGTTAAAAAGGTCTGGGAGACCTTTTTAATCGGGAAATGAAGCTTGCAAAGCAAGTGTCAAAAACGGTTTGGGGAGAGACCGTTTCAGGTCACCACCTTAAAACCAGGCCATGGTGAGGACCAAAATTTTCAATTTTTGGGTTGATCCCACGCCCTTCCCTTTTTCTCCTATTTAGTGCTATAATAATAAGGATTGAATCATTTTGAATAGGAGACGATAAAAACTATGTCTAATGAAATTCGCGTGCGTTACGCACCAAGTCCAACGGGACTGCTACATATCGGAAATGCACGGACGGCGCTCTTTAATTATCTCTATGCTCGTCACTATGGCGGTACTTTTGTCATTCGGATTGAAGATACTGACCGCAAGCGCCATGTTGAAGATGGTGAACGCTCGCAATTGGAAAACCTGCGTTGGCTAGGGATTGACTGGGATGAAAGTCCTGAAACTCATGAACGTTACCGTCAGTCAGAACGTTTGGAGCTCTACCAAAGCTATATTGATCAACTTTTGGCGGAAGGTAAGGCCTATAAGTCTTACGTAACAGAAGAAGAATTAGCAGCTGAACGGGAACGCCAAGAAGCTGCTGGAGAAACCCCTCGTTACGTCAATGAATACCTAGGTATGGACGAGGAGCAAAAGGCTGCTTATATTGCTGAGCGTGAGGCTGCCGGTATCGTCCCAACGGTCCGTTTGGCTGTTAATGAAGCTGGTATTTACAAATGGACTGATATGGTCAAGGGTGATATCGAGTTTGAAGGCAGCAATATCGGCGGTGACTGGGTTATTCAAAAACGCGATGGCTATCCAACCTATAACTTCGCTGTCGTTATTGATGACCATGATATGAGGATTTCCCATGTTATTCGCGGCGATGATCATATCGCCAACACTCCTAAACAGCTCATGGTCTATGAAGCCCTTGGTTGGGAGCCTCCACAATTTGGTCACATGACCTTAATTATTAACTCTGAAACAGGTAAAAAGCTGTCTAAACGAGATACCAATACCCTGCAATTTATCGAGGACTACCGCAAGAAGGGCTACCTCCCGGAAGCTGTCTTCAACTTTATTGCCCTCTTAGGTTGGAATCCTGGTGGAGAAGAAGAAATCTTCTCCCGTGAGGAATTGATTAAACTCTTTGATGAAAGTCGTCTCAGCAAGTCACCAGCAGCTTTTGATCAAAAGAAAATGGACTGGGTCAGCAACGACTATATCAAGAAAGCTGATTTTGAGTCTGTCTTCGCCCTCTGTAAACCTTTCTTGGAAGAAGCGGGACGCCTGACCGACAAGGCTGAAAAGTTGGTAGAGCTTTACAAGCCTCAGCTCAAGTCAGCTGATGAAATTGTCCCTCTGACTGACCTCTTCTTTGAAGACTTTCCAGCATTGACTCAGGAAGAAAAGGATTTTATGGCGGGTGAAAGCGTTCCAACTGTCCTTACGGCCTTCAAGGCTAAGCTGGAAGCCATGTCTGATGAGGACTTCCAAGCAGAAAATATCTTCCCGCAAATCAAGGCTGTTCAAAAGGAAACGGGCATCAAAGGTAAAAATCTCTTCATGCCAATTCGGATTGCTGTTTCTGGTGAAATGCACGGTCCAGAATTACCAGATACTATTTATCTATTGGGGAAGGAAAAATCTATCCAACATATTGAGAATATGCTGAAGAACTTGAAATAAGAAGGATATCAGGACTGGCTTAGGCTGGTCTTTTTTCTGCTGCCTATTATCTATTATCCATTAGTTATTACAAAATTGCTAAGATCTCAAGATAAGTTCTGGGTGCTTGAGTACTGGAATTTAGTATGAGGAGGGTGAATAAAGTCAGTAGCATTTAATCTCAGACCAAGTTTCATTTTTGATATAGAGTTGGTGTCATAAAATTTCTCGCATCTAAGTGTTTTATAAAAAGAGATTTAAAGAGCCTCAGACTTGGAGATTTAACTGTTGTAAAATTTACAATCCTTTTATTTTCTGTTACAGGAAGGTTATGATATACTGAATAGGAATTAGTGATAAGTTTGCTTGCTGTTAAAGTTGGCCATGAGGAGAAGATCTGCCTTGAGAATGGGGGAGAGATATTCTCAAGGCTCTGGAGCTGCTTCTAATAACTGAGCCAACCATAAGAACACGCTGTTCACTGAATGTGATCCCCCCGAGTATTCGGAGGGTTTTTATTTTAAAATGAAGATAATTTTTGTTATTTTAA
The DNA here is from genome assembly GCF_011038795.1 of Streptococcus tangpeifui. Classification (GTDB taxonomy): domain Bacteria; phylum Bacillota; class Bacilli; order Lactobacillales; family Streptococcaceae; genus Streptococcus; species Streptococcus tangpeifui. The sequence continues at coordinate 31,009 of NZ_JAAKDU010000005.1, forward strand.
GTGTGAAATAATATAATTAATCAAAGAGTGGTTAGAAATGGTGGGAGTTTATGAATATATTTATTTTGGAAGATAATTTAATCCAACAAACGCGGATTAAAACCTTAGTAACGGAGATATTGCGGGAAGAAGGAATTTCAGCTCGTCAGTTTGAAGTTTTTTCCAAGGCACAAAATCTATTGGATGCTATTGCTGAAAAGGGTAATCACCAGCTTTTCCTTTTGGATATTGAAATTAAGGGAGAAGAAAAAAAGGGGTTAGAGGCAGCGGCGGATATCCGTCGGATTGATCCTGCGGCTGTTATTGTTTTTGTGACCACTCACTCAGAATTCGCTCCGATTAGTTTTAAGTATAAAGTTTCTGCCTTAGATTTTATTGATAAAACAGCTCCGGATGAGCAGTTCAAGACTGATCTGCGTGAAGTTATTGCTTATACGGCTAACAATATGCACCGCTCGGAGGAAGTGGATGAGGTTTTTACCTTTGAATCAGCTCAGGCGCGTGTTCAGCTGCCCTTCAAGGATATCTATTACTTTGCGACCTCGCCAACGCCCCATAAGGTCATGTTAATTACAAAAAATGAGCGTTTAGAGTTTTACGGTAGTCTCTCAGAGATTGCAGAAGTCAATTCACGACTCTTTTCCTGCCACCGATCTTTCCTAATTAATTTAGATAATATTAGTCGAGTGGATAAGGCTGAGCTCTTAGTCTTCTTTGAGAATGGAGATGCCTGTCCAGTTTCCCGCTTGAAGATGAAGGCTCTTATGCGGGAGTGGGGAGCCAGACAGGAGACTGTTTAAGGCAAAAAATAAAGTTTGAGAGTAGGACAAAAATCAACCACTGCGTCAATTTGGTAAATCTAGGATAATGCTAACGAGTTTGGACTTTTGTTCCAGACTCTTTTTTATTTTGCTGGAGAAGATTGAAAAACTAGGTGGTTCAATTGTCCATTTACATAGAAAAAATCTGATTTTAGTCCATCAATCTAGGATATTATTCTATGATCAGAAAGAGCAGTTGGGGATAAAAAATGCATTTCAAGAGAAATTTTGACATTTCAAGATAAAAAAACGACAATTCAAGATATTGTGGTTTAAAAATCTTTGATTTGAGATATACTAATCAGCGTAGGGATGAAGTTTTCTATCAGTTTCTCTCTCCCAATAATTATTCTGATAGAAGACAGACGCAAACTTATCCCGAACTTCTTATTTATTCGAAACCCATTTCTCATCTCTCTCCCAATATACTGTGAAATGGAAAGGGACCCGCGACGGCGGGTTCTTTTTTTTGCAAAAATTATTTTCTAATTTCTGCCGGTATGGTGAAAAGAGGATCATAAGAGGTTGGAACAGACGATCATGAGTGCTGCGCTCTCAGCTGTAAGATCATGTAAGCTATAGATGACATCTAAAATATTCGAATTCGATTTAACTGGTTTAGAGAGCATGAGGGTAAGAACTTGTATTCACATTTTTTGACAGTTAGCCTTATGTGGTAGGGACGCAAGCGACCTCCTAACGGAGTTCCATTGCTCATTTTCAAGCCTAGGGTCTTGAAAATCCCCTCGACGATTGACTTAAATAGGGTCAATCGTCTTTTTACCACGACGGCAACTGTCTGCTTTGAGCGACCTTATGGTCGCTTTTTCCAGCTGAGGCTAAGAATTTAAACTTGTGAATACAGTTTCTAAGACTTTGTTGGTTAGGCCAAGAAGCCTTACTCCTGCATAGGTTGAGAATGAGACAAAAATCGGTAAATCGTTATGAAATGGTGATTTCGATTTTCCTCGCCCTCCCATTTTAAGGCTCAGGCCTCTGCTATTTTTCTATTTTTAGGTGGCAGGCTTTGGCAGTCTATCCCCAGACTGCCAAAGTCTACTGGAGCATTTCAATCTCACCTCTGCTACAGTCGATATTGTTAGTCTACTATACTGTTATGCTGTGAAATGGCAGGTATAGCTGCTGGTGTTTCGAACTTTTACAAATATGGCTGCTAAAAGTATAAAATCTTTCAAGATGTTTGATTATCAGCAACGGTTTTCTAAATTCCTTTTTGCCAGATCTAAGGGGTTTGCGATATGGTGTTGGTGTTTGTTCGGCCTCGTGTGGGGTTGAGGTCAATGTGCCATAGTGCTTGGTGTTGGCTATCAAGTGAGGGGTGTTTAATAGCAAGTCTCTGGGGTATCTTGATGAACCTGTGCAGAGGTAGGTGAGAGCGGTAATAGTTTTGAAGCTGTATTGGAACTTACTAGAGACTTTTCGTCTTCAAATGAATAATTTCCTGTATATTTACCCAAAACATGAATAAAAAACAAAAAATTATAAAAAAATCGAAAAAAAAATACAAAAAGTACTTGACTCATGAATAAAAATACCATATAATGACTTTCGTAAGGTTGAGATATACAAAAAACAGCCTAAAAAAGAAGAAAAGAGAAATAATTATGTCAAAAGAAAAAGTCATTCTAGCTTACTCAGGGGGACTTGATACCTCCGTCGCGATTACTTGGTTGAAAAAAGATTACGATGTTGTTGCTGTCTGCATGGATGTCGGTGAAGGTAAGGACTTGGAATTCATCCATGATAAGGCGCTGAGCGTTGGAGCTGTTGAGTCTTACGTCCTTGATGTTAAGGATGAATTTGCTGAGGAATATGTTTTGCCAGCTTTGCAGGCTCATGCTTACTATGAACAAAAGTATCCTTTAGTATCAGCCCTCAGCCGTCCAGTAATTTCTAAGAAATTGGTTGAGATTGCTCATAAGACTGGAGCAACGACTATCGCTCATGGCTGTACTGGTAAGGGGAATGACCAAGTTCGGTTTGAAGTGGCTATTGCGGCTCTTGATCCAGAGTTGAAGGTTATTGCGCCAGTTCGGGAATGGAAATGGTCCAGAGAAGAAGAAATTGAATACGCTAAGAAGAATGGCGTGCCAGTTCCTGCTGATCTTGACAATCCTTATTCAGTTGACCAAAACCTTTGGGGGCGTGCCAATGAATGCGGTGTCCTTGAAAATCCATGGAATCAGGCCCCTGAAGAAGCCTTTGGTATTACCAATTCTGTTGAAGAGGCTCCTGATACGCCTGAATTTGTTGATATTGAATTTAAAGCTGGTAAACCGGTGGCTATCGATGGTCAAGAAATGAAATTGGCTGATTTAATTCAAAAATTAAATGATTTGGCTGGGAAGCACGGTGTCGGTCGGATTGACCATGTAGAAAACAGATTGGTCGGTATCAAGTCTCGGGAAATCTATGAATGCCCTGGTGCTATTACACTGTTGACCGCACATAAGGAAATTGAAGACCTGACCTTGGTTCGGGAAGTGTCCCACTTTAAACCAATTCTTGAAAATGAATTATCTAATTTGATTTATAATGCCCTTTGGTTTAGCCCAGCGACGGAAAGTATTTTGGCCTATATCAAAGAAACTCAAAAAGTGGTTAATGGAACTGCAAAAGTGAAATTGTACAAGGGAACTGCTAAGGTTGTGGCACGGAAGTCGCCGAATTCTCTTTATGATGAAAATTTGGCAACCTACACTACAGCAGATAGTTTTGATCAAGATGCGGCTGTAGGATTCATTAAACTTTGGGGGCTGCCAACTCAAGTCAACTCACAAGTTAATAACAAATAATGTTAATGTGAGAGGTGAGTGGGCAGAGCTCAAAATAAAGGCAAGGAAAATCTTCAGATAAAAGGGGTCAGAGAGCCCCATCTGGACCTCTTTTCTTTAAACTTAATGCCCGATGAGGCCGTCCGGTGAGGCGACTGACGGGCCCAAGAGGAAGAAGTGCTCTTCCTTTTAGGGACAAGTCCTGTGAGACCATCAAAACTAGCTATGACATAGGCTAGTTTTTTTGATATGATGGTAATACCTGTTGAAAATCAAAACGATAGGTCCTTGCACACTGACCACGCCTGTGTTTCTGTAAACTAGGTAGGTTTTCTTTGAAACGCTTAAGGGCTTTATATCTTAGTTTCAGCTTGCTGTACTTTTGGGAGTGAAACAAAAGTACGGCCTTCTACTGACTATTTTAGTAGAACAGTCTGATGCGGCGCAGTGTTGGAAGACAAGTCTTTGTTGGCCATGCTAGCTTAGTTTACCTCTGTACAGGTCCATTAGGTGCTTTAGCCAAGGTCCCATAGGACTGGCGTGTTAGATCCAGTGACAGCGGATTTAACTAAGGCTTTGCCTTGTCTTGACTGTAAGGGGATATAAAGAAGGCTGGTTGACTCACTAGCTGGGTTTCTTGTCTTTATAATAGATGTTGTAACATTAAAGAAAGGGAATGTTCGCTAGCTAAGCGAATCTGGTAATACTATGGCAGAAAATCATAAACTCTGGGGCGGCCGTTTTGAAGCAGGTCTAGAAAAATGGGTCGAGGAATTCGGTGCTTCTATTTCTTTTGACCAAAAGATGGCAGAATTTGACTTAAAGGGTTCCATTGCTCATGTGACCATGCTGGGGCAAACAGGCATCATCAGTCCTGAAGAAGCTAGCCAAATCAAAACAGGTCTTGAGGAACTCTTGCAGGACTTCTATGCTGGTCAGCTAGAATTTGATATCGCCAATGAAGATATCCACATGAATCTGGAGTCACTTTTGACTCAGAAAATTGGACCAGTAGCTGGAAAGCTCCATACGGCTCGTTCACGTAATGACCAAGTGGCGACCGATATGCACCTCTATCTCAAGGCTAAATTAGTTGAAGTGCTGGATAAACTGCATCATTTGCGACAAACCTTGGTTGATTTGGCTGATAAGCATGTTGATACTATTATGCCGGGCTACACCCATCTGCAGCATGCCCAGCCGATTTCCTTTGGTCATCACCTCATGGCCTACTACAGCATGTTTACCAGAGATAGTGAGCGGTTTACCTTTAACCAAAAGCACACCAATCTTTCGCCCTTGGGAGCTGCAGCTCTGGCTGGGACAACCTTCCCTATTGATCGCCAACTGACCAGCGATTTGATGGGCTTTGATGCTCCCTATAGCAATTCTCTGGATGCGGTGTCTGATCGAGACTTTATTTTGGAATTTTTGGCCAATGCCAGTATCCTCATGGTGCACATGAGCCGCATTTGCGAAGAGATCATTAATTGGTGTTCTAACGAGTACCAGTTCGTCACCTTATCTGATACCTTTTCCACAGGCTCTTCTATCATGCCACAGAAGAAAAATCCTGACATGGCTGAACTCATTCGTGGGAAAACAGGCCGAGTTTATGGCAATTTGACTGGCCTGCTGACGGTTATGAAATCCCTGCCTCTCGCTTACAATAAGGACCTGCAAGAGGATAAGGAAGGTATGTTTGATACAGCGGAAACCATCACGGTGGCTATTGATATCTTGGCGGGAATGTTGTCCAGTATGACGGTCAACGACCGCCACATGGCTGAATCAACCGAAAAAGATTTCTCCAATGCAACAGAACTAGCAGACTATCTGGCTGTCAGGGGGCTTCCTTTCCGTCAGGCTCACGAAATTGTTGGTAAGCTGGTTTTAGAATGCACCAAGAATGGTCACTACCTTCAAGATGTCCCCTTAGAGCGCTATCAAGAAATCTCTGATCTGATTGAGGGAGACATCTATACTGCCCTGCAATCGAGGACTGCCGTTGAGCGCCGTAATTCACTGGGTGGCACAGGCTTTGATCAGGTACACTGGCAGATTGAAGAAGCGAAGAAAACTTTAATGAGTGATAAATGATGATCGCTTGATCATCAGGAAAAAAGCTCCTACTAGTCAATGTACTAGTGGGAGCTTTTAAGTTAACTGGGGAATTGTTCTATCAGTGGCGTTTAGATTTAGGCAAAAGATTAGCCGCAAATATGCTGATAAGGAGACCGACTAGGCTCAGGCTCCAGCTAGATTGCCCATTTGTTTTTGGTAATTCAGCCTGCTTGCTGGTCTTGGAGCCTGTTGGGGCTGCTGTCTGACTTTGCAGGTTTTGGTAGTTGCTGGTTACCATTTGTAAGATAGCTTGACGTTTTTGGAGCGACAAGGCTGGTTTAGCGGTCTGCTCTTGTTCCTTGGCTTGTGGATCTGCTGGAGTTGTTGGACGGCTTGGATCAGTGGCTTCGGTATAGATGTACTTAAAGTCGCCAAAGCCATTCTGACTAGGATCGGCTGCAACAAACTGAATGGTTGTCTTCTGATTAAGGAGATTTTTCGCCCGCTCGGCTGTGCGGAAGTGAACATCCAGTCCCTTGATGGTATCGGCAAAACGCCAATTGTTGTCGGCAGTGGGGTTGATAATTTTTTCAGCCGTAATGTAATTGATGAGAATCTGGCGGTTTTCTAAGTTGAGCAGTCGGTTTTCGCTAGCATTTCTCACACCTGGGAAGTTCCCGCTTGCCCGATAGTTGTTGGTTGCCACCATAAATTCTTGGTTATCAGCAACAGGCTGTCCCATGTAGGTTAAGTCCCGGACACGATGAGCGTCTGGATTGACGAGGTTGCCATCAATGTCATATTTATTAGGCTGCGTGACATCGAATGTGTAGTTGATGCCATCGATGACATCAAAATTATAAGTACGATAGTCGGTATTAATCAGTTGTTGAGGTCCTGTCTTGCTAGGGTCGATCTGGTTAAACTGGCCAGCTGACATTTCCAGCCATTCCCGCAGATCTTTACCAGTAACTTTGAGAACGGCTGTAACATTGTCGTAGAGATAAAGGTCTGCAACATTTTTAATAGCGATTGGACCGGCAGGAATATCAGTATAGGAAGAAGCATCATTGCGAGCGCCGGCTTTAAAAGGAGCAGCTGCTGAGAGAAGGGGTAGGCTGGCTTCTGGTGTTCCTGCCAGTTGCTCCTTCAGATACCAGCGTTGAGCATTATTGACGATTTGAACGGAAGGGTCGTCTGCTACTAGGGCAAAATAGCTATTGATTGGAGCTGTTGTTGTTCCTACTTGTTCACGGACATAATCGATAGTGGCTTCGTGATCAGGTTTGGCTAGGTTTAAAATTCTTTCATCAGCCTGGTCAGAATTGCTGTCAATCTTGCGAATTTCAGCGTGACTCTGCTCAACCTTCCATTTGCCCCCTTGGAAGAGCAGGTTGAGCTTGATAACGCCTAGATGATCGCCATATTTTCCGCCCATGGTAACAGGGATACCGTTGATTTTGCCGTTAAAACCATCGACACCAGGAATTTTTTCGTAGACTCCTGTACCATTCCCCGATGGAAATTCAGCATGGGCATGACCGGTGACAACTGCATCGATTCCCTTAGCACTGGCAATTTGATAGCCAACATTTTCTTCACCAATATCATAGTGGTCGTTACCAATACCTGAATGGGACATGACCAAAACAATGTCAGCTCCCTTAGCTCGCATCTCGGGAGCGACAGCCTCGACAGCTTGAACGGCATCGATGGTTTTGACCTTGCCCTCTAAATTAGCCTTATCCCAATTCATAATTTGAGGTGGAACGATACCTGTGATACCAACATTGATGGTGACTTGCCGGCCGTTAATATCGGTAAAAGTTTTGGGAATAATAATGTAGGGATTGAAATAGTGTTTGCCAGTTCTCGCATCAATGACATTGGCATTGACGATTGGTAGACCTGCTGAATCAACAACGCGATTGAGGTAGTCTAAACCATAATTGAATTCATGGTTTCCCAAAGAAGCGGCATCATAATGCAAGGTCGTAAAAGCCTTGTACATAGGATGCTGTTGACCTTGCTTAACAGGATTGATGAGTGCTTCGTAAGTTCCCAGTGGGGTGCCTTGAATGGTATCACCGTTATCAACCAAGACAGAGTTAGGATTTTCCTTTTCAGCCTGATCAATGAGAAGGGCGGTCTTGGCTAGACCGATATTTTGGGCATTCTTGTCTTGATAGTAATCGTAGTTAACCAGATTGGTGTGGAGATCGGTAGTTGAAAGGATTTGGACATCTACTTTTTCACCTTCAATTGGTTTAGTATCATCAGCCTTTTCTTGATCGGCAGTTTGCGGAGTTGGGTTTTGATTGATCGGCTGCTCTTGGCTATTTGATACTTGGCCAGCAGGGGCTTGGGCATTAGCATAGCTCTGACTTTGGTCTTGACTGGTTGCAACTTGTTGACTGCTAACGCCACTGGCGCTTGCTACTTGGTTTTGAGTTTGGGACTGGGATTGAGGAAGCTGTTCATCGGCTGTGACTCGGTTGGCAACTAGTCCAGCTGTGACCAGTGAGAGTAGCAGGGCACTTTTTCTTAGATAGTGTTGAGGCATGTGGAAACTCCTTACTAATTAATGATGGCCATATAGGCAATGTAGAAAGAAGGCAGCTGTGCTTGCATTTAAATGCTGTAAAAGATAGCTGCCAAAAAGTTCGCTTAGAAACGCTTTTAGGTCTTATTATACACAGAAAACAGAAACTAACAAGTTAAAATCCGAACTTTAATTGTATAACATTTAATTTCTATCGTATAACAGTCAATCTTTCACCTGAATACTTTTGGGGCTGATTTAATACTTAGAACTCAATTGGTCTGGTATTTATAGCTAACTAGTGATAAAATGTAGCTTGGCAAAGGGAAGCGTCTGAGAGGTTAGATAGATCGTGTTGAATCTAGGGTATTTTTGGCTTTTGGCTCTTTTATGGTATAATAAGGGGTAATTTAGAGTGTTTGGAGACTGCCTTGAAGAAGACCTATCGTGTTAAAAAAAACTTAGATTTTCAAGCTATTTTTAGGCGAGGCAAGAGTGTCGCCAATAGGAAATTTGTCGTTTATAGTTTAGAAAAGTCACAGAAGCATTTTAGAGTTGGCCTGTCGGTCAGTAAAAAGCTTGGCAATGCCGTTATCCGCAATCGGATCAAACGGAAGATGAGACATGTTTTGATGGAATTGGCTCCGCATTTAAGCAACGATGACTTTGTTATTATTGCTCGAAAAGGCGTTGAAGATATGGACTATCAGGCAGTGAGACAGAATTTAAAACATGTTCTCAGTCTAGCTGGTGTCTATCAAGATTGAGTATTGCCTATTGGTGAGCTCCTGATGATTTAATAGATTTGTGTTGAAAGGAATATTTTGTGAAAAAAAAAGTTAAGTTAAGTGGTCTAGTCCTAGCAGCTTTGATTGTCTTGTCTGCCTGTGCTCGTCGCAATCCAGTTAACAGTTCATCGACAGGTTGGGATCAGTTGGTTTACGGTTTTGGTCGTGCTATTCAGTGGCTATCCTTTGGTGGTTCGGTCGGGATTGGGATCATTCTTTTTACCCTAATTGTTCGTTTAGCCCTGATTCCTCTTTATAATCGTCAGATTAAATCTAGCCAAGAAATTCAAGAGCTTCAGCCTGAGCTGAAACGGATTCAGAAAGAATACGCTGACGACCGCAATATGCAGGCCATAAAAACGCAAGAACTCTACAAAGAAAATGGCGTGAACCAATGGGCAGCTTTATTGCCTTTAGTCATCCAATTTCCAGTGATGATGGCTCTTTATCAGGCTTTGATTCGGGTACCTGCCTTGAGTCAAGGAAATTTCCTATTCTGGAATTTAGGTGAAAATGACGGTACCTATATTTTGCCGATTCTGGCAGCTATTTTTACCTATCTGTCTATGTGGCTCAGCAACAAGGCGGCTAAGGAAAAGAATGCCTTTATGACAGCTACTAGCATTATTATGCCTCTCTTTATTTTGTGGATTGGGACTCGCTTCACAAGTGGGATTGCTCTCTACTGGGCAATTGGTAATGCATTTCAGGTAGCTCAGCTTTTGATTTTCCACAATCCCTTTAAGATTATTGCTGAGCGGGAACGTAAGGAGGCACAAGAAAAGGAAAGGGAAGCAAAAATTCGTCGAGCCAAAAAAAGAGCGCGAAAAAAACGTAAGTAGACGCATCAGAAAAAGGCGCAAATTTTCTGTTAGCGAAGGAGTATAGATATTATGGTAGTATTCACAGGTAATACTGTTGAAGAAGCAATTCAGGCAGGTCTTAGTGATTTAGGTATCACTAGAACCAAGGCTTCTATCCGCGTTCTCTCGCGCGGTAAAAAAGGTTTTTTCGGTTTTGGTAAGAAACCAGCCAAAGTTGATGTAGAAGTCATCAGCCGCACGACTGTTTCTCAAGCCGATCAAGAGATCGTTCGGAATTTACCAAAAGCCTTGAGTAAACGGGAAGCCTCCGAGGAAGCTCTCAAACAAGAGGCAGCAGAGTCCCGCAAGGTGACGAGCATTATCAAGTATTTGGAAAATCGTGGGCAAATCGTTAATGATAAAGCCAAATCTGAAATGCTGGATGCTAGACGTTCCATAACTTCTGTTCTTAGCGATTTACTTCCCGATGAAATTGTTGAAGAGTATCGACGTAAGAAGGAAGAACTGGACAAGGAAGGCCTTGATTGGGAAGATGAGCTAGAAGCTGAGGATAGTCAAGCTGCTGATTCAACTGAGCTTTCTCCTGAAAATTCACAGAAGTCGGTTAATCAAAGAGCAGCTGGCCCTGTGGCGGATGACGTGGTTGTCCAAGAGGATTCAGCACAGTCAGTAGCTGAGGATTCAGAACCGGAGCCGCGTCGTTTTACTAACGCTACGAGTGAGTCTAATCAGACTGAAACTAAGGCCGACAAGGATATTGGTGAAGCCGCTGAAGCTGTGACAACCTATCTTGAAAATATTATCTACGAAATGGATGTGGAGGCTGGTTTAACAACTAATCAATCCGGCCGTCAAATCACCATTCAGGTTGAAGCACCGGAGGCTGGACGAGTCATCGGTTACCATGGTAAAGTGCTTAAATCCCTGCAAATTTTAGCTCAAAACTTCTTACATGACCATTATTCTCGTTCCTTCTCAGTGACAGTTAATGTTCATGATTATGTCGAACGTCGCATGGAGACCTTGATTGATTTTGCCCATAAGATTGCTGAGCGTGTTTCAGACAGCGGTCAGGCTTATCATATGGACAGTATGTCCAACGATGAACGTAAGATTATCCATAAAACAATTGCCAAAATTCCTGACGTCGACAGTTATTCAGAGGGACACGACCCTAAGCGCTATGTGGTTGTTGTTCCTAGTCGAGACGATTAAACTAATAGAGAGTGGGACTCAATCAGTAAATCGTGATAAAATCACGATTTGGATTTTCCTCGCTCTCTTATTTTAGGGTTCAGATCTCTGCCACTTTTCTATTTTTAGATGGCAGGTTTTGGCAGTTTATCCCCAGACTGCCAAAGTCCACTGGAGCATTTCAATCCCACCTCCGCACAGTTGATTAGGTTGGCTGCTATCCCTTGCTACGAAAGGGATAAGGACCATCAATCAACCACTGCGTCAATCTAGTAAATCTAGAACAATGTTAACGAGTCTGAACTTTTTATACGTAATCTTCAGAGAACAATACTTTGTGGGTGAGGGCTAAGCTATCATGGCTGTTTGTCCCAGACGCTTAAAAACTAAGAAGCGCCCAGTTACAAAAAACAATCGGCAGTGGTTCGAGGTAAGACTTCTTGGTTTACCCGACAAGCCTTACTCCCCATCACTGTGTCAATCTGGTAAGCTAGAACAATACTAACGAGTCTGGGACAAGAGTCCAGACTCGTTTTGTTATGGCTTCAACCCAGTTAGTTTTTAACGGAGTACCAAACAATAAAACGACCAGTTCGGCTGATGGCTACTAAGGCTTCGAGCTTTTATCTATTGGGAACACCATATCAAGAAGATGATAGGTATTGTAAAATCTAGATAAAAATTCTAATGTTCAGGGTATTTTTTCTCCGCTTACCTATGAATTTTGACCGCTTGGCTAAATTGTGAACACAAACTGTTTTTCCTTTGATAAAATTAGGCCAATGAAAGGAAAGCGGGTGATCAGATGCTCATTGAAACGAAAAATTTAACGAAGGTCTACGGTGAGAAGGCCGTTCTGGAAAACCTCAATATTCAGGTAGATAAGGGACAATTGCTCGCCTATATTGGGACCAATGGGGCTGGGAAATCAACCACGATTAAGATTTTGACAGGGCTTTTGGCAGCCAGTTCAGGTCAGGTCAAATTAGCACCGAATCTCAAGATTGGCATGGTTTTTCAGGAAAGTGTTCTTGATGAGGAATTGAGCGTTCAGGCAAATTTGGAGAGTCGAGCAGGTCTTTATCGCCAAATTGACAAGGCTTGGATTGAAGACTTGATCGAGATGCTTTCGATTGAGGATCTTCTCAAACAGGAATATGGTACTTTGTCAGGTGGTCAACGGCGTCGAGTGGATATCGCTAGAGCTCTTTTGACTAAGCCAGATCTGCTTTTCTTAGACGAACCGACAACGGGTTTGGATCTCCAAAGCCGCAAGGCTATCTGGGATCTGCTGCATCAGCTGAAAAGAGAAGAAGGGTTGACTATCTTTTTGACCACTCACTACTTGGAAGAAGCCGAAAATGCTGATATGGCCTATATTATTGACCATGGTCGTGTTCTGGTCCAAGGCTCTGCTCAAGAACTCAAGGATCGATATGCCAAAAATCGTCTCTTGATTAAGGCCGATCAGGCGGAATTCTCGGGACTAACCTATGAAGAAAAAGCCGATGGTTGGTTGCTGTTTGAAGATTTGACTATGCCACAAGCCTTGGATTTTCTAGTCAATCATCAAAATCATATCCTTGATTTTGATTTTCAAAAAGGAGACATCAATGATGTCTTTATGGCTGTCGCAGGAACAGAATTTAAGAACTAAAAAGGAGCGTACCTATGATTACAATGGCAAAAAGGAACTTACGACTCTATTTTCACAATAAGGTGACCGTTTTTTTCTCCCTCATGGGAGCCTGGATTGCCTTTGGTCTTTATCTCATCTTTTTGCAAAAAAACATGCAGGATGCTTGGTCTGGCACTAGCCACCCTGAGAAAATGCTGGATCAATGGATTATGGGCGGTACCTTGGCAGTAGCTTCTGTGACGACTGTTTGGACTGGTATTACTCGCCTAGTGCGTGATTGGGAAAGTCATAAGTTAGACGATTTTCTTTTGACAGACACGACATTTTTTCAGTTAAATCTCGGTTATGTTATCTCCAGCACGGTTATTGGCGTGATTATGCAGGTTTTGGTCTATTTGCTGATGGCTGTCTATTTTAGCTGGCAGGATAATTTGGATTTTGTTTCTTTGGAGCAAGGATTGAAACTGTTTGCCCTTATGGTTGCTAGCAGTGTGATGAGTGCGGTGATCGGTTTAGCAGTCGTGCAATTTATTAAGACTTCAGAGGTTGTGGAGCGATTGGGGGTGATCATCGGAACAGCCTCAGGTTTTTTGGTCGGCGTTTATGTCCCAATCGGAACTCTGCCAGATTCTGCTCAAACTCTGATGAAATATACCCCTTGGACCTATGTCGCCTCTGCTTATCGTCATATTCTGATTGGTGATCAAGTGGTGAGTTGGCATCGGCCTGGGCTAAGTGTTCAGGAATACTTGGGGATTGGCCTAAAATGGGAGAAACTGACCAGCCTCAGTCAAGAGTTCTTGGTCCTTGGCTTGAGTTTCTTAGCTGGCTTGCTTTTGCTGGGCATGAGTGTTTTTGCAAGAAAAGCTAAAAAAATCTAAGAAGCGATCCTCAGCTAAAAAAGGATTTAAAGGAGATTAAAACTATGCTAACTGATATTTTTGCTGTCCTAGCTATCATCTGTATTCTAGTCTATTATTATTTGTTAACAGTATTGCATATCAAGAACAGAGGAGTCTATCATCCGATTTCTCAGGCAGTCAGTGATTATGGGATTGGCGATCATAAGAATTATTTTCAGCTGGCCGGTCTGTTGTCGGCTTTGCGGAACATTTCCTTAGCTTTAGCCTTAGGATTTTGGACTTATCAATTTGATTTTAAGGAAAAAGCTATTGTTTTACTTTGCCTAGCTTTGCTTGGAACCTTAGGAGTCGCCGTTTTTCCAACAGACATAGAAGGGCAGGAAAGGACATTCGAAGGCCGCTTGCATCTCTTGTTTGCCATTTTTCAATTTACAGCCTTGGCCCTAGTGCTCTTGAATTTTGAAGATGCTTTCCTCCCTTTAAAACACAATTTTTATCAGCTTGCGAATTGTTTAAAAGTTCTGGTTGAATTAGGCCTCTACGGTTTAGTAGCCGCTCTGATTCTTCCTTTTTTGAAAAAATATTTTGGACTTTTTGAAAGAATTTTCCTTTTTTTCGGCAACCTTTACTTTCTTTTGATTTGTTTTGCTATCCTTTCGGTCAATTGATGATTGCATAACTAGCTCTAAAAAGTTAAGATAGAAAGAAAAAAATAGGAGATAGAGCATGCACTATCGCTTTGAGAAAATTAAAGCTTTAGAACCGAATGAGGTTCGAGTTTTGGTTCAAAGTCAGGAAAAATCAAAAGAAGTTCAGGACGTGCTGGATTATCTGTCAAGTTATGGTCGGGAAGATGTGACGGTTCTTCCCATCAAGACTAGTGATCGGATTGAGATGCTTAAAGTTGAAGACCTAATTTATGTAGATGTTGAAGGCAGTCATTTAATTTTGGAAGCGTGCAAGGGTCGCTTTTTGACCAATGATCGTCTCTATAAATTTGCGGAGAGACTGAACAATCCTGACTTTGTGCAGGTGTCTAAGCATGCACTGCTCAATATCAACCATTTAGAGGCTCTGGAAGCCAGCTTTTCAGGAAATATGCTGGCAATTTTGACAGGCCAACGTAAGCTGGATATCAGCCGGCGTTACTTAAGCAATTTAGAAAAACGTTTGGGTTTGTGAGGTGAAGAAATGACGATAGCAATTCGGAAGGGCATCATTTACTTTTTGCTGGGGATTGGTTTTGGCAGCTTGAGTTTCATAGCTACCCTTTGGTTAAATGGGGCAGAGGATCAGACTGTCTTGCAAATCACAAATGTCGTCTGGATTAGTGGGCTGATTGGCCTATTCTCCATGATTTTTGAGTTAGAGAGGCCCTCTTTTGTTTTTAGATTACTTTTACATTTTTGTTTAGTTTACAGTTCAGTTGTCTTGATGAATGGTCTAAATCATTATGGCTGGCACCTTTTATCACTAACACTATTAGCTAATGTTATTCTTACCTATCTATTGATATGGGGAGTCGTTTATTTTATATTGACCCGACGTTTGGAAAAGATTAATCGCAAATTAGCAGAAAAAAGGAGGGAGCAATCTTGACAAGTGCTTAGCCTTAGGATAAAATGAATAAGTATGTTTAGTAACTGATCATAATAATAGCCGGCTAAACGAATACGAAAATCTATGAGGAGGTATTCCAGGTGAAACGTACTTACCAACCAAGTAAGATCCGTCGTCAACGTAAACACGGATTCCGTCATCGTATGGCAACTAAGAACGGCCGTCGTGTTCTTGCAGCACGTCGCCGCAAAGGACGTAAAGTCTTGTCTGCATAATGACATCAAACACAAGATCAGCTCTTACTCGAGGGAGCTGATTTTTTCTTGGCTAAATTCTAGTCTTCTTCCTATTTCAAAAATGAGATTTCAGGAATTTGCTTAACCTGAAAACGGTTACCTATCTCCGTTCTGTAATAATATGGTAAAATAAAGAGACTAAATATTGCAGAGGGAAGACTTAAGACTGATTCTGATTGGAGTTGGTAACTCGGTCTGAGAGGGAGCTTAAATCTGCAAATTCAAAGATGAGAGGGAAAGCAAACATGAAGGCCTATTGGCGATTCTTGTGGCGGACAGCCTTGTATTTTATTATCATTCTGATGTTACTATATTTCTTTAGTTATCTAGGCCGCGGTCAAGGCAACTTTATTTACAACGAATTTTAAGAGAGGTTAGACTACTGTGATTAAAGATATGATTCAGACGATTGAAGCTTTTGCTCAGTCTCAGGCGGACTATCCCGTTTATAATATTCTGGGAGAAGTCCATACTTATGGTGAATTAAAATCTGACTCTGATAGTCTAGCTGCTTACCTTGATACTTTGGCTTTACCTGCTCAATCACCAGTCATGGTTTTTGGTGGTCAAGAGTATGAAATGTTAGCAAGTTTTCTTGCCCTCAGTAAGTCAGGCCATGCCTATATTCCGGTTGATCAGCACTCAGCTTTAGATCGGATTGAAGCCATCTTAGAAGTCGCTAAACCTAGCCTGATCATTTCTATCGGTGCCTTTCCGATGGCTAATGTGACTACGCCGATACTAAGTCTATCGGACGTTAAAGCCGCTTTTGCGACAAAAACAGTCTACCAGTTGACCCATCCTGTTCAAGGAGATGATAACTACTATATTATTTTTACTTCAGGGACGACTGGTAAACCAAAGGGAGTGCAAATCTCACATGACAACCTCTTGAGCTTCACCAACTGGCTAATCAGCGATCCAGAGTTCAGCATTCCTGAGCATCCGCAGATGTTGGCTCAGCCGCCTTATTCCTTTGACTTATCGGTTATGTACTGGGCTCCGACTCTAGCTAAGGGCGGCACCCTCTTTGCCCTCCCTAAGGAAATTATTGTTGATTTTAAGAAACTTTTTGTAACGATCAATGAGCTACCGATTGGGGTTTGGACTTCAACACCATCTTTTGTTGATATGGCCATGCTGTCGGATGATTTTAATAGCCAAACCCTGCCTCAGCTGACTCATTTCTACTTTGATGGGGAAGAATTAACGGTTAAGACGGCTCAGAAATTGCGAGATCGTTTCCCTCAGGCCCGTATTGTCAACGCTTATGGCCCAACCGAAGCAACCGTTGCTTTATCAGCTGTTGCTGTGACCGATGAGATGCTGGCAACCTGCAAGCGCCTGCCAATCGGATATACCAAGGAGGATTCGCCAACCTATGTCATTGATGAAGCGGGCAATCCGCTGCCTAATGGTCAGCAGGGTGAAATTATCGTTTCAGGCCCTGCCGTATCCAAGGGCTATCTCAACAATCCTGAAAAGACATCAGAATCTTTCTTTAGTTATAAGGGTTTGCCAGCCTACCATACAGGAGATTTGGGCAAGATGACTGATGAAGGCCTCTTGCTCTACGGTGGTCGGATGGATTTCCAAATCAAGTTCAACGGTTTCCGTATTGAGTTGGAAGATGTGGCTCAGAGCCTTAATAAGTCTCAGTATGTTGATTCAGCTGTAGCAGTTCCGCGCTACAATAAAGACCACAAGGTGCAAAATCTTCTGGCCTATATCGTTCTCAAAGACGGAGTGGCGGAGCAATTTGACAAGGCCTTGGATATCACTAAGGCCATCAAAGAGGATCTCAAGGATATTATGATGGACTACATGATGCCCTCCAAATTTCTCTATCGTGATGACCTGCCGCTGACCCCTAATGGCAAGATTGATATTAAAGGACTTATGAATGAGGTGAATAAGCGATGATCAGCTTTTTGACCTCTCTGCCTCAGTTGGAGGCTTATGGGAATCCCCAGTATTTTGTCTATATTATTTTGGCGGTTTTGCCGATTTTCATTGGCCTCTTCTTCAAGAAACGTTTCGCTCCCTATGAAGCCTTAGTCAGTCTGGCTTTTATTGTCCTGATGCTGACAGGAAAAGATCTTAATCAGCTGATTTCCCTCTTGTTTTATGTCATCTGGGAAACAGTCTTGGTTTTTTCCTATAAGGTTTATCGCGGGCGAGCCAATAGTTCTGGAGTTTTCTATGTGTGGACTGGCCTGTCGATTTTGCCGCTGGTCTTTGTCAAAGTAGCACCGACTATATCGCATGGTTTTGGCTCCCTCTTTGGTTTTCTAGGGATTTCCTATCTGACCTTTCGAGCGGTCGGCATGATTATTGAGATGCGAGACGGAGTGCTCAAGGAATTTACTCTCTGGCAGTTCCTGCGTTTCTTGCTCTTTATGCCAACTTTTTCAAGTGGCCCAATTGATCGCTTCAAGCGTTTTGATGAGGATTACCAAAATATTCCTGAACGAGATGAGCTGCTCAACATGCTGGAGCAGGCTGTCTATTGGATTATGCTGGGCTTTCTCTACAAGTTTATCATTGCCTATTTGGATGAGACCTACTTACTCAATCCAATGAAGGAAGCTTCCCTTCAAATGGGCGGTATTTTCAACCGTTATACTCTCGGTGTTATGTATGCCTATGGTTTGGACCTCTTTTTTGACTTTGCAGGCTATTCTATGTTTGCTTTAGCAATCTCCAATCTCATGGGAATTAAGAGCCCAATTAATTTTAATAAGCCCTTCATTTCAAGGGATCTAAAGGAATTTTGGAATCGCTGGCACATGAGCTTATCTTTTTGGTTTCGAGATTTCATTTTCATGCGATTGGTTAAGCTCTTAATTCAAAAGAAGGTTTTTGACAATCGCAATGTCACCTCCAGCGTAGCCTATCTCGTTAATATGTTGGTAATGGGCTTCTGGCATGGAGTGACTTGGTACTATATCGCTTACGGTCTTTTCCATGGTGTCGGTCTTGTTATTAATGATGCCTGGTTCCGAAAAAAGAAAAAAATCAATAAGGAAAGAAGGAAGAAGGGGCAGGAGCCTCTGCCTGATAATAAGTGGACGCAAGCTTTAGGGATCTTTATTACTTTCCATGTAGTGATGGTTTCCTTCCTGCTCTTCTCAGGTTTCCTAGATGCCCAGTGGTTTAATAATCCACTGATTAAAAAGTAAAGGGGAATAAAAATGGATATTAAAGCAGAAGTTATTGAAATTATTGACGATCTTTTCATGGAAGATGTGTCTGATATGATGGACGAGGATTTATTCGATGCCGGTGTGCTCGATAGTATGGGGACTGTTGAATTGATTGTTGAATTGGAAAATCATTTCGATATCAGTGTACCTGTTTCAGAATTTGGTCGTGATGACTGGAATACTGCCAATAAGATTGTTCAAGGAGTAACGGAGTTACGCAATGCTTAAACGTTTGTGGCAAATTTTTGGCCCTCTGATCTGTGCCTTTATCTTGGTTATTGCCCTAATTGGTCTTTATCCGACTAATCGGGGACATTCCTTTCAGGCTGAGAAGACTGATGCAGCCGCTTTGACTAAGGTTAGTTTTAAAAGTCGGGCCAAGAAAGTCCGTGCTCTCGGTGACCCTAGACATCGCTTTGTTCCTTTTTTTGGTTCCAGTGAATGGTCACGGATAGATGCCATGCACCCTTCCGTCTTAGCTGATGCCTACGACCGCGGCTATACTCCCTATCTCTTGGGACAAAAAGGTGCGGCATCTCTAACTCAGTACTATGGCATGCAGCAAATTATTCCTCAGATGACCCATAAGCAGGCGGTTTATGTTATTTCTCCCCAATGGTTCGTCAAGGATGGTGCTAATCCGGCAGCCTTTCAAAGCTTCTTTAGCAACGACCAGCTGGTGAGCTTTTTGCAGAATCAAAAAGGAACCCCTTATGATCGCTATGCAGCAAAACGTTTCCTTAGGCTTTATCCAGCGGCCTCTCTGTCTAAGATGGTAGAAAAAGTTGCTAAAGGACAAACATTATCCAAATCCGATCGAGCCCAGCTCAAGCTTAGGGAACAGGTATTGAAAAAGGAAGATAACTTCTATAGTCAATTTGTTGTAAACAGTCTGAACTATGATGAAAAAATTGTCAAGAAGGCTGCTACATTACCGGATGATTTCTCTTACGAGGCTCTGTCAGCCAAAGCTGATAAATTAGCGGCCAAGGCAACGAACAACAACCGCTTTGGGATCTCTAATCATTTCTATAACAATCGGATTAAGGGAAATTACAAGGCCTTGAAAGGGGCCCAGAAGACATTCAACTATACTAAGTCGCCTGAGTTCAATGATTTGCAGTTGGTGCTCCATCAGTTTGCTCAGATGAATACTGACGTGCTTTTTATCATTCCACCGGTTAATAAGAAATGGTCTAATTATACAGGGCTGGATACTAAAATGTATCAGGAGTCTGTTGCTAAAATCAAATATCAACTGCAAAGTCAAGGATTTAATCATATTGCTGACCTTTCTAAGGATGGGGAGCGTCCTTACTTTATGCAGGATACCATTCACTTGGGCTGGAATGGCTGGTTAGCTGTTGACAAGTATGTCAAGCCTTTCTTGACGCAAAAACAGGTTCAACCAGATTATCATATCAGTGACGATTTCCTGACTCAAGACTGGGCTAATTATACAGGTCAGCTTGAGGCTTTCAAAGCTGGCTAAAAAGTAATAAGGGAGTGAAATCATCCCTAAAAATGACAGTTTTGGCTAAGGTGATGACTTGCAAGGGTCTCCCCTAGATCGTTTTTGACACTTGCTTTGCCAGTTTTATTTTCTGATTAAAAAAGTCTCCCAGACCTTTTTAGCCCACCCCCGCACAGTTCTAAAGGTCTGGGGGTGCTTTGGAGGTTGGAAGTAAATGAACGATATTCATCGCATTCGTTTAGATTTTCCGTTTTGGCCTTGTGCCAAAACGGAAAAAGCCAGCAGGGGGCGTAGCTAACAAGTCTTGCTCCTACGGCTGCGTCAATCTAGTAAATGGAGAGCCATACAAGAGAGGCCAATAGAGCTTCTCTTTTTTTATTATCAAATTAAAAAAGAAGGAGAAAATTATGAATAATAAAATCAATGATTTAGAAGAAGTTCTCAATAGAGCACAAGAAAAAGATCGAAATGGGTAAACATTTGAAAAAGAAGAATTTCTAGAAGAAATTTATCAAAAGAACAAGTATATTAAGGCTCTTTTTAGAGTCTGCTCGATTTATCAGAGTCTTAGATAACGAGCTTTTTCAGGAAGGATTAAAAATTGTGACTATGAAAATTAGTCCAGATGAAGCAGTTTGGATCGAAGAGCAATTTTTTCACGCCCCCCTTTCCAAAAGTGGCAAAAACACGCTTTGAAAAAAATAAAAAATTTGATTAATCAAGGAGACAAAAATGGATTTTACATTAAACAAAGTAGAATAGTTGACACTGATAGCAGAAAAGATTTTCCTTGGTAAGGTTGCTAATATATTTGATTTTTACTATCAGGACGGGCACTGGGGGAGGAAGGAAAACTAGCCTATATACTTTATATATAGCTTTTAGATACACAGGGAACAGATTAAGTTCTTAGCATCGCAGGAAATATACGTTTCGCAATGGCGACAGATATAAACGATTCATTATCTTATACTAGGTCTGGATAATGAAGAACAATTTATTTGAATTTCCATATTTATGATTTTGATGATAAGTTTTATCTGACCTAAATGTGCTAATAGGTTCACAAATAATGATATCTTCGTGTTCCCTAGTCATAAAATAATTGCCAGATTAATATAATAGTCGTATAATTACATGTATAGATAGCATGTTTAAAATACAGGAGGTAATGCTATGAGTAAATCAGCATCTTTGAAAAGTGTAGCTTTTAAAATGGATTCAGATACTTTGGATTCCGCAAGTAAAGTCCTAAAAGAGAATGGTTATAGTCTTGCTAAAGGAATGACTCTTTTTCTTAAAAATGTGGCCCTAACAAAATCTGTAGACTTGCCAGATGAAGAAGAACTTGAAAATGAATTTTTGTTCATGCAATTGAAAAATGAAATCAATCAAAGGGTCTCAGATGTTCAATCTGGGGACTATTACACTGATACAGATTTGGTAGAGCGTTATGGATTATAAAATCAGATATGCAAAAGAAGCGATTAGCGAGTTAGATGAAATCTTCAACTTCATCTCAAACGTTAGTGCTTCTGGAGCTAAGAATGTCGTGAATAGAATCCGCTCTAAGGTGAACAACCTAACTTTTATGCCATCTGGATTTGATTTTGATGATAGAATTGGCAGGAAATTGCACGACAAATTTAAGACTGAGGCTCTTATCTCTGATGACTATCTCATTTTATTTGTCGTTGACGAAGAGAATAAGGAAGTGATTATCACCCACTTCATTCCTTCAAGAAGCGACTATATGAGATTGTTAAAAAATAGAACCTCAAACAGACGACTTTCCTAAAAACTAAATTTTTCGAAAAAAAAAATTAATCAATTATAAAAGGCAGTTGAACCATTGTCTTTACTGGATTCCTTTAGAGTTTAACTACCTTTTGTTTTTATTTGAAAACTGGGATATTCAATTTTTAGCCCATTTTTTCATAAAATCGGTATATTTATGCTAAAAATCAGCCTAATTTGCCTTATTTTTTCTTCCGAAAATCTTCTGCTACCTGAGTGGTTTTCTTCGATTAGGAGGGTTTCATTTCTCATAGTACAGCGATCAGTTATAGCTGTTTTTGGTTGGTTTCGCTAATTTCAGCTATCTGCTCATCTTCTTTCTCAATCTGAGAGGTATAGTAGGCTCTTTCTCACTCAAAATCAGCCCTTGGTTGGTATCTCCTCTATGCGACTGCTATTAGCCTCTGTACTCTGTACCTTTTTCGTCAGCTAGAACGGTGCTTATTGGGTAACTGTTTTGCCTTCTTCTTTTGCAAGCCCCACTAGCTTTTCCTTAAGTTCTTTCAATACTCTAATACTGACCTGTAGGCTCATGGCTATCCCCTATTAAATACATACTCACATAATGCTATGTAGATTTATTATAGCGCATGGTACAACAAATTTAGACATGGATTTTTCCTAGAATCGATTTTAAGCCAATTTCCTAAAGAATATAAAGGGAATTAGAGACCTACCTCCTCACCTCTGAAGTGGTAGGCGCTCCTGTCTCTTTTAATTTTTTGTGATTTTTCCTCAAAAGTTTTATGAAAGCGCTTGACAAGTTTTATCGGGATTCCTATAATAGCTTTGAATTAAATAAAGATTGGAGCTCATCCTATGACCTTAAAAAAATTAGCCCTCGGCTTAGTCGCTTTCTTAGCGGCCCTGGTCTTAGTGGCTTGCGGCAGCAAACAAGCGACTGAGAATACTAGTCCTCGCGAGACAGCTGATTTTCAATTAGTAAAGGCGGGACAGATGGATGTCCGGAATCACTATGAGTATAAAGATGATAAAGTGCTGAAAATGACCACCACAACTACCCTGCTTTACGCAGCTATTCAGGTGGATTCTGCTGATGCTGCCAAGCAATATTTAGAAGCGCACGGCGGTAACAAGTGGGACGGTGTTAAGGGAATTAAGCATAAAGTTGACTATCAAGGCGATCGAATGGTTGAAACCACAACAGTGGATTTTTCTAAGGTTGATATCAATGCCAATGCTGACCTCTTGCAAGTTCAGGTACCTGATGGCAAAAGGGTTGATCATATCAGCTTTAAGCAATCCAGTCAGGCTTTGAAAGATCAAGGTTACACCGAGATCAAAGATGGTAAATTCCAAGAACTAAATTAAAGAATACAATAGCAGAGCTCAAATATGATTTGGGCTCTTTTTATCTGGACTTTGTGATAAAATAAAGGCATGAATATATTTGATACCCATACCCATTTAAACGTAGAAAATTTTACAGGAAAAGAAGCAGAAGAGATTGCAGCAGCGCGTGAACTCGGCGTGACGAGGATGAATATCGTTGGTTTTGATGAGCCGACGATTAAGCGGAGCTTAGAGCTGTCTCGTCAGTTTCCTGAACTCTATTCGACTATCGGCTGGCATCCGACTGAGGCTGGTTCTTACACGCAGGAAGTCGAAGATATGATTGTCAGTCACCTGCATGATCCTAAGGTCATTGCCTTGGGTGAAATCGGTCTGGATTACCACTGGATGGAAGATCCCAAGGACGTTCAGATCGAGGTCTTTAAACGCCAAATCCAGCTGTCCAAGGATTATGACCTGCCTTTTGTTGTCCATACTCGTGATGCGCTTGAGGATACCTATGAAGTTATCAAGGAAGCAGGTGTCGGTCCATGTGGTGGCATTATGCATTCCTACTCAGGGTCTCTTGAGATGGCGCAGAAGTTCGTGGATCTAGGCATGTTGATTTCCTTCTCAGGTGTCGTGACCTTTAAAAAAGCACTGGACGTGCAAGAAGCAGCAGCTGGTTTACCGCTTGACAAAATCTTAGTGGAAACCGATGCCCCTTACCTAGCACCTGTGCCTAAACGCGGCCGAGAAAACCGCACGGCCTATACTTGTTATGTCGTTGATAAGATTGCCGAACTACGAGGGCTAACGAGCGAAGAAGTGGCTGAAGCTACGACTGAAAATGCTCTACGTATTTTTGAAATTGACTGCTAGATAAGGAAAAAGACTATATGACTGACACGATCAAGGATTACTGGGCCCGTTGCTGTAAGAAGTTACATTTACCAGAAGATACCAAGTATGAGGCGTGGAGCTTTGGAAATACCAAAGAGATGGCAGATGAGCTAGCAGATTTGGTCAATAGAGGGATAAAAACAGCAACGACCTCATCTTATGAATTATATGAGGCGGGAGAGTATGTTCCACAAGTTGGTGATTATAACATTATCCTCAATGGCTCACAGGAACCAGTCTGTGTCACTCAAACCAAGGTGACCTACCTTATGCCCTATTATTTGATTTCACCTGAGCATGCTTGGCATGAGGGGGAAGGTGATAGGAGTTATTTTTACTGGAAAAAGGTTCATGATGATTTTTTTAATCAGGAATACCAAGCAATAGGAAAAGAATTTTACGAACAAGCACCTATGCTGTGTGAAGTATTTGAAAAGGTTTATTAATTATCCGCTAGTCAGTTTGTGCACATAGCGACAATAAAAATGATGGAAAATAAAATTAAAATACAAGAAGTCCTCGTCGTCGAGGGCAAGAGTGACACGGCCAATCTGCGCCGTTTTTATGAGGTTGATACCTACGAAACCAAGGGTTCTGCCATTACCGATGAGGATCTAGAACGCATCGCTTATCTCAATGAGTTACGAGGTGTTATCGTCTTCACCGACCCTGACTACAATGGGGAACGCATCCGCAAAATCATCATGGAGGCTGTACCGACCGCTAAACATGCCTTTCTTAACCGTGATGAAGCTGTGCCAAAATCAAAAAACAAGGGGCGCTCGCTCGGTGTTGAGCATGCCTCTTTCGAGGACTTGCAAAAAGCTTTGTCTGGGGTACTTGGCAGCTACGATGATGACAATCATTTTGATATTACCCAATCCGATCTCATGCGCCTCGGCCTTCTCATGGGAGCTGACAGTCGTCAGCGCCGTGAGTACCTCGGTGAACAGTTGCGAATAGGTTACACCAACGGTAAGCAACTCCTCAAACGCTTAGAACTATTTGGCGTGACCTTGGCAGAGGTTGAGGAAGTGATGGAGAATTATCAAAAAAATTAAAAATTGGAGGAAGGGAAATGGAGCATGTTTATCTGCACGGTTTAGGCGATTCTCCATCTGTCTGGCGAGATATAGCAACTAAAATTCCTTCAGAAAAATCTTCTATTTTGCCTTTAGGGGATTGGTTTGATAAAGAGCATCCACATTACAGGCAATTGTATGAAGGTTTAGAGAATTACTGTCACGCTACTAGCGAGCCATTGGTTTTGTCTGGACATTCACTAGGAGCTATACTGGCCTTACATTATGCGGCTGCTCATCAGGATAAAGTTTCTGGCTTGATCTTAATTTCTGCTCAGTATAAGACACCCAAATGGCTGATAAAAGTACAAAATTTCATCTTTCATTTCATGCCTGAGCAGACTTTTAAAGGTTTGGGGCTGACAAAAAATCGGGCGATTGAATTTATGAATTCCATGGTAGATGTTAATCTAGAAGAAAAATTGTCGGCAGTCTCTTGTCCGACTTTGGTATTATGTGGAACAAAAGATGTTCCCAATAAGAGGGCTGCCAGAGAGTTAGCCAAGCGTATAAAGGTAGCTCAATTAGAATGGATTGAAGGTGGAGCCCATCAAGTGCTTACTTCTCACTTGGGACAGATTGAAGAGGTTATATCTAAATTTTTAGAGAGCCAAGTTAGGTTGTGAGAGTAATAAAAATAAATTAATCGAAACGGAGGTTATTAGTATGTACATCGTTAGTTTAAACTATGTGAAACCATTAGAAGATGTGGAAAAATATCTGGAAGCCCATGTCGCTTTCTTAGATAAGTATTATGGATCTGGAGATTTTATTGCGTCTGGGCGTAAAAATCCAAGGACAGGAGGGATTATTCTCTGCAATGCTGAAAGTGAAAATGAGCTAAATACTATTCTTGCGGAGGATCCGTTCAATGTCAACGCCATCGCAGAATATGAGGTTACGGAATTTTTCCCAAGCAAATTTGCAGAAGGTTTTGAAAGATTTGTTGAGTGAGAAATATCCTAACTCGATAATCTCTGTCAGGCTTGTGCTGTCCTATTTGTAGGAGCGATTGAATCATGAAGAATAATAGACTGTTTAGAATTCTATACTACGTCCTAGAGAAGGGTAAAGTAACGGCTCATGAATTGGCTGAGAAATATGAAGTCTCCGTCAGGACCATATACCGAGATATCGATGTTATCAGCAGTGCAGGCATTCCGATTTATGCGACTCAAGGCAAGGGTGGTGGCATTGAAATTTCTGATGACTTTGTACTGAGGAAATCACTGCTCTCTGGGAAAGAACAAGAGCAGATTTTAATCGCCCTGAAAGGTCTGGAGGGAACAAGTAAAGAATATGAGAATGAGCTTCTGACAAAACTGTCTGCCCTCTTTAAAATGAAAAACACCAATTGGATAGAGGTTGATTTTGATAGCTGGCAGGGGAATAAAGCCTATGATGAGTTATTTAGAGACATAAAGTCAGCTATTATCAATAAAAATATTGTGAGATTCCGATATTTTTCCAGCAGTAAAGAAGAAACCTATAGAGAAGTCAAACCCGTCAGGCTTTTATTTAAAAGCTGGGATTGGTATGTCTATGGTTTTTGTTTGCTCAGAAATGATTTCCGGTATTTTAAACTGTCTCGTATCAAAGGCTTTGAAACGTGTCGGGATCGCTTTAACGATCAATTCGACAGTATTGTTTTGCCAAGGGAAGTAAAGACTGAAGATACAGTAGCAATCAAAATGAAATTTGATAAAACAGCAGCATTTAGGGTCTACGATGAAATGGCAGAAAATGCTGCAGAAGATAAAGAGGGCAATCTCTATGCTGAGATAGAACTGCCTAATGATGACAACCTTTATCGTTATATTCTTTCATTTGGAGATGCGGTAGAAGTTTTAGAACCAGAGGATGTTCGAAAGCAAATGAGAGAAATGACTCATAAAATGGCCAAAAAATATAGAACCTGACAAATGGTGTCAAGTATCTTCCTGTACAATAGAACTATCAAAATACAGGAGGATTAGATCATGAAATACGAATGGAGAAAACAGGAAAAAGCTCTTTATGGTGTCAAGCAGACACCGGTCGTAGTAGAAGTACCCAAACAGCAGTTTATCCTGATAAAAGGCAAAGGTAATCCCAATGAAGCGGATTTTTCAGATAGGATATCCGCCCTATATGCGCTGGCCTATGCTATCAAGATGCAGTATAAGAAAGATATGAAAGATAGGTCCGATGCTGAAGTGACGGATTTTACCGTCTATCCTTTGGAGGGACTTTGGGAAAATGGTGATGAGTCAGCATTTGATAAAAACAAACTGACCTATACACTGATGATTAAACAACCTGATTTTATAAGGCAGAAGGATTTTACCAAGGCGCTTGAGACTGTTAGAAAGAAAAAGCCTAATGACTTGTATGATGAGATAGGCTTTGAAGAAGTAAAAGATGGCAAAGCTATTCAGATCTTACATATGGGAAGCTACGATGATGAACCCAAGTCTTTTGCATTGATGGAGCAACTTGCCAATGATCTCAACCTTACACGAACAGCCGATTTTCACAGAGAAATCTACCTAAGCAATCGCAACAGAACAGCTGAAGACAAGCAAAAAACTATACTTAGGTACTCCGTGAGGTAAATACATGGAAAAAGTTATTCAATAGGAGTGTGTGAGGCAGGAATGATGAAAACCGTTTATATGTACGTCCAAGATACTATGGCCGATTGGGAACATGGCTATCTAATGCAAGCTCTGAGCCTGCAGACTATGCTGAAAAAGCCCAAAGTTTCTTTTAAGACGGTAGGCAGGACAAAAGCGCCGATTAGGACAGCCAGCGGCATTACTCTAGTGCCCGATTTAAGTCTAGATGATATAGATGTTGCGAGTACAGCAGCTTTGGTGCTCATTGGCGGTGAGACTTGGCTAGATGAGGAGCAAGCAGCTATTTTGAACCTTGCGGCCAAGTTGTTACAGGAGGGGATCTTGGTTGCCGCTATCTGCGGTGCTACCTTGGGGCTGGCTGACCGTAGTGCCTTAAATACACGTTTCCATACGAGCAATGCTCCTTTTTACCCAGAAATGAGTCCTCATTATACTGGGCAGAGAAATTATAAAGACGATGTGGCTGTTTGTGATGGCAATCTTATCACAGCAAGCTCTGCTGGCTCACTCTTGTGGGCAAAACTTATTGTGGAAAAGTTGGGTTTGTATTCTAATAAAACCATCGAAGCTTGGTTTGACTATTTCTCTACGGGAGATGTTGCCGCTTATGCCAGATTGATGGCCTCATTTTCAGAGTAAGGAGACCTGATGGAGAAAATAATCATCCTTTTACGCGGGGTTACACCGACAGGGCAAAATCGCATTCCTAAGATGGCTTATCTTAGAGAGATTTTAGAGACAGTAGGCTTGCAGGCCGTAGAGATCTATATTCAGAGTGGGAATATTGTTTGCGAGACGGATTTAGCCGATAAAGACGTCAAAAACCTCGTTCACGATACCATTTTAGAAAAAATCGGTGCAGATTTATCCGTCATTATCAAAAGTCCTGAGCAACTAATGGCTGCTCAGGAGAATCCTTTTGATGACGGATATGATAGCTCACGTGTTCATCTGGTTTTTACTAATGATACACTGCCTTCGGAGAAAGTCGCCCAGCTCCTAGAGCAAGATTTTGATGATGAATTGTTTGCCGTCGGAAGTGAATGTCTGTATCTTTATCTACCACGTGATGCTGAAAAGAAACGGCTGAATACGAACTTTTTAGAAAAGAAAATGGCGATTAAAGCCACCATGCGTAAGCTTAGTGTCACGAAGCGTTTGAGTCAGCTGTGAAAAAGAATTACAAAGGGAGTGGGAAAGAACCCAAAAATTGAAAGTTTTGGTTCGTATTCCCACTCCCTTTAGAATCATTTAGTCAAACACAGTCACAATTGGTTCAGCTGCTGACCAGTCAGACAATTGGTCGAAAAATTGGGTGAAGACCGGTGTTTGGTTGTGGCTATCGATAGCTTCTTGATTTTCCCACTGTTCAATCATGATAAATTGATTGGGCTTGTCCACAGCTTGATAGAGCTGGTAGCTGCGGTTTCCTTTTTCTTGTCTTGAGGATTCAATCAGTGGTTGAATCGCCTGCAAGAAATCTTGACGATTATCCTCTTTAATAAAGAACGTGGCGTTGATTGTTTTCATAAATGGCCTCCTTGTAATAGATAATACTGGTAACAGTCTATAAATTTATAGACTAAATGTCAATATTTTGTTGCTTTCTAACATAGAGGGCAGCTACATATTATCTTTACTCCAATTGTTGAGCCTGAGTAAGAGCTCCAACAGCTCTTGTCCTTTTGCTGTTAAACGGTACTGAGTGTGAAAAGGTAAGGTTTGTAGGTCTGTTTTGAGCACTAGGCCATCGGCTATTAAATCGTTTAAAGCGCGTGTCAGCATGGTTTTGGTGATCCCCTCTACTTCACGTTTTAACTGATTAAAACGAATGGGCTCATGCTGTGAGATAATCCAAATAATATTGAGTTTCCATTTCCCTGAAATGCTGTCCATTAATCTTGATAATCCACAGTTCCAGTGTGTGTTTGTTTGCATAGAAAGATCTCCTAAGACAGTAGTCACAAAAAAGTGACTACTGTTTTTTCATCATTAGCTTTATTATAATGAAATCGTTAAGAAATACAAAGGAGGATACAAGATTATGGAAAATATTTTAAGCTTTTTGGATGAACGTCGGTCTGTTAGGCATTTTGATTCCCAATCCATCTTGGAAAAAAGTGTGATCGTCGATATACTGAAACATGCCAGTTACGCGCCGTCTGGTAATAATTTTCAGCCTTGGCGCGTTGTAGTTGTTAAAAATAAGGAGAAGCAAAAAGAATTGAGGAAATTATCAGCTAATCAGCCGCAGGTTGAGACAGCCTCCGCAGTGTTTCTCTTATTTGGAGATAAAGAGGCCTACGATTTGGATTGGTGGCAGGAATTTTATATGGAAAAAGGTGCTATTACAAAAGCTGAAGCAGCTGTCCGCTCAGAGCGGATAGATCGGTACTTTGCCCTTCATCCCGAAGATAAGGATGTTGAAGGCTTACGACTGGATGTTGGTCTCTTTGCAATGAACCTTATGCATGTTATCCGTACATTTGGTTATGACAGTGTACCGATGAGGGGTGTGGATTTTGAGGCGGTGAAAGACTTCTTGAATATATCTGCTGAGTGGGAGCCTATTTTGCTGCTTTCTGTGGGGAAAGCTTTAGAATCTGGGCATCCCCATATTAGGAGAAAGGTCGAAGAGTTCTCGATTTTTATTGATTAATTAGCTCAGCTGTTCTATGCCCGTTACCCCTATTTTATTTATGGTAAAATAGGTAGAAAGAATTAAAATAGAAAGTGCCCCTATGAGAATAGCAGACTACTCCGTGACCCGAGCCATTTTGGAGCGTCACGGCTTTACCTTTAAAAAATCCTTCGGTCAGAACTTTTTGACCGATACCAATATTTTACAGAAGATTGTCGATACGGCAGAGGTTGACAAAAATGTTAATGTCATCGAAATTGGGCCCGGTATCGGAGCTTTGACCGAGTTTTTGGCGGAGAAGGCTGCTGAGGTCATGGCTTTTGAAATTGATGACCGTCTCATCCCGATTTTGGCAGATACCCTGCGTGATTTTGACAACGTGCAGGTAGTCAATCAAGATATCCTCAAGGCTGATTTGCAGACCCAAATCAAGCAGTTTAAAAATCCAGACCTGCCTATCAAAGTTGTAGCCAACCTGCCTTACTACATCACCACGCCGATTCTCATGCATTTGATCGAAAGCAAGATTCCTTTTGCAGAGTTTGTGGTCATGATGCAAAAAGAAGTGGCCGACCGTATCGCAGCTGAGCCCAATACCAAGGCTTACGGGTCTCTGTCTATTGCAGTACAGTATTATATGGCGGCTGAGGTAGCCTTTATTGTACCTCGGACGGTCTTTGTACCCGCGCCGAATGTGGATAGCGCTATTTTGAAAATGGTACGCCGTGATCAGCCCTTGGTTGAGGTGCAAAATGAAGATTTTCTTTTCGATGTCGCAAAAGCTAGCTTTGTTCACCGTCGTAAAACCTTGTGGAATAATTTAACCAACCGCTTTGGCAAGTCAGAAAATGTCAAAGAAAAACTGAGGCAGGCTTTAGAAATGGCAGGGCTAAGGCCGAGTGTCCGGGGTGAAGCTTTATCGATTGCTGATTTTGGCCGTTTAGCTGACGCTTTAAAAGAGCAAGGATTTTGATAGGTTAAAAAGAGTAGAAATATGGAAAGATCAGGACTTATCTCGTTGAGGATGATAAGGGGAGCCTATATGGCCTCTTTGAGCTGACTTTTTATCGCGTAATCATTATTTTAACTCCATCTCATCTATTGTAGCCAGATTTATACAAGGTCATCCAGAGTTTTTCAAGCAGGATTATAGGCATATCCATCTCTCTATTATCGTTTTAAAACCGCTAGATTAGCGGTTTTTTTTTAATACTCTAAGCACCTAGTCAGAAGGTGTGTCATTTGAATGATAAACTTATGTCATTGGTTATCGATAATAGGTTTCATCTATTAAAATCATAAAAAACATTAATTTGTGTAATGAATCCGCTTGCAATATAATGGGGGTGAAAAAATTTAAAGGAGATAAAAGATGGAAAATTTAACTGTTGTTGAACAAATGGCTAAATGGGCTGCTACAAAAAATTTTGCTGACCTTTCTCAAGAAGAAGTAGCTGCTTTGAAGGGACGTGTGCTTGATGCTATTGGTTGTGCCATTGGTGCTTTGAATAGCCAGACAATCAAGAATATCCAGCAAATGACGCATGATTTAACTGCTGATGGTTCGGTGACCATGATTGGCGGGGGAAAAACTACACCAGATTATGCAGCCTTGTTTAATGGTGCAGCTATTCGTTATTTAGATTATAACGACTCTTATTTAGCTAAAGGAGAAACCTGCCATCCGTCTGATAATATTTCAGCTATTCTGGCAGCAACAGAGCACAATCATGGGACGGGGAAAGACTTTCTTCTTGGTCTAGCGATTGCTTACCAAATCCAGTGCCGACTTTCTGATGAGGCTCCTGTCAGAAAACATGGTTTTGACCATACTGTTCAGGAAGCTTATGGGGCTGCAGCTGGTGCGGCTAAGGCCTTGGGACTGACACAGACGCAAATTGCAAATGCTATCGCCATCTCAGGAACTAGTTATAATTCTCTGCGGGTCACTCGGACGGGTGCACTGTCGAACTGGAAAGGTTTGGCGGCACCGAATACAGCCCGCGGTGCAATGTCTTCGGCTCTCTTGGCAAAGTATAATATTACAGGTCCACGAGAAGTTTTTGAAGGCAATAAAGGCTTCTATGAAACTATTGCGGGTAAGTTTGAAATCGACTGGGAAAAAGAAGGTTTGGAACGTGTTTTAAAGACAATTATCAAGCGCTACAATGCTGAAATCCACTCCCAGTCTTCAATTGAGGGCTTGATTGAATTTAGAAATAAGGAACACCTTGCTCCAGAAGCTATTAAGGAAATTCGTTTGGATACCTTTGATGTTGCTTTTAATATTATTGGAGGGGGCGAAGAAGGCGATAAGAAACAAATTCGTCTCAAGGAGGAAGCCGACCACTCGCTTCCATACATGCTGTCAGCAGCTTATTTGGATGGTCAGGTCTTGCCAGCCCAGTATGAACAAGATCGGATCCTAAAAGATGATATTCAAAATCTCTTGCAAAAAGTAACCGTTAGGGAAAATCCTGAGTTCAGCAAACGTTTTCCGAATGAGATGGCTATCAGATTGGAAGTAGAAACCAATGATGGTCATGTTTATACGATTGATAAAGATGATTACCAAGGTTTTACTTCCAGACCAGCGACTTGGGAGGTCCTATTGGAAAAATATCATTTGCTGACAGAATCTATTGACCAGACTCTAGCTCAAAAAATTGCAGATACGATTGCTCGGCTTGAAGACATTGACATTAGTGAGTTAACCAATTTATTGGCAAAAATTTGATAAGTCTTGGTTTGGATAACGGAGCATGGGCTTGCGGATTGTGTCAAAAAGATGAGTTCTCCTAGAATCTTTGATGATTCGTCGTCGGACTCCCTATTTTGACTTTATCCGCGGACGCCCTTTGCGACACGACGTTTGGTTGGTCGATTTTACTAACCAAACGAAGTTAGTGGGAGAGGCAGCCAATTCACTCTAGTGATTGGCGTTTGTTATTAAGTGTGAAGCACTTAGGTAACAAGCCTCTGCCATATCTTAATAATCGAACACGGGCTGCGGCTTGTGCAAAAAAGATAGTTTCTTCCTAGACGCAAGCGTCTTCGTCGAACCTCCTATTTTTGCTTTATCCGCGGACGCCCTTTGCGACACGACGTTTGGTTAGTCGATTTTACTAATCAAACGAAGTTAGTAGGAGAGGTAGCCAATTCACTCTAGTGATTGGCGTTTGTTATCAAGTGCGAAGCACTTAGCTAACAAGCCTCTGTTGTATCTTATATGAGGAGGTTAAGAATGCTAGTAGATTTACCAGTGAGTATTTACCGTGGTGGGACTAGCAAAGCAGTTTTTATTGATGAAGCAGTTTTGCCAAGTGACCTCGGCGACAGAGAGAAAATTCTCTTGAAATTGATGGGAAGTCCTGATGCCAGACAAATTGATGGTCTGGGTGGGGCTGTTTCAACGACAAGTAAGGTGGCTATTATTTCTAAAGAGACGGTTAATGACTGGGATGTCAATTATACCTTTGCACAAGTTGCTGTGGATAAGGCCGTTGTCTCTTATTCTGGAAACTGTGGAAATATTTCGTCTGCAGTCGGTATTTATGCCATTGAAAATAATTTGGTTAAAACCAGCTCACCCCAAACCTTGGTCCGAGTTTATAATACAAACACCAAGAAAGTAATCAACGAGTATATCCCAACGCCAGATGGGCGATTGACCTATGAAGGCGATTTTGAGATATCTGGTGTTCCGGGTAAAGGCTTAAAAATTGAGCTGGAATTTCTTGAGCCTGCTGGGGCGTTCAGTGGGCAATTATTCCCAACGGGACAAGCAAAAGATGTCATAACCTTAAGTGATGGGAAAGACATTGACGTTTCCTTAGTTGATGTCGCCAATCCCCTCGTCTATATTCGGGCAGAAGATATTGGCTTAGAGGGAATCGAGACCCCTGAAATGATTGATAGCAAGGATAGTCTCCTGCAGCTTTTGGAAGAAATTCGCGGTAAGGCAGCCGTACTGATGGGAATTATTAAAGACCCTAAAGATAGTGCAGTTCTGACTCCAGGTGTCCCTAAGTTGACAATTATTTCTAAACCAAAAACTTACCTGACTAAAGAAGGAAAAGAAATAAAAGAATCCAATTTTGATATTGCTGTCCGTATGATGAGTATGCAAAAGGCTCATAAATCCATTGCTTTGACAGGTGCCCTATGCACTGGAGCAGCTACTCATCTAAAGGGAACGATACCTTATGAGTTGGTTCAGGATAGAGAGATTGGTGATAAGCTGGAGATTGCCCATAGTAGCGGCAAGATTTCGGTTTCTGTCAAGAGTGAGATTGTTGAAGGAAAAACTGTTATTAGGTCTGTTTCGAGTTATCGGACAGCCAGAAAGATTATGACAGGAACGGCCTTTATTAAGGGGGAATAGTCCTATGCTAGCTATACTCGGATATTTAATGATCATTACCTTCATGGCCTTATTGCTAGGCAAAAAAATCAGCCCCTTTGCAGGACTAATTTTGGTTCCGTTAATTTTTGGAATAGCAGCGGCTTTGATAACCGGCGTCCCATTTTTGAAAACTTTTGAATGGGTCTATCAAGGACTTTATTATGCTGTCGGTAGTGGAGGAAAAATCACAACAGGGGTTGCACCGACTATTACCCTCTTACTTTTTGCCATCCTTTATTTCTCTGTTATGCTGGATGTTGGTTTATTTGATCCCTTAGCCGTTATGATGATCAAATGGGCTAAGGGTGATCCGATGAAGATTATGGTTGCCGCAGCAGTCATTACGCTGTCGGTTTCCTTAGATGGTGACGGTACAACGACCGTTCTGATTGTTACAGCTTCGATGTTGGTGCTGTTTAAGAAGATGAAAATGAAGCAGATTTATTTGGCGGCCATCATCGGTTTTGGTAATTCTGTTATGAACTTGGTGCCTTGGAGCGGTCCCATGGCGCGTGCAATGCCGGTCCTAAATATTGGGCCTAAGGAATTCCTTTTACCAGTCCTTCCGGGGATGGTTGCTGCAGCGCTCTTAGCTATTTTTCAGGCTTATACGTATGGTAAGAAGGAGAGAAAACGACTCGGCTATGTCAAAGGGCAAGGAATCCTCACTCAGTCTGAAACACAAAGTATTATTGATGATGTCACTCTGACAAACGTTGAATACAAGCGGCCTAAATTGATTTATTTCAATCTTATTATGACGGTGGCCATCATGGTTTTGCTGGTGTTGGATATCGTCAACGGAGGAATCCTCTTCTTAGCTGGGACAGCTATTGCTCTGATTGTCAATTATCGTGATCTATCTCTTCAAAATTCCCGTTTACTGGCAAATGGTGCCGAAGCTCTCGGCCCAGTCTCCTTGGTGTTCGGTGCTGGGGTCATCATGGGTGTTTTAAATGGTAGCGGCATGAGCGCTGCTATTGCGCATCAGTTGGTATCAATGATTCCCCATAGCTTGGGAGGTTATATCCCTCTGATTTTTGCTCTGATTTCTTTGCCTGGTTTGTTCTTCTTGCCAAACGATGCTTTCTATTTTGGCTTATTACCTGTTATCGCCCCAATTGCTTATTCTTATGGGGCAACACCTGTTCAAATTGGAGTAGCCTCTTTAATGGGACAAGCTATTCGATTCGCTAGTCCCCTCGTTGCTTTCTTATATGTCTTAGTTGATCGGACGGAAGTAAGCTTTGTGGATTATCAAAAGGAATATTTGAAATGGGGCTTTGCCAGTTTCGTTTTACAGACGAGCATTGCTGTTTTGACAGGAGCCATCCCGATTTAAATACTGTGTTTGCAAATTTCGATAAAGGCTTTAGCAAAACTAGGAAGCTGTCTGTTTTTGCGGTAGGCAACCACTAAATCAACATAGACTTTCTGTTCCAGCGAAAAAAATTTTATTTTGGCGTTGTCATTTAAATGCTTGGTATGTGAAGCGTTAATGAAACAAACGCCCAGATTGTTGGCAACAAGGTTGGCGGCAGTCTCGATATTTCGGGTTTGTAAAACCTGCTTTGGCTGGAAGTGATTTTCTAGGAAGATATTGTCGGAAATATGCCTTGAAAATTGGTCTGGCTGGTGTAAAATGAATAATTCATCAGCCAAGAGATCTAGGCTTAGAGAGGGATAGTCTCCCTCTTTTTTTAGATGGCTTTGTCCTACTAGATGGTGCTTGGCAGGCAGAGCAATTAAGATTTCTTCTGATTTTATTTTTTTGATTTCTAGAAGGTGACTTTCTTGGGTCCGATTCATTAGAGCCAAATCCACATTTCCATTTTCAATGAGGTAAGGAAATGAAGCGGATGAGGATTCATTTAATTGAATATCGACATTAGGAAATTCTTTATGAAATTTAGGTAACAACTCTGGCACCAAATAGGAACTTCGCAAAAGGGGGATAGCTAAACGCAAACGGCCAAATTTATTATTTAAAGCATTCTGTACAGTATCGTTAAAATTTTCTTGAATGCGAAGGATTTGTAAACCATACTTTAAAAATTCTTCTCCAAGGTAGGTTAGCTCAAGTTTCTTTCCACGCTGGTAAAAAACGTCAAAACCCAATCTTTGTTGCATATTTTTGATATAAATACTTAGAGACGGTTGGGTAATGTATAAGGCCTTTGCGGCCTTGGTGATACTGCCGTAATCAATAATTGTTTTAACATATTCAATATCTTTAATCTCCATGATCTACCTCTTTCTAGACAACTTAATCTTCCTTTGCTATTATAGCACTAAATAAATTGCAGCGAAGCAGCGGCCTGTTCAAGAGGATTCCGTTTTAACTGCTCGTTGGAATCACTTGCCAGCCAGAGATTTTAAGACAATTTCTGATGGGTCCCCGCTTTCTGATAAGGTGGTTGTATTAACGTTAGTAGCAGACTGCTTGGATAAGATTAGGAGGAAAGAGATGAAAATCAAACAGCTATCCTTGGTCAGTGCTCTGCTTTGGTTTTCGCAAGCGTTCTTACATTTCCTGCTGCTGATAGGAGCTCCGTTAGGGCAATTTGTTTTTGGCGGAGTTTATACGGTTTTCCCGCTGTGGCTGAGACCAGTTAATCTGGCTTTATTCTTGCTTTGGACCTTCTTTGGTTATAGTTATTTGCTTTATGGCGGGATTCTAAAATCATCTTGGCAGGAAAAAACACTTACTAGGATTATCCAGCTTGTCACGGTCTTTCTAGGTTTAGCCACTTGCTTTAATTTCTTTGTCAGTAACAGTCCGCTTGAAAAGTATGGAACAGGCAGCATGACAGCCTTGACTTTCTTATTAAGTTGTTACTTGCTTATCCTATCAAAAAAATCTCGCTAAATCAGCGAGATTTTTAACTTAATTTTTCAGGATGTTCGACAAAAAATCGAACAATTGTTCCACAGTTTTTGCAGATTTCTAAGCAGATCGATTGACCTAGACTAGTAGCACTGCCTGAACGTGAGATGCCAGCATAACCTTTATTTTGCTTAGCTGTCACAAATTGAGTTCCCCCACAGTAAGGGCAAGTTTGTGCGTTCATGATGAGTCCTCCCTTTAAAAAAGGTAATGATTTGTTGTTCTTCTTGCTTTGTCAAATAACAAAGGTGACCGCGATTTTCAAGCAAGTAGGTTTGACAATTGCTAAAAATGGCTTGTGCTCGAGGAAGCACCTTTTTCGCAGGAAAAAGGCAGTCTTTTTCTGCAGCTATAATGAGAAGAGGCGCTTTACATTTTTTGGCTGATTGTTCTAAAATATTTGAAGGCATCCCAGCCCTGACATGTACATGATCAAAGCTATCTGCCGAGGTTGGCAAAATATGCTGTTCTAAATCTCTACTGTCAGCGGAAGCGGCTAGTTGCAGAGCGTTTTTTAAGAGATAGGACTTGTTCTTTGTCAGGCGGTATTGCAGCATTGACAAAGCTAAAGGCATAATGTTCAGAGATAAATTATTCTTAATGCCGGCTGGCACAAGCAAAACGGATTTTTCAATCCTTTCAGGAGCAGTAGCTATGAGTTTTGTGATAATTCCTGCTCCATAAGAGCTGCCTAAGACTAGCATTTTTGAAAATGAAGTTGTTCAATCACCTGCTTAGCCCATTTCCCATAATCAAGATTTTTAGGAGATAGGACAGTTTCTGCACTCTTTCTAGGCTGTCCAATGCTATCAATGGCATAGGTGCGAAAATCTTTTAGTAAAAATTTAAATTGATGTAGATTGTAGGGTGAACTGGTATTCCCTCCATGAAAAATCAAGAGAGGTTTTCTATCAGAATTTCCTAATTCAATAAGATGCGTTTTACCAAAGCTAGTTTCAAGAAAAATATCTTGATAAGGAAGATTAAGTGCTTCTACTTGCTGGTCATAGAGTGAGTATGAAGCTCTTTTTCCCCCTTTACTACGATAAACTTGTGACACTGTATCACCTACTTTTCTTCCTTCTTCAGTTGAAAAATATCTTCCACAGGCAGCTGGAAAATCTCTGCGATTTTCAGTGCCATTTCAAGTGACGGATTGTAACGGCTGTTTTCTAGGTGAACAATGGTTTCTCTGCGGACACCAACTAATTGCGCCAGCTCCTGTTGGCTCACTTTTTTGGCTTTACGCAGTTCTTTGAGATTAGTGACAATGTTAGCCATCTTAAGCACCTCTTTTCTCAAAGACGAAGAAAGCAATGTCAAAGGCTAAAATCATCACTGCGCCGAAAATCAAAACCATCCCAGCTGTCAGAGTAAATGGGAAAAAGAAGGCGATGACGCTCAAAATCATCAAAGAGGCTAAAATTAACGTCAGGGTCAAGCAAGCAGCTCTAGCCAAGTCAGCATAAAAGCGTTCATCAGGTTTTTCGTCCACTTTTTTGAAAGCAAAGTAGAGGAAGAAAGCAACTAAAATCAGTAAGCCCAAGCCCAAAAAGACATGCTTTAACCAGATAGGATTGCTATTTGGAGTAAGAGCCCAAAGACCTTTGGTATAAATCCCGAACGCGGCAAAGATTGTCATGCTATAGAGCTTTTCAGTCAGTCCAAAATAACGATCTTCTTTGTCTTGAAAAGCTTCCTTACGAAAGAGCCAAAAAATGATAGCTTGGACCAACAGAACGATAATGAAAACAGTAGGTTTTATCCAAGCAGGATGTCCCTGCGGAGTGAGAAACCACAAGAGTAACATCAGGGGAAGCCAGGAAATATAGAGCCATTTTTTATTTTTCATGAGTCAGTAACCTTTCTAACTTTCTTTGTGACGATTCATCAGCTGAGCAGTAATAGCGAAAATGATGGCTATCAAACCCAATGTTATTCCTATGACAGCAGCCTTGAAACTAACAAGATTTGATGCGACATTGACAATCATAATTGGGATAACAGATAAGCTTGGTATCAAGTAGCCCCAGCGGAGTTTTTGCTTTTGCTGAGGAGCTTTTTTAGGATCAGACTTGGCACCTTTATCAGGAAATTTGACAGTACCTACAATGATAAAGATAATGAAAATCAGAGCCACTGTAATGCCAAAGGTGACATGTTTGATCCAGATAGGATGGGAGTCAGCTGAGATCAGCCAGATGACAAACAGTTGAAGGAGCACAATAACGAATGCAATCCGTTGGTAAACATTATTTTCATAAGTCATCCCTTCTTTCTATATGGTATAGATGTGATATATTTATAACTCTTTATGTTATAAATATATCACTGCAGAGAAAGGCTGTCAAGAGAAAAGTGAATTATTTTTAACATTTAGATCATAATCGGTTAGGAGTAGCTGTTCTCAGTAATAGCAGTTCTTTAGGATTAAAAAACTCTCGTCTACCCTATTAGGAAGACGAGAGTTAACTATTGATAAAGGAAAGGACGGGATTTGAACCCGCGCGTGAACAAGTGTCCACTTGCCGGATTTCGAGTCCGGTGCCGTACCAAGCTGGGCCACCTTTCCAAAAGAGTCTTTTGAAAATGAATTGTTTCACTATCAATTGTGAGTTACCTAAATCCATTTTTATCTGACTTTGTAAACGTATTGATTGAAAAGAAACATCACAGGAAGAAAACCAACCTGTGATTAATCTTTCTCAATCAAATGCGGAGGAAGGGATTTGAACCCTCACGCCCGTACGGGCACATGCGCCTGAAGCATGCGTGTCTGCCGTTCCACCACCTCCGCATACACAACTATTATAGCGTATTTTCTGAAAATTGCAAGGCTTTGTTTCTGCCCCCAAGAGAGGGTCTTTTATGGTATAATAAGCCCATAAAATTCATAAAGGAGCTCATTTGCAAGGTAGAATTATCAAGGCTTTAGCAGGTTTTTACTATGTTGAGTCAGCCAACCAGCTTTATCAGACTCGAGCCCGAGGAAATTTCCGTAAAAAGGGGCAGACCCCTTATGTTGGCGATTGGGTCGATTTTTCAGCGGAGGAGAATTCTGAAGGCTATATTTTAAAGATTCATGAACGGAAAAATAGTTTGGTCCGGCCACCTATTGTCAATATCGATCAGGCTGTGGTTATCATGTCGGCCAAGGAGCCGGATTTCAACAGCAATCTTTTGGATCGCTTTCTAGTACTCTTGGAATATAAGCGAATTAGGCCTATCGTTTATATTTCTAAGATGGACCTTATCGAGGATGATGGACAAATGAAAGCTATCCGCCAGTGCTATCGGGCTATTGGTTACGATTTTTACTGGTCACTGGATGAGCTCATCCCTAAATTAAACGATCAAGTAACTGTCTTTATGGGGCAAACAGGTGTAGGTAAATCCACCCTCCTTAATAAAATAGTCCCTGAGTTAGCGCTTGAAACCAATGCTATTTCCGATAGTTTGGGGCGGGGCCGTCATACGACACGGGCGGTCAGTTTCTATAATGCTTGTGGGGGAAAAATTGCGGATACACCAGGATTTTCTTCCATTGACTATGAACTTTCCGATAGTGTCCAGCTCAATCAAGCTTTTCCTGAGCTTCAAAAAATTAGTCAGAGCTGTAAATTTCGCTCCTGTACCCATACTCATGAGCCAGATTGTGCGGTTAAAGCCGCCCTAGGGACTGGACAGCTTTGGTCTAGTCGTTATGATAATTACCTCATCTTTCTCAGTGAAATTGAGAATCGTCGAGAAACCTATAAAAAGGTCATCAAAAGAAAGTAGGATTAATCTTCTATGGTCAATAAAATTGCTCCCTCTATTCTAGCTTCGGATTATGCTAATTTTGCTCAAGAACTTCATCGGATTGATCAAACCAGTGCGGATTATGTTCATATTGATATTATGGATGGTCAGTTTGTCCCTAACATCAGTTTTGGGGCTGATGTGGTAGCTAGTTTACGCAAACACAGCAAGCTGGTCTTTGACTGTCACCTGATGGTGGTCGAGCCTGAACGATATGTGGATGCCTTTGCACAAGCTGGTGCTGATATTATGACTATTCATGCTGAAGCGACCAAGCATATTCACGGAGCTCTGCAAAAGATAAAAAAAGCAGGCCTCAAGGCTGGTGCGGTCATCAACCCAGGTACTCCAGTTTCAGCTTTGGAGCCGGTTCTCAGCTTGATTGATCAGGTACTGATTATGACTGTTAATCCAGGTTTTGGTGGGCAGGCTTTTATCCCTGAAATGCTAGATAAGGTTAAAACAGTAGCGGCTTGGCGGGAAGAAACAGGTTATGACTTTGATATTGAAGTTGATGGTGGTATTGATGATAAAACTATCAAGGCTTGTAAGAACGCTGGTGCCAATGTTTTTGTTGCGGGCTCCTACCTCTTTAAGGCCGAAGATTTAGCTAATCAAGTTCAAACCCTGCGAGATGCCCTTAATGCCTAAAACAGTCGCCCTTTTAGCAGGTGGTTGTAAGGTTCAGCTTCCTGAGACTTTCGACCTTTATGTCGGCATTGACCGTGCTTGCCTCTGGCTTTTGGAACAGGGACTTCCCTTGGATTTAGCCATTGGGGATTTTGATTCTGTTACTGTCGAGGAGCTAGCCTTGATTAGGCAGCAGGCAGGGAAAATGATTCAAGCTCCGAGTGAGAAGAATGATACGGATACTGAACTAGCAGTCAAGACCGTATTGAGTCAGTATCCCAAAGCCGTCTTGACTATTTACGGAGCATTTGGCGGCCGTTTGGACCACACTCTCAGTAATCTTTTCCTGCCCAGCGACCCTGAAATTGCTCCTTTTATGCAGGCTATCAGCTTATTGGATGAGCAGAATGCTGTCAGCTATCTGCCGGCTGGTAAACATCAGATTCCACCTGATTCTGCTATGACCTACGTCTCTTTTATGGCTTCTCAAGAAGCAAACTTGATGATCAAAGGGGCTAAGTATGAGCTGACACCGGAAAATTATTTTAAAAAACAGATTTATTCCAGCAATGAATTTACGAATCAAGCAATAGAGGTCAGCCTAGATCAGGGTTACCTCATTGTGATTCAAAGTAAGGATAAGCTATGACCTTCATTTTAATTCTCATAGGCCTAGCCAGTTTAGGTCTCTCCCTTTATCTGCTGAGTAAATTATCCGTTCTCCACAGCAAACTGGCCAAGAAGCTGGATGATAATGCAGACAATCTGTCTGAGCAGGTTTCCTATCAGTTGGATTTGGCCAAGAAGGATCAGCTTCTGGCTCTCAATCAGGAGTTGGGGCGGCAAAAGACAGAAATCTACCAACAGTTATCGGAAATTCGAGATGTCCTTCATAAAAACCTCAGTGATAATCAGGATCGATCGGATCAGAGGCTGCAACAGATGACACAAAGTTTGAGTACGGCTGTTAAAGAAATGCAGGTTTCCAATGAAAAACGTCTAGACCAAATGCGTCAGACCGTTGAAGAAAAACTAGAACAGACTCTGCAAACCCGTCTGCAGGCCTCCTTTGCAACGGTTTCTAAACAGTTGGAATCTGTTAACCAAGGCTTGGGTCAAATGAAGACCGTAGCCCAAGATGTTGGCACTCTCAATAAGGTTCTGTCCAACACCAAAACTCGAGGGATTATGGGTGAATTGCAGTTGGGCCAAATTATTGAAGATATCATGACAGACAACCAATATGAGCGAGAATTTGCGACGGTAAAGGGATCCAGCGAGCGGGTAGAATATGCTATCAAACTCCCTGGGAACCATGATGGTGAGTATGTCTATCTGCCCATAGATTCCAAGTTTCCTTTGGAGGATTATTACCGTCTGGAGGAAGTCTATGAATCCGGTGACAGTCAGCAGATTGAGACCTATCGTAAGTCGCTTCTGGCTAGTCTCAAGCGTTTTGCCAAGGACATTCAAAAGAAATACCTCAACCCACCAGAAACCACCAATTTTGGGATCATGTTTCTACCAACAGAAGGCCTCTACTCAGAAGTGGTTAGAAATTCAGCCTTCTTTGATGCCTTGAGACGGGAGGAAAATATTGTTGTGGCAGGCCCCTCTACTCTATCTGCTCTCCTCAATTCCCTCTCCGTTGGCTTTAAGACTCTCAATATCCAGAAAAATG
Source organism: Streptococcus tangpeifui (assembly GCF_011038795.1). Lineage (GTDB taxonomy): Bacteria > Bacillota > Bacilli > Lactobacillales > Streptococcaceae > Streptococcus > Streptococcus tangpeifui. Next base: position 74,813 of record NZ_JAAKDU010000005.1, read on the forward strand.
CTGATGATATTTCTAAAATTTTAGGCAATGTCAAAACTGAATTTGGAAAATTTAGCGGCATGTTGGTCAAGGCACAGAAGCAGCTCAATACAGCAAGTAAGACTGTTGATAGTCTTCTAACAACTAGGACCAATGCTATTGTTAAAGCTCTGGACACGGTTGACGCTTATCAAGATTCAAGTACCCAATCGTTACTGAATATCCCTCAAGTAGAAGAAGGTGAGGATTCTCATGAAAATTAATCAAATGAAGAAAGATGAGCTTTTTGAAGGTTTCTACCTGATAAAAAAGGCTGAATTAAGAAAGACTAGGGCTGGCAAGGATTATCTGGCTATGACTTTTCAGGATGATTCTGGCGAAATTTCTGGGAATCTTTGGGATGCCCAACCTCACAATGTAGAAGAGTTCACTCCTGGTAAGGTTGTTCACATGCAAGGGCGGCGGGAGGTCTATAATGGCGCCCCTCAAGTCAATCAGATTACCTTGCGTAATGTCAAGGAAGGTGAACCGAATGATCCAGCTGATTTCCGTGAAAAATCTCCTGTTGATATTGCAGAGATTCGCGATTACCTAGAGGGGATGATGTTCAAGATTGAAAATGCTACTTGGCAACGAATTGTCCGCACGCTCTATCGCAAGTTTGATAAAGCCTTCTTTACCTATCCAGCTGCTAAGACCAATCACCATGCTTTTGAAAACGGCTTGGCCTATCACACAGCGACTATGGTTCGCTTGGCAGACAGTATCGGAGACATTTATCCTAATCTCAATAAGAGTCTGCTTTTTGCAGGGATTATGCTCCATGACCTTGCTAAGTGCATTGAGCTCTCTGGCGTCGATGGGACCGAGTATACCATTCGTGGCAATCTCATCGGCCACATCGCACTGGTTAATGAAGAAATTACCAAGGCTATTATTGAGTTGGGGATTGAAGATGACCGTGAAGATGTCACAGTTCTTCGCCATGTGGTGCTCAGTCACCACGGTCAGCTGGAGTACGGCAGTCCTGTTCGCCCACGAATTATGGAAGCTGAGATTATCCACTTAATTGATAATATTGATGCTGAAATGATGATGATGACGACAGCGCTGACACAAGTCGAAGACGGAGAAATGACTAGTCGAATTTTTGCTTTGGAAAATCGTTCCTTCTATAAACCAAAATTGTAAATTAAAGATTAAAACGGATATTTATTGGATAAATGTTCGTTTTTTACTGTTTTTATGATACAATATGATTAAAATAATAAGGAATGGGAAAATGAATGAAATTAAGAAGAAGTGAACGGATGGTGGTTATCTCTAACTACCTGATTAATAATCCTTATAGTTTAACTAGCTTAAACACTTTTGCTGAGAAGTATGAAGCTGCTAAGTCATCTATCTCGGAAGATATTGCTATTATTAAGCGAGCCTTTGAAAACAGCCATATCGGTCATATTGAAACTGTGACAGGTGCTAGTGGCGGTGTGGTTTTTACACCTAGCATTTCACAGGAAGAAGCTAAAACGATTGTTGCAGATCTCTGTCGGCGTTTATCTGAGAGTGACCGAATTTTGCCAGGCGGTTACATCTATCTGTCTGATTTGCTCAGCACCCCCAGTATTTTGCAGAGCGTCGGACGAATCATTGCCAGTGCCTTTGCTGGTCAGAAGATTGATGCAGTGATGACAGTGGCTACCAAAGGAGTTCCTCTGGCTAATGCGGTTGCCAATGTTCTCAATGTTCCTTTTGTGATTGTCCGGCGTGATTTGAAAATTACAGAAGGATCAACTGTTTCGGTAAACTATGCCAGCGGTTCCAGTGACCGGATTGAAAAAATGTTTCTGTCAAAGCGCAGTCTTCAACCTAACAGTCATGTATTAATTGTTGATGACTTCCTCAAAGGAGGAGGAACTATCAGCGGAATGATCAGTCTGCTCAAGGAATTTGAAAGTGAGTTAGTTGGAGTTGCTGTCTTTGCAGAGAATGCTCAAAAAGAGCGGGCCCACTTATTTGACTACAAGTCTCTCTTGACCGTCTCAGAAATAGATATTAAAAATAATTTGGTGAAGGTAGAATTAGGGAATATCTTTAAACGTTAAGAATTAAGAAAAGTAATGAAAGACGTGTCTACTATTAAGATTAGGGTCAAAATTGATCCATTTTAAAGGGTGTTCGAGTTAACTAAATTTGTTAATAACTGCCTATAAATTTTCTAAGAAAAGGTAAGGGATTCCATTCCAGCCTTTTTATTTTGTAAAAAATGCTAAGTTTAGACAAGATATTGACAAAATACTGATGTTGTAGTATTATGATAAACGGTACTTTTTACTTTTGGTCTCTCCAAAGTGTACAGAGACGTGCTGACAAATGTTGCAAAGTACACCCAGATAGGTGCCTGTCACCAAGCGCTCTATCAACCAAAAATAAAATTTTACAGGAGAAAATGTAGATGCCTACAATCAACCAACTGGTACGTAAACCACGTAAATCTAAAGTTGAGAAATCTAACTCACCAGCACTTAACATTGGTTACAACTCTCACAAAAAAGTTCCAACAAACATTTCTTCACCACAAAAGCGTGGTGTTGCTACGCGTGTTGGTACTATGACACCTAAGAAACCAAACTCTGCCCTTCGTAAATTCGCTCGGGTTCGTTTGAGTAACTTGATCGAAGTTACAGCTTATATCCCAGGTATCGGCCACAACTTGCAAGAACACAGTGTTGTGCTTATCCGTGGTGGACGTGTTAAGGACCTTCCAGGGGTTCGTTATCATATTGTCCGTGGTGCACTTGATACTGCAGGTGTTGCTGACCGTAAACAAGGTCGTTCTAAATACGGTGCTAAACGTCCTAAAGGATAATAGAAGGGAGATAAGAACTAATGAGTCGTAAAAATCAAGCGCCTAAGCGCGAAGTGTTGCCAGATCCATTGTACAATTCAAAGCTTGTAACGCGTCTTATCAACCGTGTCATGCTTGATGGTAAGCGTGGTACCGCTGCTAGCATCGTTTACGGTGCTTTCAACCAAATCAAAGAAGCCACTAGCAATGATGCTCTTGAAGTCTTTGAAACAGCAATGGAAAATGTCATGCCTGTACTTGAAGTACGTGCTCGCCGTGTCGGTGGGTCTAACTATCAAGTCCCAGTCGAAGTCCGTCCAGAACGTCGTACAACTCTTGGGCTTCGTTGGTTGGTAAATGCTTCACGTGCACGTGGTGAACACACGATGCAAGATCGTTTGGCAAAAGAAATTATGGATGCTGCTAATAATACAGGTGCTTCCGTCAAGAAACGTGAAGATACACATCGTATGGCAGAAGCCAACCGTGCTTTTGCACATTTCCGCTGGTAAAAACAAGATACGAAGGCGTATAAAACGCACAGTGAAAATAGGAAACTTGACAAAGAGACTTTTGTCTCTAGGAGAGTTTGTACCTAAAGGTAGTCTTGGCTGTAATTGACTAAAGTCAAAACAGCCACCTCGCTTTTTCACCAAGCGTTTAGCCTGAGTTCAATTATTTAAGATGCGGAGAACGAGTCTGCAGACGGAAAATAGGAAATCGAAGCAGAACGCATTTGCGTTCAATGAGATTTATCTTTTTTCGTTGGCGGCAGACCGTTCGAGCTCAATTCGGCTATTGAACTGTTAGTTTAGTCCGAACGCAATTAAACTAATAAACATTGGAAACGGGTAGGTCCCTGCCTATCCGTTTTTTCCAAAAATATAGATTTATAGGAGAATCATTCATGGCTCGCGAATTTTCATTGGAAAAAACTCGTAATATTGGTATCATGGCTCACGTCGATGCCGGTAAAACAACTACTACAGAGCGTATTCTTTACTACACTGGTCGCATCCACAAAATCGGTGAAACTCACGAAGGAGCTTCACAAATGGACTGGATGGAACAAGAACAAGAACGTGGTATCACCATCACATCTGCGGCAACAACCGCACAATGGAATGGTCACCGTGTTAATATCATCGACACCCCAGGGCACGTTGACTTTACGATCGAAGTACAACGTTCTCTCCGGGTTCTTGATGGTGCTGTAACGGTTCTTGATGCCCAATCAGGTGTTGAACCTCAAACTGAAACTGTTTGGCGCCAAGCAACTGAATATGGTGTTCCACGTATCGTCTTTGCTAACAAGATGGACAAGATTGGTGCTGATTTCCTTTATTCAGTATCTACTCTCCATGAACGTCTGCAAGCTAATGCTCACCCAATTCAATTGCCAATCGGAGCTGAAGATGACTTCACAGGTATTATTGATTTGGTAACGATGAAGGCTGAGATCTATACAAATGACCTTGGTACCGATATTCTTGTCGAAGATATCCCAGCAGAATATGTTGATCAAGCGAATGAATATCGTGAAAAGTTGATTGAAGCGGTTGCTGAGACTGATGAAGATCTCATGATGAAATACCTTGAAGGTGAAGAAATTACTGAAGCAGAATTGAAAGCTGCTATCCGTAAGGCAACCATCAATGTTGAGTTTTTCCCAGTCCTTGCAGGTTCTGCCTTCAAGAATAAGGGGGTTCAAATGATGCTTGATGCAGTCATTGACTATCTGCCAAGCCCACTTGATATCCCAGCAATCAAGGGTGTTAATCCAGATACAGATGAAGAAGAAGAACGTCCAGCATCTGATGACGAACCATTTGCAGCACTTGCCTTTAAGATTATGACTGACCCATTCGTCGGTCGTCTGACCTTTATCCGTGTCTACTCAGGTGTTCTCAACTCTGGTTCATACGTTATGAATACTACTAAGGGTAAACGTGAACGTATCGGACGTATCCTGCAAATGCATGCTAACAGTCGTAAGGAAATCGAAACGGTTTATTCAGGTGACATCGCAGCTGCTATCGGTTTGAAAGATACTACAACCGGTGATTCACTGACTGATGAGAAACATAAAGTTATTCTTGAATCAATTGATGTTCCAGAACCCGTTATCCAGCTCATGGTTGAGCCTAAGACTAAGGCTGACCAAGATAAGATGGCTATCGGTTTACAAAAACTTGCGGAAGAAGATCCAACTTTCCGTGTTGAAACTAACCCAGAAACTGGTGAAACAGTTATTTCTGGTATGGGTGAATTGCACTTGGATGTCCTTGTTGACCGTTTGAAACGTGAACATAAGGTCGAAGCAAATGTCGGTGCCCCACAAGTATCTTACCGTGAAACTTTCCGTGCTTCTACACAAGCCCGCGGTTTCTTCAAACGCCAATCTGGTGGTAAAGGTCAATTTGGTGATGTTTGGATTGAATTTACACCAAACGAAGAAGGTAAAGGCTTTGAATTTGAAAATGCTATCGTCGGTGGTGTTGTCCCACGTGAATTTATTCCAGCTGTAGAAAAAGGTCTGGAAGAAGCTATGGCTAATGGTGTTTTAGCTGGTTATCCATTGGTTGACATCAAGGCTAAACTTTATGATGGATCATACCATGATGTCGACTCCTCTGAAACGGCCTTCAAGATTGCCGCTTCTTTGGCACTGAAAGAGGCTGCTAAGTCTGCACAACCAACTATTCTTGAACCAATGATGCTGGTAACTATCACGGTTCCAGAAGAAAATCTTGGTGATGTAATGGGTCACGTTACTGCTCGCCGTGGACGTGTTGATGGTATGGAAGCACATGGTAACAGCCAAATTGTTCGTGCTTATGTACCATTGGCTGAAATGTTCGGTTATGCGACGGTCCTTCGTTCAGCTTCACAAGGTCGTGGTACCTTCATGATGGTATTTGATCACTACGAAGACGTACCAAAATCTGTACAAGAAGAAATTATCAAGAAGAACTCAGGCGAAGCTTAATCTGAGTTAAGAGTTCTTTGAAGGATAGAAAAACTAAAATTCAAAACTAGCAGGTCAAACTTGCTAGTTTTTGTTTGATTTTCAAACTGAATTTGTAACTTTCTGAAAATGGTAAGTGGTTGCAATTTACAGAAAAAGATTATATAATAATCATGTTGAAGGGGCTTTGTGAATGTTCACAAGTTAACCTTTTCACAAATCGTTTAAAGGGCTTGCCCTTAATCAAATTTATATGATTTTCATAAGGAGGAAATCACAGATGGTAGTTAAAGTTGGTATTAACGGTTTCGGTCGTATCGGGCGTCTTGCATTCCGTCGTATCCAAAATGTTGAAGGTGTTGAAGTTGCTCGCATCAACGACCTTACAGACCCAGCAATGCTTGCACACTTGTTGAAATACGATACAACTCAAGGTCGTTTCAACGGTACTGTTGAAGTTAAAGATGGTGGTTTCGAAGTAAACGGTCAATTCGTTAAAGTTTCTGCAGAACGTGATCCAGAAAAAATTGACTGGGCTAACGATGGTGTAGAAATTGTCCTTGAAGCGACTGGTTTCTTCGCTACAAAAGCAGCTGCTGAAAAGCACTTGCATGAAGGTGGTGCTAAGAAAGTTGTTATCACTGCTCCTGGTGGTAACGATGTTAAAACTGTTGTCTTCAACACTAACCATGACGTTCTTGATGGTTCTGAAACAGTTATCTCAGCTGGTTCATGTACAACAAACTGTCTCGCACCAATGGCAGATGCGTTGAATAAGAACTTTGGTATCAAAGCTGGTACTATGACAACTATTCACGGTTATACTGGTGACCAAATGATTCTTGATGGTCCACACCGTAAAGGTGACTTCCGTCGTGCACGTGCTGCTGCAGCTAACATCGTTCCTAACTCAACTGGTGCTGCTAAAGCTATCGGTCTCGTATTGCCAGAGTTGAATGGTAAACTTCAAGGTCATGCTCAACGTGTTCCAGTTCCAACAGGTTCATTGACTGAGCTGGTTTCAGTACTTGACAAGAAAGTTACTGCTGAAGAAGTAAATGCAGCTATGAAGGCAGCAGCTACTGAATCATACGGTTACAACACTGATCCAATCGTATCTTCTGATATTGTTGGTATGTCATTCGGTTCATTGTTTGATGCAACTCAAACAGAAGTAACTGAAGGTGCTGATGGCACTCAATTGGTTAAAACAGTATCATGGTACGACAACGAAATGTCTTACACTTCACAACTTGTTCGTACGCTTGAATACTTCGCAAAAATTGCTAAATAAGTTATGATTTAGTGATCGTAGAGGCTAGTTTAGGCTAGCCTTTTTTGGTACTTTTTTTATGACTTATAATATCTGTGGTAGATAACTCCGCTTTGATAATGAGGAGCTTTTTAATGTGCTTTATATTTTATACTCAAAGAAAATCAAAATAGCAGGATGACGTGTAGATGACTTGAGCATAGCAAGCTGAAGTTAACAATGTATCGTTTTGATTTTCAAAGAGTATTAATTACTAAGAGTTGGCAGAGAAGCCTTCTTAATTAGTGAAAGCTATCACTTTTTGTGGAAGAATTTAGATATAGCTTTGAAATTATGTTATAATGATGGGGTAAAAAATAAATTTTAAGGAGTCCTATCCATGGCTAAATTGACTGTAAAAGACGTTGATTTGAAAGGGAAAAAAGTCCTCGTTCGTGTTGACTTTAATGTACCTGTAAAAGATGGCGTTATCACAAATGACAACCGTATTTCTGCGGCTCTTCCAACTATTAAATACATCATCGAACAAGGTGGTCGTGCCGTCCTCTTTTCTCATCTTGGACGGGTTAAAGAAGAAGCTGACAAAGAAGGTAAATCTCTCGAACCAGTTGCTAAAGATTTGGCAGCTAAGTTAGGTCAAGATGTCGTTTTCCCAGGTGTAACACGTGGTCCAAAATTGGAAGAAGCCATTAATGCTTTGCAAGATGGACAGGTTCTCTTGGTTGAAAACACTCGCTTTGAAGATGTTGACGGTAAAAAAGAATCTAAAAACGATCCAGAACTTGGTAAATACTGGGCTAGCCTTGGTGATGGTATCTTTGTAAATGATGCCTTCGGTACAGCTCACCGTGCACATGCTTCAAACGTCGGTATCTCTGCAAACGTTGAAAAGGCAGTGGCTGGTTTCCTTCTTGAAAACGAAATTGCTTATATCCAAGAAGCTGTTGAAACACCAGAACGTCCATTCGTAGCTATTCTTGGTGGATCAAAAGTTTCAGATAAGATTGGTGTTATCGAAAACTTGCTGAAAAAAGCTGATAAGGTTCTTATTGGTGGTGGGATGACTTATACATTCTACAAAGCGCAAGGTATCGAAATTGGTGATTCTCTAGTCGAAGAAGATAAGCTTGATGTAGCTAAATCGCTTCTTGAAAAAGCAGACGGTAAATTGGTCTTGCCAGTTGACTCTAAAGAAGCTAATGCTTTTGCTGACTACACTGAAGTTAAAGATACTGAAGGTGAAGCAGTAGACGCCGGTTTCCTTGGCCTTGATATCGGTCCGAAATCTATCGCTAAATTTGACGAAGAATTAACTGGTGCAAAAACAGTTGTCTGGAATGGTCCTATGGGTGTCTTTGAAAATCCTGACTTCCAAGCTGGTACTATCGGTGTGATGGATGCTATCGTTAAACAACCAGGTGTTAAATCAATCATCGGTGGTGGTGACTCAGCAGCAGCAGCTATCAACCTTGGCCGTGCAGATAAATTCTCATGGATTAGTACGGGCGGAGGCGCAAGCATGGAGCTGTTAGAAGGTAAAGTGTTACCAGGTTTGGCTGCGTTGACAGAAAAATAAGATTGAGCCCGTCAGTCTCTGCAAAATCGTAATGATAATAAAAGGGTGACTTGTTCACCCTTTTGTGATAATGGAGATATTTGTGATGCAGTGGCGGTGCATCAATGGAATTACTAGAAGGAAAAGTTCTTCATGGACTCGCATCGCTTAGAAATAGGCGGTAAGTCAGAAATCTTTGATTTCCTTGACGCACCCCCGCAAGGCTGATTAGGTCGGTTGCGAGTTTAACGAAGCAAACTACCAATCAGCTACTGCGCAGTAAAAAGGTTAGAAAAAGAGACGGATGTCTCTTTTTTCTGTACATCGCGTAGAGTTTCTACGAATGGTGCGAGTTAGAAAATCTAGCAAGGTATAGAGTTCTTCCTAGACTCGCAGCATTGATAAAAAATAAGGTTGAGCTTGTTAGTCTCTATAAAATTCTGATTTTGTAGAAGAAAAGCAGAGTCGATATAAAAAATGAGGTTGGGAAAAAGTATTCCAGCCTTCTAATTTTGCAGTAATAACAGTTTGACGCAGTGGTTGGGAGTAAGACTTGTTGGCTATGCCAAGAAGTCTTACCCCTGCACAGTTCATTAGGTGCTTTAGCACCTAATGAACCACTGCTGATTGGAGGTCCTTATCTTGGGGTGCAGTCCCATTTTCAGGCATCCCCTTAAACAGTCCGCTGGGCTGTTTAACTACTCCGCAATTGTTAGCGGCCACCACCCTAATCAACTGTGCGGAGGTAGGACGACGAAGTCAATTTTTTATATAAATTGACTTCTGTCCCACTCTCATTTTTGTGCTAATCCAAATAGTCATGATTACGGTACCATTTGATGGTAGCTAACATTGTCTCTTCAATTGGGCGAAAATATCCTCCCAATTCTTTTTTTGTTTTAGTATGATCAAAGTGAGTGCGCTGGTATTCCTCTACAGCAGAGGCGATTTTATCCTTCGAAATTGTCAGAAAATTTTGTTACTCATCTAAATCTATGGTAGAATAGGGAAGTGAATTTTTGGAAGGCGGGTTTTCAATTGTGGGACGATTTCGTTTTAATCCTCAAGAATTTAAGTTAGGCATGCGGACTTTTAAAACTGGCCTAGCTGTTTTCTTAGTCTTAGCTCTTTTTGCTCTTTTGGGGTTTAAGGGTTTGCAGATTGGCAGTTTAACGGCTGTTTTTAGTCTCAGGGAAAATTTCGATAAGAGTATTCACTTCGGAACCTCCCGAATTGTTGGCAATACCATTGGTGGTGTCTATTCTTTGCTCTTTTTCGGTATTAGTGAACTTTTTCATCGTCCTTTGTGGGTGATGTTAGTCTTTGTTCCTATTTTTACCATGCTGACCATTATGACTAATGTGGCTATGAATAATAAAACTGGGATTATTGGGGCTGTAGCGGCTTTCTTAATTATTACTCTGTCTATTCCAGAAGGAGATACCTTTACCTACACAATTGCTCGGATTTTTGAAACTTTTGTAGGTGTATTTATCGCAACTTTAGTCAATGCGGATATTGACCGAGTTCGTGAAAAATTTTTTAACAAGTCTTAAATTTAGGTCTTATAAATCATTGATTTATGAGGCTTTTTATTCACTCTAATTTCAATGTCAGAAAATATAACATTTGACTTGACAGAGGCTCTTTTTCAGCCTATAATGGTTCGTGAAAGGAGTTTTTATGCGAGAAAAAGAGTTCAGACGTTCTCTAGCCGTCTTTCCAATTGGTTCAGTTATGAAGCTGACCGATTTAACAGCCAGACAGATTCGCTATTATGAAGATCAAGGTCTTTTAACTCCCGATCGCAGTTCTAGTAACCGCCGTCTCTATTCCTTGAATGATATGGATGTTTTACTAGAAATTAAAGATTTTCTGGATGAAGGTTTGAATATTGCCGCTATTAAAAAAGAATACGCTAAACGTCAAGAGTCTGCTAATAGTAAACAAAAGCCATTAACAGATGCTGATGTTCGGCGGATTTTGCAGGATGAGTTGCGCAATCAAGCGAGATTTACCTCACCTAAGTCCAATTTTGGTGGTTTCCGGATGTAGTTTCTGGTGATCCCACTCACTATTCTCACTCATAAAACATGGGCAGGTTGGAAATTGAGTTACTTTTTTGCCCCTTACAACTTAGAAGAGGAGGCCGTTATGGCAATCACAGTAGACGATATTCGTCGCGAAGTCAAAGAGAAAAATGTTACCTTTTTACGTTTAATGTTTTCGGATATAGCAGGAACTATGAAGAATGTTGAAATTCCTGCTACTGAGGAACAGCTTGATAAGGTTTTATCAAACAAGGCTATGTTTGACGGATCGTCTATTGAGGGATTTGTACGGATTAATGAGTCTGATATGTATCTCTACCCAGATCTTGACACTTGGACTGTTTTCCCTTGGGGAGGAGAAAATGGTGCTGTTGCTGGATTAATTTGTGATATTTATACGGCTCAAGGTGAGCCTTTTGCAGGGGATCCGCGTGGCAATTTGAAGCGTGCCCTACGTCACATGGAAGAAATGGGATTTAAATCATTTAATCTAGGTCCAGAACCAGAGTTCTTCCTCTTTAAAATGGACGAACTTGGTAATCCAACACTAGAAGTGAACGACAAGGGTGGTTATTTTGACCTTGCGCCAACCGATTTAGCTGACAATACCCGTCGGGAAATTGTCAATGTTTTAACTAAGATGGGATTTGAAGTTGAAGCTAGTCACCATGAAGTAGCTGTTGGTCAGCATGAGATTGACTTCAAGTATAGCGATGTTCTTAAGGCTTGTGACCATATTCAAATCTTTAAATTGGTTGTTAAAACGATTGCTCGTAAGCATGGTCTCTATGCGACTTTTATGGCCAAACCTAAATTCGGCATTAATGGTTCAGGGATGCACTGTAATATGTCCCTCTTTGATGCCGAAGGTAATAATGCTTTCTTTGATCCTGACGATCCCCGTGGTATGCAGCTGTCGCAAAATGCTTACTATTTTTTGGGTGGTTTGATGGAGCATGCCTATAACTATACAGCTATTGTCAACCCAACCGTTAACTCTTATAAGCGTTTGGTACCTGGTTATGAAGCACCTGTATATATTGCTTGGGCTGGTCAAAACCGTTCTCCATTGATCCGTGTACCTGCCTCTCGTGGTAAGGGAACGCGTTTGGAACTACGTTCAGTTGACCCTACGGCCAATCCTTACCTAGCTTTGGCGGTGCTGCTAGAAGCTGGTCTTGATGGTATTGAAAACAAGATTGAAGCTCCAGCCCCTGTTGAATCCAATATCTATGTCATGACAGCAGACGAACGTAAGGCTGCTGGTATTCGTGATTTACCTTCAACTCTCCATAATGCAGTCAAGGCTCTACAGGAGGATGAAGTGGTTAAAGCAGCTCTTGGTAATCATATCTATCCTAATTTTGTTGAAGCAAAACGAATGGAATGGGCTAGCTATGCAGCTTTTGTTTCTCAATGGGAAGTTGATAACTACTTAGATTTATATTAAGTTTTGCCTGACGCTAAGGCTATTAGATAAAAATAAAGTAAGGAACTTGATGGCTTGTCAGGTTTCTTTTATTTGGCGAATGATAAGCTTAAAATTTTCTTTTTGTGTCAATCTGGTTAAAAAATTAACAATTTAAGTAGAATTTGTCACCAGAATAATCAAGGATTTTAATTTTGAATTAATGGACTTGTTATTTTTTCTTGTTAAACTGGAAACACAGTAAAAGAATCCTAAGTAAATTTATTGATTAGGATTTTTATTATGAACATAAGGGGAAATAAGATGAATAAAAAATTATCAACTGCAAGTTTATTTGTTGCTGCAACAGTTTTAGTGGGTTTGGCAGGTCAAGTCGCTCAAGCCGAAACCTACACCGTTCAAAATGGTGATAGCTTCTTTTCTATCGCCAGCAATCAAGGGATGGATCCTTATCAATTGGCAGCCAATAATGGAATGACCATTTCAAGCACAATTTTGCCTGGTCAAACTATTGAAGTTGATGGTTCTACTCAGGCAGCTGCACCAGCTCAAGAAGCTGTACCAGTTGCTGAAGCACCTGTCGATCAGGGGCAGGCTGCGGCTCCAGCCTTGGATACGGCAGTAAATACTTATCCTACAGGTCAATGTACTTGGGGAGTAAAACAGGTAACTGGTTGGGCCGGTGACTGGTGGGGTAATGGTGGCGATTGGGCTGCCAGCGCAGCTAGTGATGGTTACACAGTCGGTTCTACTCCGCAGGTTGGTTCTATTATTTGTTGGTCTGATGGCGGCTACGGTCATGTTGCCTATGTTACAGATGTCAACGACCAAGGTCAAATCCAAGTTTTGGAATCCAACTATAAGGATAACCTAGAAATTAATAACTATCGTGGTTGGTTCGATCCTAATAATAGCGTAACTCCAGGTCAAGTTAGCTATATCTACCCTAACTCATAATCATAATAGGCAAAGAATAAACGAAGCCTAAGCCTTCTCATTTTGGGAGGCTTTTTCTTTAGGCCATTTAATTCTGTCTCCGTCTGACCCCGCTAGGTACGAGACAATAATTTACCACTGGTGAGAGTCATGATTACAATGGTTAGATTTATACTTGGAACGGAGAAAAACTCGCTTGGAACTTACAAGCGAGTTTTTTCTATTTATCGTTATTTTTGTCTGGTGTTAGAATCATTGGAATAATGATAGGTTCACGTTCTGTTTGCTCGTAGAGGAAGGGCCTCAGGGCATTGACGATAGCTCCATTAACGCTTTGGATACTGGCCTCTTTATTCTTAAGGGCGATCCGAATAGCATTGAAGAGGATACGTTGGCCTTGACGAATCAAATCCCCTGATTCTCGCATATAGACGAAACCTCGGCTAAGAATATCCGGTCCTGCCAAAATCATCTTGGTCTTAAAATCAACGGTAGCGACTGCTAAAACGACCCCATCTTCTGAGAGATCCCGTCGATCCCGAAGAACTGCAGTACCAATATCACCGATACCATTACCATCAACATAGATGTCTTGAGCATTGAAATGTCCGGCACGACGAGCAGAATCTTTAGTCAGGGCAAGGACATCCCCATTTTCCATGATAAAAATATTCTCTCTTGAGATACCCGTATCTTCGGCTAATCCAGCATGGACCTTTTGCATCCGATACTCGCCATGGACGGGCATAAAGAATTTTGGTTTAATCAGACGGAGCATGAGTTTTTGCTCTTGTTGGCCGCCGTGTCCAGAAGTGTGAATATTATTAATCTTACCATGGATAACATCCACACCAGCTTCCTGAATAGTGTTAATCAGCTTGTTGACGCTGGTTGTATTGCCTGGAATTGGGCTAGACGAGAAAATGACCGTGTCCCCAGGTTGTAAAGTGACTTGCCGATGGGTACCATTGGCAATCCGAGCTAAGGCAGCCATAGATTCCCCTTGACTGCCGGTACACATAATCATAATTTCGCTGGCATGGTAATCTTTGAGTTCATTTGGTTCAATGAAGGTTCCATCAGGCACTTTGATATAGCCCAGTTCAATCCCATTGACGATAGCCTTCTCCATAGAGCGACCAAAAACAACAATCTTACGGCCGTTCTTAACGGCGGCTTCTGCAGCCTGCTGCAGACGGAAAATATTGGAAGCGAAGGAAGCAAAGATAATTCGACCGTGGATATCCCCAATAATTTTCATAATGGATTGACCGACAACTTTTTCCGAATTAGTAAAAGTTGGAATCTCCGCATTGGTAGAGTCTGATAGAAGGCAGAGAACGCCATCGTCACCGATGGCAGCCATACGGTGAAGGTCAGCTGGTTGACCAACAGGCGTAAAATCAAACTTAAAGTCACCGGTACAGACAATTTTGCCTTGGGGCGTGTGGATGACAATTCCTAGAGGTTCTGGAATTGAGTGAGTTGTTCGGAAGAAGGTGACACTGAGATTTTTAAAAGTTAATTTAGTGTTATCATTGATTTCATACAGTTTAGCATCGCGCAGGAGACCATGTTCCTCTAACTTTCCGCGAATGAGGGCTAAAGCCAAAGGGCCAGCATAGATAGGAATATTGGCCTGCTTGAGCAGGAAAGGGATTCCTCCAATGTGATCCTCATGTCCATGGGTTATGACCAAGGCTTTAATCCGATCAACATTTTCAACGATATAAGAATAGTCGGGAATAACATAGTCGATACCAAGAAGGTCATCTTCTGGGAACTTGATACCGGCATCGACGATGATAATTTCATCTTGGTATTCGATACCATAGGTATTTTTACCAATTTCCCCCAGTCCGCCTATAGCATAAACTCCGACTTCTTCGGGTTTTAAATTGATAGTTGACATATTAGAACTCCGTTAGACTAAAGGTACCTGATTCTTTTTCATAGTCTAGGTGTTTATCAGATAATAATTCAATAAATTCAATATTGTAGTTTGTTTTTTCTTCAATTACTTTTCGAGCCTTGATTCGACCTTCAAGTTCATCTTTGGCGTTAATATCCAGATAAAGGGCTTGAGTGGTTTCGCGTCTTGGGCTACGGTCCTTAGTTTCTTGATAAAAAACTTTATAAATCATGGTTTTCCTTTCTGAGTTGTCAGGTATTTCTAAAAGATTCAAATCAAAAAAAGCCTTGTCGTGCCAGTTTGATTATTTTCTATTAAATTATACTGAGTAGTAGTTTGACCTGAACATTTATAGCTATCGAAATTATATCATAAAAAAGGGGATTAGTAAAAAGGAATCAATCTTGTCGGGGAGACTGAGGTGTCAAGGACTATATTTTATGATAAAATAAGAAGGAATTTGACGAGAGGGAAATCATGAAATTATTAGCTTTTGACACATCCAATCAGCCCTTGTCAGTGGCGCTTTTGGAAGATGATAAAATCGTGGCGGACTTGACCTTGACGGTTAAAAAGAACCACAGTATCAGCTTGATGCCGACTATTGATTTTTTGGTAGCTCAAGTAGGCTGGCAACCCAGTGATTTGGAGCGGATTGTCGTGGCTCAAGGGCCTGGATCCTATACTGGGCTAAGAGTAGCGGTAGCGACTGCTAAAACCTTGGCCTATAGCTTAGGGATTGATTTGGTTGGAATGTCTAGTTTACAGGCTTTATGTGATCTGGAAGTGGACGGTCTAGTTATCCCTTTAATTGATGCTAGACGACAGAATGTCTACGTCGGTTTTTATGAGGCCGGACAAATCGTCTCCCCAGAGCGGCATGCTAGTTTGGCAGACGTCTTGGACTTTGCCCAGTCTTATCCTCAAGTAACCTTTGTTGGTGAAGCAGAGAAGTTTCGGCCAGAAATTGAAGAAGTTCTGCCTCAAGCCCAGATTGTTGAAACCTTGCCATCGGCTAGCTTGCTAGGGCATTTGGGTCGAAGTCAGTCAGCGGTAGATGTCCATGCCTTTGTACCAAATTATCTCAAACGAGTTGAGGCGGAAGAAAATTGGCTTAAAACCCATCAAGAAAATAATTCTGATAATTATATCAAGCGCGTCTAAAATGAAAGAGAAAGAATTAGCTCAGTCTATTTATGATATTCTAGCGGATGTCTATGGCCAGTCCCCTTGGACCTTGGCTCAGGTACAAGCGGATTTAGCTCAGGACAATACCGATTATTTTTATGCTTATGAAGGGCATGAAATTGTTGGTTTTTTATCCATTCAGAATCTGGTTGGTCAATTAGAAATTACTAATCTGGCTGTTAAGAAAGCCTACCAAGGTCAAGGATTGGCCAGTCGGTTATTGCAGAAGTTAGAAGGCCGATCAGAAGACATCTTTTTGGAAGTTAGGGCCTCAAATCAGTCCGCCAAAAGGCTCTATGAAAAGTTTAACTTTAGCTGCTTGGCTAAGCGCAAGGCCTATTATCATAATCCAATCGAAGATGCTCTGATCATGCAACGGGCTGCTAAGAAATAAGGAAGATTGAGTCTGGCAAATTGGCTATTATGAGGTTGAATAATGACGAAAGATAGATATATATTGGCGATTGAGTCTTCTTGTGATGAGACTAGTGTCGCTGTTTTAAAAAACAATTCGGAACTTTTGAGCAATATTATTGCCAGTCAGGTTGAGAGCCATAAACGCTTCGGTGGTGTGGTGCCAGAAGTGGCCAGTCGTCATCATGTTGAGGTGGTGACACTCTGTATTCAGGATGCTCTGAATGAGTCTGGGATTGGGGTTCAGCAACTGGATGCTGTGGCTGTGACCTATGGTCCTGGACTAGTTGGGGCTCTTTTGGTTGGGATGGCTGCAGCCAAGGCCTTTGCCTGGGCCAATGGTCTCCCGCTTATTCCTATTAACCACATGGCAGGTCACCTGATGGCAGCTAGGGAAGCGGGTGCCTTGACCTATCCGCTCTTGGCGCTCTTGGTCTCAGGCGGCCATACTGAGTTAGTCTATGTCAAAGAACCAGGTGATTACAAAATTGTTGGGGAAACCAGAGATGATGCGGTTGGCGAGGCCTATGATAAGGTCGGTCGGGTCATGGGGCTGACCTATCCTGCGGGTAAGGAAATTGATAATTTAGCTCACAAAGGACAGGATATCTACGATTTCCCTAGGGCTATGATCAAGGAAGATAACCTAGATTTTTCTTTTTCGGGTCTCAAATCAGCCTTTATTAACCTGTATCACAATGCTCAACAAAAAGGTCAAGCCTTAAAAATCACTGACTTGTCTGCTTCCTTTCAAGCAGCGGTTTTGGATATTTTGCTGGCTAAGACTAAGAGGGCCCTCGAGCTTTATCCAGTCAAGACCTTGGTCGTAGCTGGCGGTGTAGCGGCCAATCATGGTCTCAGGGAGCGCTTGGCTGAGGAAGTAGCTGATCAAGTTGAGGTACGAATTCCGCCGCTCCGCCTCTGTGGTGACAATGCTGGGA
This sequence comes from Streptococcus tangpeifui, assembly GCF_011038795.1. Lineage (GTDB taxonomy): Bacteria > Bacillota > Bacilli > Lactobacillales > Streptococcaceae > Streptococcus > Streptococcus tangpeifui. The sequence goes on from NZ_JAAKDU010000005.1 coordinate 92,307, forward strand.
TGGTTGCTTTGGCAGCAGCCATTGAGTTTAAGAAGGGACATTTTGCCAATCTGGATCTCAATGCCAAGCCGAGTTTGGCTTTTGAAAGCCTAGCTGACTAGCTTTCTATCCCAAGTTATCTTTACTGTAAGCCGGAGATTTAATTGAGAATTCAGATTTCCCAGACTTCTTGTCTTGGGCTTTTTTCTCTGCTATAATGATAGAATATTCTAAAAATTGAAAGAAGTCTTGATATGCAAGAAAAGGGATTTAAAGCTGGGGCTAAAGATGCTCTGCCGACAGCTTTAGGTTATATATCGATAGGGATTGCTTTTGGGGTAGTGGCAGCTTCGGCAGGTCTGTCAACCTTAGAAGTCGGTTTGATGAGCCTTCTCATTTATGGAGGTTCAGCTCAGTTTGCTATGGTAGCCATGATTGTTTCAGGAGCCGATTTGTTGACGATTACCCTGACTGTCTTTCTGGTCAATCTGCGAAATATGCTGATGAGCCTGCATGCTACAACTATCTTTACCAAGACTCCCTTCTTTCAGAATATTCTCATGGCTACTCTAATTACCGATGAAAGCTATGGCGTTCTCTTGGGAGAACAGGTTCACAATAAAGCTATTACAGCGGCCTGGATGCATGGTAATAATGTAGTTGGCTACCTAGTCTGGTTTTCGGCGACAGTTATTGGAACTCTAGTGGGCAATCTTATACCTAGTCCGCAAGCCATGGGGCTGGATTTTGCCTTGATTGCAATGTTTCTGGGACTCTTGGTCTTCCAGCTGGAGTCCATGATTTCGCAAGGAGCCAAAAAGCTCTGCTTGATTTTATTAGCTGTGGCGGCTAGTTACCTGCTCTTGGCGACCGTCTTGACTTCGTCTTTGGTAGTTTTGCTGGCAACCTTCATCGGCTGTAGCCTGGGGGTGATTTTAGATGGCAAATACTAGTTTTATTTTACTGGCTATCGTTCTGGGTTTTGTTGTGACTTGGATTCCTCGAGTGCTTCCATTTGTTTTAGTCAAATATCGGGGGTTACCTGATGTGGTCGTTCATTTTTTGAAATACCTACCGGTGACCATTCTCTTTGCTTTGACCTTGTCCAGCCTTTTTACCAGTAAGGTGGGAGATCTACCTAGGATCAATGGTTTGGAAGTACTAGCCAGTTTCCCTACTTTACTAGTCGCCATTCGGACAAAAAATCTTCTCTATACTGTTTTAACAGGTATTGTCAGTCTGGCTTTCTTGCGTTTGGTTTTTTAGAAGTCTCAAGCTGTGGTAAAATAGGGACAAGAAAGTGAGGCTCTTATGGTTTTATCAAATAAACGTGCCAGAAAGGTAATTGAGGCGATTATTGCTCTTTACCCTGATGCCAAACCCAGTTTAAATTTTGCCAATCATTTTGAATTGTTAGTAGCAGTCATGCTGTCCGCCCAAACAACGGATGCTGCAGTTAACACGGTGACACCGGCCCTCTTTGAGGCTTATCCAACTCCTGAGACTATGGCAGAAGCCAGCGAAGCTGATTTAGCCCAATGTATTTCTCGCTTAGGACTCTATCGTAACAAAGCCAAGTATTTGAAAAAATGTGCCCAGCAATTAGTCGAAGACTTCGCTGGTCAGGTTCCGCAAACGAGAAAAGAGTTGGAGAGCTTGGCAGGTGTCGGTCGTAAGACGGCTAATGTGGTTATGAGCGTTGGTTTTGGTATTCCAGCTTTTGCAGTTGATACTCATGTGGAGCGGATTTGTAAACACCATGATATTGTGAAAAAGTCTGCCAGTCCTCTGGAAGTAGAAAAACGGGTGATGGAAGTTCTTCCGAGAGAGGAGTGGCTGCCAGCTCATCAGGCCATGATTCTTTTTGGACGTGAAATCTGCCATCCTAAGAATCCAGAATGTCATAACTACCCACAACTCTACGATTTTTCTGATAGTTAAGCTCTTAAATGAGTCTGGGAAAAAGTCCAGATTCGTTAGCCTTGTTCTAGATTGACACAGTAGTTGGGAGTAAGACTATTGGTTAGACCAAGAAGTCTTAACCCTGCACAGTTCATGAGATACTTTAGTACCAATGAACCACTGCTGATTGGATTTTTCTGTAACTGGAGCTTCTTAGTTTTTAAGCGCCCCCTTAAACAGTCTGGGAGGCTGTTTGAGAAACCAATATCCAACTGTGCGGAGGTGGGTTAAAAAGCTCTGGCAGAGCTTTTTAATCGGGAAATAAAGCTTGCAAAGCAAGTGTCAAAATGCTCCAGTGGACTTTGGCAGTCTGAAGCCTGCCACTTAAAAACAAGAAAGTGGCAGAGGCCTGAGCCTTAAAATGGAGAGCGAGGAAAATCAAAGTCGTGATTTTATCACGATTTACTGATTGAGTCCCACTCTCAGTTGATTCTTAGTGTCGAGCTGTATGGTATGGAAAGGAAATTTATGTTACATTTTGAAAACGACTATAATGAAGGAGTCCATCCCAAGCTTTTGGAGGCCTTGACCAAGACCAATACTGAAAATCTAGCAGGATACGGCCTTGATTCCTATACTGAGGGGGCAAGTCAGAAAATCAAAGAGGCCTGTCAGGCTCCCAACGCCCAGGTTTTCTTTTTGACAGGCGGAACTCAGACCAATCAGGTGGTCATTGATACCATGCTGGCGTCTTATGAAGGTGTCTTAGCAGCAGAAACAGGGCACATTGCTGCTCATGAAGCTGGGGCGATTGAATATACCGGTCACAAGGTATCAACCTTGCCGCACGAAAATGGAAAGCTAACTGCTGGGGATGTTAAAGCATGTCTGGAGGATTTTTATGCTGATGATAATCATGAACATATGGTTTATCCTGGCATGGTCTATATTTCTCATCCGACCGAATACGGTGCCCTCTATAGCAAGACAGAGTTGGCGGAGCTTGCTCAAGTCTGCCGTTCTTATGCCATTCCTTTATTTTTAGATGGGGCTAGACTGGGGTATGGTTTAGCAGCGAAGGAGACAGATCTTGATTTGCCGACGATTGCTGAGTTGACAGATGTCTTCTATATCGGTGGAACCAAGATGGGGGCTCTAATAGGTGAGGCAGTCGTCTTTACACATGGGAATATGCCCAAGCGCTTTAATACCATGGTCAAACAACACGGTGCTCTCTTGGCTAAGGGGCGGATCTTGGGGATCCAGTTTGATCAATTCTTTACGGATAATCTCTATGAAGAAATTGGTAAAGGAGCTCTTCGTTTGGCTGAACAGCTCAAGGGAATTTTAAAAGATAAGGGCTATTCTTTCTTTTATGAATCGCCGACTAATCAACAATTTGTTATTGTTGAAAATGGTCAGCTAGAAGCATTAGGGGAAAAGTTGGCCTACAGTTCTTGGGAGAAATATGATGATAATCATACCGTGATTCGTCTAGCAACAAGCTGGTCCACGACTCAGGAAGATATCGATCAATTAAAAGAAATTTTATAGAAAAAGAGTGGCTGGTTGAGTCACTCTTTTTAAATCTTAAATAAGCAGAATGCTTGAGATAAGGCTTGTACCAAAAATAGATAAGAAAAAAGCAGCCGCTAGGGCTGCAAAGGGTTTGAATAAGAAGAATTGTGAGATAATTATAACCAAAGTCACTAAAAACATACTTAAGAAAAACTATTAGAAAACTTAACTTTATATTGGCTTGGGAGGACGGTATTATTGTCCTCTAATAGTGAGGGCTACCAGCTACCCAGCCGGTGCAAAGGGCAGCAGTGATATTAAAGCCACCGGTATGGGCATTGATATCCAAGACTTCACCAGCAAAGTGCAAGCCCAAAACTGTTTTGCTTTCAAGAGTTTTGGGGTTGATTTCCTTGAGGTCGACTCCACCTTTAGTCACAAAGGATTTAGCTAGAGACATCTTACCAGTAATTTTAATAGGCAGAGACTTGACTTTTCTGATAAGCTCAGTTTTTTCTTGAGGGGTCAGCTGTTTGACTCTTTCAGGGAAATGTTGGGTGAGAAAGTCAGCCAAACGTTCTGGCAGTAAGGTCTTTAAGGCATTTCTAATGGTTTTTTCTCGCTCTTGTTCGAGAAAGGCTGCCAGGTCATCAGCTGTTAGCTTGGGCAAGAGGTCAAGATAAGTAACTTCGCCACCTGAAACGAAGCTGGACAGTCTTTGAGCGGCAGGCCCAGATAGGCCAAAATGGGTAAAGAGCAGGTCATGGGTGATTTTATGCTTGCCGTAAGTTAAAGTCACATCATCCAGAGAAATGCCTTGCAGGGCTTTATGAGGAAAGTCGGTTAGCAGAGGACTCTCCGCAGCTTCTAAAGGAGTGACTGTTATCTTGAAGTGACGGGCAATGTCATAACCAAACCCAGTTGAACCAGTTGAGGGATAAGACTTGCCTCCTGTTGTGACAATCAACTTTTGGCAAGTAAAGGTCCGTTCAGCAGATTTTAGGACAAAAATCCTACCTTGTTTTTTAACTGACACCACTTCTGTTTGGGTTAAAATCTGACCGCTCAGTTCCCTAATTTTATTTTCTAAGGCTTGGATGATGGTACGGGATTTATCAGTTGTTGGAAACATGCGGCCATGATCTTCTTCCTTTAGAGGAACCCCATTATCTTCGAAAAAATTGATGATATCATGGTTATCAAACTGGGATAGGACACTATAGAGAAAACGGCCATTGCCGGGGATGCCAGCCATGAGATCATCCAGGCTGCCGCTGTTGGTGACATTGCAACGACCGCCGCCAGTCCCCGCTAATTTTTTTCCTAAGCGTTTATTTTTTTCAATGAGGAGAGTAGAGAATCCGTAAGAGCAAGAAGCAATAGCCGCCATCATGCCTGCAGGACCACCACCGATGATGATAGTATCAAATTCAGCTTTTGTCATGACTTTATTATAGCATAAGGGTAGGAGAGGTAGGCTAGGAATCAATGTAAAAATTGACTCAGATTTGACTAGGCTTTCTTTAACCGGATTATCTAGGGCTATTAATGGATAAGTTGGTTGGATTTACGGATGCCTAGCTTCGTTAATGACAACCTTAGGGCAGAGACGTTCTTTTGAATCTTTGTTGAAATTGACAGTCAAAGCCTATTATGATACTATTTTAGAAGAAATTTCGGATAAAAAAGAGGACTTTATGGCTATTGAAAAAACAGTCAGTGAATTAGCTGAAATTCTTGGTGTCAGTCGCCAAGCGGTCAATAATCGAGTAAAATCATTACCAGAAGAATTTGTTGGAAAAAATGAAAAGGGTGTGACGGTTGTCAATCGTGATGGCCTTATAAAGCTGGAAGAAATTTATAAGAAAACGATTTTTGAGGACGAGCCGGTCAGTGAGGAAACTAAGCAGCGGGAACTGATGGAAATTCTGGTGGATGAGAAGAATGCGGAGATTGAGCGTCTCTATAACCAACTTAAGGCTAAAGATGTTCAGCTTTCTTCCATGAATGAGCAGCTCAATATCAAGGATGTGCAGATTGCAGAAAAAGATAAACAGTTGGATCAGCAGCAACAGCTGACTTTGACGGCTATGCAGGACAGTGAAAATCTTAAATTAGAATTAGATGAAGCTCGTACTCAGGTTGAAGAGATTCAAATTCAGCAGGCTCGTGCACAGAAGAAAGGCTTTTTTGCACGGATGTTCGGCGGTAAGTAATTGAAAATACAGAGGAGGCTGGGTAAGAACTCGTCCAGTCTCCCTGTTTTGGAATAAACTCTTAGCGCATTGGCTGGGAGCAAGACTTGTTGACTATGCCAAGCAGTCTTACCCTGCACAGTTGATTAGGCTGGCTGCTCTCACTTGCGTGATAGTTAAACAGTCCAGTGGACTGTTTAGGGGGTTGCCTGACAATGGGACTGAGGACTGCCAATTAACCACTGCGTCAATCTGGTCAATCTAGAACAATGTTAACAAGTCTAGACTTTTGTCCCAGACTCCATTGCTGGCCAAGGCCAAAGCGGAAAACCTAAACGAACGTGATGAACCTTCTTAATTTTATTTCCGACCTCAAAAGATCTCCCGGACCTTTTGAGGTGTGCGGGGGTGGGAATGCAGCCCAAAATTTTCAATTTTTGGGTTGCTCCCACTCCCTTTTTGATTGGAAAGGATATACCATGGAAAAATTAGATACTTATATTGCTTTTGATCTAGAATTTAATACAGTTGAGGGAGTCAGTCATATTATCCAAATTTCAGCTGTTAAGTTTGACAAGCATGAAGAAGCGGCACAGTTCGATAGCTATGTCTATTCGTCTGTCCCCTTGCAGAGTTTTATTAATGGCTTGACAGGAATTACAGCGGATAAAATTTCACAAGCCCCAAAGATTGATCAGGTACTGGATGCTTTCAAGTCCTTTATTGGGGACACACCACTTATTGGCTACAATGCTCACAAGTCTGATCTCCCGATTTTAGCTGAAAATGGTCTTGGTTTAGCTACACAATATAAGCTAGACATCTTTGATGAAGCTTATGAGCGCCGTTCGACTGATTTAAACGGTATCGTCAACCTTAAATTAACAAGTGTAGCTGACTTTTTAGGAATCAAGGGGCGTGGGCATGATAGCTTAGAGGATGCTCGAATGACGGCGCGTGTTTACGAAGCCTTTTTAGAACTGGACAGTAACAAAGATTACCTTAATCAGCAGGAAGAAGCGCATGGTGACAATCCGTTTGCAGCTTTGGGGGATTTATTTGATTAATAGCAAAAATTGTCAAAAAAGTGATGTTTTGGCTTGCATGTAACGCAGCGTCATTTGCTAGGATATAGGAGAACAGGGGGTGAACAATGGTTTTCCTTGTTCTTGGTAGGGAGGTAATAAGTGACTAAGACGTATTCAACTGGTGAGCTAGCCAAGCTCGTTGGTGTGTCAGTACGAACGGTGCAATACTACGACCAGAGGGAGATTTTAACCCCGTCGCAGTTGACTGAGGGTGGCCGACGAATCTATACAGCATCTGATGCTGAGCAGCTTAAACTCATTTGTTTTCTGCGTGATATGGATTTTTCGATTGAAGACATCAAGACGGTTTTATCAGAAGACAGAGAAATGTCGGTTTTGCAACTCCTGCTAAAAGAGCGGATTGCAGACCTAAAAACTGAAATTGCTGATAAGCAGGGCAAACTTGACACTGCTGTCAACCTGCTTGACAGACTTAAAAAACAAAATCACCAGTCAATTAAAGCTCTCTCAGGCATTTCGCTAACCATGAAAAATCAAAAACTGTGGCGTCAATTGCAATGGCAATTATGGGGCAGTCTGGTGCTGGTGATAGTAATTGTCTTTATCTATGCGAGTTTCATTGATGCTACCGATTATGAATGGACTATTTTACTTGCTTTACCGGTCATTTTTCTTGTTGTAATAAGGATGATGTACCAGTATCATCGACGTGTTGTTTATTTATGTCCTAATTGCCATCAGATCTTTAATGTTTCTCTAAAGGCTTTTATCCTAGCATCCCATACACCTAGAACCCGAAAATTCACTTGCCCTCATTGCCAGCAAAAATCATTTTGCTTAGAATTGGCTAAGGAGGTAGACTAATGGTAGAACCTATTTTAAGCTGTCAACAAGTAACCAAAAATTTCAAGCATAAGTCGGTACTCAAGGGTGTTGACCTGAAAATAGAGGCTGGTCGCATTCTTGCCCTCTTAGGTCCTAATGGGACGGGTAAGACAACCTTGATACGGACAATCTTAGGGTTGCTAAAAGCAGATAGTGGAACGGTTGAACTGTTTGGCGAAACGCTGACAACAAGGAATCGTGCTGATTTATTAAAGCAAATTGGGGTTCAAAATGATGGCAACCTCTACGAGCAGCTATCTGTCAAAGAAAACCTAGGAATCTGGGGTCAGCTTTATGGCCTTGATGCTTCTGATATAGAACAAGCGATCAGTGAAGTGGTGGAACGTTTAGATTTAGTAGCTTATCTCAATGAAGCAGTTGGTAAACTCAGTAAAGGAAATCGTCAAAAGGCGGCCCTAGCTAGAGCAATTTTACATCAACCAAAGCTCTTGATTTTAGATGAGCCAACTACAGGCTTAGACCCACAGATGGTTGAGAGTTTCCTCAGCTATTTAAAGGAACTCGTTGCCAGTCGTGGAACGACGGTACTGATGTGTACGCATCAACTACACGGTTTAGAACTAATTGTGGACGATGTGGCTATTATGTCAGAAGGAAAGATTTTATTAGCTGGTGATTTGGAGAGGTTGCTAAGCAGTCGTTATGATGCTCAGCCCCTATGTTTGGAAGTAGCTCCCTTAACATTAGCTGTAAAGACTGCTCAAAATTATGGAAGGATTGATCTGGGAGATACTAGCTTAAGGATAACTGGTATCCAGCGTCAAACCATTCCTCAGTTAGTGGCGAATTTAGTGGCTCTGGACTGTGATATCTACCATATAGAGCGTGAGGCTCTTAGCTTAACCAGTCTTTACTTAGAAGTAATAGGAGACTCAAAAGATGAATAAGAAGCAGATTGCAGTGATTATCCGCAAGGATTTGCAGGATTTTTTCTCAGACAAGAGTATTCTAGGGCTTTTCATTTTTATTCCCTTGCTCTTTAGTCTAATTTTACCAGTTTTACTCATAAAGCTCGGTAACAATGAGTTGCTGTTTGATTCTATCAATGGGATGGATAGCTTTGTGGATAACCTGCCAGCTACAATCCTTCCTAAGGGTATTGACAATGACTTAGCTCCGCTTTATGCTCTTTTGATATTTTTTATGCTTCCCCTCTTTATGATGTTACCAATTATTTTCTCAAATTTAATAGCTAGTTTTAGCTTTATCGGAGAAAAGGAGCATAAGACCTTAGAAGGTTTGCTTAGTACACCGATTAGTCCTCAAAGTTTACTGGTTGGGAAAATGTTAGCCTCTATGATTCCAGCTGTTTTGGTCACTTGGCTGGCTATGGTAGTTTATGGTGTCATCGTAGATGTCATGGGCTATTCCCTATTTCACCACTTGCTCTTTCCCAATATAACTTGGTTGATCAGTGGATTGTTAGTTTCTCCATTACTTGTTATGCTGTCGAGCTTCTTGGTCTTAGGGGCATCTCAATATCTCAAAACGAGTAAATCGGCCCAGTCTGTTTCCATGTTATTGATACTTCCCTTGGTGACTCTAATGATTTCACAAAGTACAGGTGTGATGCTAATTGGCCTTGAACTAATGTTGATAATTGTAGGAATTTTAGCCTTATTCAATGGGCTTGCTTTTTATATCCTCACTAAGATTTTTAATATGGAGGCCTATATTACTCAATAAAATCGTATATAGTAAAAAAATCGCTTGGAAACTCCAAACGATTTTTTATTATGGCTCCAGCCAGTTTTTCTCAGAGAGAAAAACAAGAAAACCACCAGCTAGGCTGGTGGCAGATAAGGCTACTAGCCTCCATTTATTAAAACGGCAATTTACCGGCAAAAGCTCCCATCGATTTTTTAGTTGCTTCATCAATTTGAGCAAGGGCATCATTAACAGCTTGAGCAGTCATGTCAGATAAGGTTTCAAGATCCTCCGGATCAACGACAGCTTCCTGAAAGTCAATAGAGACTAATTTTTTATCGCCTGTAAAAGTTGCAACAACTAAATCCTGAGCGGACTTGCCGATAAATTCTTGAGCAGCCAACTCGCCTTGTTTTTGTTCCATCTGCTTTTGTAGTTTCTGCGCTTGCTTCATCATATTTTGCATATTCATCATTGTTCTAAATTCTCCTTAAAATTTTTACTTTGCCATTATATCATGTTTAAGCTTAATTTTGAAATAACCTGAGCTAGCAGAAAAGACTGGGATGATATTGATGGTTAATGAGACTTTTTGCCTTTGATTCTTTGCAAGAGTTTGCATATTCTTTGGCATGTATTATAATAGATGGGAAATGAAAAAAATTAGAAGGAAGTGCACTATGTCGAAAATTGAAACACGTTTTACTGACAAACTATATGCAGACTACCAGGCCAACCCTAAGCTGAGAGCTGTTGAAAATGCTGTGACTCATGCTGGACTGCTTAAGTCTTTAGAAAATCGCAAGGCTAGTCAAAATAATGATTTTGCCTACTCCATTGATTTAACCAAGGATGAGGTTGCCAATCAAAAACAATCCGGTCGTTGCTGGATGTTTGCGGCTCTCAATACCTTCCGTCATAAATTAATTGCAGACTTTAAGTTGGAGAATTTTGAGCTCTCTCAAGCTCATACCTTCTTCTGGGATAAGTATGAAAAATCTAACTGGTTCTTAGAGCAAATTATTGCGACAGCTGACCAAGAGTTAGGTAGCCGCAAGGTTAAATTCTTGCTTGATGTTCCACAACAAGATGGGGGGCAATGGGACATGGTCGTGGCTCTCTTTGAAAAGTACGGAATTGTACCCAAATCAGTTTATCCAGAATCTATTTCATCTAGCAATAGTCGGGAACTTAATCAATATCTTAATAAGTTGCTCCGTCAAGATGCTCAAATCTTGCGGGAATTAATTGCTGCTGGTGCTGATGACAGCTCTGTCCAAGCTAAGAAGGAGGAGCTCTTGCAAGAAATCTTTAATTTCTTAGCTGTTAATCTTGGTCTGCCACCGCGTCGGTTTGATTTTGCCTATCGCGATAAGGATGACAATTACCATAAGGATAGTGATATCACACCGCAGGAATTTTACCAAAAGTATGTAGGTCTCAAGCTGGATGATTATGTATCTATCATCAATGCTCCGACAGCGGATAAGCCCTATGGTAAGTCTTATACAGTTGAGCTTTTAGGAAATGTAGTCGGCAGTCGCCAAGTTCGCTACCTCAATCTAGATATGAAACGTTTTAAGGAACTGGCTATTGCTCAAATGAAGGCTGGTGAAACGGTTTGGTTTGGTTCAGATGTGGGTCAATCCAGCAACCGTCAATCTGGCGTTATGGCCACTAATCTGTATGATTTTGCGACAGCCCTTGATATTGACTTTAAGCAAGATAAAGCTGGCCGTTTGGATTACAGCGAAAGCCTGATGACTCACGCCATGGTTCTAACTGGTGTTGATTTGGATACCGAGGGTCGTCCCCTTAAATGGAAGGTCGAAAATTCTTGGGGAGAAAAGGTCGGTAAGGATGGTTATTTCGTTGCAACTGATAGCTGGATGGACGAATATACTTACCAAATTGTTGTCCGTAAAGAGTTTCTAACTCAAGAAGAACTGGCAGCCTATCAAGCAGAACCAACAGTTTTGGCACCTTGGGATCCAATGGGAGCTTTGGCTAGCAGATAAATTTTAGCTTTTTAGAAATATACATAAATCCTAGAAGAAAATGCTTCTAGGATTTTTCAGATGTTTAAAAGAGCCTTGAGCGTAAACTCAAGACCCTTTTAGCTATTCACTATCGTTATCTTCGCTGTCGTCATTATTTTGATTGGTTTGACTGCTTGATGAGCTACTATTATCATCAGAACTGCTGCTGGAACTTTGCGTCTGAGTATCAGAACTGCTGCTGTAGCTATAGGATGATGATGACGTGCTGTAACTATAGTTATTACTGTAACCACTCTTGGCAACATAACCACCGCTACGATAGACCCCATCAGGCATCGTCCAATCTGTAGAACCACTGCCATAAGTTTGGAAGAGGAAGGAACTCATAGCTTGATAAACTTCTGCTGCGACATCAAGACCTGTACCATAGACAGGCGTGAAGCGACTCTTATAACCAGTCCAAACAGCCATGGAGTACATTGGGGTGATCCCAACGAAGGATTCGTCAGGAGCCATGGTTCCCACAGAAGCATTGTAGAGGCCGGTATTAGCTTCGACTTGTGCCAACTCATCATCGGAGTAGTTGGAAGTACCGGTTTTACCGGCATTAATAGCACCAGGCACAGCAGCTTTGGTACCTGTACCAGCTTGTAGAACAGTCTTCATCATATCGACCATCATGTAGGCTGTTTCAGGTGACATAGCCTGTGATCCGTTCGATGAGAAGGTTTGGTCCTTACCATTACTAAACTCAATTTTATTGATATAGAGAGGTTCATAGTAAGTACCACCGTTGGCAAAAGCAGCATAAGCAGCAGCCATTTTTTCAGAGCTGGCTCCATATTTTTGGTCAGCGCTGCTAGTATTACTTGAGATAGCATTGGAGTATTGCAATTCAGGATAATTAATCCCCAATCCGCTCAAGAAGGCTTGGGCTTTATCTAGACCGACTGAATAGAGAGACTTAACTGCCGGAATATTACGAGATTGCTGGATAGCGGTTTGGATAGACATGGTTCCCATATATTTTCTATCCCAGTCGTAAACTGGTGTCGATGTTCCAGGGAAATTGTAAGGACTATCGGAAACACTTGCACCAGTTGAGTTGTACACACCATTTTCGATGGCTGGCGCATAATCCGTGATTGGTTTCATGGTTGAACCCCAGTCACGGTCGGTTAGGACAGCTTGGTTAGACCCCATCGAAACAGCTGCATCTTGGTGCCGAGCACCGATTTGAGCCACAACATTACCATTAGTCACATCAATGACGGTTGTCGCTATCTGCATTTGGTCATCAGGGTAAGCCACATAATCATCGGAGTTGACAATATCGTAAAGACGTTGTTGAGCAGTCGGGTCAACATTCGTATAAACTTTAAGTCCTGCGCTGTAGACATCTGCATGGGTCTTGGCCGAAACTTGATTGACAACTTCCTTGATATAATTATCGAGGTAGGCATCATAGCTTGATTTTTCGGTCTGTGGAATCAACCCATCTCCAACATCAGTGGCGATAGCAGAATCGTAAGTCTTCTTATCGATGCTGCCCACCTTATACATTTCAGAAAGGACAGTATCCCGCCGTTTCTTGGACTGTTCAGGATTGGTGTAAGGGTCATAGAGAGTTGGAGCATTTGGCAGCCCTGCAAGGAGAGCCAGCTGAGGAATGGATAAGTCAGTGAGACTCTTGCCATAGTAGCCTTTGGCTGCGGTTTGCATTCCGTAATAACCATTCCCCATATAAACTTTATTGACGTAGAAGGTCATGATTTCTTCTTTGCTGTACTTCTTTTCCATCTGGATTGACAGCCAGGCCTCTTGAGCCTTCCGTTTAAGAGTCTTATCGGAATTATTAGTGGAGAAGTAGGCCAGTTTGATTAATTGCTGGTCAAGCGTAGATCCCCCTTGGGTGCTGGTACGGGTCATATTGTGCCAGGCCGCACCGATAATCCGATAGATATCAATCCCACGGTGTTTATAGAAGCGATGGTCCTCAATAGCTGTAATAGCATTAACCAGATTAACAGGAATTGAATCGGTTTTAGCACTGATCCGCTTTTCTGCTCCTAAGTCAGCGATTTCACTGCCATTTTTGTCGTAGAGAATACTTGAGTTAGTAGCAACCAGCTGTCTTTCGGACAGACTAGGCGCACTGCTGGCATAATAAGCGAAAAGCAAGCCGCCTGCAATGATCCCAACGATTGCTAGGGAGGCGATAATGCCTAGAAAGTACTTAAAGAATTTCCAAGACTTCTGCTTAGGTGTTAATTTGCGTCCATGTTCGCCTTCACTTTTTCCAATTGATTTGATTCGGTCGGATAAATTATTCCCAATGCCCTTCAAATCTGGAAATTTAAAATTAAAATTTTTCATAAGTCTTTACTTCCGTTCAAAAAATGGTAGTCGATAATGTCTAAATAAGGTACCTGAGGAAAGGCACTTTCCTTGATTATGATACCCTTTTTTCTGATATAATGAAGGGGCATGGACTTGCTGCCATTGTCAATCTGATAAAAATCTATCAGAGCCCTCGCTGGTAGGAGATAAGTTTCTTTCAAGCTAGAAAAATGCAGTAGGACAAAGCAAATGCCATCCTGCTTGAGCACCTGTTCCATGTGTTCAACCTGATGGGCATGAAAATTTTTCATGGGCATGGCTGTTTTTTGGCGGGTCTCCTTAGCCTCAAAGTCAATATAATGCCCCTTATAAACACCAGAATAATCTGTTGTGGAGGCTTGACGAAAGTAGGCTTCTACTATTTTTGCCCGACTCCGTCTGGGATAATCAACCTTGACAATCTGAACAGGGGTCGGTTTCTTGTGAATGACAGCCATCTGATGGGCCAAATAGTATTCATTGGTCTGGTTGATAGCTGCTTCGAAAGACATTCCCCGATTGGCAAAATCAGTTTTTTTCTTTTGCTGCCTTACTTTTGGAAATGGCTTACGAACAAGGTTATGTGGATAGTTAACCATAATTCTCCTAACTGAAACAGACTTATTTCCATAAGCCTTCCCATTATACCATAAAAATTTGAAGGAATACAGTCTATGACCTCAATTCTTGTAACGGGTTACCGTAATTTTGAACTGGGAATTTTTAAAGATGATGACCCTAAAATTGGGATTATCAAAAAAGCTATCAAACGGGCCATTTTACACTATTGTGATCAAGGCTTGGACTGGCTCATTTTTACAGGAAATCTGGGTTTTGAATTCTGGACTTTTGAAGTTGCTGAAGAGCTAAAGTCAGAATATCAGTTTCAAACGGCAGTGATTTTTCCTTTTCAAACGCATGGTCAAAATTGGAAGGAAAGCAATCAAGAAAAGCTGGCTCGTTTTAAGCAGGCTGATTTTGTGAAATATTCCTATGAGAGCTATCAAAATCCTAGCCAATTTAGAATTTACAATCAATTTTTGATTGATAATACTGATGGCGCCTATGTTTTTTATGATTCTGAAGCTGAAACGAACTTGAAATATTTTATCAAGCAAATGACCTCAAATAATCATTATTTTGTAGACTTCTTAACTTTCGAAAATTTAAATGAAATTTTGGAAGAGGATGAGTGGTAAAGACTTGATTTTTGATAGTTTTGTCTGTATAATTACTATTTGCTAGGGCTGTTAGCTCTGACAAAAATGACAGATAGGTATGGAGAAAAGAATGGCAAGTATTATTTTTAGTCCTAAGGACATTTATGAACAAGATTTTAAAACCAGTATGCGCGGCTATGACAAGAATGAAGTTGATGAATTTTTAGATGATGTCATCAAGGACTATGAGACTTATGCGGCTCAAATTGCAGCTTTGCGCAAGGAAAATGAAAAGTTAAAAGCTGATGCTAAAAAAGCTGCGGCTCAGCCTGCTAGTGTGACCCCATCGTACGGCAGTGATGGTCTTCGCACGGCTAGTGTGGCCTCGGCACAAGCTAGTAATATTGATCTTTTGAAGCGCGTTAGCCGCCTTGAAAAGGAAGTTTTCGGGAAACAATTGATGGACTAGAAGACAGTGTGCAATTTTTGGATAATCGCATGTCACTTTTTAGTTGATATGAGGAAAGTCCATGCTAGCACTGGCTGTGATGCCAGTAGTGTTTGTGCTAGGTGAAACAATAAGCCTAGGCATGTCTATTTGACATGACGGCGGACGACGGAGCTAAGTTCTTGGATATGTTCCCAGTCCTGAAAGTGCCACAGTGACGGAGTCCTTGAGGAAACTTAAGGAGTGGAACGCGGTAAACCCCTCAAGCTAGCAACCCAAATTTTGGTCGGGGCACGAGATGGCTGGAATCCGAACGGACCATCTTGACTGCGTAAGCGGTAGACAGATGATTATCGAAGGAGACAGCACCTAGTGTCTCTGGAACAAAACATGGCTTATAGAAAATTGCATAATAGGTTTAGGAGCTAGCTCAGGCTAGCTTTTATTGTATAAAAATAGGACAAATATGAAGCAAACATTTAATTTAATAGCAACAGCGGCAGCAGGACTCGAAGCAGTAGTTGGCCGTGAAATTAAAGATTTGGGAATTGAGCGCCAGGTTGAAAATGGCCGGGTGCGTTTTCAAGGAGATATCCGTACAATCGCGGAAACGAACCTCTGGCTGCGGGCAGCAGACCGCATTAAGATTGTCGTGGGGGAATTTCCGGCTCGGACCTTTGAAGAACTTTTTCAAGGGGTCTTTGCCTTGGATTGGGAAAACTACCTGCCTTTGGGAGCTAAGTTTCCAGTAGCTAAGGCCAAATGTGTCCGTTCCAAGCTCCATAATGAGCCTAGTGTTCAGGCTATTACTAAAAAAGCCATTGTTAAAAAATTGCAGAGCTATTTCCATCGTCCTGAAGGGGTTCCCCTGCAAGAAATTGGGGCTGAATTTAGGATAGAGGTATCGATTCATAAGGATCAGGCCATGGTCATGATTGATACAACAGGAGAAAGTCTTTTTAAACGGGGCTACCGAACTGATAAGGGCGGAGCTCCTATCAAAGAAAATATGGCAGCTGCTATCATTATGCTGTCCAACTGGTATCCTGATAAACCTTTTATCGATCCGACTTGCGGTTCGGGGACCTTCTGTATTGAAGCGGCCATGATCGGTATGAACATTGCACCAGGCTTTAATCGGGATTTTGCCTTTGAAGCTTGGCCCTGGGTTGATAAAGAGCTAGTTGAGGCTGTCCGTGATGAAGCAGACGGCAAAGCCAACTATGATATAGAGTTGGATATTATGGGGACAGATATTGATGCCCGCATGATTGAAGTTGCTAAAAATAATGCCTTAGAAGCAGGACTTGCAGATGTTATCAAATTGAAACAAATGCGCTTGCAAGACTTGAAAACAGATAAAATCAACGGCGTTATTATTTCTAATCCTCCTTATGGGGAGCGATTGCTTGATGACAAAGCGGTTGACATTCTGTATAATGAAATGGGTCAGACCTTTGCTTCACTTAGGACTTGGAGCAAGTTTATTTTGACCAGTGATGAAAATTTTGAACAAAAGTATGGGACAGCCGCTGATAAGAAACGCAAGCTCTATAACGGAACCTTGCGGGTTGATTTGTATCAATATTTTGGTCAGCGGGTTAAGCGATCAGAAATGTAGAGAGGACTTTTATGGCTAAGGAAAATGAGAATGGGAAGCTGGATTTTGAAGAAGCCAAGGATATGACAGTTCAAGAAGCTCTTCAAAAACACAAAGAAATTGAAGCCGGCGTCACTGATGATGATGGTGTTCTCGATAAATATATTAAGCAGCACCGTGATCAAGTGGTTGCTGAAAAGTATGAGGCACAGACGTCTGACTTTGAAAATATTGATACGTCATCTTTGGATAGTTTTATTCAAAAGCAGAGAGAGGAACTGGCCAATCAAGGTTTATTATCTAAGGAAGAGCCGGAAAGTCAAGCGCAAAATCAGGCTTCTGAAACAATAGCTGCCGACCAGAAGGACCCAGAATTCCTAGATGAAACCCGTGTCTTTGCCCCTGCCAAAGAAGGGGTGAAATCAGCAGATAAGACTGCTGAGGATGACCAGTCTATCAATGATGAAGACTATCTGGTTGAACCAGAAGAAAAGTCAGATGAGGATGAGGATTTCTTACCAGAAGAAGAACCCTCTAAAAAGAAAAAAGCAGGAATTGTAGCTGGCCTAGTGGCCATTTTAGTGGTCATTGTCGGGACTGGTTTTGGCTTGAATTATTGGAATAAGCAGTCAACGACAACGGTATCTTCTGGAGCTAGTACTAAAGGTAAAGATGCTGGCAAAACAGATTACAAAGCTTTTCAAAAGTCCTATAAGTCCTTCTTTATTGATGATAAACAGACCCAGTTGAAAAATAGTCAGTTCAGCCAGCTGGTTAATCTCAATAAGACTCTGAAAAAACTTGATGGTACGACTTATTATAAAGATGCCAAGTCAGATTATAGCAGTCTGAATAAGCAGATTACAGCGATCAAAACTGTCAATAAACTTTTTGACAAAGATATGATTGTTGATGGAAAGTTGGCTGCCGATGCTAAGGCCAAGAAGGATGCGGATTTTGATAGCCTGACTGATGATACTCTTAAAACTGGTAATAGCACACTTGATAAATTGATTCAAGAAGCTATTAAAAAGGGGAAGGAGCAGCAAAAAGCTAGTCAAACTCCTGCTTCCAGTTCATCTAGTCAGTCTGGTTCTGCTCCTGCTGATAATGGTGGTCAAAATACCAATACTGGCTCATCCAATAATGCTTCTATTCCTTCTGGTGGGAATATCCGTCAGTCTGGCATTACCAGCTATGACCCTTCCATTCTTCAACGAGATCGGAGCCGAGTTCCTTATAATGCAGATGCAGTTAAGGATGTCAATAATGCCGCTTGGATTTTTGGTGATGGTATCTTGGAAAAAGTTGTCTCAACGTCACAGTCACGTGGTTATTTCTCAGGTAATGACTATATTTTGGAGCCGGTTAATATTGTCAATGGTCATGGTTACTATAATATGTATAAGTCAGACGGCACCTATCTCTTTTCTATAAATGCTCAAACGGGTTACTTTGTTGGAAATGCTTCCGGCAATTCAGATAATCTTGATTTTTAAGTTTTTAAAAGAGAGTGGGACTCAATCGGTAAATCGTGATATAAATACGATTTTGATTTTCCTTGCTCTCCATTTTTATTTAGGCTTTAACCTCTGTTGTTCTTTAAGGTGGCGAGCGTTTGGCAGTCTATCTCCAGACTGCCAAAGTTCACTGGAGCATTTCATCCCATCTCCGCACAAGGCAAAGTTGATGTAGTGGGCAGATAAAGGCTTGTTTGGGGGACAAACGCTGTAACCCAAGAGGGAAATGCCAAGTAACAATTGACATGGGATTGGTTCTCATGGTCAATAACCTCCTCAAATACAATAAGAAAATGGCTCACAACAAAAACAGAGACTCACATCAAAAGTGAATCTCTGTTTTTTCTTTGACCTGAACTCTTTTTGTCTCAGACTCTTGTTTTTATACGATTAAAGCTAAAAAATCTGCTGGGTTTAAGCTATTCGCTAGGACTAGAAAGTATTCAGAACAAGACTTTACAACTGTTTAAACGGTGTGGCGCTCAAAAGCATTATCGGAAATTCCTTGGGAAAGGATAAGCTTGGCCCATTCTTTAGCTGAATGCAGGCTGTGATCTTTATAATTTCCACAGGATTCAATAGTTGTTCCCGGGACATCATCCCAGGTAATGCTAGTGGCGATTTCTTCCAGACTGGATTTAACGGCTTTAGCGATTTCTGTCGGATTTTGCTTGCCCCAGAAAATCATGTGAAAACCTGTACGACAACCAAAAGGAGAGCAGTCAATGAGACCATCGACGCGCTGGCGAATCAGTTTGGCTAGTAGGTGTTCAATAGTATGCAAACCTGCCGTATCAATAGCATTTTCGTTAGGCTGAACTAAACGAAGATCAAAGTTGGTGATCGTGTCTCCAGTAGGCCCTTGTTCTTCAGAGATTAAGCGAACATAAGGTGCTTTTACTATAGTATGATCCAGTTCAAAACTTTCTACAACAACATCTTTTGGCATGAGTTTACCTCGCTTTTAAAAGTTTTTATGCTCTTTGAAAATCAAAGCGATATATCGTTGACTGTGCCTTGCCGCATCTCAGTGTCATAAGCTAGATTTATCCTATCCCCAAAGGGCTTGTCTGCCCCGGCCTCTGGTCTGCGACTCATCGCCTAGTCTGATTTCCTTTGAGCATTACTAGACTTATCATACCATAAATGTTGGAAATAAACGGGAAATGGGCATCGAGGTTTGTAAAATACTGGTGTTGGGAGTTTGTTATGTAAGAAATATAATTGAGATATTCTTTAAAATATGCTAGACTTAAAGTTAGCCTTTTGGTAAAAAAGGTATTAGATTTGAGGTGAAACATGCTAGATATTATTTTAGCGATTGTTGCTATCCTCATTGGTTTAGGTATTGGTTATGGAGCCATGGTTGCTAAGACAAAAGCTGACCGTGAAGCTGCAGAACTAGCGCTTTTAAATGCCGAGCAAGAAGCTGTTACGATCCGTGAAAAAGCTCAAGATGACGCTGTTCATATTAAAAAAACAGCAGAATTGGATATGAAGGCTGAACGCAAGGAGCTACTTCTTGAGGCTAAGGAAGACGCCAGAAAATATCGTGAAGAAGTTGATAAAGAATTTAAGTCTGAAAAACAAGAGTTGAAGCAAATGGAGACTCGTTTGACTGAGCGTGCTTCAAGTCTTGATCGTAAAGATGAAAATTTATCAAGCAAGGAAAAAACACTTGATAGTAAAGAACAAAGTCTTTCTGATAAATCTAAACACATTGATGAGCGAGAAGCT
This sequence comes from Streptococcus tangpeifui, assembly GCF_011038795.1. Lineage (GTDB taxonomy): Bacteria > Bacillota > Bacilli > Lactobacillales > Streptococcaceae > Streptococcus > Streptococcus tangpeifui. The sequence continues at coordinate 112,347 of NZ_JAAKDU010000005.1, forward strand.
AAGATCGCACAATTAGAAGAAGAAAAGCAGGCTGAGTTGCAACGAGTTGCCAATATGACCATTGCTGAGGCGCGTGATGTCATTTTGACGGAGACTGAAAATGATCTGAGTCAGGATATTGCCAGTCGGATTAAAGATGCTGATGATGAGGTCAAGCGGACAGTGGATAAAAGGGCTAAAAACTTATTAGCTCAGGCCATGCAACGCTTGGCTGGTGATTATGTCACTGAGCAGACCATTACGACAGTTCATCTGCCAGATGACAGTATGAAAGGGCGGATTATTGGACGCGAAGGTCGTAATATTCGGACTCTGGAAAGTCTAACTGGTATTGATATTATTATTGATGATACCCCAGAAGTTGTTGTTCTTTCTGGTTTTGATCCTATCCGCCGCGAGATTGCTCGTATGACTCTGGAGGCCTTGATTCAGGATGGACGCATTCATCCAGCTCGTATAGAGGAATTGGTTGAAAAGAACCGGCAGGAGATTGACAATCGTATCCGTGAGGCTGGTGAAGCGGCTGCTTATGAGATTGGTGCTCCTAATTTGCATCCTGACTTGATTAAAATTATGGGACGCTTACAGTACCGAACATCTTATGGACAAAATGTTCTGCGCCATTCGGTCGAGGTTGGTAAGCTGGCTGGTATTTTAGCTGGTGAAGTCGGTGAAAATGTTGCATTGGCTCGTAGGGCAGGTTTTCTCCATGATATGGGGAAGGCGCTTGATCGGGATATTGAAGGCAGTCACGTCGAAATTGGAACAGAATTTGCGCGTAAATACAGGGAGCACCCTGTGGTGGTTAATACGATTGCCAGCCACCATGGTGATGTAGAGCCAGAGAGCGTCATTGCTGTTCTGGTTGCTGCAGCTGACGCGCTCAGTTCAGCGCGTCCAGGAGCTCGGAATGAATCTATTGAGAACTATATTAAGCGTTTGCGCGATCTAGAAGATATTGCGTCCGGATTCGAGGGGGTTCAAAATAGTTTTGCTCTGCAGGCAGGACGTGAGATTCGTATTATGGTTCAGCCTCAGAAAATTTCTGATGATCAGGTAACTATTTTGGCTCACAAAGTTCGTAAAAAAATTGAAGATAATTTGGATTACCCCGGCAATATCAAGGTAACAGTTATCCGTGAACTGCGTGCCATTGATTATGCCAAATAAAAGTTATAAAGTCGCTAGGCAACTTAGCGGCTTTTTTAGTGCACTTTTTGTTAGCGGCCGTGACAGAAGTTGTACCCAAAAAACATTGAAACGCTTACATTTCTTGCTTATAATGATGGTAACAAGGAAATAAGGAAGGAGGCTCGTATGATATCGCGATTCTTAACTCAGGATTGTGTACGCTTTTCTGATAGAAAAATATCTTGGGAAGATGCAATAAGCTTGTCTGCCCAGCCGCTGCTTGATCAAGGTAAAATTGACGAAGTTTACATTGAGGCAATGATCAATAAGGTAAAAGAGTTTGGTCCTTTTATTAATTTAGGGCAGGGAGTGGCTCTCCCACATGCCCGGCCGGAGGAAGGTGTCAAGGATTTTGGAATGTCAGTTTTAAAATTGCAAGAGCCGGTGTTTTTATTGAATGATGAACAGCAAAAAGTAGATTTACTTTTTTGTTTAGCGGCTAATGATAATAACAATCACTTAGAAGCTTTGTCCTCTTTAACGAAACTTTTATCCAATAAGCAAACTTTGAAGCAGTTAAAAGAAGCCAAGACTAGCCAAGAATTTATTACTATTATAAAGATGGAGGAAGGATCATGAAAATTTATGCCGTATGTCAAAGTGGTTTAGGAACCAGTTTTATGGTTCAAATGAATATTGAAGCAGCTTTAGAAGCAGCTGGGGTTGATAAGAGTGATTTCCAGGTTGATCATGCTGATTCCGGCAGTATCAGCGGAGATATGGCAGATTATTTCTTTGCAGAAAAGACTTTAGTGCCAGCTTTAAATAATCTACCAGATGAAAAAATAATCCCTCTGGATTCCATTATTGATGCTGACGAAATCACTCAGAAAGTCAAAGAGCTCTTAGATAAGAATAATATTTCACATACTTAGATGGGAGATGGTAATATGGCAGGAATTCTCAATCTATTTGTTTCAATCGTAACGCAGCCGGCTATTTTAGTTGCCTTGATTGCTTTAATTGGTTTGGTTTTGCAAAAGAAGAAGATTTCTGATATTGTTTCGGGAACGATTAAAACAGCTGTCGGTTTCCTTGTTTTGACAGGCGGAGCAGGCATTCTTCAATCGGCATTGGAGCCTTTTGCGAAGATGTTTCAAGTTGCTCTTCATGCTCAAGGGGTCGTTCCGAGTAATGAAGCTGTTGTTGCTATCGCCTTAAAAGACTATGGTAGCCAGACTGCTTTGATTATGCTGGTAGGGATGATCGTCAATATATTATTAGCTCGTTTTACAAGGTTTAAATATATCTGACGGGTCAAGCAATGATGTATGTTTCCTGTATTACAGCTGTCATTCTGATTAGCTCCGGCATGAAGGCCAGTCCTCTGATGATTATTTTAGGAGGCATTTTTGAAGGGACGCTTTTAACGATTACCCCTGCTCTTTGTCAGCCCTTTATGAGAAAAATAACTGGTAATGATAAGGTCGCAATGGGTCACACTGGTAATATTGGCTATGCGGCCTCTGGCTGGATTGGAAAATTTTTTGGCGATGAAACAAAGTCAACAGAAGATTTAAATGTTCCATCATCATTTGGTTTTTTGAGGGACTCGACAGTTTCTATTATGATTTTGATGAGCTTAGTTTACCTTGCATTGACCTTCTTTACAGGACTTGGTTACGTGGAAAATAAATTAAGTGACGGAACCAGTGCTATCGTCTTTGCTCTTGTTCAAGCCGGAACTTTTACAGCTGGCTTTGTCGTTGTTCTTCAAGGTGTTCGGATGGTTTTGGCTGAAATTGTTCCAGCCTTTCAAGGAATCGCTAAAAAGTGGGTTCCTGATTCTAAGCCAGCTTTGGATGTTCCGATTATTTTCTCGTATGCTCCAAATGCTGTGCTGATTGGCTTTTTCGTTAGCTTTATCGTTGGTACCCTATCGATGTTTGTCATGATTGCTCTTCATACGACAGTGATCATTCCGGGGGTTGTCGGGCACTTCTTCTGTGGAGCAGCAGCGGGTATCTATGGGAATGCTACAGGAGGCCGGCGAGGAGCTGTCTTAGGTTCGGCAGTCAATAGTCTCTTACTCAGCTGGTTGCCCCTAACTATTTTGCCGCTTCTAGGCTCTTTAAAATTGGCGGCTTCAACCTTTGCTGATACGGACTACTTAATTCCAGGATGGATTTTAGGTACGTTGGGTCAAGCCGGTTCTGTAGTCTTGGTAGCCAGTATTATTGCTTTTGTACTACTTGTTATCATGGCTAGTTTTCTTCTGGGAAGGAAGGCAAGAGCTGTCAGCGGTGAATGATAAACAAACTATCGTCCCACCACTTCGGGCGATAGTTTTTGATTTTGAAATAATGTGTCAGTATGTTAGAGTGATTATACTAACTAGTACTAATCATTGTCTTGCATCAAAGGTTGGAGGGAAAGTATGCTTGATAAGCGGTTAAGAGATCTGGCTAATTTTTTTATCAGGGAGAGACGAAGTAGCCTAGCTGTCTTAGAAAATTATTTAGACCTGTCGCATCGGCAAATTACGTACGTACTAGATCGATTAAATGAACTCTTTCGAGAAAATCAGATTTCACCGATTTCTTATCTGGGACGGGAGCTCGAACTCACCGATAAGCAGTTGGATTTCCTGTCGCAGCTGCTCACTACCTCTCAAATGAAGAATTATATAATGAATAATGGAGAGAGGCAGAAGTTTCTTTATTTGATGCTAGTTGCCGTTGATTTGGACTATATTTCCTTAGCAGATATTGTGGATGACTTACGGGTTAGCAAGACAACTGCTCTGGCTGATTTGAAAAATTTGGAAAAGTGTTTAAAGGTCAAGGGTATCACTCTAGCCTATTCTAGGGATAAAGGCTACCATCTCTTGGGGGATGAATTAGTGTTGAGAAATCTGCTTTTTGAATGGTTAACAAAAGATATTGAAGAAGATAATAGTATTATCTACGATGTCTACATGTCAAGATTTAAGACTGAGAACGTTGAAACTCTTGTCCAAAAAATCCGTTTATTGAAGCAGTCCTATCATCTCCGTCTAGTAGAAAGCCGGATGGTTGAGCTAGCCTATTTTATTGTTTTAATTTTAAATCGTTTAAGAGGGGGATTCTATCAAGGAACCGATTTTTCAGAGATTGCGCTCTCAGATTTTGAAGAGTATCATTTTGTTCAAGCCTTACTAAAAAGTCTAGATGTAAAAAGTCCTAAAGAAAGTTCCTTTTTATCCGCTTTGGTTTTGGGGGAATCAGTAGGCGATATTCATTTTAATTCACCAGATAGGGCGAAAATTTTAGAACTGACAGAGGCAATGGTCACTCATTTTCAGATCTTATCTGGGATTCATTTTATGGAATGGTCCGATATCGTAGGGCAAATCTATAGCCATTTAAGGCCAACTTATTATCGTTTACTGTTTCATCTGCCCATCAACAATATATTGGTTGATAAGGTAAAGTCAGAATATCCTAGTATTTTTTATCTCGTTGAAAGAGCCTTGCAAGAGACAGACGGTTTAAAAATGTTTGTGGTCCCAGATGAAGAATTGGCCTTTTTGACGATGCACTTTGCTTCCATCTTGACGAAGAATCAGCGAAAGACTCATCATCGTTCAATCAGAGCGCTGGTTGTCTGTACGAATGGTGTGGGCAGTTCGGCCATCCTGTTTGAAAAATTAGACCATTTATTTACTGAAATGGGTTTGCTGGGACCGATGGACATGGAGACAATGATGACCGTGGCTGATGGTGATTTTGATATTATTTTTTCTACGGCCAGTAATGCTTCGATTTATCACATGCATAAGCCTGTTTTCATTGTTAACCCTGTCATGACTGCCGATGAAGAGTATCGTCTGGTCAAGCGGGTTTATGAGACTGTAGGAAATTCTTATTTTAGGCTACCGAGTGTAGATGATTTGATGGCGATTATCGAAAAATATGCGATCGTTCACAACAAAACATCTTTGCGACAGGAATTGTTTCAATATCTTTCTCCTCAGCTAGGAGATAGCAAGCTTCTTTCTGAAAAACTAGGTTTAAATGACGTCTTAAAACAGGAGTTCGTTCTTGTTCTTGAAAATGTATCCAATTTGCATGAGGCGGTTGAGAGAGTGGCTCAGCCATTAGCGGAAAAAAATATTATCGAAGTGAGTTACATTAATCAGGTTTTAGAAAATCTGGATCGAAACTTGCAAAATTTTTTAATCGCTCCGGGAGTCTTATTGCCCCATGCTTATCCTAATGGTGTTAATGCTATAGGGGTAGGTTTAGCTACGTTGCCAAAGCCACTTGAGACAGCTTTGGGTCAGATTAGCCTGATTATTTTTCTGGCTGCTGTGGATAATGAAAGCCATCTGCAGGTTATGAAGGATCTACTTAAGCTTCTTTCAAATCGACCACTTGTCGATGAGTTGAAAAGGTCAACTTCTCAGGAAAAAAATTATCACTTACTTCAAAAGTCTCTCGAGTAAACATAGCTGATTTTAGGTTAGCCAATCAATGTTATTAAGTTTGGTAAGTCCTGGATTTTATGAACCATCTGAGTGTGGGAGATTTCATCGTCTCAGTACTCAGATGTTTTTTTATAAGCACGACACAACAATATTCGCTTGAGAAATTTTAGTGATAAGGGCTCGAGAAAGCTCATAAAAGTCTCAGACTTGCATGCTATCTTTGGAAAAAGGCTGTAATAGAGACCCGACAGGATTTGACTGAGAAGTTCCTTAGGTAAGAGGCTTCTACTCATGCTAAGGAAGGTGGAACTTATGAACGGTATCTTAAAAATTGGGCGGAAAGTCTAATACTTGAGGTATTTTTGGGGTATTTATTAAACTACTGAGGATTTTCACTAGAAATACTTTATAAGATAACAGTGATTTTAAGGGGCATTGCAAACTATTTTTAAGCACGTGAGAGCTTCAGCTGATGTTCCGTCTAGTTTCTATGAGATCGGTTGACAAGGGTATCAGGATAGGTGAGAAAGTAACTTTTGTTATCTGGAATAAATGAAAATGAAAAATAAAGAACTTTTTTAAGCTTGTAATGGTTAGTTTGAAATTTCATTAAATCAAACTCAACTGTATTTTCATCTGAAACTAATTATGTTAAGCTAAATCTCGTTAAGTAAAAGTGCTTAACAAAAAATAAAAGGAGAATTTCTTATGAACACATTTGCATTTAATGATTTTGAAACAGTAGGATTGGTTGACTTAGCCGCCGTAGAAGGTGGTGACTTTGGTGATTTCCTAGAAGCAACTGGTGAGGGAGCTCTTATCGGAGGCGTAGGAGGAGCTGTCTCAGGCGGTGTTGCTGGTGGTATTAGTGGAAGTATTGTACCTGGTGCAGGAAATGGTGTCGGAGCTGTCGGCGGAGCCGCTATTGGAGGCGTCTCTGGTTTTGTTGGAGGAGCCGTTACTGGTGCCTTAAATTATTTATTTTAATTAATATCAGATATAAAAAGCACTTCTGTTAATCTCCTAGATACAGGGGTGTTTTTTGATGTTTGGAAAAATCTTATTCATTGACGCTAGTTAGTCTTGAGGTGGAGGAGCGATCATTGCAGATGCTTGGGGTGTTGATAAGCGTATTGGAACAGTCGTTGGTGGTATTATAGGAGGACAAGCAGGAGGCGCTCTAGGTGCTCTCGGTGGATTAGCTATTCCTGAGCCTTAATCATTAAAAAGTTCGATTTAAAATTTGAGCCAATCCTCTATGTTAGTGAGGGTTGGCTTTTTAATTGCATGGACTTTCAGTCTTTGCGATATTTTCAGAGCGATTTGGTTTAAATAAAATAAAAATAGGACAAGACGAGAAATCGTAGACAGTACTGAAGTACGGCAAGGTGAAGTCAGCGATGATTTATTTTGATTTTTAAAGAGTATTAGTCTAGGGCTTTTCTCTTCCCTATGCGTGACAGACAAAAAAAGACCGTCATGGTCTTTTTTGTTTCTATGAGTAATTGATAGTTAATTCCTTTCCTAATGCTAATGCAATTTTTGATAATGTATCAATGCTGGTGTTTGCTCCGCGTTCTATCCGTGCTATTGTTGATTGTGGCACATGGGCCAGTTCTGCCAGTTCTCGCTGGCTATATCCTTGTGCTTCCCTTGCAAGCATAAGAGCTACGGCGTTATCCATCCTCTTTTTTTCTTGTAAATATTTTTTTTGGAACTTTTCGTCTTTGAGTTGTTCTGCTAAAAAATCATCAAATTTCACGGTTGTCATTTTTCTTTTTCTCCCTTTCTTCAAATTCTATTTTGAGTTGCTTAGCATGTTGGATCTCACTTTTTGGAGTCTTTTGAGTTTTCTTAGTGAAACCATGTGTAATTATATAACGGTCGCCTACGACGTGAAAGTATAAGGCGCGTTGAATATTACTAGAAACTTTTGAGCGTATTTCAAAAATTTCACTATCTAATCGTTTGACCCACTCCATTTTTTGAGAGATAAGTAAACCATAAGCATAAGATTGAATTTGATCAATAATCGTTAGTAACTTATTCTTATCTTTTTGCGGCAATCCTTCTAAAAAATCTAGAAATTCGTTTCTTCCATTAGGCCTAACGTACAACTCGAACTTGGGCTTTTTCGTGCACTGATTATATCATATATGCGTTCAAAATAACAATAAAAGCATTCAAAAAAGATTGAATCACTTCCACTTATAAGAATAATCCTTAAATCTAGGGTGAAATGAGAAGCTCATATAACCTTACTGTCTTTTACAACTTTTTATAACCGTTTTCAGAATATCTGATTTATTTATGATACAATAGCAAATGTAGGTTCTTATTTACTTTTTATATAGAAAGGTCGTTCCAGTCATGTCGTTTGATAATATTGATCAATTGGCGGTCAATACCGTCCGTTCACTATCGATTGAAGCTATCCAAGCAGCTAATTCGGGTCACCCTGGTCTGCCAATGGGGGCTGCACCAATGGCTTATGTTTTGTGGAATCGCGTGATGAATGTTAATCCTAAGACCAGCCGTTCATGGAGCAATCGCGACCGCTTTGTTTTATCTGCTGGTCACGGTAGCGCCCTACTCTACAGTCTCTTGCACTTATCCGGTTATGCTGTCAGCATGGATGATCTGAAAAATTTCCGACAATGGGGTTCTAAGACACCAGGCCATCCAGAAGTCAATCATACAGATGGCGTAGAGGCAACGACAGGTCCGCTAGGTCAGGGCATTGCTAACGCTGTTGGTATGGCCATGGCAGAAGCGCATTTGGCTGCTAAATTTAATAAGCCTGATTTTGACATTGTTGATCATTACACCTATGCTCTTAATGGTGATGGCTGTCTGATGGAAGGGGTTAGTCAGGAAGCTGCAAGTTTGGCTGGTCACCTCAAGTTAGGCAAGCTAATCTTGCTCTATGATTCCAATGATATTTCCTTGGATGGCCCAACTTCAATGGCCTTTACCGAAGACATTAAGGGCAAATTTGAAGCTTACGGCTGGCAGCATATTTTAGTTAAAGATGGCAATGATTTGGAAGCTATTGAGGCAGCCCTCGAGGCGGCTAAGGCTGAAAAAGATAAACCATCGATTATTGAAGTTAAGACTGTCATCGGTTTCGGGGCGGAAAAGCAAGGAACGTCTGCTGTCCATGGTGCTCCGTTGGGTCAAGAAGGCGTTGACTATGCCAAGAAGGCTTGGGGCTATGATTATCCTGCCTTTACAGTACCGGACGAAGTTAAACGACGTTTTGAAATTGGAATCCAATTCCGTGGGGAAGCGGCAGAAAATGCTTGGGATACTATGTTCCATGAGTACGAAAAGGCTTACCCTGAACTGGCGGCTGAGTATAAGGCAGCTTTTGCCGATCAGCCAGAGTCCGTTGAGCTGGAAGCTCATGAGCTTGGAACGGCTGTAGCCAGTCGGGTTTCTAGTCAGGCTGCTATCCAGCAAATCTCAGCGCAGCTTCCTAATTTCTGGGGCGGTTCAGCTGATTTATCAGCTTCTAACAATACCATGGTTAAGGCTGAAACTGATTTTCAGGCAGATAACTATGCTGGTCGGAACATCTGGTTTGGTGTACGGGAATTTGCTATGGCAGCGGCTATGAATGGGATTGCTCTGCATGGTGGTACGCGTGTCTACGGTGGTACCTTCTTCGTTTTCTCAAATTACCTCCTACCAGCTGTTCGGATGGCTGCTTTGCAAAACTTGCCAGCAATTTATGTGATGACGCATGATTCAGTTGCTGTTGGGGAAGATGGTCCTACTCACGAGCCTGTTGAACAATTGGCTAGTGTTCGTTCTATGCCTAATCTCAATGTTATTCGTCCAGCTGATGGTAACGAAACCAATGCGGCTTGGCAGAGGGCTTTGGCTGAAACTGACCGCCCAACCATGTTAGTTCTGACCCGTCAAGGCTTGCCTGTTTTAGAAGGTACCAAAGAAAAGGCGGCAGATGGTGTCAACAAGGGAGCCTATGTTCTTTCAGAAGCCAAGGGTGATTTGGATGGTATCATTATTGCGACCGGTTCTGAAGTGAAGTTGGCTTTGGATACACAGGCTGCTCTGGAAGCTCAAGGTACTTATGTTCGGGTTGTTTCTATGCCAGCTCAAAATATTTTTGACGAGCAAGACGCCACTTACAAGGAAAGTGTTCTGCCTGCGGCTGTAACCAAGCGTTTGGCGATTGAAGCTGGTTCTAGCTTCGGATGGGGCAAATATGTCGGTCTAGCAGGTAAGACCTTGACCATTGATACTTGGGGAGCTTCGGCACCGGGAGGTAAGATCTTTGAAGAGTATGGCTTCACCGTTGATCATGCGACTGCTCTCTACAACTCTCTTTAATCATTGAGGCATTAAGCTCATCTTAGGGTGAGCTTTTTATATTGAGAGGAACGCCTATAAGTTGTGAAGTTGATACTTTTAATAACATGATGGCTCTGTAAGCTTTTGGCTGTTTGGCTCTCTCTTTTGATGAACGAGTTGAAATCAAATCTTTGTCATTTTTGATCTTGTTTCACTCGTATTTGTGCTATTGCGCGACTTTTGAAGTTTTCTGCTTTGCTTTCTGGTGAATTGGCATTGACAAGACTTAGTAAATCCCTTACAATGGCTTTGTAATATACTTATAGTACAATATTTGATGTATAAAGGTATTGTTATTCTGATTTTGGAAAAGGCCAGTCCTGCTTGGATTGGCGGAAAGGCGCTCTGCTTTTCCTTGTAGGAGGTAATTTATGATTGAATTTCAGCACGTTTCGAAACTATACGGTGATAAAGAAGCGCTCAGTGATCTCAATTTGACCATCAATAATGGTGAAATTTTTGGTTTAATTGGCCATAATGGGGCTGGGAAAACGACGACGATTTCCATCTTGACGTCGATTATCGAAGCAACTTATGGCGATGTGGTGGTTGATGGTCAGGTCTTGTCCGCTAATCGGGATGCCATTAAAAAGAAAATTGGTTATGTTCCCGATTCTCCTGATATTTTCCTCAATCTATCAGCTAGTGAATATTGGCATTTTCTAGGGAAAATCTATGGTGTGGCAGACAGTCAAGTTGACCAGCGGATCGCGGATTTGACTAAAGTCTTTGACCTGACCCAGCAGCAAGATGATATTATTGACAGCTTTTCCCACGGGATGCGACAAAAGGTTATCGTTATAGGAGCCTTGGTGGTCAATCCAGATATTTGGATTTTGGATGAACCCTTGACCGGACTTGATCCTCAAGCCTCTTATGACCTCAAGGAAATGATGAAACAGCACGCTCAGGCAGGCAATACAGTTCTTTTTTCCACCCATGTCTTGCAAGTGGCAGAGCAGCTCTGTAACCGCATTGGTATTCTCAAACAAGGGAAACTGATTTTTGTTGGTACACTTGAAGAACTCAAGGCCAATCATCCTGAAAAAGATTTGGAAACTATCTATCTGGAGATGGCCGGTCGGAATGCTGAAGAAGCAGATTCTTCTCTTGATAATGAGGAGGCAAGTCTATGAGTTGGTCCAATATTTGGGAACTGATAAAGATCAATATTCTTTATTCCAATCCGCAAAATTTGTCTCAGATAAAGAAAAAGCGCGAGAAGAATCCTGGTAAAAATATCACAGCTTATAAGAGTGTCATTAGACAGCAAGTGATTTTAATGGCAATGATGACAGTTCTTTTTGCCTTTACTTTCGCTTTTTATGATTTTAAGACTTATCCTGGTCTATTCTCTCAGTATTTTGCAGCTTTCTTCTGTATGTCAGTCATGAATGGTTTGGGAGCTATGTTCTCTATTTTTTACAGAAGTAATGATTTGAAACTTTATGCTCATCTACCATTAAGCCCTAAAGATATTTATCTGGCTAAGATTTTTTCTACTCTGGGTCTGGTTGGGACTTTTCTTTTACCAATTCTGCCTTTATTAATTTGTCTTACTTGGCAACTTTATGGGCCTGTAGGGCTTATTCCAGCCATAATTCTCTTTATTCTAGCAAGTATCTCAAGTCTTACTCTTGGTCTAGTTCTCAACCATTTGATTGGTCGTGTAGCTATTAAGAGTTCTCATGGTAAGCTTTTTTCAACTATTCTTTTGACCATAACCTCAATTAGTGCAGTAGCTATTTGGTTTTGGGCAAATAGTCAATCAACGGCTTTACGGGAAGGAAAAAAGGTAGTTGTTTCTATCCCACAAATACCTGTGTTTAGAGGCTATAATGACATTTTAACCCATCCTCTTAGTTTGCCTACTGTCCTTAATTTTGTCCTCCCTTTAGTCTTTGTTCTTATCTGTTTGGTTTGGTTGATAAAGAAAATGTATCCTCGTTACTACCAAGAAACTCTTTTTGCTAATCCAAATCAGGGGCGTACTAAGCGACGTGATAGCGGTCAGTCAAGAAGTCTAAATCAATTCTGGTTTCGCCACCATCTTTCTACACTACAAGATGGTACTCTGATTACTCAGGCTTTCCTTATGCCTCTGATTTTCCCTTTTGCCTTTGGGGCTAGTGCTTTGTCAAACGTTTCTGTTTTATCAAATGTTTCTGGCGTTTATTTTGGAGTTCCTTGGGTGATTGGTTTAGCTTTGGGCGCTTTAATTTCAATGCCCTCAACATTTCTGGCTGTCGGGATATCTTTGGAAAAGACAAACTATTTCATCATAAAGAGTTTACCTGTTAATTTTAAGGGTTTCTTGAAGCAAAAGTTTGCTATCTTAGCGATTGCTCAGTTAGCTCCTCTTTTATTGGTTTACTTAGTGATAGGTCTGCTAGTTCATATTAATTTAGTCAATCTCTTAGCTCTTTTATTCGGGTTTACTTTATCATCTTTGGTCTTTGGGCAGTATATGTATCGCAGAGATTATCACAATCTTGTTCTTAATTGGCAGGATCTCACCCAATTGATTAATCGGGGCGGTGGTCAATGGTTTATTTTTGGAATAATGCTAGCTAGTTTGCTAGTTGGGGGAGTCGCTACTGTTATTACAATTATTTTAATTTACTTCTTAGGTGGACTAACTGCTGGTTTAGTCGTCGTTGGATTCAGCCTCCTCATCTTTGCTTTTCTTCAATACCGAATCAACCGCACTTTCTGGAAACAGTTGGATTAAAGTGTATTTTTTCAAGTCGTACTATTGCATGTCGATAAAACGGGAATTATTGATTCACTTTGCTAGGTATGTGATAGGGTCAAAATAATTTTTTGTCTGTTTAACAAAAGAGTGAAAGGGCTCATTGGACTATTTCAGCCTGTTATCTTGAAATTTGGGAGTGAGGGAAGCCTAATTCTTTGAATTTATGACTTCTTTCCCACTCCCTTTTAGTGTATAATTAATGGTATGAAACGTAATTTTACAGGCGTAAAGCGACTGGTTATCAAGGTAGGAACCAGCTCGCTTGTTTTGCCTAATGGAAAAATTAATCTCAATAAAATTGATCAGTTGGCTTTTGTCATTTCTGACTTGATGAATCAAGGCAAGGAAGTTATCTTGGTGTCTTCGGGAGCGATGGGGTTTGGACTCAATGTTTTGGGCAGGGATAAAAGACCAGCGGAAATCGCTCAGCAACAGGCAGTTTCAAGTGTCGGTCAGGTGGCCATGATGAGCCTTTACTCTCAGGTCTTTTCTCACTACCAAACCACGGTTAGTCAGCTCTTGATAACGCGGGATGTGGTGGTCTATCCGGAGAGTCTGGATAACTTTACCAATGCTTTTGAGTCCTTAATTAAGATGGGCATTGTTCCAATTGTCAATGAAAATGATGCTGTCAGTATTGAAGAGATGGATCACCAGACCAAGTTTGGCGATAATGACCGTCTCTCTGCTATCGTTGCCAACATCACCCATGCCGATTTGTTAGTCATGCTTTCGGATATTGACGGTCTTTTCAACAAGAATCCTAATATTTATGAAGATGCGGTCTTGCGAGACCGAGTGACGGAAATTACTGATGACATCCTTGCTTCTGCCGGCGGAGCTGGTAGTAAATTTGGTACGGGAGGCATGCTCAGTAAGGTGCAGTCGGCCCAGATTGTTTTTGAAAATAAGGGTCAGATGGTTCTGATGAATGGTGAGAATCCTCGGGATATTTTACGGCTCTTGGCTGGCGAGAAATTAGGTACTTGGTTTAAGCAGGAGTACTGACTATTAGCCTAAGGAATTTTGGAAGGGGGCAGTCTATGACAGTCATTGAAGATTTAGGAAAGAGGGCTAGGCAGGCCAGTCGGGACTTGCTGTCCTTGAGTACCGCTGAAAAAAATCAAGTCCTTGGGGCCTCAGCTCAAGCCTTGCTGCAAGCAGAAGAAACTATTTTAGCTGAAAATGCTAAAGATTTAGCTTTAGCCAAGGAACATGGTATCAGTGCAGTTATGGAGGATCGCCTGCGCTTAACGGCTGACCGTATTGAAGCGATGGCAGAAGGGCTGCGTCAAGTAGCTGATTTGCAGGATCCTATCGGTCAGGTTGTTCAAGGTTTTACCAATAGGGATGGTTTAAAAATTGTTCAGAAGCGGGTGCCTATGGGTGTGATTGGGATGATTTTTGAAAGTCGTCCTAATGTCTCTGTCGATGCGTTTAGTCTAGCTTTTAAAACAAATAATGCCATTATCTTGCGAGGCGGCCGCGATGCTATTCATTCTAATAAAGTTTTGGTTGATGTGCTTCGCCAGACCTTGAGAGAAGCGGGGCTAAACCCTGATATCGTTCAACTCATTGAAGATACCAGCCATGCTGTAGCTGAGGAACTGATGCAGGCAACTGAATATTTGGACTTGCTGATTCCTCGTGGTGGTGCTCGTTTGATTCAGACGGTTAAAGATAAGGCCAAAGTGCCTGTGATTGAAACTGGCGTCGGCAATGTCCATATCTATGTCGATCAGACAGCTGACCTAGATATGTCGACTAAGATTGTTCTCAATGCTAAGACCCAGCGTCCTAGTGTCTGTAATGCTGCAGAAAGTCTGGTCGTTCACCAAGCTGTAGCAAATGAATTTCTTCCTAAGTTAGCCTTAGCCATTAAGGAAGTTCATCCTGTCGAATTTCGGGCAGATGACAGAGCTCTTGCTCTGCTGCCGGAGGCAGTTCCTGCTCAACCTGAAGATTTTGCGACGGAATTTTTGGACTATATTCTATCGGTTAAGATTGTCGATAGCTTAGAGGAAGCTATCGATTGGGTCAATACCTACACTACCCATCACTCAGAAAGTATTATTACTCAGGACATCGCAGCTGCTGACGCTTTTCAGGAACAGGTTGATGCTGCAGCGGTCTATGTCAATGCCTCAACCCGCTTCACCGATGGTTTTGTCTTTGGGCTGGGAGCTGAGATTGGTATTTCTACCCAGAAGATGCATGCGCGTGGTCCTATGGGGCTTGAAGCTTTGACCTCAACTAAGTTCTATATCAACGGTCAAGGCCAAATCAGGGAATAAGCTAGTTTATTAGAGAGTGGGACTCAATCAGTAAATCGTAATAAAATCACGATTTTGATTTTCTGCGTTTTCTTGTTTTAAGGCTCAGAGTTCGGTCACCCTCCTGTTTTTAGGTAACAGGCTTTGGCAATTATCCCCAGACTGTCAAAGTCCACTGGAGCCATCTCCTCACAGCTCAGAAGGTCTGGGAGACCTTTTGAGCTTGGAAATAAGATGAACAAAGTTCATCACATTAGATAACCTCCAATAGTTCCCCAGACTGTTAGAGGAGGTCCGAAAATGTGACTGTGCCCCAAGATAAGGGCCACCAATCAGCAGTGGTTCATTGGTGCTAAAGCACCTCATGAACTGTGCAGGGTCATAGTTAACAAGTCTTATTCCCAACCACTGCGTCAATCTAGCACAATGCTAACGAGTCTGGACTTTTGTCCCAGGCTTTTTTTGGTGAGATCATATAGAAGTCATTGATCTTGAATTTTTTCATCAAAGTCGCCTAGACCCTTTTAGAAAAAGTTTCTTTTGAAGTCTAATGTTTTAACATCGGCTTTCTTATTTTCCTTGAGAATGTTTAAAGGCATGGTATCTTGTTAAATACTTGGGCATATCTGTTATATTTATGGTAAAATAAAAGTTATGACAAATGACTTTCACCATGTGACCGTGCTCTTACATGAGACGGTGGATATGCTGGACCTAAAGCCCGATGGAATCTATGTTGATGCCACACTTGGCGGGGCTGGGCACAGTTCTTATTTACTGTCAAAGTTGAGCTCAGAAGGCCATCTTTACTGTTTTGATCAGGATCAGACTGCTATTGATAATGCCCAGACCAAGCTCAAAGATTATGTCGATCAGAGAATGGTGACCTTCATTAATGATAATTTTCGCAACCTCAAGGAGCGTCTTGCTGAGTATGGTGTGACTGAAATTGATGGTATCCTTTACGATCTGGGGGTTTCCAGTCCCCAGCTGGATCAGCGAGAGCGGGGCTTTTCCTATAAGCAGGATGCCCCTCTTGATATGCGAATGAATCAGGATGCTGATCTGTCGGCTTATGATGTTGTCAATACCTACAGCTATCAGGATTTGGTAAGAATCTTCTTTAAATATGGAGAAGATAAGTTTTCCAAACAGATTGCTAGAAAAATCGAGCAGGTTAGGAAAGTCAAACCGATTGAAACAACGACTCAGCTGGCTGATATTATCAAGTCGGCCAAGCCAGCCAAGGAATTGAAAAAGAAGGGACATCCGGCTAAGCAGATTTTTCAAGCTATTCGGATTGAGGTCAATGATGAATTAGGGGCGGCAGATGAATCCATCCAGCAGGCTCTGGAGCTCTTGGCTTTGGATGGTCGAATCTCGGTCATTACTTTTCATTCCTTAGAAGACCGCTTGACCAAGCAGCTTTTTAAAGAAGCTTCGACGGTAGAAGTGCCTAAGGGACTCCCTTTTATTCCAGAGGAGATGCAGCCTAAGATCGCTCTGGTCAATCGTAAACCTATTTTACCCTCTTCAGAGGAGCTGGCAGCCAATAACCGGGCTCACTCGGCCAGACTGAGGGTTGCTAAAAAAATTCGAAAGTAGAGAATAATTTATGGCTCATAATAAACAGGAAGAAAGAGCGGTTCGAGAAGCTTTTCAAAAACGATTCCGAAAGTTTTCTAGGCTTGAGCTGGCTTTTTACGGTTCTATTATTATTACTGCTGTTTTAATGGCTGTGGGAATTATCTATTTGCAGAGTCGAAACTTACAAGTCAAGCAGGATATCACAGAGATTAACAGTCAGATTTCTGATGCCGAAACGGATCTGAATAATGCTAAGCAAGAGGTCAATGAGCTGACCCGCTCTGATCGCATTGCTGACATCGCTAAAAAAGCTGGGCTTAACATTGATAACTCTAATCTTGGAAATGTTGGGAGTAACAAGTAAGGCATGAAAAAATTGATCAATCGCTTTTTGTCTTATGTGACAAAAGACCGACGAGGACCGCGGGCTAACCGAGAACGGGTTGGCCAGAATTTGATGATTACTACGGTTGTCATCTTTTTTATCTTTATCATTAATTTTGCGGTTATTATCGGCACGGATTCTAAGTTTGGTGTTAAACTGTCTCCCAAGGCGAGAAATGTCTACCAGACAACAGTGACCAAGGCTGCCAAGCGGGGAACCATTTATGACCGTAATGGTAATGTGATTGCTGAAAACTCGACCACTTATACCGTTTATGCCATTATTGATAAAAAGTATGTCTCAGCTAAAGGTGAAAAACTTTATGTCCAAAATAAAGACTTTGATAAGTTGACCGATATTCTCAATCAACAGCTTGGCATGGAAAAAGATTATATTAGAAAGCAGTTGAATCAGCCAAAGCTGACTCAGGTCTATTTTGGATCTAAGGGAACTAATTTGTCTTATTCGACCATGCAGGCTATCGCTGATGCGGCCAAGGATGCCGGTATTAAAGGGGTTGACTTTGATTCCAGTGCCAGTCGGCTCTATCCTAACGGAACGTTTGCCTCGGAATTCATTGGTATTGCCCAAAGTAAAAATGGCAAGAAGGGGGATTCTACTCTAGTCGGAGCGACTGGTTTGGAGGCTTCCATGAACGGCATTCTATCGGGAACAGATGGTAAAGTCACCTATGAAAAGGACCAAAATGGCAATATTCAATTTGGGACAGGAAAAAATGTCAAGAAAACCATAGATGGCCGGGATGTTTACACGACTTTGGATGCTACTCTGCAGACCTATCTGGAAACTCAGATGGATACCTTTATGGGAAAGGTCGGTAATGCCACAGATGCCAGTGCTACCTTGGTCAATGCCCAGACAGGTGAAATTCTGGCAACGACCCAACGGCCAACTTATAATGCTGATACCTTACAGGGGATGAGCAAGGATGAAGGCTATAACTGGCTCAATATGCTCTATGGTAGTAATTATGAACCCGGCTCAACCATGAAGGTTATGCTGCTGGCGTCGGCTCTGAATGAGGGAGCCTTCAATGCCAATCAGACCTACTACAATGGTGATGGGATCAAGATTGCAGATACGACGATCAATGACTGGGCAGTCAATCAGGGGACATCGTCTGGCCAGACCATGACTTTGGCGCAAGGCTTTGCTTATTCGTCCAATGTGGGAATGACTATTTTGGAGCAACAAATGGGGGATTCTACTTGGGGAAGCTACCTCTCAAAATTCCGCTTTGGCCTGCCAACCCGCTTTGGAATGGATGATGAGGCTTCCGGCTCAGTTTCCTTGGACAATAAAGTTACTGCGGCCATGTCTGCCTTTGGACAAGGGGTGTCTGTCACAGAAACGCAAATGCTGCGTGCCTTTAGTGCTATTGCTAATAATGGTATCATGCTGGAGCCTCGATTTATCAGTCAGATCTATGATTCGGATGATAATACCAGCCGAGTTGGTTCGACTGAAGTCGTTGGTAATCCTGTGTCGGCAGATGCTGCCAGTCAGACTCGCGACTACATGGTTAATGTCGGAACGGATCCTACATACGGAACGCTTTATTCTGCTTCAACCGGTGCTCCAATTATTCAAGTTGGTAACTATCCTGTAGCCGTAAAATCTGGGACAGCTCAGTATGCCTCTGATGACGGAGGTTACGAGCAGGGTGAGCACAGTTATATCTACTCTGTTGTCGCCATGGTTCCTTCCGATGATCCTAAATTTATCATGTATGTAACCCTGAAAAAACCTGAAAACTTTAGCGGAACATTTTGGGCAGATGTTGTCAATCCAGTACTGGAACAGGCTATGCTGATGCAGGATGAATTGTCATCAACCTCAGTCAGCTCGCAGGCTTCTTCAGAAACCAGTTATAAGATGCCGAATTTTAATGGAGAGAGTGCAGGCGATGCAGCTGTTACCCTGCGGCAAAATCTAGTCCATGTGGTATCTTTGGGAAATGGCAGTAAGGTCAAAAAGACTTCAGTCAAAGCCGGCAGTGATGTGAAATCGGGCAGTCAAGTCTTGATTCTGACGGACAAGCTCCAAGAACTGCCTGATATGTACGGTTGGACCAAGGCTAGTGTCAAAACCTTTGCTGACTGGATGGGA
Source organism: Streptococcus tangpeifui (assembly GCF_011038795.1). Classification (GTDB taxonomy): domain Bacteria; phylum Bacillota; class Bacilli; order Lactobacillales; family Streptococcaceae; genus Streptococcus; species Streptococcus tangpeifui. The sequence goes on from NZ_JAAKDU010000005.1 coordinate 131,453, forward strand.
ATCAAAGTAACATTTAAAGGTTCGGGAACCGTTACCAAGCAGAATATTGACTCAGGTTCAAAGCTGAAAAATGTTAAAAAATTAACAATTACACTAGGAGACTAAGATGTTTACCATATTATTAGCAGGTCTGATTGCCTTCATCTTGACGGTAGTCGGTATGCCCTTCTTTATTAAGTTTTATCAGGCTAAGAAAATTGCGGGACAGCAGACACATGAGGATGTTAAACAGCATTTGGCCAAGGCTGGGACTCCCACCATGGGGGGAACAGTTTTCATCATCGTAGCAACCGTGGTGACTCTGGCCTTTTCTACCCTAAGTCTCTTTCGTGGGGCTGCCTTTGGGGCAACAGCTGGCATCCTTTCGGTCGTGGTTATCTATGGCATCATCGGTTTTCTGGATGACTTTTTAAAGATTTTCAAGAAAATTAACGAAGGTTTAACACCCTGGCAGAAGATGCTCTTGCAAATTCTGGCTGGTCTGATTTTCTATTTTACCCATGTGCGTCCCAGCGGAACAGACGCTATCAATATTTTTGGCTTCCAACTTCACATTGGTGTCTGCTACCTAGCTTTTGTCCTTTTCTGGGTTGTTGGTTTTTCCAATGCGGTCAATTTGACCGATGGAATTGATGGCTTGGCTTCAATTTCGGTGGTGATCTCTTTGCTGGCCTATGGTGTCATGGCTTATGTGCAAAAGCAAGCGGATATTCTCTTGATTATTATTATCATGATTGGTGCGCTTTTAGGCTTTTTCGTCTTCAATCACAAGCCTGCCAAGGTTTTTATGGGGGATGTCGGCAGTCTGGCTTTAGGAGCTATGCTGGCTTCGATTTCCATTGCTCTGCGGCAAGAATGGACCTTGCTTATCATTGGTCTGGTTTATGTTCTTGAAACAGCCTCTGTTATGTTACAGGTGGCGTATTTCAAAGCTACTAAGAAAAAATATGGTGAAGGTCGCCGGATTTTTCGGATGACTCCTTTCCATCATCATTTGGAGCTGGGCGGCCTGTCTGGTCAAGGAAGAGAATGGAGCGAATGGAAGGTAGATGCCTTTCTTTGGGCTGTTGGTATCTGCTCTAGTCTGGTAGCCCTTTTCATCTGGCTGGTGATTAAATGACAGCAGAGATTTGTTACCATAGTCGCAGTTTATTACTAGAGTGAGTTGCTGAGTTACAATCAAATATTTTAATAGTGTGAATAGTATGAAATCCTTGCTGGTAAGTGTTGATTTCATGCTATTTTTATTGTTCTGGGCTTTGTCCTTAGCATGGGGGATAAACATAATATTACAAACATATAACAAAAATTACAATTATATGTTGAAATCGTTTTCTTTTACTGCTATAATAATCCTAGATATTATTCTACAATGTTAATGAAGAGATATCTTAGTAAGAAAGGAGATTAATCCATGAAAAGAGCTTCCATTTTGAATGAAAGGCAACGGTTTTCCATCCGTAAATATTCCTTTGGTGCAGCCTCGGTCCTAATTGGTGCCAGCTTATTCTTCAGCGGTCAAGCACTGGCCGATGAACAAGCAGTGCCAGCGGGTCAGCCTCAAGACCAAACGGTTCAAACCACCGTTGCTGACCAGCCCGTTCAAGATGGCAATAGTGCCGTCTCTCCAGCAGACGTTGGTGACACCGCAGGTCCTTCAGACAAGGTGTCTTTGCCTCAAGACGGTCAGGCTTCGGTTCAGGCTGTGTCAGAAACGTCTGATGTGGTTCCTACAGATGCTGTGACAGCTACTGCAGCGCCGGCTAGGGTGGACACTGCCACCCAGACCGATGCTATGCCTGCTCAAGTTAAGGCACAATCAACGGTTCAAACGGTTAGTGTCACCTCACAGCAGAACGAAAGTCCAGCACCGGCTCAAGCAAGCCCAGCTGTGACGAGAGCATCTGTGGCGACAACGGTTCAAGCGGTTGGTAAAGATATCCCAAACTCAGGCTATTATACCTATCCAGAGCGTACAGAAGTCAAGAACAGCCCCTCTGCCAGCGCTCCTCTGGCCTTTTATGCTAACGCCGGTGACCGTGTTTACTACGATCAAGTGCTCACCCAAGATGGCTATCAATGGCTGAGCTACAAGTCTTACAGCGGTATTCGCCGTTATGCCAATATTGCAAAGCTAGAGGTTAAGGAAGTTCCAGCACCTAAGACAGACAATCAGTCAGCAGGAGACAGCG
>NZ_JAAKDU010000006.1 GCF_011038795.1 Streptococcus tangpeifui
TGGTAGTAGCGCATGACTGTTAATCATGATGTCGTAGGTTCGAGTCCTACTGGTGGAGTAGAGATGTGACTGGAGGGAGTTCTTAAGGGAACTCTTTTTTTATTTATTAGACTTGCTTGGACAGGTCTCGGCTCTTTGTCAACTGTAGTGGGTGACTTATAGTCTGGTATGGGAGGAAGACTAAGCTCACCTTCTTTTTGTCAAGTGAATGAGAAGAGAAGCTACCAATTTCGATGAAGATGAAAGGGATTTTAGAGTCTTTTTAAAAGCCGTATTTGATCCGTTTGTGGGGTGATTTGTATATTCTTGGAATGCTAAGGTATAACTATTCTTGTTCAAACTATAATCTTTATTTAGCCGTTATACATGTTAATGCTTGCTCTCAGAGAAGTGAAAAAGGAATGAGTCAATGGAGAGAGATAATAGGGGCATCTTTCTTTTGGGGTGGTTTTCCTCTTGTTGAGTTCTTGCTTTTAGCTTTTAAAATTTTCTCTTTTAAGGTATAATAGTCAAAGTTAGTCAAAGATAAGGAAGGGGAGTCTATGCCTGTAAAAAATACTTCGGATAGTATCGAAGAATATATTAAAAATATTTTGGCCCAGTCGGGGATTGTGGAGCTTAAACGTTCTCACTTAGCGGACTCTTTCGATGTTGTTCCTAGCCAGATTAACTATGTTATCAAGACTCGTTTTACTGAAAGTCGTGGCTATGTGGTTGAAAGTAAGCGGGGTGGAGGCGGTTATATCCGTATTGCTAAAGTTGCTTTTTCGGATAAACACCACCTACTTAATGCTCTGGCCAATTCTATTGGAGAAGCTATCAGCAGTCAAGTCTTTGATGATCTTATCCAACAGCTCTATGATCAAGGAATTATTAGCGAGCGAGAAGGAAATATTATCCTGGCTTCATCCTCTGATGATGTCCTAGGTGCTGATGCTCCACAAATTCGCGCCCGGATGCTTAAGAAAATTATTCAACGAGTAGATAGAAAAGGAAATCCAGATGACTGATTATTCTCTTAAAATGCAAGAAATCTTTAGCCGAGCTCAGTATCAAGCCACTCGTTTTCAAAGTCGATTTTTGGAAACTTGGCATGTTTTTTTGGCTATGGTCGATACTGATGAGACGGTGGCTCACCTGGCTTTGATGGATTTTGCTGATCAAATTGATTTAGACGAGTATGAGGATGCAGCTGTCTTGGTGATCCGCCGCAAGCCCCTTAAAACTGTCAAGGTCCAAGAGCTTTTACCAGCTTCAAGAGCCTTGGAGCGTGTTTTGGCTTATGCTGGTCGGATTGCTCGAGCGGTTAAGGCACCTGAAATTGGCAGTGAGCATGTTCTTTTATCTATGATGTTTGGCCGCGATAATCTAGCAGCGCGGATTTTAGAGCAGGTTGGCTTTCGTTTTCAAGACGAAGGTAAAGATACACTGCGTCTGATTGATCTGCGTAAGGTCTTAGAGCGTTATGCTGGTTTTTCTAAGGAAGATGTTAAAGCCATTTTTGACTTGGCTAAGCCTAAGAAATCTGGTAATAACAACTTTAGTAATATGATGGGTCCTCAACCCACTGCTGGTGATTTAGCTGATTTCACAAGAGATCTGACAGCTTTGGCCAGTCAAGGTCAATTGGATAGAGTTGTAGGCCGTGATGAAGAAATTACTCGTATCTTACAAATTCTCAGCCGTAAAACTAAAAATAATCCTGTTTTAGTCGGTGATGCTGGTGTTGGTAAAACAGCCTTGGCTTACGGTCTAGCGCAGAGAATTGTTGAGGGAGAGGTCCCTTATGAACTAGCTGAATTCCGAGTTTTAGAATTGGATATGATGTCAGTTGTAGCGGGCACCCGTTTCCGAGGCGATTTCGAAGAGCGGATGAATCAGATTATTGCTGATATCGAAGCAGATGGTCATATTATCCTCTTTGTTGATGAAGTCCATACTATCATGGGATCTGGAAGCGGAATTGATAGCACTTTAGATGCTGCCAATATTCTCAAACCAGCACTTTCAAGGGGAACCCTCCACATGATTGGAGCAACGACTCAGGAGGAATATTCTAAGCACATTGAAAAAGATGCCGCCCTTTCGCGTCGTTTTGCCAGAGTTTTAATTGAAGAACCTTCAGTTGATGAGGCCTATCAGATTCTTTTGGGACTTAAAGGAAGCTATGAGGTCTACCACAATGTTATCATCTCTGAACAAGCTATTTTGACGACTGTAAAATCGGCCCATCGCTATTTAATCAGCAAGAATCTTCCGGATTCAGCTATTGATTTACTGGATGAGACCAGTGCCATGGTGCAAAATACGGTTAAACGTTCTCTGCCAACATTCCTAAGTTCAGCCGACCAAGCCCTCTTATCGGGAGATCTAGGAGCAGTTGCAGATCTACTTCGTGCGGAGGATAAGCAAAAGATTCGTAAACCTGTTGTTGTCGGAGAAGAAGACATTCTGCGGACCCTTAGTAAGCTGTCTGGTATTCCGCTAGAGAAGATGACTCAGGCTGACAACCAGCGCTACCTCAATCTAGAAAGGGAACTCCACAAACGGGTTATTGGTCAAGAGGATGCCGTATCTGCTGTGTCTAGAGCGATCCGCCGGAACCAATCGGGCATTCGAACAGGTAAGCGTCCAATCGGCTCTTTTATGTTCTTAGGGCCAACTGGGGTTGGTAAGACTGAGTTGGCCAAGGCTCTAGCTGAGCTCCTCTTTGATGATGAGTCGGCTTTGATTCGCTTTGATATGTCTGAGTACATGGAAAAATTTGCTGCCAGTCGCCTCAACGGGGCTCCTCCGGGTTATGTTGGCTATGAAGAAGGTGGCGAGTTGACTGAAAAAGTTCGGCAGAAACCCTACTCTGTTCTCCTTTTTGATGAGGTAGAAAAGGCCCATCCAGATATTTTTAATGTTCTCTTGCAAGTTTTGGATGATGGGGTATTAACTGACAGCCGCGGCCGTAAGGTTGATTTTTCTAATACTATCATCATCATGACTAGCAATCTGGGAGCAACTGCCTTGCGTGATGATAAGACTGTTGGGTTTGGGGCCAAAGCCATTAGTCATGACTATGAAGCTATGCAGAGTCGGATTATGGAAGAACTCAAGAAAACCTACCGTCCGGAATTCATTAATCGAATTGATGAGAAGATTGTTTTCCATAGTTTGACACCAGATCACATGCGTCAAGTTGTTAAGTTGATGATTAAGCCGCTGGAAGTTACTTTGGCTGAAAAAAATATCGTTCTAAAGGTTCAGCCGTCTGCTCTCAAACTTTTGGCAGAGCATGGTTATGACCCTGAAATGGGAGCTCGTCCGCTACGTCGGACCATCCAAATAGAAATTGAAGATAAGTTATCTGAATTGCTCTTGTCTGGCCAATTAAAACCAGGTGCAAACCTGAAAATTGGCAGCCATAAAGGAGTCTTGAAATTTAATCTGGTATGAGATAAAAAAACCAACCTAGAAGTTTAATTCTAGGTTGGTTTTAGTCTATAGAGTTTAAATGACTAGTTTCACTCCTTTTAGTTATCGGCGAGTCGCTCTAGCCTATATATATAAAAGTACCGAGTCATGTAGGCGACTCATTTGTTTGTACTAGCTCCGGCATAATTAAGAAATAATCAGAGTGAAGGTGCTTGTGGTGAATTTTACTCTCCCTCTGAATGTGAGTAGTAAAAGGGGGCCTGTGTGTTCCCGTTGAACCTTTTTCCCAGACCACGACTCTTATATAAAGATTTAAAAAACTGGATATGAGATAAATGATGGTTAAAAGAAGATAAGGGTTACGATTACAGTCAAAGTCATACCATTAAGCCACGAACTATGCTATTCCTATAAATCGAGTAGAAATTGCTTTTGAGTCCAAGTTAGTTTCGAGATCTAAGGAGATAGAGGCAATAAGCAAGAGTAACATAGACAACAATAACTGTAGCTAAACTAATTTCAAAAGTACTCAAACCAATAAACCAGTTCTGAGATAAACGTAGTCTAGTCAAACTTAATTTTAAGGCCGTCGCTGTACTGACACTGGGGAAGGTGAAGGCTGAAAAACTGGGAGCAAACCAAGTTTTGATATGGCATACAAGATAGAGAAAGGTTCCCCAATAAAATCCTTGCGATAGTAAGAGTAGGAGAGTTAGAAAAACAGGTTGTCCAAAAGGGTGAAGCTGTAAGAAGGCTAAAAGTAGGAGAGAACTCGGAGCAGCCATGATGGCCATGTTGGGTAATTCCTGCTCACCCAAAGGCCACTGAGATAATCGATAGAGCAAGGCAATCATCAGTACCAAATAAGCTAGAAAGGTCAGATAAAAAATCATCTGCCCAAGAAGTAGCTGTCCAACAGCTCTAGCTGTTATAGAAGCAGCGGCTGGTCCAACATAGATAACAAACCAACCTGGATAGACTTGCTCCCAAGTTGCTTGTCTTTTAGCCCTTATACTAAAAATTGCCAGAAAGACCAAGTGTCCAAATAAACCGACAGCCCAAATGCTAAGTAGGTAAGGCTTTGCTAGAGGAAGAATCAAAGGAGCAAGCATCATAGCCATGAAATAGGTTGGAAAAGTTGAAGCTGCTAAGAGGCTGGTCAATTGTTTTTGACAGTCTTGCTTCTCCAGACAGAGATAAGCTGTTAAAAGAAGCCACAGCCCTAGACTTAGAAAGAGCAGTCCTTGAGCTGCGAGCTGATTGACAAATTTTAAAATTAAGTTAGCCAGAGCAGTCAGTCCCAGTAAGAGCCCTGTTAAGGCCAACGGTAGTCTATTTTTCATGAATCTTCCCATTCAAATGCTTCGGAACAGAAATCTCTTAGGTTGGAATACCATCAAAGATTTCCTTGACCTGAGCTAGGTTTTCAGCCCGAGCGACAGCTCCACGGATTTTAGCAGCACCAGAGGTTCCTCGCAGATAGTAAGGAGCTAAGCCGCGGAATTCTCGTACAGCAATCTTTTCACCCTTAAGAGCAACTAGACGGCTGAGGTGGTCATAGGCAATCTCTAACTTTTTAACGAAGGTAAGATTAGGTAGGATTTCCCCAGTCTCGAAGTAGTGGTTGATTTGGGTAAAGAGATAGGGATTGTTGAGGGCTCCACGACCAATCATAACAGCATCGGTGCCGATCTCTTCCAGCATGAACCTAGCGTCTTCAACGGTCTTAATATCTCCATTACCAATGAAAGGAATTGTTTTGAGGGTTTCGGCTACTCTAGCTAGGGTTTCATAGTCACAGTGACCAGTGTACATCTGCTCACGGGTCCGACCGTGCATGGCCAAAGCAGCCACCCCAGCTTCCTCTGCAGCCAGAGCATTTTCCACAGCTAAGGAGCTGTCAGCCCAACCTGTCCGCATTTTAACAGTCAGTGGGATATTGAGGACAGACTTAACAGTTTTTACCACCTGATAAATCTTTTCAGGATCCTTGAGCCACATGGCCCCAGCTTCATTTTTGACAATCTTATTGACAGGGCAGCCCATGTTGATATCAACCATATCAGTCTCAGTATTGGTTTGGATAAATTCAGCAGCTCGTGCTAAGCTATCGCCGTCGTTACCAAAGAGTTGGATGGAAACAGGGTGCTCACCTTTGTCAATGTGAAGCATGTGGAGGGTTTTTTCGTTATTGTAGAGGATTCCCTTATCAGAAACCATCTCCATAACAGCTAAACCAGCTCCAAATTCCTTAGCGATAGTTCGAAAGGCTGAATTAGTCACACCAGCCATGGGAGCTAGAACTGTACGGTGGGGAATTTCTACATTCCCAATCATAAAGGACGAGTTAAGCTTGGTCATCAATAATTTCCTCCAGATCTTTTTCATCAAAGTTGTAAGTTTTACCACAGAACTGGCAGGTGATTTCAGCACCATGGTCTTCATCCTTCATGGCCTGTAGTTCATCTTTACCCAGACTGGCCAGAGCAGCCCGAAAACGTCCCTTGCTACAATCGCAGGCAAAACTCAACTCTTCCTCAGCCAAAATCTTGTAAGAGTCGTCACCATAGAGGGCATCGATCAAAGCCTGAGTGTGGTTGTCGGACTCTAAAAGAGTGGAAATGGCAGGCATCTCTTGAATACGTTTCTCGAAACGAGCAATGTCTTCTTCTTTGGCATCTGGTAGGACCTGAAGCATAAATCCTCCAGCTACCTTGACTTGATCCTTGTCATCCAAGAGGACATTGAGGCCTACAGCAGACGGAGTCTGTTCACTTTCAGTCAAGTAGTAGGCAAAGTCCTCACCGATTTCTCCGGAAATCAATGGCGTTGCCGAAGTATAAGGACGACCTGTTCCATAGTCAATGATGGAGACAAATTGTCCCTGCCCCATGAAAGGTCCCACTAAGACCTCACCAGTCGCAGTTTTCTTAATATCAACACCGGGATTTTGGATGTAGCCTTTAACATGACCAGCCGTATCTGCGACGGAAATAATATGGCCAAAAGAACTGTTGCCGATAACCTTAACCGTTACTTTGGCTTCACCTTTTTGATTGGCAGCTAAAATTTGATTGGCAATTAAGGTTCGTCCCAAAGCGACCGTTGATGATGACAGGGTGTGGTGTTTGTCTTGGGCATCCCGAACAGTTTCGGTACTATCCAAGATATAGGCCCGGAAAGAGCCAGATGTTGCAATTGTTTTAATCAGTTTATCCATAATGCCTCTATTATAGCATAAAACCGGGATTGAAAGGGTCTGCTGGATATGAGAAAGAAGGGAAATAGATCGCTACAAACGGTACTGATTTAGGATCTTTACCTTAGTTATATCTAGCAAGTTTTCTTGCCCGCCTTGGCAAAATTTGATATAGTTATGATTAGTTATATTTTGGAGGGATTTTTATGCAATACACTACAATTCTTATTTTAGCCATCTTTCTCGGAGGAATGATATTTGTTAATTCACGTGCCCAAAAGAAGCAAAGACAAGCACGTGATGATATGCAAAATAAGCTAGTCAAGGGAGCAGAAGTCGAAACTATCGGTGGTTTAATTGCGACCGTTGATGAAGTCGACCAAGCCAACAACCGTATCGTTCTTGATGTTGAAGGGGTTTATTTGACTTTCGACCTGAGCCGTTCAATTTTAAAAGTCAATGCCTCGCCAGCGGATACTTCTGTAGTTTCAGCTGAGTCAACTGATGACCAAGCGAACGATAATGATGAAGTAGAATCAGCTATTGAAGACTAAGGAATTTATTTAAAATCTGGGGCTGCTCAGTCTATCACCACTGAGCTGTTGATGGCAAACCCGGCGTAAACTTATTAAAGCGACTCAGTTCTCGCTTAGAGATAACGTGATAGCCTGATTTAATCGTTGACATATATTCTTCCTGAGTGGTAAAATACAGGGGAGTAATGGCAGGAAAATCAGGTTGAGAACTCTCAACAGGCTTCGATGCTGCCCTTGAAGCGTTAGCTTCTAAAGAATCGGGATTGCGATGTAAATCGCCCGCATGACTAAGCTCTTGGCTTTAGCTAAGAGTTTTTTTCTTGTTATTGTCACTAGGATTTATTCAGCAAGTTCCTTTATCTGCTGTTGGATTGATTCTTATTCAAGTCAGTCAATAGTCAGGTTCAAGATTCGCTGTTGCTGGGCAAAACAATTTTCATTTTGGAATTTCTTTGCCACTATTCCATATTTCTTAATACTAAAAGCCAAAAATGAACAAAATTAGAATTTTCTTCATCAGAACTCTAACTTTGTTCGTTTTTTAATGCTGTCGATGGACTTTTTATAAGAGCAGGACAGCCAACTTTTTGAAGTTACTGATTGCGTGCCACAACTAAAAGTGCAATCTCCCTTGATTTATGGTAAAATTCTAAGAGTATGGCTGTATTTAAGTTTAAGAAAAAACAAGAGACGCAAAGTCTGGAAAAAATTCCTAAACATATTGGGATTATTATGGATGGTAATGGCCGCTGGGCTAAGAAACGCCTGCAACCACGTGTTATGGGACATAAGGCTGGTATGGATGCTTTGCAAAGAGTGACCATCAAGGCTTCTGAGCTAGGCATTAAGGTCCTGACGGTCTATGCCTTTTCAACAGAAAACTGGTCACGACCTGCTGATGAAGTTAAATTCATTATGAACCTACCGGTTGAGTTCTTTGATAAATATGTTCCTGAACTCCATCAAAACAATGTTCGGGTTCAGGTTATCGGGGATACCAGTAAGCTGCCTCAGGCTACTTTTGAGGCTATGGAGCGGGCCTGTGCTAAGACCCGGCATAACTCAGGGCTGATCTTAAATTTTGCTCTCAACTACGGTGGCCGAGCAGAGATTACAGCAGCTGTTAAGACTCTGGCACAAGAGGTGAAAGATGGCCACTTGCAACCTGAGACTATTGATGAGGAATTGCTTGCTAAGCATTTGATGACTAGCGCACTTCCTTATTTGTACCGCGATCCTGATCTGATTATTCGAACGAGTGGAGAGCTGCGACTTAGTAACTTCCTGCCTTGGCAGGCAGCCTACAGTGAGTTTTACTTTACCAAGGTGCTTTGGCCTGATTTCAATGAAGACGAGCTAGTCAAGGCTATTGCAGAATTCAACCACCGCCAAAGACGTTTTGGTGGTGTCTAAGAGGAGACAAGTATGCGTGAACGTGTAATTTACGGAGGGATTGCGGGCGTCATTTTTCTGGCTTTTTTAGTGCTGGGGCACCTCCCCTTCCAATTATTTGTCGGAGTTTTGGCTATGATTGGTATCTCCGAGCTTTTTAAGATGAAAGGGTTAGAAATTTTTTCTTTTGAGGGAGTTCTAGCCATGTTGGCAGCCTTTGTCCTGACGGTTCCTATGGGGACCTATCTGACCTTCTTGCCCCTAGATGCTAGTTGGACCTGCTTTGGTTTACTTAGCTTTATAATTTTGGCTGGCACGGTACTCAATAGTGATACTTATTCTTTCGATGATGCGGTCTTTCCAATTGCTTCAGCTGTCTATATTGGTTTTGGTTTCCAAAATTTGGTCAATGCTCGGCTGGATAGTATTAATAAAGTTCTTTTCGCCATCTTTATTGTCTGGGCAACTGACATCGGTGCCTATATGATTGGTCGGCAATTCGGTCAAAATAAGCTCATGCCAAAGGTATCCCCCAACAAGACTATTGAGGGTAGTCTGGGAGGAATTCTCTCAGCCTTGATTGTCTCTTTGATTTTCATGCTGGTGGACAAGTCTGTTTACAGTCCCAAATCCTTCCTAATTACCATGATTTTAGTTGTTGTCTTTAGTATCTTTGCCCAATTTGGCGATTTGGTAGAAAGCGCCATTAAGCGTCATTTTGGTGTTAAAGATTCTGGGAAATTAATTCCTGGCCACGGTGGTATCTTAGACCGTTTCGACAGTATGATTTTTGTTTTTCCAATTATGCATTTCTTTGGATTATTCTAAGAACTGGGGGTTAAGCCTACCCAGCATTATTTAGAGGTTATCAATGCTTTTAAACATTATTATTTTTATCATCGTCTTTGGTGTCATCGTGACGGTGCATGAATTTGGTCATTTTTATTTCGCTAAAAAATCTGGCATTCTGGTTCGTGAATTCGCCATCGGGATGGGGCCAAAGATTTTTGCCCATATTGGGCAGGATGGAACGGCTTATACCATCCGTATGCTACCTCTTGGCGGTTATGTTCGGATGGCTGGATGGGGCGACGACAAGACAGAAATTAAGACAGGAACACCCGTCAGCTTGACTTTAAATGATCAGGGTCTTGTCAGTCGGATTAATCTGTCTGATAAACAACTGGATACTGACAGCCTGCCCATGAATGTGACCGCCTACGATTTGGAAGATCAGTTGCACATCACGGGTTTGGTTCTTGATGAAACCAAGACCTATTCGGTTGATCATGATGCTACAATTATTGAAGAAGACGGGACTGAAATTCGGATTGCTCCGCTGGATGTTCAGTATCAGAATGCCAGCGTCTGGGGACGGATGATTACCAACTTTGCCGGTCCCATGAATAATTTTATTTTGGGAACTGTGGTTCTCATTATCATGGTTTTCATACAGGGGGGAGCACCAAATCCTAATACCAATGCTATTCGTGTTGCTGATGGCGGACCAGCTCAAGCGGCTGGAATTAAGTCTGGCGATAGGATTTTAAGTATTGCGGATAAAAAGGTTGAGAATTGGAGTGACCTAACTGAGGCAGTTGCCAGCTCGACCAAGGGGTTAAAAAAGGACGAGCAGATTAATCTCACTATCCAAGATAAATCTAAGCACATTAAAAAGGTGAAGGTCAAGCCCAAAAAGGTTAATGGCAGCTATCTAATTGGTGTTCAGCAAGCTATGAAAACCGATTTTTGGGGGAAGTTAGTTGGTGGCTTCAATTTAGCCCTGACTGCCATGACCCAATTGATTCGGGCTGTGGGGAATATTATTCTCCATTTCAGCCTCAATAAGTTGGGAGGGCCTGTCGCCATGTACCAAATGGTCGGTCAAGCAGCCCACTCAGGCTTTGTGGATGTCCTTTTCTTGATGGGGATGCTGTCTATGAATCTGGGAGTGGTCAACCTTTTCCCTATCCCAGCTTTAGATGGCGGTAAGATTCTCATTAATATCATTGAGGCGATTCGCCGTAAGCCGCTTAGGCAGGAAACAGAAACCTATATCACCTTAGTTGGTGTGGCTATTATGTTGGTACTCATGGTTGCCGTCACTTGGAACGACATCATGCGGGCCTTCTTCTAAAAATTAGTTTCCCTACAGTCATTACTCTAGTTGAAAGGAAAGCCTTGTCCAGCGATAGGGCGAAAAAACTCATGAAACAGTCTCAAATGTTGATTCCAACCTTGCGTGAAATGCCAAGTGATGCTCAGGTTATCAGTCACGCTCTCATGGTTCGGGCTGGTTATGTCCGCCAAGTTACCTCAGGCGTTTACTCCTACCTCCCTCTGGCTAATCGGGTTATTGAGAAATTCAAAACCATCATGCGGGAAGAATTTGATAAGATTGGTGCAGTGGAAATGCTGGCACCCGCTCTTTTGACGGCAGACCTCTGGAAGGAATCCGGTCGTTACGATACCTACGGTGAAGACCTCTATAAACTAAAAAATCGTGATCAGGCTGACTTCATCCTAGGACCAACCCATGAAGAAACCTTTACAGCCATCGTGCGAGATGCGGTAAAATCTTACAAACAGCTGCCAGTAAATCTCTACCAAATTCAGTCTAAATATCGTGATGAGAAACGTCCTCGTAATGGTCTCTTGCGGACGCGTGAATTTATTATGAAGGATGGTTATAGCTTCCATGCTAATTACGACAGCTTGGATGACACCTATGAAGATTACCGCAAGGCCTATGAAGCCATCTTTACCCGAGCTGGTCTTGACTTCAAGGGCATCATCGGTGATGGCGGTGCTATGGGCGGTAAGGATAGCCAAGAATTTATGGCGGTTACTCCTGACCGAACTGATCTAGAGCACTGGTTGGTACTGGATAAATCTATTGCTTCTGTGGATGAAATCCCAGAAGATGTTCTGGTCCAAATTAGAGAAGAACTCAATAACTGGTTAGTTTCAGGAGAAGATACGATTGCCTATTCTGACCAATCCAACTATGCGGCTAATCTGGAAATGGCTACTAGCCTTTATAAACCCAGTCAGGCTGTCACAATTCAAGAAGACCTGACCAAGGTTGAAACCCCAGGATGTAAGACTATTGATGAGGTGTCAGCCTTCCTGCAAGTTGATGAAGGCCAAACCATCAAGACCTTACTCTTTATGGCAGATGAACATCCAGTTGTCGCTCTTTTGGTTGGCAATGACCAAGTCAATGATGTTAAGCTCAAAAATTATCTGGGAGCTGATTTCCTTGAGCCAGCCGATGAAGAACAGGCTAAGGCTATCTTTGGAGCTCATTTTGGTTCACTGGGGCCAGTTGGTATCCCAGAAGAAGTGACTATCATTGCTGATCGTAAGATTCAAGATCTGGCTAATGCTGTTGTTGGTGCCAACGAGGATGGTTATCACTTGATTGGTGTCAACCCAGAACGCGACTTTACGCCTCAAGCGTATGTTGATATTCGTGAAGTTAAGGAGGGAGAACCATCGCCAGACGGCCAAGGAACCCTTAAATTTGCACGTGGTATTGAAATCGGTCATATCTTTAAATTGGGTACCCGTTATTCAGATAGCATGGGAGCCAATATTCTCGATGAAAATGGCCGTTCGGTCCCAATCATTATGGGGTGTTACGGCATTGGTGTTAGCCGAATTCTCTCAGCGATCATCGAGCAGCACGCTCGTCTCTTCGTCAACAAGACACCAAAAGGAGCTTACCGCTTAGCTTGGGGAATCAACTTCCCTAAAGAGCTGGCTCCATTTGATGTTCACCTGATTACAGTTAACATTAAAGATCAAGAAGCGCAAGATTTAACAGCTGTGCTGGAAGACCAGTTGACAGCAGCTGGCTACCAAGTACTGACTGATGACCGCAACGAGCGGGTTGGCTCTAAATTCTCAGACAGTGACCTGATTGGCTTGCCAATTCGTGTTACCGTTGGCAAGAAGGCTGCCGAAGGTGTTGTTGAAGTCAAAATCAAAGCGACTGGAGACACCATCGAAGTCAATGCCGAAAATCTCTTAGAAACTCTGCCAATTCTAATGAAGGAAGCGGATTGAGTTATAAAATAAATAAAGGTCATCGTCCAGTGATGGCCTTTTATCGCAAAATCAGGACTGGATTTGCTGCCTATTTTTCATCTGAGTTTTGTTATAATAGACCTACTAAGAAAAGAAGGTGATTCTATGAAATTAACAACTTTGGGGTGCTGGGGAGCCTATCCCTACCAAGATGGAGGGACGACGTCTTATTTGGTAACAGGCCATGATGGCTTTCAGTTACTCATGGATTGTGGCAGTCGGGCCGTAACCGAGCTGGAAAAGGAAATCAGTCCGCTGGATTTGGATGCGGTCATCATCAGTCATTACCATCCCGATCATGTGGCTGATCTAGGTGTGTTGCGTCACTATTTCCAACTCTATCCCAAACACCTCTGGGAACCAAAGGTACTTCCCATCTATGGTCACGATGAAGATAATGATGAGTTCACCAAGCTGACCATGGACGGAGTCTCTCAAGGATATGTTTACGATGTGGCAGGGACTCAGCAAATTGGTCCTTTTGACATCAGTTTTATCAAGACGGTCCATCCTGTTCCCTGCTATGCTTTTCGGATTATGGAAAGAGAAACTGGACAAACCCTAGTTTTCACTGGAGATACGGGTTATTTCGATGGTCTAGCTGATTTTGCCAAGGGAGCAGACCTCTTTTTAGCGGATGTCTATCTTTATGAAGGAAATGAAAATCACCCAGCTCACCTGACTTCTAAGGAAGCTGGGACGATTGCCCAGCAAGCTAGCGTGAAAAAATTAGTCCTGACCCATGTCCCACCTCTACCCCCGCAAGGGATCGATCCCGACCGGCACTTGGAAATTCTGCAGGAGCAAACTCAGGGATATGCTGGAGTAATTCCAGTAGAATTAGCTGAACCCCACAAGGCTTGGGCTCTGGGAGCTAACGGATGACGGAGTTTACCCAGAATCAAAAAGAAGTCTTCATGCGAGAAGCTCTCAAGGAGGCGCAGAAGTCTTTAGCTAAGGAAGAAATTCCCATCGGCTGTGTTATTGTTAAGGACAGCCAAGTTATTGGCCGAGGTCACAATGCGCGTGAGGAGCTCAACCAAGCCATCATGCACGCCGAGATTATGGCTATCAATCAGGCCAACCAAGCAGAAGGAAACTGGCGGCTTTTGGACACGGCCCTCTTTGTCACCATTGAGCCCTGTGTCATGTGCAGCGGGGCTATCGGGCTGGCTCGGATTCCTCAAGTCATTTATGGAGCTCCTAACCAAAAATTTGGAGCTGCCGGCAGTCTTTATGATATTTTGAGAGACCAGCGCCTCAACCATCGCGTTCAAGTTGAGGCTGGTGTTCTGGAAGCAGACTGTGCTAGGATTATGCAGGATTTCTTTCGCAAACGACGGGAGAAGAAGTCCCAGCCCAATCTTAGCCGGACTTAATTTTCAAGTTTGCAGGCTGTTAAAATTATGCTATAATAATCATCGGAGCGACACTTTCGCGTGAAGTGGGTCAGGGGAGGAATCCAGCAGCCCTAAGCGATGTTAAGTGTGTGCTCTTTTTACGTATAGAAAATAATCCTATGAAATCGGGCTTTCATAGGATTTTTTATCTTATCAATTATCAAAACGGACAAAAATTTTATAAATTAGCCTATTCTGTAAAAATAAAAAATAGTGTATGGGGCAATTGATTATAGGCTGATTAAACTTAATCTAGTTTATCTGTAAAAGTCTTAAATCTGCCGAATGATGTAAGGAAGCAGTTAATCTTATTGTTTACACCTACCTAAAGAGTGTCAAAGAAGGAGACAAGAACTGATATAATGTGCTAGGCAAATGAGTTTGACGGAGAAGCAGCTGGTCTGTTACCGTTTTCTTTTTTTATCAAAAAGGTTGAAAAATCAGTGATAAAAGGGTACACTGTATAAGAAATATTGTTTTTTAAAGGGAGTACGTAATGGGACACATTAAATTTGATTATTCAAAAGTGCTTGATAAATTTGTAGCAGCTCAGGAAATTGATTATATGCAGCCACAAGTATCAGCGCTTGATAAAATCTTGCGCGATGGATCAGGTCAAGGCGGAGAAATGACTGGCTGGCTTAATTTACCGGAATCCTACGATAAGGAAGAATTTGCCCGTATCCAAAAAGCAGCAACTAAAATTCAATCGGATAGCGATGTACTTGTTGTTATCGGTATTGGCGGTTCTTACCTTGGTGCTCGTGCTGCCATTGACTTTTTGAATAATGCGTTTGTCAATTTGCAACCAGCTGATAAGCGTAAAGCACCGCAAATTCTTTATGCTGGGAACTCCATTTCTTCAAATTACTTAGCCGATTTGGTTGACTACGTAGCTGATAAAGATTTTTCTGTCAATGTTATCTCTAAATCTGGTACAACGACAGAGCCTGCTATTGCTTTTCGTGTTTTTAAGGAGCTCTTGGTTAAAAAGTATGGTCAAGAAGGAGCTAATAAGCGCATTTATGCGACCACAGACCGTTCTAAGGGTGCTGTTAAGGTGGAAGCGGATGCTAATGGTTGGGAAACATTCGTTGTTCCAGATAGTGTCGGAGGTCGTTTCACTGTCTTGACACCAGTTGGTCTTTTGCCAATTGCCGTTTCAGGAGCTGATATCACTAAATTGATGGAAGGCGCTAATGCAGCTCGTAAGGCTTACTCATCAGATAAAATTGAAGAAAATGAAGCTTACCAGTATGCTGTTATTCGTAACATCCTTTACAGAAAAGGTTATGTGACTGAGATCTTAGCTAATTATGAACCGTCTCTCCAATACTTTAGCGAGTGGTGGAAGCAGTTGGCTGGTGAATCAGAAGGTAAGGATCAAAAGGGTATTTACCCAACATCTGCCAACTTCTCAACTGATTTGCATTCACTCGGTCAATTTATCCAAGAAGGGATGCGCAATCTCTTTGAAACGGTTATCCGTGTTGAAAAGCCTCGCAAGAATATCACGGTTCCAGAATTGACAGAAGATCTTGATGGGCTGGGCTATCTCCAAGGTAAAGATGTTGACTATGTCAATAAGAAAGCAACTGATGGTGTGCTCTTGGCTCATACAGATGGCGGTGTTCCAAATACTTTCTTGACTCTTCCAGAACAGGATGAGTATACACTGGGTTACACTATTTACTTCTTTGAACTGGCTATCGGTCTATCTGGTTACCTCAATGGTGTCAATCCATTTAACCAGCCAGGTGTAGAAGCTTACAAGAAAAACATGTTTGCCCTTCTTGGTAAGCCAGGTTTCGAAGAACTAGGCGCTGAATTGAACGCCCGTTTGTAAAAGTATCTCCTTATTAAAACTAATCAGAAGCAGTTCCCTTGAGGGTCTGCTTTTTTTGTGGCAATTAGTGCACGATTTTTTATGGAATTGCAAAAAAGAGTGTCTTAATTATTTTTTGTAAGCGCTTTATAATACAGTTAGAAAGAAACTGATGCACTCGTTCTACTCTTGTGAAAAAAAGACCAATCTTCCTTGGATTTTTATCATTCATCGTCAGGTTCTCTATTTTTCTCTGGAGTGCTTCACCGTTTAGTATCTTGTTTCTTGTTCACCAAACACGAGCTAAAATCTTAGTAAAAAAGATAAACGTCCTTGTGCCTTAATGGCACAGTGTTAGTTTCCCGTTTTTATACAGATTTTTAAAAGCTCTTTATATCTTAAATAAAGGAGTAAGAAGATGAAAGATTGGTTAAATATCGCTGGAAAAACGGTTATCGTTACAGGTGCCTCATCTGGAATTGGTCACGCCATTGTAGAAGAATTACTTGATTTAGAGGTTAACGTTGCCAATTTTGATATTAGTGACAATGATGTCAAGCATGATCACTATCTCTTTGTGAAGGTTGATGTGACTTCGCGTCAAGAAGTTGAGGCAGGTGTTGCAGCAGTCCTTGAGCGTTTTGGTACGGTTGATGCAGTCGTCAACAATGCTGGGATTAATGTTCCTCGTCTCCTAGTTGATCCTAAGGATCCTCACGGTCAGTATGAACTGGACGATGCAACCTTTGAAAAGATGACAATGATTAATCAAAAGGGTGTTTTCTTAGTTAGTCAGGCTGTTGGTCGTATTCTGGTTGATAAAAAACAAGGAGTAATCATCAATATGGCCTCTGAAGCAGGTCTTGAGGGTTCTGAAGGTCAAAGTGCCTATGCAGCAACCAAGGCAGCTGTCTACAGTTACACGCGATCTTGGGCTAAGGAACTCGGTAAGCACGGTGTTAGAGTTGTCGGAATTGCGCCAGGGATTATGGAAGCGACTGGACTGAGAACGCTTGCATACGAAGAAGCTCTTGGTTATACTAGAGGAAAAACAGTAGATGACATCCGAGCAGGTTATGCTTCAACGAGTACAACGCCACTTGGTCGTAGCGGTAAGTTGAGTGAAGTGGCTGATTTAGTTGCTTACTATATTTCAGATCGCTCGAGTTATATCACTGGAATTACAACCAATGTGGCCGGAGGTAAGACTCGTGGATAAGATAATTAAAAACAGATACAGAGGGTGTCCGCGGATAAAATCAAAATAGGGAGTGGAGTACGATGACGAATCACTAAAGATTCTAGGAAAACTCATCTTTTTAGCACAATCCGCAGCCCGTCTTCAATGAAATTAGAAGGATTAGGAAAAGTGGCAGTAGTTAATCGCTGGTATCGAATCTTAGATATCCTAGTTGCTCAACACCATGTTTCGGTAGATGATATGCGGAAGATGCTTGGGATTAGTCCTCAAACGCTTCAAAGCAGCATTGAACAGCTAAACGATATTTTGGACCAAGATATTCAAATTAGACAAAAAGATAATACTTTGTATCTAGATGTGCTTGACTATGCTCGTTTAGAAGATATTTTATTGGGGCAATTGAGAAAAGAGACAGATTTCAATTCTTCTAGCAAGCGGGTGTCCTATTTGATTAAACGCCTTTTGCAAACAGCTCAGCCCCTTCTTATTGATGACTTGGCAGAGGATATGGGGGTTAGCCGCTCAACTATTAATAAAGATTTGAAGAAGGTTAAACAGCTGTCTAGCGATTATCAGATCACTATCACAGGTACCCCTAATCGAGGTTTAGAAGCAGAAGGGAAAGAATTAAATCTCAGACTCTTTTACATTGATAATGTTTATACCTATTTTGAATCCAGTCACTTAAAAGATGAGACTCAATTATTCCTAGATCAGCTCCGAGAAAGCTATCTCCTCCCCAAAAATACAGAGGATTTGCTCAAAAAAGTTTTAGCGATTACCGTCTCGCGTATCAATTGCCAGCGTTTCCTATCTGATGAGATTCCCTACTTCACTAATGAACTAAGAGAATCTGAGATTATGGCAAAGTTAATTTACCATGTGGAATTAACTTATCAAATCTCTTTGAGTCAGTACGAACAAGACTTCCTCAGTTACCCGCTCAATATTCAGTTTATTGACGGGCTGGATTATCATCCTTCTTTGTCCGATCATCTCAAGCTCATTTATCAGTCCATGGTTGACCATGTAAAAGAGGCGCTTGATATTGATTTTGATCAAGACAAGCTCTTCCAAAACTTACAAACACATTTTAAATTCATGATCAATCGCTTGATTTTTCACGCTCAAGCTAACGATATTTTTCATGGTGAGATTCGTTTAAAGTACCCCTTTGCCTATGAGATGTCACGAGTGGCTGTCGAAAAGCTGCAGACCTATTTTAAGTATCAGGTTGCTCCCTCAGAAATCAGTTATCTTGCCCTGTATTTCGAATTAGTGTTAAATGAACGGGATTTAGAACAGACTGCTCTGCGTCCTCAAATTGCGGTTGTTTGTACAACTGGACGGGGAACAGCAGCGATGATCAGTCACCAACTCACACATGTCTTAGGAAATGATGTTGAGATCACCCAATTTTCTGAGGAAAGCTTTAATCCGCAAAACGATGATAATTATTTCGCTATTTTTACAACTATTCCTTTAAAACTAGAACAGTTAAAATCTCCCGTTATTAAAATCAGCAATCTCTTTGATGACCAATGGTTGCGGGATGAATGGCAGAAGATTAATGCTTACCATCAGAGCCGTTTGGAGACCGTCCAGCTGAGATTTGTCAAGTTGTCTCCCGGTCCGTCCTATCTGCACTATCTAGAAACAATGTGTCAGTTACTTGCAGATGAAGGGCTGGTCGATAGTGATTTTAAAAGGCGTATTTTGAGTCGTGAGCAAAGGCAGTCAACCATTTTTAGTAATGCTATTGCTTTTCCTCATGCTATTAATCAAGCGAGTAGGCAAACAATTTTAATGTTAGGTGTGCTAGAGGAGACCTACAAAAGCGATGATGATTCGGTTGATTTCATCTTCATGGTAGCTATTTCTGAGCAGGTGGATGAACGAACCGAGACAGAGCTCTTAGATCTTTATGATGATATTTTCCGCATTGCTAGTGATCAGTCCATTAAGGATGAGTTGAAGTTGGTTGAAACTCAGGAAGATTTTCTCGATTTCGCCAAAAGCAAAGGAGTATTCTAATGAATTATATCTATACTTTTGCAGTCTTTGTGGTATTTGCCTACCTTGTGCAAATAATCTTAGGCCTGCGACAACTGAAACATTTCAACCAAGTTTATGCCAGATTGCGGAAAAAAGGCCGTGTTGCGATTGGTCGTAATTCGGGTCGGATTAAGGCTGGAACCATTGTCATGTTTGCTATTGATAAGCAGGGGACGGTCCTAGAAGCTCAAAAAATGCAAGGAGTCACGATAGCAGCTAAATTTAAACCTATGCCAGCTTATCTTGGTCAGGACATCCATTACTTTGATCACTATAATCCTTTGGTTCGCCAAGAGAATAAATTGCTGCAGGCGGCCATTGAAGATGCTCGGGATGTCTTCTTAAAAACCGAGGCTGGTGTTTATCGCGATGCTCCACAATCTAGTCCGTTTTCAGAACTCGGTTTGCGCGCCAAACTCTTCTTAGCCCGCTTGAAAAATCATATACAGTAAATTTAACTGAGTGTTTAAAATCATCACATACAAAACTAAAAGATCATATAAGGAGTTTCTTATGAATTACGTTACAAAATTTGCTGAGGGCTTTATGAAGCTCTTTCAGTCAGGCGGTGACACCTTCATGTCTTGGATGACAAGTATTGTTCCGGTTGTCCTCATGCTTCTGGTTGCCATGAACGCCTTGATTGCTCTTCTAGGTGAAGAAAGGGTTAATAAGCTGGCTGCAATTTCTGCCAGTAACCCGATCAGTCGTTACATGATTTTGCCCTTTATCTCGGCTTTCATGCTGGGGAACCCTATGGCAATCAGCATGGGGCGCTTCATGCCAGAATATTATAAGCCTAGCTATGTTGCCTCACAAATGCAATTCTGTCACACCTCGAACGGTGTTTTTCCTCATATCAATCCAGGTGAGCTCTTCGTTTGGTTAGGGATTGCCTCAGGTATTAAAACCTTGGGATTGAGCCAGATGGATCTGGCTATCCGCTATATGTTGGTGGGGATTATTATGAATTTCTTTACTGGCTGGATTACCGACTTCACAACCGCTTGGGTTTGTAAGCAACAAGGTGTTAGCTTGAGCAAGTCATTGAACAATTGATGTGAGTGAGAAAGAGGTTTCTTATGAGTTACAGAAGTATACAGGTTGTCAAAGGGAATGGTGGTTTCGGCGGCCCTTTGGTTATTACCCCAACGGACGAAAAACATAAATTTATCTATATCACAGGTGGCGGAGAAAAGCCAGACATTGTGGATAAAATCGTTGAATTAACCGGGATGGAAGCTGTCAATGGTTTTAAGACTTCTATTCCAGATGAAGAAATCGCCCTTGCGATTATTGATTGTGGTGGGACTCTTCGATGCGGTATCTATCCAAAAAAGGGCATTCCAACTATCAATATTGTGGCTACTGGTAAAAGCGGACCACTGGCCCAATACATTACAGAAGATATCTATGTTTCAGCCGTAGGTCTCAATCAAATCACTGCTACCGATGCAGTTGGGCAAACTAACCAGTCTGTCGCTGCTAGTCCTGAAAGCACATCGACAAGTACTTATGATACCAGTAAAAAAATTACAGAGCAACGGGCCGAAACGAGCTTTGTGGCCCGAATTGGTATGGGAGCTGGTAAGGTTGTAGCTGTTTTTAATCAGGCTGCGCGTGAAGCAATCCAAACCATGTTAAATACCATTCTCCCTTTCATGGCTTTTGTGTCACTCTTGATTGGTATTATCAATGGTTCGGGAATCGGGAACTGGATTGCTAAGCTGATGATACCTCTAGCTGGCAATATTTGGGGGCTAATTCTCATTGGATTTATTTGCTCCCTACCATTTCTCTCTCCCCTTTTGGGGCCAGGAGCCGTAATCTCCCAAATTATCGGGACCCTGATTGGTGTTGAAATCGGTAAGGGTCATATTCCTCCACAAATGGCCTTGCCAGCTTTATTTGCTATTAATACTCAGAATGGCTGTGACTTTATTCCAGTAGCTCTCGGTTTGTCTGAAGCTAACGCTGAAACAGTTGAAGTCGGGGTGCCGTCTGTCCTGTATTCTCGTTTCTTAAGCGGTGTTCCTCGTGTTATCGTCGCTTGGCTGGCCAGCATCGGTTTGTATCAATAAGAAAGGTAAGTTAGAAAAGAGGTCCGCATGGCGAAGATATTTGAAACAAAAGTACTTGAAGTTGGTCCAGAGGCCCAAGGGATGATTGACGGGGCCGATATGATGATTCTCTTTGGAGAAGGAGCCCCGCAGGATTTGGCGGAATACTGCTTCACAATTGATAATAAGCATTTAACTGGCCCAATCAAAGTTGGCGGTCGCCTAGTTGTTGATGGAGAGGATTTTCCCATCACCTCTGTTGGTGAGGTCGTTGAAAAGAATCTAGTCAACCTAGGGCATATCACGATTGCCTTCGATGGTGATAGAGAAGGGAGTCTGCCTGGCACCTTGCATGTTTTGGCTCCAAACAAGGTCCAACTGGGGTCGGGCTCAATCATTCAGCTGTTTAGTGATTAAAAATATTACAGTCAATCAGGCTTGATTTCAAGTCTGATTTTTTTAAATCAACCTTCATCAATCAGAAAAGGTGGAGGTTTTTGCCATTTATTTTGGAAAAAACATCTACTTTTTAATACGATGAAAACGCTTTATAATTGAAACAGATGGGAGAAAGAATCGTATGAAGGACAGAACGCATGCCATCTTGAATCGCTTGTTAGACTCTGAAATTCCGCTAACGGTCAGGTATCTTTCAACAGAATTTAAGGTTAGTGAAAGAACCATTCGTAATGAAATAAGGGTTATAAACGAGTTGTTGAGACAATGTCAGCTACCTTTAGTAAATGCCATCCGCTCCAAGGGGCTAGAATTAAATCTATCTCAGTTTGACAGAGAACGGCTAATGGCTTTTATTGGCCAACATTCAGGCTTCAAGTATCTTAGCCGAGAAGAAAGAGTATTAGATTTAATTTTGGATATAGCCTTTGGAGACGCGCCCGTCTTTTTAAAGAAAAAGGAGGAATGTTATCAGGTGTCAAAATCTTCTATTGATGAAGATATTCGGCAGGTAAGAAAAAATTTAGCCTATTACCAAATAAAAGTTATCAGCTTACCTAAGCAAGGGTTCAAGTTTCAGGGCAAAGAACAATTTATCAGGACCATGCTTTTTTCTATTGTGAGTTCAGTTTTAGTAGCTGAGGAACAAGGGAAGAAAGAGCTTGTTTATAAATATGTTAATAAAGAACGGTTGCATCATTTAGACACCATATACAGTAATGTCATTTCGCAGGTGGAAGTGAGTCCTTATCGGATAAACTTTAACCTCTTGACTTATATTTGGATTAATCGTCTCAGTCGTGGTCACTACATTTCGCCTTCTAGTAAAAGCGAGAGTCGCCGAGAGAAAAATGATCGCATTTCAGCTTATATCAGTAGGGTTGCGAGTGAGTTTAAAGTTGGAGCTAGCACAGAGGAAGAGCGTTATATCTATTTCTTACTGAATAGTTTGAATAAGGAAAAAACGTATCATCCCTCCAATTGGCTGGATCTTCAACTATTAATCATGCAGCTTATCCAGTTTGTGGAGGAAGAAACAGGCATTCCTTTTAATAAAAAGGAAGTTCAGTTACAAGAAGCCCTATACAGTCATATGATTGGCATGGTTGACCGCATTAAAAACGGTCTCCAATTGGTCAATCCTCTTAAAGATAAAATCAAGCAAACGTATGGTGTCGTATATGCCGTTCTTGAAAAATTTTTAAGAAGAGAGCAGGACCAACTTGGTGGGATTATTACTGATGATGAGATTGCCTTTTTAACCATTCATTTTTCTACAGCTTTGAGCGAAATTAACCAGAATAATCAGTATTGGTATCGTGCCATTGTCATTTGTAACCATGGGATTGCAACCGGTCGTTTGTTGGCAGAAAACCTGAAAGAGTACTTCAATATAGAAGTTCTAGCCGTTTTAAGCAGCCGCGAGATTGACTTGGTCGAAAAATTTGATGTTGATCTAGTTTTTTCAACAGTAAAACTGAATTATAAAGCCAAGCCTATCATGATTATGGATACTATTTTCAATGAGGAAACAAAACTGATGGTTCACAATTTTTTAGAAGCGAATCGACAGCATCAAAGGTTGATTACGAGGAAAAGCGACTATACAGAAATGTTCCAAATTCTGCTCAAAACGATAGAATCCCAGTTTGGAAAGTTGACTAAAAATTTTTACAACGATTTGGAGAACCTATTTCGGAAAAATGGGCTAGGCTAACAATCAATCAAAAGGAGGTACAGCCTATGATTCAAGATGTGCTATCTGATGATAATATCTTGTTTGAAAAGGGAGATTTTACATGGCAGGAGGCCATTGAGCAGGTGGCAAAGCCGTTATTGGAGAAAAAGAATATCACCGAAGGATATGTTCAGGCCATGATCGAGGATGTCAAAAAGTACGGCCCTTATATTGTGATTGGTCCTCATCTGGCTTTAGCGCATGCTCGGCCAGAGGACGGTGCAAATCAGCTGGGGTTAAGTCTGGCTATTTTTCAAACTCCCGTTCACTTTGGTCACGAATTCAACGACCCTGTGAAAGTTATTTTTTGCTTATCTGCGGTAGATTCCTATTCGCATTTAAATATTATGAAGAGTTTAGTCAGCCTAATTAGAAAGGAAGATAATTTGAAAAAACTAGCTGACGCCTCAAATATTCAAATGGTTAAAAAATTTTGTTTACAGATGATTCAGAGGAGGAAAAATAATATGGCTAAAAAATTAAATATCCTGTTTGTTTGTGGAGCAGGATTAGGTTCTAGCTTTGCTGCTCAAATGGCTGCAGAGGATGTCCTAAATAAATACGGTATAGACGCTAAATTGGATCATGTTGATATTTCGACAGCCGCTTCTGTTGGTCCTGATGTTATCATCACTGCTCAGAATTTTGAAAAACAATTTGCCCAATTTTCAATTGACCCAGAAAAAACGGCCTTGGTTTTTTTGAAGAATATTGTTTCCAGTCAGGAAATAGAAGAAAAATTACTGCCGGTTTTGCGAGAACGTAACTTCATCTAGGTCATTACCATAAAGGAGGTAACACTATGGGAGTCATTAATTTTATTATCAATAATATTTTGACCCAGGCCTCAATTACGATTGCCTTAATTGCTATGCTTGGGTTGATCCTACAGAAAAAATCCATAGGTCAAATTATTTCAGGGACTTTAAAGACGCTGCTCGGTTTTCAAGTCTTGAGTGCGGGTTCTAATATTATTGTTTCCAGTTTAACCTACTTTGGCAAAATTTTTCAAAAGGGATTCCATACCCACGGTATTGTCCCTTCTATTGAGGCTATTAATGGTCAAGCGATGAATGATCTTGGTTTGGGAAGAGAGATAGCTCTAACTTTTCTGGCCATCTTTATTGTTAATATTTTAATTGCCCGTTTTACAAAGTGGAACTATATCTTTTTAACTGGTCAAGCCTTACTCTGGATGGCTACCATGACCACGGTATTTGGTTATTTTGCTGGCTTACGAGGCTTCTTACTAATTGTGATTGGTGGTATTGTTGGAGGAATTTTCGCAGTCGCCATGCCTGCCCTAGCTCAGCCGATTATTCGTAAAGTAACCGGTAATAATGATATTGCTCTTGGACATTTTTGTACCATTGGTTACTTATTTGAAGCTGGGGTAGCAAAAATTTTTGGAGAACGTGGAGACAAAAAGAAGTCTATTGAGGACATCGAAATGCCTAAATCCTTTGAGTTTTTGCAAGATACTTACCTGTCTGTAATGGTGGTTATGGTTCCGCTATATCTCATTACAGCAGCCTTTGCAGGATCAGGAGCGGTTAATACTGGCAGTCAAAACTATTTAATGTATGCTTTCTTGCAGTCTATTCAGTTTGTTGTTGGGATCTATGTCTTGCTTGCAGGTGTTCGCCTCCTACTTGGGGAAATTGTTCCTGCCTTCCGCGGTATTGCGATGAAGCTGGTTCCAGATGCTATTCCTGCTTTGGATTGCCCAGTCTTCTTCCCTTATTCTCCTAACGCTGTCATCCTAGGTTTTATTACAACAACTATTGGTACCATCGTAGCCATGTTTATTCTGCCAGTATTTGGATTGGCCATGATTCTCCCAGGAATGTTGACCAATTTCTTTGCTGGCGGCACCGCTGGGGTATTTGGAAATGCTGTAGGTGGACGCAGAGGAGCGATTATTGGAGGGGTTGCTCATGGCTTTTTCATCACGCTTTTGCCCGCCTTATTGGTTACAGCCTTTAGTTCATTAGGCTTTGTCAATGCAACAGCTACTGATGTTGATACGGTTACAGCAGCTCTCCTCTATTACTGGATCTTAAGTCCCATTTTCAAAATGTTTTAGCTAACCTATCAGCTTAAGAAAGGAGGATAACCGTGTTCAAATTTTTAAAGAAAATCCCTAAACCTAGTCCAGAAAGCCAAACTGCTCTCCCAAAATACAGTGAGGAAGAGCTCGAAAAGTTTAAGCAGGAACTTGAAGACTTGCTGCAGGTAAAAGAAGAGCACCTAGACGATGCTCAATATTTCGAAAAGTTAGGTTTGCTCTATGCCCAAGTGTCTCAAGAAGAGGAGGCAATTAAAAATCTTGAAAAGAGCCTGTCCATTAAATTATCTATGGGAGACGGTTATAAAAAACTGATGTCACTTTACAATCAAAAAAGAAGAGAAGCAGCCCGTTCTCATGATGATGAATTGATAGAGTACTATATGGGGAAAATGGATGATATGCGAAATATCGCTAAAAAAGTGACCCTAACAGCTAAGGAGGATTAAAGATGTATAAAACCTTAAAAGAAATTACAGATAAGGCAGACCAATTAAATATGACTGTCGGTGCCTTTAATATGCATAATTTAGAGATGCTTCCTAGCATGATCAGAGGTGCCCAAGAAGTTGGACTGCCAATAGTGATTCAAACCAGTGTAGCAACAGCCCAATACATTGGCTATGATGTCATTGTAGCGGTGTGCAAGCAGTTAGCCAATAACGATTTGGTTGATGTTGCTCTTCACTTGGATCACGCCAGAGATTTTGATGCAATTAGAGCTGCTATTGAAGCCGGCTATTCAAGTGTTATGTTCGATGGTTCAAATCTCCCCTTTAAAGAAAATATTGCAAAAACCAAAGCAGTCGTTGATTATGCGCATGCTAGAGGCGTTTCTGTAGAAGGAGAACTGGGCACTATTGGGGGAACAGAAGAAGGTATCTCGGTTTCTGAAGATGATAAAGAATATACGAGACCTAATGATGCTGTTCGATTTTTAGCAGAAACTGGTGTTGATGCCTTAGCTGTCGGGATTGGGACAAACCATGGCCAATTTAAATCTAAAACCAATGTCAAGATTCCTCTACTAAAAGAAATTCACAGTCTTGTTGATGTTCCGCTTGTTATACATGGAGGAACGGGTGTCAAAGAAGAGGATTATCCAGAATTAATTAATAATGGGATTAGAAAATTCAATGTTGGAACTGAACTATTGGTCGGCTGGACAGCGGTTGCTAAGGAAACGTTTGGAGCAACTGAGGTTAATAAATCCCTGCGTTACAATATTATTCCATGCAATGATAAGGTTAAGGAGATTGTTAAACACAAACTAAGCCTCTTTATGAATAGTGACAGTCCTCTAAAATAGGAGGAGTCAATGAAAGAAACCTTACTTTTAATAGCTGGTCCGCCGGCGACAGGAAAATCTTATTTAGTCGGTTTAATTGAAAAAATTCAGCCAAGCTTATACAAAATAACACCTGATGAACTAAAAGAGGCAATTGCTGACAGCAAAGGATTTAACAGTTTAGAAGAAAAGGCGGCTTTGGAAACCACTGTTTGGAAATCTTATTACCAAGCTTTGGAGGCTTATATGATGGTCGGTAAGAAGATTGTTGTCAGTGAGTATCCTTTTTCCGACAAACAAAAGCCTGCTTTGCTAACGTTAGCTGATCGTTATTCATACGAAATCATTACCGTTCGCTTGGTCGCTGATTTTGAAGTTCTATGGCAAAGACGCTATCACAGAGATCGCGAAGCCAGCAGGCATCTGAGCCATATTATGACGCATTATCACTACGGCGACCAGTTATTCCAGCGCGAATTAGCAGACAATCATATTACAAAAAACGAATTTTGGGATATCCTCAAGAAGAGAGATTACAATCATTTTCAACTAGGCCAACTATTTGAATTTGATGTCAGTGATTTCGCAAAGGTAGATTACACTGACCTTTTGGCCTATCTTGCTAAGCTATAATTTACGGCTTCTCTTTAAGAATCAAAACGATACGTTGCGTTGTTGACTCCAATTTGTCGGACAAAGAATGGCCTGAACCTTAGATCCTGTCCACCTTAATTTTCTTTGAGTAGGATTTAATAGAATTGCCCAACTTTTAACAAAATCGTCAAATACTACAAAGGCCCCATTCGTTAAGGTGGGGCTCTTTGTAGCGTACTTAGTAATAACTAAATGAAAGAAGAGAGGATGTGATATGAAATTGTATTATTATCTTTCCAAATAATTTTAGAAGAATAAAAGAGGTTTTTGTGAACGCTTGTTTGATACGTTTTGCTCTTATATTATGATAGGCAAGGAAGGTACCACTAGTATAGTAAAGTAACCATGCACTATAATGAGATCCAGCCCAAATTACTTGTGGCTGATTTTACAAAAAGGCTTGAAGCATATCACTTCAAGCCTTTTGATTTGTTATAAATTTTAGTCTTCTTGCTTTCCAGACAGTTCTTTCCCCAGTTTAATGATGTAATCTTTAAGATCATCTTTAACTTGAGGATGCTGTAAAGCATAATCAATGGAAGTTTTCATAAAGCCAAACTTATCGCCGACATCATAGCGTTTACCGGTAAATTCACGCGCAAAGACGCGTTGGGTTTTATTGAGGGTATCAATGGCATCGGTTAATTGAACTTCGTTGCCTGCTCCCGGCGCTTGGGTTTCCAAGATTTCAAAAATTTCCGGTGTCAGGAGGTAGCGCCCGATGATGGCTAAGTCACTTGGAGCCTCTTCGGGTTCTGGCTTCTCGACAAAAGTTTCAACGGAATACAGGCCCTTATGCCCTTCACCTTGGGGAGCAATGACCCCGTAGGCAGAAACATCTTCGTGAGGGACAGGCATAACGGCGATAGTGGAGGCGTGAGTTTCTTTATAATCATTGATGAGCTGCTGAGTCAAAGGAACAGCTTTGTCATCGGTAATGTCCATCAGATCATCACCTAACATAACGACAAAGGGTTCATTTCCAACGAAAGCTTTGGCTTGCAGGACAGCATCTCCAAGACCGCGTGGGTGACTCTGGCGGATAAAGTGGAGGTTAATAGCCGTTGTGTCATTAACCAATTTAAGTAGGTCAGTTTTGCCCTTCTGCTCCAAGTTGTATTCTAATTCAAAGTTAGAGTCAAAGTGGTCTTCGATGGAGCGTTTGGCTTTACCGGTTACCACCAAGATGTCTTCAATCCCTGATTTGAGGGCCTCTTCAACAATAAATTGAATAGTCGGTTTGTCTACAATTGGTAACATTTCCTTGGCTAAGGCCTTGGTTGCTGGCAAGAAACGAGTTCCTAACCCGGCAGCTGGAATGACGGCTTTTCTTACTTTAGTCATACTGTCTTTCATTTCCTTCTTATTTATTCTTTTAGTTTATTTTTTATCTTCCTGCCATTCATTTTCTGAACGCAGTTCATTAGACATCATATTAAAGATGGATTCCTTAAAATCAGCACCTTCATAGATAGCCTTATAAATAGCTGTGGTGATTGGCATATAGACGCCGAGTTGCTGGGCCAATTCATAGGCCACCTTTGTCGTTGAAATGCCTTCGATTACCATCCCCATGTTGCGCTCAACATCTTCTAATTTTTCACCGCGTCCTAGGGCATCACCGGCCCGCCAATTGCGAGAATGAACAGAAGTCCCAGTAACAATCAAATCACCGACTCCAGACAGACCGCTATAGGTCAGAGGATTGGCTCCCATCTTAACACCCAGACGAGTGATTTCAGCCAAGCCACGAGTGATAATAGCTGCCTTGGCATTGTCACCATACCCCATACCATGCAGAGCACCAGCTCCAACGGCAATGATATTTTTCAAAGCCCCAGCTGTTTCCACTCCAATAACGTCTTGATTGGTATAGAGGCGGAAGTAATGATTGCTGAAGATAGCCTGAACATATTTAGCAGCTTCCAAATCTTTAGAAGCGGCTGTAATCAGAGTGATATCACGGACAATAGTTTCTTCAGCATGACTTGGTCCAGAAACAACCACGATTTCGCTGCGTAAATCAGCAGGAATCTCTTCTTCCAGAATGGTTGATAGGCGTTCATGGGTACCAGGCTCTAAGCCTTTAGAAGCGTGCATGATGACAACCTTGTGGTCGAGAATTTCAGCTACCTGTTTAGCTACTAGACGTGTCACCTTGGTTGGTACTACAAAAAGAATTGCATCAATGCCATCCAAAGTTTGCCTTAGGTCCTTGTAAGCTTTAATCTTATCATCCAGCACAACATCCTTGAAATACAAGGTATTGGTATGCTGGTCATTGATTTCATCAATCTGTTCGGGGATATTTCCCCAAATGCGGACCTCATGCCCGTTGTCATTCAGTACCTGAGCGAGAGCAGTCCCCCAAGAACCCGGTCCCAAGACAGCAACTTTTTGTTTTGTCATAATAGGTCTCCATATCATAGTATCACTTTCATTATATCATAAAATGAAGATACCACGGACAAAAGCAAGTTAAATAATTCAAATGACTGATGAGGAGTGGACAAACAGTCATGATAGCTTAGCCCTCACCCACAAAGCATTGTAATCTCTGAAGATTACGTATAAAAAATTGGTAAATCGTTGTGAAATGACGATTTTGATTTTCCTCGCTCTCCCATTTTGAGGATCAGACCTCTACGCTCCCTTGTTTTAAGGCGGCAGGTCTTTGGCAGGCTGTCCTCAGATCACAAAATCGAGGGTTCAGTTTTCGCAAGGTCCTAGTCCAATCAACTCAAGGACAATTAATCCAGCTTGTTCGAAGATTTTCTTGAGAAATTCATAGACTAGGCTGGCTTTTTCCTTTTTAATGACGAATATCTTAGTGTATAATAGGAAACAGTAAAAACTGATGCGAGGTTAGTAATGACAAAAATTCGTGGTTTTGAGCTGGTCAGCTCTTACAGCAATCAAGATCTCTTACCCAAACGTGAGACAGCTCATGCAGCTGGTTATGACCTGAAGGTGGCAGAAACTACCAAAATTGAACCGGGAGAAATTGTTCTCGTGCCAACAGGGATCAAGGCTTATATGCAGCCGGGAGAAGTCCTTTATCTTTATGATCGCTCTTCTAATCCGCGTAAAAAGGGTTTAGTGCTCATCAATTCAGTTGGGGTTATCGATGGTGACTACTATGGCAATCCCAATAATGAAGGGCATATTTTTGCGCAAATGCAAAATATCACGGATAAAATGGTGACCTTGGAAGTTGGGGACCGCATTGTCCAAGCTGTCTTTGCCCCCTATCTGGTAGCAGATGGTGATCAGGCAGTGGGAGTTCGCTCAGGTGGTTTTGGTAGCACAGGCCGATAAGCAAGCAGAAGGAGGACGATAACGATCGCTAAGAAAAAATCAATCTTTGTCTGTCAGGAATGTGGTTACAATTCCCCCAAATATCTGGGGCGTTGTCCTAACTGTGGCTCTTGGTCCTCTTTTGTTGAAGAAAAGGAAGTCGAGGAAGTCAAGAATGCTCGAGTGTCTTTGACAGGGGAAAAAACAAAGCCAACCAAGTTAAAAGATGTCTCCTCTATTGATTATGCCAGAACCAAGACGAACATGGAGGAGTTTAACCGAGTCCTCGGTGGCGGTGTCGTGCCCGGCAGTCTGGTTCTTATTGGTGGAGATCCTGGTATCGGGAAGTCAACTCTCTTGCTGCAAGTCTCGACCCAGCTGGCCAATAAGGGAACGGTGCTCTATGTGTCAGGGGAAGAATCGGCCGAGCAAATCAAGCTGCGCAGTGAGCGCCTAGGCGATATTGACAATGAATTTTACATTTACGCTGAAACGAATATGCAAAATATCCGCTCTGAAATCGAGCGCCTGAAACCGGATTTTCTGATTATTGACTCTATCCAGACGGTCATGAGTCCTGAAATTACCAGTGTTCAAGGTTCTGTTTCTCAGGTGCGGGAGGTGACGGCTGAGCTTATGCAGCTGGCCAAGAGCAATAATATTGCCACCTTTATTGTGGGTCATGTCACCAAGGAAGGGACCTTGGCTGGTCCGCGGATGCTGGAGCACATGGTCGATACGGTTCTCTATTTTGAAGGGGAACGTCATCATACCTTTCGAATATTGCGGGCGGTGAAAAACCGCTTTGGCTCAACCAATGAGATTGGGATTTTTGAAATGCAGACGGGCGGTCTGGTTGAGGTCCTCAATCCTAGTCAGCTCTTCTTGGAAGAACGCTTGGATGGGGCGACAGGCTCGGCTATTGTTGTCACCATGGAAGGAACACGTCCGATTTTAGCTGAGGTTCAAGCCCTAGTCACACCGACGGTTTTTGGCAATGCCAAACGAACCACGACAGGACTCGATTTCAATCGGGTTAGCCTGATTATGGCCGTCTTGGAAAAACGCTGCGGTCTCCTTCTGCAAAATCAAGATGCTTATCTCAAGTCAGCTGGTGGGGTCAAGCTGGACGAGCCAGCTATCGATCTAGCGGTGGCAGTCGCTATTGCTTCCTCCTACAAGGAAGCACCGACCAATGCTCAGGATGCCTTCATCGGTGAAATCGGTCTGACAGGAGAAATTCGCCGTGTCAATCGAATTGAGCAACGCATCAATGAGGCTGCCAAGCTTGGTTTTACCAAAATCTATGCACCCAAGAATGCCCTGCATGGGATTGATATCCCAAAAAACATTGAAGTTATTGGAGTTTCAACGGTTGGGGAAGTATTAAAGAAAGTATTTAAGTCATGACAGAAAAACAAGCCAATGATGTGGTCTATGGGGTTCATGCTACCCTAGAAGCCCTAGAAGCCAATACAGGTAATAAACTCTATATTCAAGATGATCTAAGAGGCAAGAACGTCGATAAAATCAAAGCCCTAGCAGCTCAGAAAAAGGTTGCTATTTCGTGGACTTCTAAGAAAATTCTGTCCGAGATGACTCAGGGAGCCGTCCATCAAGGTTTTGTCCTGCGGGTTTCCGCATTTGCCTATAGTGATTTGACGACAATTTTAGCCAAGGCAGATCAGAAAGAAAATCCGCTGATTTTGATTTTGGATGGTTTGACAGATCCTCATAATTTTGGTTCGATCCTACGAACAGCCGATGCGACTGGTGTTGCTGGTGTTATTATCCCCAAGCATCGGGCAGTTGGCGTTACTCCAGTTGTTGCCAAAACATCAACGGGAGCGGTAGAACATATCCCCATTGCCCGTGTGACCAACCTCAGTCAAACCTTGGATAAACTGAAAGAGTCTGGCTATTGGATTTTTGGAACTGATATGGATGGCACGCCCAGCCAAAAGTGGAATACAGCTGGCAAGCTAGCCCTGATTATCGGCAATGAGGGCAAGGGGATTTCCCCCAACCTCAAAAGGCAAGTGGATGAAATGATTACTATCCCTATGACTGGTCATGTGCAAAGTTTAAATGCCAGCGTAGCTGCGGCTATCCTCATGTACGAGGTTTTTCGGCATAAGCTCTAAGCAAAGTATGGAAATCTGATCTCCATCCGTTTAGAGGTCAGGCACAACCTTGTCCAATATTCCTTTTTTTGGAATAAACTCTTAGCGCAGTGGTTGCTTAGCAAGAGATGGGGCAAACAGTTTGGGAGACTGTTTGAGAAAACCAATATCAACTGTGCGGAAGTGGGCGTGAAATGCCCCAGTGGAGTTTGTCAGTCGGGGATAGACTGACAAAGCCTGCCGTCTTAAAACAAGAGTTCGGCAGCAGTCTAAGCCTTAAAATGGGAGAGCGAGGAAAATCAAAATCACCATTTCACGACGATTTACCGATTTTCCCCACTCCTTTTTAGCTCCCTAAGAAAAGGAGGCCTTTTCGTGAAAAAGAAAATTCTTTTAGTTGATGGCTACAATATGATTGCCTTTTGGCAGGAAACCCATCGTCTCTTTAAAACCAACCAGCTGGATGCAGCTAGAACTATTCTGCTACGGAAACTCAGCCATTATGCTAGTTTTGAAGGTTTGGAAATTATCTGTGTCTTTGATGCTCAGTATGTTCCTGGCAGCCGCCAGAAATATGATGACTACGCTCTGACAGTTATCTTTACCGAGGAAGATGAGACAGCTGATTCTTATATCGAGCGGACGGCTGCTGAGCTGAACAGTCCCCTCAATCGGGTCGAAGTAGCTACTAGCGACCTCAATGAACAATGGACGGTCTTTTCTCAAGGGGCTCTGCGAGTCTCTGCTCGAGAACTTGAAGAACGGGTTAATGTGGTCAAGTCAAACTTGGACAAGATGTCTAAAAATATTGATCTCTATACCCCTCGACTAGGATCTCTAGATAACGAACAGCTCGCCAAACTCCGATCTTATTTGGACGATCTTTAACTAGAGAGCAGGAAGAGTAAGCCGATTTTCTTTCATTTAATCAACACTATTGGCACGGTGCTTTTTAATGAAAGAAAATCATTTACAAATGCTTCAAAGTCGGTTATGCTAGTCTTTGGAGAGAGAACCATCATAAAAACGGAGGTTGGCATGACTTTTAAAATCATTACTGATTCGACTGCCGATTTAGACGAAAACTGGGCTCAGGCCCAAGATATTGATATTCTCGGATTAACCATTACCTTAAACGATAAAACCTATCCCACGGTTGGTCCTGAACGCGTGACAAGTGAGTTTCTTTTGCAGGCCATGAAAGCTGGTGCTCAGCCGACGACTAGTCAGGTTAATGTTGGTCAATTTGAAGCTAGTTTTAAAACTTATGCCCAAGAAGGGCGGCCAATTCTCTATCTAGCCTTTTCCTCGGTTCTTTCAGGGACTTACCAGTCCAGCCAGATTGCTAAAGATCTGGTCCTAGAGACCTATCCAGAAGCAGTCATTGAAATTATTGATACTAGGGCCGCTGCTGGAGGGGAAGGCTATCTTTCTATCCTCGCCGCTCAAATGCGGGACCAAGGGGCTAGCCTTGAGGAGGTCAAGGCAAAAATTATTGATGTTCTGCCTCGCTTGCGAACCTTCTTTTTAGTAGATGACCTTTATCACCTTATGCGAGGGGGGCGTCTATCTAAGAGTTCTGCTCTGATTGGCAGTTTAGTTAATATCAAACCCCTGCTTTGGCTGGATGCTGAGGGCAAGCTAGTTCCCTTAGCAAAGTTGCGGGGGCGTAAGAAGGCTATAAAGGAAATGCTGGTTCGGGCAACTCAGGATGTGGAAACCAGCACTGCTGTTGTTGCCTATTCTAACGATGAAGCCAGTGCCCAAGATCTCAAGGCTAGATTGCTGGAAAATTCCGCTATTTCTGAGGTACTCATGATGCCGCTGGGACCAGTTATCTCGGCCCATGTTGGCCCTAAGACCTTAGCCATCTTTACGATTGGTCATGAACCTCGCTAGGCGGGCCAGTACTGACAATTTTCGATGGCGAAATGGCTTTGACTGATTTGTAAACGATGAGCTTTAACCATAAAAAACTTCAAGTTCTTGAACCACAATATTCAGGAGCTTATTTTTTTATGAAAATGACCTTGTAGAATGGCCTTTGTTATGTTATCATGGTACAAAATTTAAATGAAGCTTTAAGAAAAGAATACTATGACAATGTAAAAACTGCGCATGTCTATTAGGTTAGTCTGGAAATACTGGTCGTTACTGAAATCTTCATACGAGGACTGGGTTGCTTTATCGCTATTTGATTGCCCTTGTCCAAGATGGTGCCCTCCTTCTTATTTGCTGTTTTTTTTCAGTGAGAAATTTATAGTTCTGTACGAAGGTGCTATTGGATTTTGACGACAAGTAAGCTAGTTTTATACGCAATTTTCAGAGCTTACAATATTTTATGGGTAATTGCGCAGCAATCACGGCTGTCTGTCCCCTTATCGTGTCCTCTTTATTAGGAGAAATTACCTTCATCGCAAGATTTGTTGGCATCTTCCTTATCCATTGGTCTTGCAGCGAGTATTCTTGAAGGGTATCTTTTTATAGTCCTGATTCTAGGCTATTTGAGTAAGGAAGAAGTCCTGCCATAAGCAAAATCAAATAGGCAGTAACTTTTCAGGTCTTAGCTTTAGTAGCGGTATACGTGTTAACGTACTGGTTTGTACCAGTCTTGCCTTGATTTACTTTTTGTCCTCCTGTGTTGTAAGAAATTAGAGGAGCTCTACCCAATTTCTGGAAAATCCAGGTAATGCAGAAGTCAGCGAGGTTCTAAATTGTTAAACAAGAAAAAACAAGGAGAGGAAATGATGTCTGGAAAGATCAAACGAGGTCACCTAAAACTTTGGCAGAAAGCTACTGTAGTCTTGACCGGTTTGGTAACACTGCTAGGAGCTGCTGTCATAATCTATACCCTATTTAGTGAGGGTTCCACATCTCCAAAATCCATTCAGAATGACTTTTTAATGGTTTTAACAGGGATTTTTATGATAGTAATGCTGATCTTTGTGGTTCTCTTACTGCTGGGAAAAGGCTGGGAGCAACTGGGGCCAGAGGAAATGTCACCGCAGGAGCGTAAGTTTCGCTTTCGCTGGAGTAATTTCAACATGGGTAACATAATCTTGATAGTCTTACATCAGATTTTTCATCTACCTTATTGGCTGGCTGTTCTAATTGATGTCATTGTACTCATCAACTTTTGTATTCTAATCTATGTCATGCTGACCCATAAGACTATTCGCTCAGACGAGAATTCACTGTAAAAACGGAGATTTATTATGAAAGTATTTTTAGAAAAACTTAAATGGATTGGTCTTGCTATTGGCCTCTCTCTGGCTGAGCAAGCAGGGATGCTTGTTATTAGCTTTGCAGCTGTTGTTAAAACAGTAGCAAAGTATGGCCGACAAGCCGATCCCAATCATCTTTTACCGGCTGGACCAGTTGGTGTTGGTTTAGCTGTCCTAGTGGAGCTAGGAGCTCTAGCCTTGGCCGTTTGGCTCCTTTATAGGTGGGATTTTATTAAGAAAAAAAGGCTGAACTGGAAAATCTTAGTTTTTGGTCTTATTCTTGCTTATGTTTTGGTGACAGGAATTGAGCAGGTGGCTAGTTTTATCATGCAGCTGGAAGATAAAACCAATACTTCCAACCAACAGGCTGTAGAAAGTATGCTGTCCTACGTTCCAGCTTTCTTTATGATTATTGCGGTGGCTATCACAGCACCGGTTATTGAAGAATTAATTTTTCGTGGTTTTATTCAGCAAAAGCTCTTTCGCAATCCTTGGCTGGGCTATCTCTTTGGCAGTCTAGCTTTTGGTTTGGCGCATACCCCTGATTCTTGGGGAGCAGCGCTGGCTTACATTGGTATGGGAGCTGTTATAGGTTTCTTTGCCTTTAAATACAAACGGCTGGAATATGGTATTGTTCTGCATATCCTCAATAATTTTATTTCTGTTTTAATCATGTACCAAATGATTAGCCTTCCTTGGTAGGTCAAGTTAGTAATTAAATGGGAAAGGAAAAGATATGAAAATTGCTAAAATTGCTTTTAATAAGTTGAAATGGCTGTTGTTAGCCTTCCTACTTTTTTATCTGGATAATGCTCTCCAAGTTTGGTTTATCCTTGGGAAAAACTTAAGCAAGACAGGAACCTCTCTAACGGCTACACTTGTATTTTTACTGGCAACTCTCCTTTTGTTTTTACTCTTTAAGTTTTTGAGAGAACCTCTGTCCATTAAATCCTTGACCAGCACTAAGTTTGCTTGGTATTTATTAGCCCTGCCAGCTGTTTTTATCACCAATGTTATTGGCAGTTTGGTTCAACAACTGTTAACACATTCTAGCGCCAGCGCCAACCAAAATGCCTTGATGAACTTAGGGATGCCCTTTTATTTAGCGATTGCTTTTTTGGTTATTTTCGCTCCTGTTACTGAAGAATTGATTTTCCGCAAGTGCCTCTTAGAAAAGGTTTTTGGCTTTGAGGGCTACTGGAAATGGATTGGTTGGCTGGTGACGGCCGTCCTCTTTGCTGCCATTCATCTCATTCGGGATCCTGCTAATATTGGCGGTTGGATTACCTATGGAGGTATGGGCTTGGTCTTTGGTTTTGTGGCGATGCAATCCAAGCGGGTTGAATATAGCATCGCTATTCACATGTTTATGAATGCTTACGCTACCTTCATCATGATTTTGATGACCTTAGGTCAATAAGGGTTAAAGAAAAAAGCTGAAGGGCGAACGTCCGACTAAGCGGGCTAGATGTAATTGATAGCTGGCACGCCTGATTCTAGGCTCTATCGCATTGGTAACCCCTGCTAGGCCCAACTTTACGGGATGCTTGCCTGATGGCAGGAAAATACTAAAACTCCTCAGAAACCAGTATTTCTGAGGAGTTTTGTTAAAGATAATATCTAAAGAAAATCAAAATAGACAAAGCGGACCTTCGTTAAATCTGCTGTCTCTGAATTTAACACGTCAAGTTTTATAGGATCGTGTCTAAGCCTCCATTAAAACACACCGATGACAAAGCATTGATTGCTAGGGCTCGTGTCATAAGGTCCTTATAGGCTGGGCTCACTTCTACCCATTTAGCCAAAGGTAGAAACGGGGAGTATTAACATTAAGTCAGGCTCAGAGCTCTTTAGCTCGAGCGATAGTGGCATCAATGCTGGAAATGGCAGAAGCGGTTAAACCAGTCTTTTCCAAATCTGCCAAGCCTGCGATGGTAGTACCGCCAGGACTGGCAATCTTATCAATTAAATCATGGGGACTTTCCTGTCCCTGACTGAGATTCTGTGCACTGGCTAGGACAGTTTGTGTAACAATGCTCAGGGCTTGATCCTTAGGAAAGCCATGCTTGACACCAGCCAGAGCTAAGGCCTCCATGAAGAGGTAGATGTAGGCTGGACTTGAACCAGCCAAAGCAGTGAAAGTATCAAAATCCTTCTCAGCAATTGCAAAGGTAGACCCGAAACAATCGGTGATGGTTGTAGCTAAGTCCCAAACTTCCTCATCAACATACTGATTGGCACAGATGGCTGTGGTACTCTGCAAAATCTGGGCATTGATATTAGGCATAATCCGAATCAGAGGTAGGCTAGGGTCGGTTAGCTCGGCCAAGCGTCTTAGGCTGACCCCAGCTGCCATGGATATGATGGGCTGATGAAAGTCCAAGGGTTCAAGAACAGTAGGCAAGACCTGAGGCTTGACTCCCAAAATGATGAGATCGGCCTCTGCAACTAAATCAGTTTGTTTTGCCAAGGCTCTGACTCCCAATTGTTCAGCTTGACGGGCTGTTTTTTGCGGGTCACGCCCGGTCACTAAAAGATCAAAGTCTGTTTTCTCTAGCCCCTTGATGATAGCTGTGGCCATCTTTCCAAGGCCGATAAATCCAATTTTCATAGCTGATAACCAAGACTTTGCAGCCTGCAGCCTAACCAGTTGCGTTAGCAAAGTCCCTTTCCTTAATAGTTTTTGATTAGATTGACTGTGGAGCGATCCAATTTTCTAATAATTGCTTGCAAGAAAGCCTGAGCCTGATAGAAGTCGTCTATATTGTAGAGAGTTTGGTGGGAGTGGATGTAGCGAGCACAAACACCAATGGTAGTCGCAGGCACCCCGCTGTTTTGTAGGTGGGCAGCTCCAGCATCAGTACCGCCCTTGGCTGCATAATACTGGTACTTGATGCCGGCTTCTTCAGCTGTTGTCAAAAGGAAGTCTCGCATATTAGCCAGCATAACATGACCTGGATCGTAGAAACGAATCAAGGTACCGTCACCGATTTTACCTTGGCCACCGTAAACGTCGCCTGCCGGTGAGCAATCAACGGCAAAAAAGAGTTCAGGGTCAAACTTGGTCGTTGAAACATGAGCTCCGCGCAGACCAACTTCCTCTTGAACATTGGCACCAGCAATCAGGGTATTGTCCAGTTGGCTTGTTTTCAGCTTGTCTAAGAGCTCAGTCACCATGAGAATTCCATAGCGATTATCCCAAGCCTTGCTGATGACGTTTTTTTGATTGGCTGTCAGAATAGCTTGACTATCCGGCACAATAATGTCACCGGGAGTAATGTCAAAGCTTTGCGCCTCATTCTTATCACTAAAGCCGCCATCAAAGATAATATCAGCAACGGCTGGTAGGTTAGTCTGACCATTTTGTCCCCGCAAGAAATGTGGAGGAACTGATCCTGAAATAATCGGTAACTTCTGACCCGAG
Organism: Streptococcus tangpeifui; assembly: GCF_011038795.1. Lineage (GTDB taxonomy): Bacteria > Bacillota > Bacilli > Lactobacillales > Streptococcaceae > Streptococcus > Streptococcus tangpeifui. Next base: position 39,456 of record NZ_JAAKDU010000006.1, read on the forward strand.
CGCGTGATTAAAGTAAAACGCTGCGAGGAGAGAACCAATGGATTCCATCCTCCTATAGCTACAGCTCTCAGAGTCCCATTTTCCTTGATTTCACTGACCATAAATCCGACTTCGTCCATGTGGGCAGCCACCATGACTCGCGGAGCATCAGACCTTGCACTTTCTTTGATCCCAAAGAGTCCTCCCAGACCGTCGGTTTCAATTCTGTCGACATGAGGTTCAATAGCCTGACGCAGATAGTCTCTCACTTGGCTTTCATGACCAGCCAAGCTTAAGATTTGTCACTTCTTGAATTTTTGTAAATAAGTCTGTCATTGCGTCCTCACTTTCTTAGTCTTATTTTAGCATAAAGCTGGTTGGTCAGTCCTATTCTGTCTGTCGCCAAAGGCCTTTATTTATGATAAAATGAAAGGCATGAAACATAAGAAATTACTGCTAACAACAGGTCTGGCAGGTCTAGCAGGCTTGACAGCTCTGGGCTATGGTCTGCAACAAAAGATGGCTGACCGTAAGCAGGCCCGCCTTGTAGCTGAAATTAGAGCTTATTTTAGTCAGATGGGGGATATTCAGGTCCTCTATATCAAGGATTATGAGACAGAAGGCTCCAGTTTATCAGGCGGTCTGGTCTTTGAAGATGGCCGCGTCCTTGATTTTATCTATGATGACGGCCATATTTCCTATAGTGAGGAGCAAGAAGATGCTTAAACCAGAAACTTACGAAGAATTAGCTGCCTATTTAGAACAAGATGGCCGTTTGGTCTTCTTATTCACAGCGGATTGGTGTCCCGATTGCCAGTTTCTCTATCCGTTTTTGGATGAGTTAGAAGCCGACAATCCTCATGTTACCTTTGTTCAAGTAGATCGCGACGCCTTTATGCCCCTGGCTCAGAAATGGGATATTTTTGGGATTCCTAGTCTGATTGTCGTGGAAAATGGTCAAGAGATTGGCCGTCTGGTCAATAAACTTCGTAAGACCAAGCAGGAGATTAACAGTTTTTTAGCAGGATTGAATTAAACAGAAGGAAGTCAGATACTCATGATTTTTGCTTATAATAAAGAACAAGTCGGCGATGTCCTCATGGTCATCCTTCAAGATACCAAGCCAATTGCCCGTCAAGTTGAGCGCAAGGGCAAGGTTGCTCGTGTTTATGCAGAAAATGACGGACGTACCTTAGCTTGGAATATTTTTGAAGTTTCCAGTCTGATGGAGCTGACTGGAAATGGTCAAGTCTTTCCGAGCGAAAAGGATATAGAGATTCTCAATCAAGAATTAGCCAAGGAAGGCTTTGAGGAAAGTTTAGAAGCAACTCCTAGTCCAGTTTTTGTTGTTGGACAAATTAAGGAAATGGAGTCTCATCCAGATAGTGATCACCTCAATATTTGTCAGGTAGCTATTGGCGGGGACCAGACCGTTCAAATCGTGGCTGGAGCTCCAAATGCTGCTGTTGGCCTTAAGACCATTGTAGCTCTGCCCGGAGCTATGATGCCCAGTGGCAGCCTGATTTTTCCAGGTAAGCTTCGAGGAGTTGATAGTTACGGCATGATGTGTGCTCCTCGGGAATTAGCCCTGCCAAACGCTCCGAAGAAACGCGGTATTATTGAACTGAATGATTCTGCTGTAGTCGGTGAAGCTTTCGACCCAGCCAAACATTGGCAAAACTAGGCCTGCTAACGTTTCATTTGTTAGAAATATCTACAAGAATCAGGAAAATGGAATAGACAACTGGCAGCGTCCTTCTTCACACAATACTATATTTTTTGATGTTGACGTATAAGAAATCTGTAGATGAGGAAGCTTGATTTTTCTTACTCTTTAATTTTTGAAATTAGGCTGCAATTTGCCTACTGGAGCATTTTAAGCTCACCTCTTAGAAATGCTTTGCCATTAATCCATGCATGATATGGAAAGTCAAAAAGCGGACAAGATTAGAGTTCTACTACGACAATTCTAAAATGTTTGCTTTTTAATTTATTATTGTTTTTTATCCTAAACCTCTTTTTTCATTTCTTTTACGAATAAGAAAGTAAGGAGGTGAAGATATGTATAATAAAGTCATTCTTATCGGCCGTTTGACAGCAACTCCCCAGATGGTTAAAACCCCTTCGGATAAATCCGTCTCCCGCGTGACTTTAGCTGTCAATCGCCGTTTTAAAACTCAGGATGGTGAACGCCAAGCTGACTTTGTCACTGTCGTTTTCTGGGGCAAGTTGGCTGAAACACTCGTCTCTTATGCTGGCAAAGGGAGTCTGGTCTCTCTTGATGGTGAGATCAGGACGCGTCATTATGAAAAGGATGGACAGACTCGCTATGTAACCGAGGTCCTGGCTCAATCCTTCCAGCTGCTGGAAAGCCGTGCCCAACGAGCCTTACGTGAAAATAACGGCACCGGCGACCTAACAGACTTAGTCCTCGAAGAGGAAGAACTCCCTTTTTAATTCTAATATCCTAATTCCTACCTTGATCATAGTGCAGTTTCATTGAAGTCATCTATGCTCACGTAACAGTCTCCCGCCCAGAATATCTATTTCCAAATTTATATTAAAGATTGACGTATTTATCAAACATCATCAAAGCACTCTAGCCCTTGTCTTTCGAGAGACTCAAAAATCGCATGAAGCTATTATCCTTCATGCGATTAATTATTTGATAGTGTTATCATGAATTTTTAATACTCTATCAAAATTTATTCCTTTTATAATATGGTGATCAACAATTAATAAAATACTATCTGGAAGTTTTGATTTTATAACAGATAGTAAACTATCCATTGACGTATAATCTATATTAGAAAAAATTTCATCCAAAATCAATAGCTTGGGCTTATATGATATCGCTCTAGCAATTCGTAATTTTTGAAGTTCACCTAAACTAAGATAATTTCGTAATTCCTGACTAGAAATATTCAAGCCTTTATCTAAGGACAGAATTCTCTCGTATATACCCACAGATTTTAATAAATCATAAATTTCTTCATCAGAAGATAAAAGTGATGAGAACTCCTCTTTTAATGTTTTTAACGGGAATCCTTGATTATTAGATAAATAGACAATTTGATGAGGTCCCAATTTCTGCGAACTATTTAGTTTTAGATATAAACTATCCCCATTTTTTTCTTCTAAACGAATACAACCTGTATAATTATTGTATATGTTGGCAAGAGATTTTAAAAATAATGATTTACCAGTACCATTTTCCCCTTTCAATAAAATACACTCTCCATTATGAAGAATCAGATTAATACCCCTTAAGATACTACTATTTCCACTATACACCGAAAAATCAGATAACTCTATAGCACTTAAGTTATCAAAATTAACTATATAAGAACTATCTGTTACCTTATTCAAATACAATAATATCCTTGCTTCATAAGTTCTGCTGATTGATAAAACAGCCCACAAATTAATCAGTTGAGTAACAGGACCAAAAATCAAACCACTATAAGAATTAAAAGCTACCAAATCTCCAATAGAAAAAATTCCATTTCCTATAAAATTTACTCCTAATACGAATATCAAAATTGTAGTAGAAGAAACTATTCCTGTAGAAATAATCTCAATAAAATTTTGAAAACCTCGTATTTTTGAATTAATAATGAAATTATTATTAATTACGTTCCAAAAATCAGAACGAATCTTATCGAACATTCTAAATACTCTTATTACTTCTAAATTAGTTGTTATATTTTTTAAAGTGTTAAGCAACTGATCTCTGCTAAATTGTTGCTCAAAACTAAAGGTTTTCAATTTTTTTCCGGCATAAATAATCCACAACACATATGTAGGAATGACTATCAACACTGGCAACGTTAATTGGATATTTAATCTTAAAAGCATTATTAAATACCCCATAAAAAGACCAATACTTGATATAAAAGTCACAACAATATTTTCAATATTAGATACGTAAAGCTCAGAGTCATTAAATATCACAGTAGTTATATTTGAATTATCCGATAATGACTCAATATTGTTCTCTGACAAAATTTGTTTACGTATCTCTAATAAGAATCTTTGGAAAAAGGTAGCAGATAAGATGGAATTTATCCTCCCTACTACAAATTGAAAAAAAAGAACAACAACTATAAGTATAATATAATAATATAAAGAGTTGAACTGCTTTAATATTAAAACTTTATCGATTATCATCTTAGAGATATAAGGAATTGGCAAAGATAACAAATTACCTAATATAATTAGAAAAACAATCAAAGTGAACTGAAACTTATGGTATCTAATGAATTTTCTGAAAATAATCATAGCTAATCCTTAATCAAATATACACCCTTAAAAAGGTAATTAAAATTAATTAAGTATCGAATTATAAATAACCACCTTTTCTAAATATCTAGTCAAAACTTCCTCTTTGACAGATTCGTAATTATCTCTTATAGTTCCTAGCAACTGTTTATTATTATATAAATATGCACAATAAAGACATTTATGAGCGAAAAATGGAGCTTCTTTCCCCATCCACTTAGACGCTGTTTCTACAATTTTTTTAGGTCCATCAACAAAGATCCAAGCTTTTAAAAAGTCTCTATGGTGACTAGATAACACCTTATTCAATTCCACTCTGTCAATTTTACCTAAGTGCAGCTCACTAATATCATTGGAGGTTAACCCACAACAGCCAACTACATCACCACGGGGTTCCAAAGCAACTGTATCAAATATTCCATCACAACCTTCATTATTACCTGATAAGAGTTTTTTGTCGAACTTATAAACTGTATTCGTATGAAAAGAAACCCATATTGTCGGCATGACCTTCAAAAGTTTTGAATATTTTTGACCTTGTATATACTTAGTGTAAAGTGGATGATTTACAAAATCCTCTACTTTAAATTTCTTACTGCTATTGGTTTCAACTGCAATACAAGTCAACATTCCTTGTTCCACACTAGCTATAGCACAATGCAAAACACATTCTACCGGAATAAACTTTTGATGACTATCCCCAGTTGAAAAATTAATTTCATTTAATCCATTATATTTTAATATTTGAATCTTTTCTCTAGCAGATTCTATACTTGTACCCCAAAAGCCATTAGTGACACATCTTGTTAGAAAACCTAAATCATGTGCATATCTAATACTTTTGACTAACAATTTAAAATTAATAAAACACTCGCCACCTGAAAAAACAACAACTTTGATACTCTCAATATGTTTAATCTTGTCCAAAAATGATTTTATTTTACCAAAATTTAAAGAATTTCCTTTCAATCGCGGTGAGCAAGAAAAACAACATTCATCACACTCAGCAACGCATTGATATGTCATTAGTATAGCTGCTGTACGCGGATTAGGTTCTAAATTATTCATTAATTTCTCCTAAATTATTGTATTCTCTAACAATTTCAACAAATTCTTCGATTACACTTCTTAAATATGATATCCCACCAATTTTCAATGCTTTCTTAGAAATTTTAGATAAGAATTTATTATCAATTTTTTTGAAAAACTCTTCACTTTTATCAGGATCAGAAGCTAATACGCCTAATGCAACAGCAACAAGTGTGGCTGCTCCTACTACTGTCGTTACTCCTGCTACTACATTAGCTCCGGCTGCAACCTCATGTAAGGCCACATAGGATACAGTATAGAGCCACCCTTTGCTGTATTCTACAGTAGGCTTTAACGAATACACTTCATCTTTAGACATATCATAATTAAGTCTTTCATTTTCTATAAAATCATAAGGACTTAATAAATCTTGACCAGATAAAACATCTAAAGTCATCACATCTGCAATATTTTCTGGCATATCTAAACTAAATTTAGATTCTTTATCCATATTTCTTAAAGAATCACCAAAAATTCGTTTGTCACTCATAACACATACTCCTTTCAATTATATGAATTAATTGGTTGGTCCGAAAATTAACAATAGGCAAAATATAATTAATATCAGAACAAATGCACTTGCATAAATTATACGCCCTATGGGATGCTTAGGATTTATAGCTATACCAAATTTTCTAACCTCTGAAAATGTCTTAGAGGTTTGAAATCTATTAACTTCAAATTTATATCCTGCTGCTACCATACAGAATATTGAAACACACAATAAACAGGCTAGTAACTTTTGACTTTTTAGGGGAAGACTATTATTAAAGCAAATCATTATAATCATTATTATTAATTCACAAGCAAGAAAAATAAAGAACAAAAATAATGGCATACTGGTTCTTTTATGTTGCTTAACTTTTAAAGATTTGGACTCTCTTTTTTTATGAGTATTCCCAGAATAATTTCCCAGAAATAATAGGATCAGCAGACCCATTATTACTATTAGATTTTCAGTAAAGCTAATCTCAAAATGAATATTAAAGGCGGCTAATGAAATGAATCCTACCACTATTAAGATATTAAGCATTTTTGTCTTCTGTTGCATAACAATATCACCTTCACCTAACCATATAAAAAATCCTTTGATTTCTCTCATAATTATCATAATTTCTAATTAAATATTATTCCTAAAACACCAAACATTCAATAGTGATTTTTTGACAGAGTGTAAAAATATTAATTTGCAAAAAGCCCTTAATTGCTATAAACTTACTGTAATATGATGTTATTTAGTTCACAATATGTAAAAAAATAGGAGTAAACCAATGACAAAAGGAACTCGAGAAAATATCATCAATGCATTTTTTATATTGGCTTCAAAATATCCTGAACGTTCATCTTTCTCTCTTGCTGAAATAGCTAGAGAAGCTGGTATAACTAGACAAACTATCTACAAAAATCACTTTAATAGCTATGAAGAAATTATTGATTATATCCAATTTGCGACAGATAGAAAAATTGATAGTCTATTTTCTGAATTTGATGGTAGCCAAACAATTGATTGTTTTTTATGTTATGTGATAATCCCAGAATTGTATAACAACAAAAGCTGGCTAAGATATCTCTATTCAACTGCGGCTGATCCCAAATGGAGAAAATATCTTCAACAAAAGTATTATAAATGGATACTAAAAGAGCTGACGATCAACTGTCATAATTTTCAATTAGATAATATCTTTATTTCTAAATGGTTAGTTAATAGCGTTTTAGCACTTATCGAGATATGGATATCCGAAGAATTTCCAATTCCCCCAGAAAAATTTTCAAAAGAATTTTTAAATTTGATAAATAGCCCACTTTCCGATTTCTTTTTACGTGAAAACTCTCAACAGAAAAGGTTAACAAATAGAAAAGCTAACTAATTTTTTTACGTTACACAATATTTTTCCATCAACATAACTATAATTCATTACAATAATTTGGTAATGCTACTTCAAACTACGATATTAAGCGGAGACCATTTAATCACTGGATTAATCAATAAATTTTTACAATCAATGGTCCATCAAGATAATATTTTAATTTCCGCCTCCTCTTGACAATACTATATGCTTTTGTTGTACATTTATATAACGGAATGATTATGGCCTTAGAAATCATACGAATACAAGCTTAGAAAATGTTATAATAAAAGTAATTTAGGTCAAGGAGGCTGATTTATGCAAATAATTTTCAGTGATATAGATGGTACTCTTCTTAACCAAGACCATCAGGTAACCCCAGCGACTGCCCGAGCTATCAAGTCTTGTGTAGATAACGGGCTCTATTTTGTGCCAGTGTCTGCTCGAATGCCTGAAGCCATTCGCCCAATTATTGATAACATCGGTATTCTCAGTCCCATTATTGCCTACAATGGTGCCTTGATTCAGGCTCAAGACGGGACAGTTGTCGACAGTAAGACTATAGCCATGTCTGAGATTCGATCAGTCTGCCAGACGGTTGAAAATCTGGGGCAGGATCTGGCTTGGAACATCTATAGTTATAGTGATTGGTACTCATCCCATCAGGGCCATGATTTGGTTCACGATGAAGAAGTGGTGGTTAACTTAGAGTCGCAAGTTGCTGACCTTGATCAGTTGGACAGTCTTAAAGAAGCCCACAAGGTTTTAGTCATGTGTCCACCTAATCGGACCGACCAAGTTTTGCAGGCCCTCAAGCGGGGCTATCCTGATCTATCCATCGCTAAATCTGCTGCTCATCTGATTGAAGTCATGGCAGCAGGAATTGATAAAGGTCAGGCAGTTAAGACCTTAGCTGACTACTATAGAGTTCCTATAAATGAGACTTTGGCTTTTGGCGACAACTATAATGATTTAGAAATGTTGGAAACTGTCGGTTATGGCGTCCTCATGGGCAATGCTCCCAAAGCTCTGAAGAATCGAATTGGCAAGGTTACCTTGGACCACAACCACGATGGCATTGCCAAGGTTCTACAAGAAGAAATTCTCTAAGAGTTCACGCGGAGAATTCTGAGGATGTCTAACTTTTAGCATGCAGAAAAACTTTACCAATTGGTAGAGTTTTTTCTTGACTAATTTTGACCAAATGCTACAATAATAAATGTAATTAGCACTCGAACTGTTGAAGTGCTAAAAAATTAATGGAGGTCAGACAATGTTAAAACCTTTAGGTGATCGTATTGTTGTAAAATTTGAAGAAGTAGAAGAAACCACAGCTAGTGGTTTTGTTTTGGCAGGTAGCTCACATGAAGCTACTAAAACAGCAACTGTTTTAGCCGTTGGGCCAGGCTCTCGGACACTGCATGGAGATTTGATTGCTCCGAGTGTAGCTAAGGACGATAAAGTTCTGGTTGAAAATGGTGCTGGTTTGGATGTTAAGGATGGTGATGATAAAGTTTCCATCGTCCGTGAATCTGATATTTTGGCTATTCTTAGCTAAGAGTAAGGCCGAATCCCATTCAAAATTGTCAGCTTACTAGTATCTAATATAAAAAGAACCTTAGGTCGGTTTTGTTGGAGAAAAAATGCAAAGTTCTAGGTGTTCTTGAACATGGAAACGTGAAGAATTCCGAGGGCTACCTCTCCTAAGGTTACTAATCTAAGCAATATATAAACAAGAAAGACAGGTAATAATAAATGGCAAAAGATATTAAATTTTCAGCAGATGCGCGTTCTGCAATGGTCCGCGGAGTCGATGTTTTGGCTGATACCGTTAAGGTAACGCTTGGCCCTAAAGGCCGTAATGTTGTTTTGGAAAAATCCTTTGGTTCACCTTTGATTACAAATGACGGTGTAACTATCGCTAAGGAAATCGAGTTAGAAGATCATTTTGAAAATATGGGAGCCAAATTGGTTTCAGAAGTTGCTTCAAAAACCAATGATATTGCTGGTGATGGTACAACAACTGCCACCGTTTTAACCCAAGCCATCGTTCGCGAAGGGCTTAAAAATGTAACAGCAGGAGCTAATCCAATCGGTATCCGTCGCGGTATCGAAAGAGCTGTTGCAACAGCTGTTGAAGGTCTAAAAGCTATCGCTCAACCAGTTTCTGGTAAAGAAGCTATTGCGCAAGTTGCCGCTGTATCTTCACGTTCTGAAAAAGTTGGTGAATACATTTCAGAAGCTATGGAAAAAGTTGGCAACGACGGTGTCATCACCATTGAAGAGTCTCGTGGTATGGAGACTGAATTGGACGTTGTTGAAGGGATGCAATTTGACCGTGGTTACCTTTCTCAATACATGGTAACCGATAACGAAAAAATGGTTGCTGATCTTGATAATCCTTACATTTTGATTACCGATAAGAAAATTTCAAATATCCAAGATGTCCTTCCTCTTTTAGAAGAAGTGCTTAAAACTAGCCGTCCTCTTTTAATTATTGCAGACGATGTTGATGGTGAAGCCCTGCCTACTTTGGTTCTTAATAAGATTCGTGGTACCTTTAATGTCGTAGCTGTTAAGGCGCCTGGCTTTGGTGACCGCCGCAAGGCTATGCTGGAAGATATCGCTATTTTAACGGGCGGTACTGTTATTACGGAAGATCTTGGTTTGGAACTTAAAGATGCTAGTATCGCTTCGCTAGGTCAAGCTGCTAAAATCACTATTGATAAGGATTCAACAGTTATCGTTGAAGGAGCTGGCCAAGCTGATGCAATCGCAGAACGGGTCAATGTGATTAAGTCACAATTGGAAACAACAACATCAGATTTTGACCGTGAAAAATTGCAAGAACGTTTGGCAAAATTATCTGGCGGTGTTGCAGTTATCAAGGTTGGTGCTGCGACTGAAACAGAATTAAAAGAAATGAAACTTCGCATTGAAGACGCCCTTAATGCAACCCGCGCTGCCGTTGAAGAAGGCATCGTTGCCGGTGGTGGTACAGCCCTTGTTAATGTTATTGAAAAAGTTGCCTCTCTTGATGTGAAAGGGGATGAAGCAACTGGCCGTAACATTGTTCTGCGTGCGCTTGAAGAACCCGTTCGTCAAATTGCCCGTAATGCTGGCTATGAAGGTTCCGTTATCATCGAAAAACTTAAAGCTAGCGCTGTTGGTACAGGCTTTAATGCAGCCAATGGAAGCTGGGTAGATATGGTTGAAGCAGGAATCATTGATCCTGTCAAAGTTAGTCGTTCAGCCCTGCAAAATGCAGCTTCTGTAGCCAGCCTCATTTTGACAACTGAAGCCGTTGTTGCCGATCATCCAGAAGAAAAAGCTCCAGCTGCCCCAGCAATGGATCCAAGTATGATGGGCGGCATGATGTAATAGAAAAAAATTATCTAAGCAGCAAAGAAGGCTGATAGTTAACGGGAGTGGGATCAACCCAAAAGTTGAAAATTTTGGCTCTCACCATTTCTTAATTTCTAGAGTGACCTGAAACGGTCTCTCTCCAGATCGTTTCACTCCCACCCCTGTGCAAGAGGTTAGGAACACTGGACGAGTTTTGTCCAGCCTCCATCTCTCTTACTAATTCAAAAGAGACAGTGTTATCAGCTGTCTCTTTTTTGTATCGTAAGGTTAATGGCTTTCTAGTTATCAACACTAGCTGAAAGATTAGGCTGGCTTGCTATGATGAAGGAACTATATTCCTCACTAACTTATAAAAACGGAAGGCTCATCTGAACCTTCCGTTTTCAATATGGGAGTAGCTTTTAATCTGCTAAGACAGTCGGATTTTGAGCAATGAGGCAGCGATAGAACTCGGCGCGTGTCGTTAGGATGTAAGGGTAGAGCCAGAGATAGCCGATTCCAAGGGTTAGGGTTGCTAAGAACCACCAACCAAGAAAACTGAGATCAAGGACGAAAAGTTCCCATTTGTGTCCCTTCATCAAATGCTTAGATCTGGTAATTGCTTCAGTAGCGGATAGATTTTTTCCTTGCCGTTTAAGATCATCAACGATATAAATAGACATGGCATAAGAATAAGCTTTGATGATGCCAGGAATAATGAGGAGCAAAGTCCAAAGTAGTGTAAAAATATATTGAAGAATCCAAGTCAGAATGAAGGCCCAAATACGACCTTCCGTAAATCCTGCGAAAACGCTGGTCAGAACATTTTCATCCTTACGGTTGTCACTGAAGTGCAGGAAGCCCAGAATAGTACTAGCAGCAATCAGGCCAAGGACTAGGCCTCCGGTCTGTACCAAGGGTGAAGCATAAAAAGTGAAATGTACATCAGTGATAAGGCCATTATGATGAGTAAGCAATTCCTTTGTGGTTAGGATATCATGGATGCTATTCATTTGAAGACAAATTTGAATAATCCAAACGATGGCAACAACCCCGATAGCCCATTTCCAATTACCAGAAAGCTTTTGTTTGGCTCGGGATTTTAATTCACTGCGTTTCATAATTGTTCTCCTTCGAACGATAATTTTTTGTGGGAAGTAAAGATAGCATAAGTTATTTAGTGTTGTTGTCTAATTGAACTATTCTCTTGCTACAATAAGTGTAATGGATCTTCTGAAATTTGTAAAGCCCTAAATTGAAAAATTCTCCTAAATCGAAATCTGCTGGAAATAAAAAAAGGGCTTGCCTTATTTGGGCAAGCCCTTTTCAAAGCTAGGAGATTGAGCCTTGACGGTGATTGTTTCCCCGCTGAAAGGATGGAGAAAACTGAGTTCATGTGCATGAAGCATGAGCCGTTCAGCAGGGACCTTGCTGTAGAGCGGATCCCCAATAATGGCGTGACCATGGTGGGCAAGATGAACTCGGATTTGGTGGGTGCGACCAGTTTCCAACTGACAGTTGAGCAAAGTGCAGGTTCCTTTAGGACCAATAAATTCCTTTAGCTTACGAATATGGGTGATGGCAGTCTGTCCTTTGGCGGTTACCAGCCGTTTTCGCCGATCGTGGCGATCTCGGCCAATTTTATCACGATAGGTCATGGATTCTTTTGCTAACCTTCCTTGAACAAGAGCCCAGTACTGTCGGGAAATTTTCTTATCTTCCAGCAATCGATTAAGAATAGGCAGGACAAAAGGATTTTTGGCAAAGAGGACTAAACCACTGGTCTCCTTATCCAGCCGATGAACCACATAGCAGGTGTCTCCGACATAAGCTGAAACATGGTTGAGGAGGGCAATTTCATTGGGGTGGTTAGCGTGCGTCTTCATCCCTTCAGGTTTATTGACAATAATCAAATGTTGGTCTTGATAGAGGCAGTCCACCAGTTGAGCTTGCCCCATTGGGAGATTTTTCTTGGGATAATCTTCTTCATCAAAAATCAGACTAATATTGTCTCCGGCTTTAACTTGGCTTTGCCAGTGAATGCTTTGACCATTGACTAAGAGATGCTTCTTGGTCCTAAGAAAATGACGGATTTTTCGCGGGACCAGCCAATGATTTTCCAAGAGATCTTTGACAGTCGTTGGCGGAAAGGAAGTTGGCAGTTGGATGAGAAATTTCATGACTTTGATTTTAACACAAAAGACGTTTTCTCTCTAGGTTTTTGGAAGAAACTTGCTATAATAAGGCTATGAAATTTTTAGAAATGATCAAAAAGGGAGCCAAGAAACTTGGCAGTAAGTTCTTGACTTTGATTTCAAATAAGAAGCAAAATAGGAAACCATCTGTTAAGGCTGGACCATCTGATAAGGATAATGGCCTGTCCATGACTCAAAAACTGGAGTCGGTTCCAGTTCATGAAAGTGACTATCATCGTAGTCGAACCCATCATCAGAGCCGGCTAGATAAGTTAGTTGAGAAGTATCCCAAACTAGCTTTTCTTAAGGTTATTATTCCTGACAAGCAGTCTTGGATTCGTCGATTCTGGCGTCGCTACAATCTCAGCCGAATTTTACTGTTAGGAGTTAGCCTTTTTGTCCTCTTTACAGCAGCCTACCTCTTTTATCTGGCCAAGACGACCAATGTCTCTGACCTTCAGGATGCTCTCAAGTCCTCAACGGTTATTTATGATCGTAAAGGTAAGGAAGCAGGTACCCTCATGGGTAACAAGGGAACCTATGTTGAACTGGATCGGATTTCCGATGACTTAGAAAATGCGGTTATTGCAACGGAAGACCGCAGTTTCTACAAAAACCATGGGATCAACTACAAGCGGTTTTTCTTGGCAGTCTTTACAGCCGGTAGGTTTGGTGGCGGTTCAACTATTACCCAGCAGTTGGCTAAAAATGCTTACCTTAGTCAGGAGCAGACGGTTACGCGGAAGGCCAAAGAATTCTTCTTGGCTGTTGAGCTCAATAAGAAATATTCTAAGAAACAAATCCTGACTATGTACCTCAACAATGCTTACTTTGGTAACGGAGTTTGGGGAGTTGAGGATGCCAGTCAAAAATATTTTGGCACCTCAGCTGCCGATTTAACCATTGATGAAGCTGCAACCTTGGCAGGTATGCTTAAGGGTCCAGAAATTTATAATCCTCTCTACTCAAAAGAGAATGCGACCAACCGCCGTGATACTGTCTTGCAGAATATGGTCAATGCCGGTTTCCTCAAAGAAGCTGATGCTAGATCCTTTAAGGCGGTGAATGTGTCCAGCCGTCTGCAGGACACCTACTCGGGTAAGAATGAGTCCTATAATTATCCCTCTTATTTCGATGCTGTGGTCAATGAAGCCATCAATAAATATGGAGTGTCTGAGAAAGATATTCTCAATAATGGTTATAAGATTTATACAGAATTAGATCCTGACTATCAAGAAGGGATGCAGACAGTCTATTCAGATGCTTCAATCTTTCCAACTTCTCCTTACGATGGCTCATCAGCCCAATCGGCCAGTGTTGCTGTCGATCCGTCGACAGGTGGGGTCCGCAGTTTGGTTGGCCGCCTTAATTCGACAGAAGATCCAACCTTTAGGGCTTACAATTATGCGACTCAATCGTCGCGGAGTCCAGGCTCGACTATTAAGCCTCTGGTGGTTTATTCCCCAGCTATCTCAGAGGGTTATGATATTGACGAAGATCTGCCCAATACGGTTCAGGATTACGATGGCTATGCTCCGTCTAACTATGCAGGTATTGAGTCTGATAAAATTCCTATGTATCAAGCTTTAGCCAATTCTTACAACATCCCAGCTGTCTACCTCTTGCATGAAATGGGAGTGGACACTGCTTTTGACTATGGTAAGAAGTTTGGTTTAAATATGGATAAAGTTCCGAAAAATCTCGGAGTTGCTCTGGGTGGTAGTGTGACTACTAATCCTTTGGAAATGGCTCAGGCTTATTCGACCTTCGCTAATGATGGAGTCATGAATGAAGCTCACTTTATTACTAAGATTGAGACCGCCTCAGGGAAACCTGTAGCGGAATACAAGAAAGCTTCTTCTCGTGTTATCAGCAAATCGGTCAGCGACAAAATGACCAGCATGATGCTGGGCACTTTCTCCAATGGTACAGCGGTCAGTGCCAATGCCTATGGTTATACCATGGCGGGTAAGACCGGGACCACTGAAACCAGCTTCAACGAGGATCTGATTGGTGATGAGTGGGTTATTGGTTACACGCCTGATGTGGTCATTGCTCAATGGATGGGCTTCGAGCATACCGATGAAAATCATTATATTGTTGATGACTACGGGGCTTCGGACAATGTCTTTAGTCAGACAGCCAGCTATATCCTCCCTTATACCAAGGGAACAGAGTTTACGCAGCAGAACGCCTATGCATCAGACGGTCAAAGTCTAACCTACGATGCTAGTAATAAAGATAGCAGCAGTAATTCTGATGAATCCAAAGATATTATTGATAAGATTCAAGATGCTGCGGAGGATGCTAAAAATAAGGTTAACAAGGCTGTTGATGATTCTGGTTTGGTGGATAAAGCTAGAGATGCTTGGGATACCGTCAAGGGCTGGTTCCAATAAAGGGCTAGCCGTCAGCAGCAAGCTGAGCAGTGTTAAGAAGTGCAGGTGTCAGAAAACAAACTTTTTACTGCCTCACTTAAAATGACTGAATCAAATATGATACCTCCCTGCCTGGTGCCTCAACTTGCCTATCAGCTAAAATCATGGTAAAATAATTGGGATTAAAAGGGGAGGCCAGCTATGGCGCAGAAAAAAGCAAGCCTAGCCTGTTCGGAATGTGGCTCACGAAACTATTCAATTGCTGTGAGTTCTACTCCTAAACCGACACGCTTGGAAGTCAATAAATATTGTAAACACTGTAAAAAATATACCTTACATAAAGAAACTCGCTAACAAACGAGCAGAAGGAGAGAGACATCGTGAAATTTTTAGCAGGAATTTTTCAAATCCTAGAGCACACCAATTGGCCAACGCCTAAACAACGCTGGAAAGATTTTCTGGCTATCTTAGAATATACATTCTTCTTTACCGTGATCATTTACGCATGTGATCTAGCTCTTCATTGGGGAGTTAATTATCTGCTTAACTATGTGAACCTACCTTTCTAGGAGAAAAATTAGCAAATAAAAGAAATGACCTAGCCAAATGCCAGGTCATTTCTTTTTTTATGATTAAAAAGAACGAATCGATAATCTCTTTTGACTGAGGAACAAGTGGCTCAGTCAGTGTGGCTTGCTCTACTAAAAAATCCTTGAGACGAGTCTCAAGGATTGGGATTTTTAACCTGCTTGGAAGTCGCTGTTATCAGAGTCATCAAGATTTGAATAGTCATCTGAATCATTGCCATTGACTTTATTGTAGAAATCTTTGTAGGAAATATAGTAGTCTTTAGCATTGCGCTTAGCTTTTTTAGCTCGAGCCCCTGAGATTGACTTGTAAGTTTCCTTGAAATAAGGCTGATCATCATCGTAATAAACAATAGTCAGTTCTTGATCCTTGACAAAAAATTTAGCTTTCAAATCATCGAACGGAACATGATCTTCCATTTCAGCAGGGTAATAGTTGAAGTAGTCATCATCATCAATTCTGACTTCAACGGCCTGCCCTTTTTTATTAATATTGAAAGTCAAAGAAGGATGGGCAGGAGAAGCGAAGGCAAAAATGTAATCCCCATTATAGGTTGAAACTGTAGTCGCGTTATAAGAAACGAGGCCCCCGTTTTTGCTGGTCAGATAGGTATCGAATTGAACATTTTCATAATCTGATTGAGAGTCGCCATCAACAATCTTACCATCCCGTGAGAAGGTCGTCCAGTCATCACTCTTGTAATAGGCGGTTTCAGTCAGCTGCCAGTCACCAGAGATATCTTTTTGTGAAGCTTTCTCTTGGGAACTGTGGCCAAAAATCCCTAAGATTAAGAGAACCAAGGCGATGACCACCATAATGCCAATATTGAGCCAGAGAGGCCAACCTTTATGGCCGTCTTTTTTCTTGAAAGCCTGTCCCATTTTTTTGAAAACTGATGGCTTAGCTGGAGCAGCTATTGGAGCCATCTCAGGAGCAGATGGTACTGGTCCATTGGCGGGAGCAGTGACTTGAGGCTGACTAGGGGTTGGGGCTGTTCCTGTTGCAGCTGTCGTTGGCTGGGGCTGGAGGTTTTGCTCAGTAGGACTTGTAGCAGCTGGATCCTTGGGCTCTTGTTGCTTGTTCAGCTCTTCAGCTGGAGTTTGAGTAGCCGGTTCAATAGTTTGATCAGGCTGATATTCACCAGCCAAAGCAGCTTTTTGATAATCCTCAGGCTGAGGTTTTCGTCCTTGAGTTAGTTCAAAAAACTCAGCCCATTCTTTTTCATTCATCATAGCAATGGTCTCCTTGGTTAAATTTTCTTCTAAAAGAGTTAGATAGAAATAGTATATCATTTTTTAAGAAATTTTGAAAATCTGCTAAAAATTCTTTGCAAGGTCCAGAAATATGCTATAATAGTGAGGAAATGAAGCCCAAAGAAGGCTTTTTTATATTGCTCTTAGTTAGCTGAGAAGGAAAGAAAGGAAAATTGAGATGCTAGATTCATTTGATAAGGGCTGGTTTGTTCTGCAAACTTACTCTGGTTACGAAAACAAGGTTAAGGAAAACCTTTTGCAACGTGCTCAAACCTACAACATGACAGAGAATATTCTGCGTGTGGAAATCCCAACTCAAACCGTTAATGTTGAAAAGAACGGAAAGGTTAAGGAAGTTGAGGAAAATCGCTTCCCCGGTTATGTCCTTGTAGAAATGGTAATGACCGATGATGCCTGGTTTGTCGTACGTAATACCCCTAATGTTACCGGTTTTGTTGGCTCCCACGGGAACCGTTCAAAACCAACGCCGCTCTTGGAGGAGGAAATCCGTGCCATCCTTGTTTCTATGGGACAAACTGTTGATGTGATTGATACCAACATCAAGGTTGGTGATGTCGTACAAATTATCGACGGTGCTTTCATGGGACAAGAGGGGCGTGTTATTGAAATTGAAAATAACAAGGTCAAAATCATGATCAACATGTTTGGTTCTGAAACGGCTGCTGAAGTTGAGCTCTACCAAATTGCAGAATTAAATTAAGAGGTTAGGGTGTTAAAAAAGACGTATGATTTTAGGGATTTCTCAAAAAATACTGATTTTAGAGAGAAGACATCTAAATTATTAGTCTTTTAATCGGAGAAACTAAGATACAACGCCAACGCCGTTAACGTCCTAAAGGAGAATTGGCGAAGAAATGACTTCTAGCCTTATTTTATCTTTCCCCACAGAGGTTTCGG
The DNA here is from genome assembly GCF_011038795.1 of Streptococcus tangpeifui. Taxonomy (GTDB): domain Bacteria; phylum Bacillota; class Bacilli; order Lactobacillales; family Streptococcaceae; genus Streptococcus; species Streptococcus tangpeifui. Next base: position 57,329 of record NZ_JAAKDU010000006.1, read on the forward strand.
CGGTTCAGTTATTAAGGTGTATATGGCAAAGTTATTTAGTTACGACAATAACAAATGTCCAAAAGTGAATGGAATAAAATCACTATAGTTAGCTATCGAATTTATTGTCTCATTCCTACAAAGATGATGATTAGATTAACCACTAGGGATAAGAAGCTCCCATCACTTCTTGCATCAAAGTGTTCATCGAGTTAAAGCTAGAAGGAGTAAGGCTTTTTCTCAGCTTATTAGTCTTACTAGCTTCGTGGAGATGACACTGTTGGTTATCTCGGTTTCATATTGCTCCTAACCAAGCAAGTTATACCAGTGTTTGAAAATCACTAATAAAAACTGAGTCTAGGAAACTCCTAGGCTCAGTTTTTGTGTGGTTATCTATACATATAGTCCCTAGTCATGGGCATGGTAGATTTTGTTTTGCCTTTCGATAGCAAGTATTGAACGACATCAATATTTCCTGCTTGGAAGGAGCCGGCACAAGCCTGTAAATACAAGTCCCACATTCTGATGAAGCGTTCATCGTGGAGTTTTCGAACTTCTGGCAGGGCTTTATGGAAGTTTTCTGTCCACATCTCAAGAGTCTTCTGGTAGTGACGGCGCAGGAACTCAATATCAGCAACTTGAAGTCCAGCATCAGAAATATGATCTAGATTTTCAGTTAGCCGAGGAATGTAACCGCCAGGGAAAATATATTTATTAATCCAGCCATTATAGCCATTGCCGTGGTTTCCTCCAGCTTGGCCAGTAATCCCATGAATTAATGCTAATCCGTCATCTGCTAGGTAACGAGAGATGGTATCAAAGTACTGGCCTAAATTCTCTTTACCGACATGTTCAAACATGCCAACACTGGTAATATAATCGTAAGGCCCCTCTTCAATATCGCGGTAATCTTTGAGGATAACCTTTGCCCGATCTTCCAGACCTTTTTCTTTAATGCGTTGATTGACATAATTGGCTTGTTCTTCACTAAGCGTGATACCTGCGACTTTCAAGTCATATTCTTCACAGGCTGTTAGCATGAGAGTCCCCCAGCCGCAGCCAATATCCAATAATGTTTTTCCAGACTTAGGATTTAGTTTCTTAATAATATGGTGGACCTTATTGATTTGGGCCTCTTCCAAGCTATCATCCTCATGCCTGAAGTAAGCACAAGAATAGGTTGCTGTTTTATCAAGCCACAGGCGATAAAAATCATTTCCAATATCATAATGACTTTGGACATCGGATTTGCTATCACTTTTAGTATGGGATTGCTTCGGTAAGAAGCGGGCAAATTTACTGTTTTTCAAAAAACTATCAGAGGCACGGTAGGCCGATACAATCAATTCTTGAATCGATCCCTCAATTTCAATATCGCCATCCATGACGGCTTCCCCTAAAACAATTGAAGCATTTTGGGTTAGATTAGCTACTGAAATTTTCTTATTAAATTTAATTTTAACTCGTGGATTTTCACCATTATAAACCTCAGTTTTGCCATTAGGATAAGTAACCTGCAGCGGGATATCAAATGAATTTTTAATGAGTTGTTTAACAATTAAGTTATCCATCATGAGAGCAAAAACCTCCAATTCTAATTTTAGTTCTATTATAGTTCTTGGAGAAGCTGAACGTAAAAAATTTGATTTGTTCTTGGACAAATCAAGGGAAAGTGTCTAATTTTAAAAAATAGGATGTTTGGGTTGAATAATTATTGATATCAATGCTGACATAGGAGGTCGCTTTTAAGATGCAAAGCCGCTCTATTCTCTGAGAAATCATTAATTGGAAGTAGGGAATAGAGAGTAGACTAGGTTTTCCGCTTTGAACTTGAGGCAAGAGGAAAACCAGCCAGCAGGGTTCATTGGTGCTAAAGTATCTAATAAATGGTTCAGGAGTAATACTTCTTGGCGTAGCCAACAAGTTTTGCTGCCATCTACTGCGCCGAAAGCTGGTTTCTAAACAGGAATATTGGACGAGTTTTTGTCTAATATCAACGAAAGGCATGAAGGAATTCAAAGAATGTGAGATTCCTTTCGTATAATTGTTGCTTTTTAATTTTGAAACCAAGCTTCAACAGTTTTTCCCCAGCTTGCTGAACTTCCTAGAGTGGCAGTCGGATTCAATATAAAACGAAACCGTTTTCCTTATTGGTGCGGAAAAAGTTTAACTGGTCATTTTTCATCTGCCCTCTTATAATGTAAATGAGTCAGTGTGTGACTGTTCAAAAATCAGATCAAGTATCTTTAGTGGCGCTGTGCTTCTTCAAAAATTAGTTGTTTAACGGCTTAGATCTTGATAATTGAACACGGTCTGTGGATTGTGTCAAAAAGATAAGTTCTCCCAGAATCCTTAGTGATTCGTCGTCGTACTCCCTATTTTGACTTTATCCGCGGGCGCCCTTTGTATCTTATCAATTGAACACGGGACTAATTCCCTTGGAAAAAAGATAGCTTGTCTCTGAAATCAGGATTTCCGACCAACCTTCTATTTTTCTGTCGGGAATTTTCGCTAAAGCGAACCGTCCCTTTGTATCTTAAAATAATAGAGGAGGCAGATTATGTCTAAATTACCAAACAACTTTTTATGGGGCGGTGCGGTAGCGGCCCATCAATTGGAAGGCGGCTGGCAGGAAGGCGGCAAGGGGATTTCCGTTGCTGATGTCATGACAGCAGGCCGACATGGTGTCCCGCGGGAAATCACTGATGGTGTGATTGAAGGCAAATACTACCCCAATCATGAAGCTATTGATTTCTACCATCATTACAAGGAAGATATCAAACTCTTTGCAGAGATGGGTTTCAAGTGTTTCCGGACGTCTATTGCTTGGACCCGCATCTTTCCAAATGGGGATGAAACTGAGCCCAATGAAGCAGGTTTGCAGTTTTATGATGACCTCTTTGATGAATGTCTCAAATATGGCATAGAGCCTGTGGTGACTCTGTCGCATTTTGAGTTGCCTTATCATCTAGTTACTGAATATGGTGGCTTTACCAACCGCAAGGTTATTGATTTCTTTGTCCGTTTTGCAGAAGTTTGCTTCCGTCGTTATAAAGACAAGGTCAAATACTGGATGACCTTCAATGAAATCAATAATCAAGCTAACTACCAAGAAGATTTTGCACCTTTTACCAATTCGGGTATTGTCTATAAAGAAGGCGATGACCGTGAAGCCATTATGTACAAGGCGGCCCACTATGAGCTGGTGGCTTCTGCGCGTGCAGTCAAGATTGGCCATGAGATTAATCCTGACTTGCAGATTGGCTGCATGATTGCTATGTGCCCTATCTATCCGGCAACCTGTAAGCCATCTGATGTTTTGATGGCGCAAAAAGCCATGCAAAAACGTTATTACTTTGCTGATGTACATGTGCATGGCTATTATCCAGAACACATCCTAAAATACTGGGAACGTAAAGGCATTGATGTTGATGTGACTGATGACGATAAGGCAGACTTGTTAGCTGGTACAGTGGATTATATCGGATTTAGTTACTACATGTCCTTTGCGATTGATAGTCACCGTCCAAATAACCCACATTATGACTATCTGGAAACCGAAGACTTGGTCAAAAATAACTACGTTAAAGCATCTGAATGGGACTGGCAGATTGATCCTGAAGGCCTGCGTTATGCTCTCAACTGGTTTACTGATATGTATCACCTGCCGCTCTTTATTGTAGAAAATGGTTTTGGCGCTATTGACCAAGTGGCAGAGGATGGCATGGTGCATGATGATTATCGGATTGATTACCTAAAAGCCCATATTGAACAGATGATTAAGGCTGTTGATGAAGACGGTGTTGATCTCATGGGCTACACGCCTTGGGGCTGTATCGACCTTGTATCTGCAGGAACAGGTGAAATGCGCAAGCGCTATGGTTTTATTTATGTGGACAAACATGATGATGGCACAGGAACCTATGCCCGTTCACCGAAGCTGTCCTTCGATTGGTACAAAAAAGTGATTGCCTCAAATGGGGAAAATCTATAATGGCTTCTGCTAGCTATTTGTCCGAAATCAGAAGATGAGATGAGATTTATGTGGAATGTTATTTTGGAAATTTTATCTGTCATTGCTATCCTAGGTTTGATATTTTACCTTATTTTGTGGGTAAGAAAAAGAATAACCACTCCGACCTATCAGGGGAAAAGTGGCAAACCAGCTAGCACTTATTTCATTAATTTTAAGGAAAATGATAAGCCAGATATTCGCCAAAATTCCAAACTGATGGATATTTTATCCATAAAATATGAAACATCGGATGGTTTTGTAGTTGCCTCAACCATCAATGATATCAAGTTGCGGCAGTTAATCATGCGGGAATATCAGCTCAAGCTTAAAAACGTTATTGTAACCTACCGTCAGCTTGTTTAGGCTATTATTTTAGTTGGGTTTTATCGATAAAGAAAAGAAGTCAATCATGGAGGTTGACTTCTTTTTGCGGAAATTTTAGAGAATGCTGTTTTCATAATTTCCGCATTCATAGAGAAATTTTCCGTTGAGATACGGAAAAAGTAGCCATGCACATATTGAAAACGCTGTTATATAATAAAGGTAGAAATAAACTAATAAAGGAGTTCTATATTATGGCAAAACAAGCATTGATTATCTGCGCAGGTGGTATGTCCTCTTCGATGATTGCTAAAAAAACAATGACTATGCTGCAAGAGCAGGGAGAAGATATTGAAATGGATGCGGTAGGCGTACCAGAAGGTCAAAAACGCATTGAAGCTGATGAGTATGACCTTTATCTGGTTAGTCCGCAGACAAAAATGAACTTCAAACAGCTGGCTGATGCTGCTGCTAAAAAGAATAAACCTATCGTTCAAATTCCGCCGCAAGCCTATATTCCTATTCCGATGGGAATTGAAAAGATGGCTGCCTTGGTCAAGGAAAATATCTAAATCTGATGAGGGGAGAGCGTCTTATGCTGAATAAACGTGAAAGACAGATTCTCCAAGTTCTTATTAAGAATAAGGATCATTACACGACCAGCCAGGAGTTGGCCGATCAACTAGCCTGTTCAGATAGGACAGTTAGAACCTACTGCAAATCCTTAGTGGATAAATTATCACCCTATCCCAAATTAGAGTTGACCTCAAAGCAAGGACATGGTTACAAACTTATCATTTCCGATGATGATCAGTATTCTGCCTTCTTGGAAGAAAATCATCTGAATCTAGCTCAGCTCCCCTATAAGGAAATTTCTGATATTAACGATCGTTATAATTATTTGCTTAACAAGCTTCTCTTCGAGCAAAATGAGATTTATTTTGATGATTTAGCGGATGAACTCTATGTCAGCCGTTCAACGCTGTCAAGTGACTTTAAAAAAATTCGAGAAAAGTTTATTCCCTACCATCTAGGAATTGAAAGTAAACCTAACAAGGGGGTTTATATTACCGGCAGCGAACGTGATAAGAGACGCTTTATTATGGATTACTTTATCAGTTCGGGTTTTGTCAATACCATGCATACCTATGTCGATAATGATCTTTTCAGCCAAAAAATAAGCTTTGAAGAACTCACCATTATTGTCTTAGATGAGTGCCGAGAGGGAGAATTAAAGCTCTCCGATTATGTTATCCAAAATTTAGTTATTCATATTGCTTTGGCGATTCGGCGGATTACGGAAGGATTCAAGATTAGTAAGCTCAGCGAGGCAGTTGACATAGCCGATTGGTATGAACGCAAGATTGCTCAGTGTATCCTTGACAGAATTAGTTCAGTGACAGGTATTGATTTTCCTAGTGAAGAAGTCGACTATATTACCTTGCATCTAGTGACTAAAAAACAAGCCACTGCTAATCACCTCGTGCAGGAGCAAGAAGATCGTCTCCGTCAGGAATTGCTGGCAGCCATTGAAACCTTAAATCCAGCAGTCAAGAATGATTTTCAGCTGATTGAAGGTTTGTTATCCCACCTCTCAACCATGCTGATACGTTTGGAAAATGAGGTGATTTTAGATAATCCGCTGACGGATGAGATTGAGAAAAAATCTCCAGATATGTATCAACTGGCTGAAAAGACCCTGTCACTCATGCCGACCTTCAGCCAGTTTTCTGTGTCAAAAGATGAGCTGGCCTATATCGCTCTTCATTTTATGGCAGCTAAAGAGCGCTATAAGGAACATAAAAAATATAATATCCTCGTTATCTGTGCGACTGGTTATGGCAGTGCCCAAATGCTCAAAAGCCGTATTGAAAATGAATTGGGGAATATCGTTCGTGTCGTTGATGTGATCGGCTATTATGAAATCAGCGATGAAAAGCTAAAAGATATTGATTTTATCATTTCATCTATTGATTTATCAACCTTGATTTTTAATATCCCCGTATTTACAGTATCGGTATTTTTAGATGATGAGGAAATTAATCATATCAGGCAAGAAATAGCCAGTTTGTACACCAAAAGTCGCCTAGCCCACTATGCTAATAATGAGAGATTTTCACTAGGGCAGGTTTTTGATGAGTTTTTTACAAAAGAGACCTTCTTTATTTTTGACAAGGGTGATAAAGATGAGGTGCTTGCCCAGCTGATCCACAGTATGGCGGATTGTGAAGGAAAACATTTTGAAAGCCGTATGCAGGAGATGATTAAGCAAAGGGAACTGATGAGTTCTGTCGTCTTCAGTGACAGCATTGCTGTTCCCCATCCGCTTAAGGCAGTGGGAACGAAACACCGAGTAGCCGTAGCAATCATCCATCAGGGCTTAAAATGGAGCGACGATTATCCAATGATTAAGTTGATTTTTCTAACGTCCATGTCAATTTATGAAAATGACGGTCTGCCCGTTATTGCCAGCAGTATCGTTGACTTAGTAGACAGGCCTGAATTACAGACTAAAATCCTAGCTTGCCAAACTTTTGAAGCGTTTAAAGAGCTGTTTTTACAATTAGAAGAAAGGAAATAACGATATGAATACAGAAGAGCTACAGGTTGCCGCATTTGAAATTATCCTCAATTCGGGAAATGCCCGTGCCATCGTTCATGAAGCGTTCGACGCTATGCGACAGGGTGACTATGATTTGGCGGAAACAAAGCTCGACCAAGCTAATGAAGAATTTCTGAAGGCTCATCAGTCACAGACAGAGCTTTTACAAGAATATGCAGGCGGGACTGAAATCAAGGTAGAAATTATCATGGTCCATGCCCAAGATCACCTAATGACAACCATGACCCTACGGGAAGTGGCGCTTGAAATGCTTGAGTTGTATAAAAAAGTAAATTAGAAAGGAGTCGGGATGTCCCATCAATCAAATAGAGATTCAAAAAAAGTAGACAGTCAGGAATTAAAACGGCAAATGACTCTGAAAAATAATTTGTTTTCACGCTACCTGTTGTTTAGGTACAGTCTGGCTTTATTTTTCTTTGTGAATCTTTATTGGATACTTTCTCTGGTTTACAGACCAAGTGTCTATCTCATTTTGCCGGTGGTTTTGCTGTTTCTGTTCATTGCAGCCTGTGCTGAGCAGTTTAAACTTTACGGAGCTAAGGAGGTTCATCTTAAACAGACTGAGCGATCCTTAAAAACTCAAATCAGTGTAGAGCTGTTTTTGCTGGCTGTTTCTGTGATTCCCCAGCAGCTACCCACAGCTGTTCCCTTCTTTTCAGATACTGTACCGGCTCACCTATTTTTTGCCCTAGTGCAATTTCTTGGTTTGCTTATCTGTTGGTATAATCTCAAACGTATTAGACAAATCAAGAGCAATGAAGACAAATTTTACCATCGTTTTCATAATCATATTAAAAAATATATTTAATGGAGGAAAAAATTATGGATGAACAAAAGGGACTATTTGGTTTCCTGAATAAGTATCTTATGGGACCGATGAGCGTTATTGCCCAATATAAGGTTGTCCGAGCTATTACGGCAGCGGGTGTTGCTTCTGTACCTTTTACAATCGTCGGATCAATGTTTTTAGTATTTAATGTTTTACCAGATTCATTTAGTTTTTGGCCGGTTGTAAGAGACATTTATGAAGCAACATTTTATAAGTTTTCAAGTCTTTATATGCTTGCTTATTATGTTACTATGGGCTCTTTGTCACTTTATTTTGTTTTAACCATGGGGTATGAGTTAACCAAAATATATGCCGAAGAGGAAGAATTGAACTTGAATCCTTTGAATGGTGCAATGCTCTCGCTCTTTGCTTTTCTGATGACCGTTCCGCAAATTATTTTTAAAGGCGGTTCAATGTCAACAGTTCTTAATCTGAAAAAAGGTAAAGTAGTATCAGATGGTTGGGCAATTGCTGATGGAGCTATTACACGTTTTGGAACATCAGGGATTTTTACAGCTATCATTATGGCTATTTTGGCTGTCATGCTTTATCGCATGTGTGTGAAACATAACTGGGTTATTAAAATGCCGGAAGCTGTACCGGAAGGGGTATCCCGTGGCTTTACAGCTTTGGTACCAGGATTCGTTATCGCATTTGTTGTCTTATTTATAAATGGTGTGTTTGTTGTATTAGGGACAGATATTTTCCAAGTTATTGCAGCACCATTTGGCTTTGTAAGAAGTTTAACAGATACTTGGATAGGTATCATGATTATTTACCTCTTAACACAAGCATTATGGAGCATTGGTATCCATGGAGCTAATACTATCTTTACGCCTTTTGTTAACCCAATTGCCCTTGCCAATATGGCAGCTAATGCTAAAGGAGCTCACTACATTGTTGCCGGTGAATGGTCTAATATGTTTGTTATCGCTGGTGGATCTGGTGCAACTCTAGGGTTATGTATTTGGTTAGCAACCCGTGCCAAATCAGAACAATTAAGTGCTATTGGTAAAGCGTCAGTTGTTCCAGCAATTTTCAATATCAATGAGCCACTTATTTTCGGGATTCCAATTATCTATAATCCCTCTTTGATTATTCCGTTTATTTTAGCACCTATGACCTCTGCTACTCTTTATTACTTTGCCATGAAATTGGATTTGATTAAAGCAGTATTTGCTCAAGTTGCTTGGCCAACTCCAGTGGGAATTGGTGCCTTTACAGGTACAGGAGACTGGAGGGCGATTATTTTAGCCTTAGTTTGTGCCCTTGCTGCCTTTCTTGTTTATTATCCGTTTATTAGAAATTATGATAGAAAATTGCTTAAAGAAGAGCAAGGTGCTTAATTAGATCTCTTTTATAAGCCTGCAAACTTGCGGGCTTTTTTTATAGCCAAAATTTGCATGGCTCCTAGTTTTGTTTTATGATAGGGACAAAAGAATAAAGTGAGGGAATCTTATGTCTAGTTTTGATCAAGCTGTATCGCTTATGGAACCTATTTCTGCGGCAGAAGCCCGTAATCGTATTGCTGCTCAAGAGAAGTTTATCCTTTTTATTGGCCGTCCGACCTGCCCATTTTGTCGGCGTTTTGCGCCTAAGCTGGGTCAGGCAGTGCAAGAGACAGGCGCAGCTGTTGCTTATCTAAACAGCGAGGATATGTCACAAATTGAGGATATTCAAGCCCTTCGCAATCGCTACGGCGTAGCCACAGTACCCGGACTTCTGGTCTCTCAAAATGGTTCTGTAAAAGTCGTTTGTGATTCATCGTTAACACCAGAAGATATTAAAGATTTTATGGGTTAAAGCAAAGCTATAAAAGGGTGCCTACATTCCGTCCCTTTCTATAAGTATCATAAAAATTCCTAACAGTTCATCAAACTGCTAGGAATTTTTTTGTTTATGATATTAGCGTCGCGGTCTTATAGTTCTGGAAAAAGTTTTTCAATAACTCGAGTTGAAACAATCTGTCCGGGCCCTTGAGCACAGTAGGTATGCATATACATGAGAGGGTTGAAGTTGAGCTCGATACAGGTAGCGTTGGCAGCCTCTTTGGAGTAGGGCTCTCGATAATCAGGGATGATGAGATCCACACCGCAGACCCAGGCGTCCATAGCTTCTGCCATTTGAGCAGCTAATTCTAGGTAACTGGGATGCATCTGCTCGGTCATGTCAATCGAATCTCCGCCAGTTGAAATGTTGGAATTCTCTCTCAGATTAATGCGGCTATCCTTGTCTGGGATACTGTCAAGCGTGTAACCTTGCTGTTCTAACATGAGCCGTTCAATCTCTCCCAGCTCAATTTTTTCTAAGGGTGAACGGTGGCCAGTGCCGCGCAGAGGATTGCTGTTTTTCTTGTCAACCAGCTCTTTGATGGTAGAGTGTCCATCGCCAATGATATTGGCTGGCTGCCGTAAAAGAACAGCCAATGTCTCCCCTTCTAAAACAAAGAAGCGATACTCAGTTCCAGCAACATAGTCCTCAACCAAAATGCTGTCGTCTTCCGCAAAAGCCAGCTTCACAGCCTTGGTATAATCATCTTGACTGACATTGTCTTTAAAAATAGAGATACCCAGCCCAAAATTTGTACTCTTAGGTTTGATGACGATCCCCTTCGTATGACTGAAACGGGCAAAATCATCAAGAGCCTCCTCTAAGCAATGGAATTCGGCCCCCTCTGGAACTGGAAAGCCAGCCTGTCGCAGAATTTTTTTAGTGACGGTTTTATTTTCCATGGCCAAGGGAACAATATAGCTATCCTTAGAGGTCATATTCCCATTTTTGACATATTCGGTATGATCGCCAAGGGTCAATTTGAGGAATTGATCACTTTCGTCCAAGATTTCCAGCTGAATCCCCTTTTGAATGACATCAAACATGATAAGCTGGGTCGATAGTTCCATCGTCCCAAAACCCTTGAGAGCATAAGGCGCCTGCCAAGCTAGATTGCTGAAAGTCTGTCCTTGTTTGCGGCCAAATTCTTCTAAAGAGGCCCCTTTGATTTCCTTAGCTAGTCTGCCACCGATGGTCAAACGAGGATCCGCCAATTGGGTTTCCAGCTGGTCAACCAGCTGGCTATAATAAGGAGGCAGGTTAAAGTGTCCAATAATGGCTCGCATGGCCTGCAGCAGGTCCTCGACAGGGGCCTGATTAGGCAGGGGCTCCAGAGGATTTGCCTTGGCAATGTGTTCATTCAGCTTTTCAGCAGCAGTCAGTTCCTTATCAACAGCTTCGGGACCATCCAACCAGAGCAGGGCTAGGACCAGAAGGTGAACGGTGTCCAATGTTTCTTGAGCAATTCCCTGCTGGTCAAAAGGATCAATGTCAAAGCAGCGAAATTCTAAATAAGTAATCCCTCGTTCCAAAAAGTCTCGGCTGCGTTTTGATCCGCGCAGGCGAACCGGCGAGTAAAATTCTTTTTCTGCAATCAGACGCCCATCAGCCACACAGGCCTCGATGTCTGCCACATACTGTTTTAGGCTGCTGTAGGAAATTTTGACAGATTCATGGTTAACATAACCCAGTGAACTGTTGCGAATAGAGCGAACAGGGCTATCCCAATCGTGGTCAAAGAAGCCTTTTTCCGCAATCGGACTTGCTCCATAAAGATAGGTCAGGAACCAGCGGTACTTGATAAAGTTTTGGGCCAGCTTGAGATAAAGATCATTTTTAAAGGCAACCAAATCCTGATAATTACTTTGCTGGAAAAGCTGGTTCAATAAATCCGTTCCCAGCCCAAAATTATAATGAATACCTGAGATAGTCTGCAATCTTTTACCGTAGACTTTAGCGAGATGCTCCCGATATTCCCGTTCAAAAGCATCCTCTAAGTGAGCAATAACGATCTCGTCTTCGCTAACCTGCGGTGGCATAGATAGAGGCCAGAGATAGTCTTCTTTAGCGATGGAACGGCCAGCGACATCTGTGATAGCCCGCAAAAAGCGGCGTGCTTCCTTGGTCGATTGGCTGATTGGTGTAATCAGTTCAATCTGAGGCTCGCTGTAGTCGGTCTGAATATAGGGATGAAAATTGCGTGAGCCCAGCCGATCAGGGTGGAATCTTTGGGACAGGCGGTTACTTTGGCGGTCAATCCTCAGACTTTCATGTTCCAGTCCAAAAGTCCCTTGGAGAATGGGAAGGCTGGTGGAGCTATTTTGTAGGATTTGGTCGACAGTCATAAAATCTCCTCTTCTAGCAGTTCTTATATCCTATTAAATGAAATAATCAGTCTACCCCCACTATACAACGAAATACCTTGGCATTCAAACGTTGGCTATAGATTAGTCATAGTTTTTTCTTATGGCAGGAGAAATGGTTTCATCAGGAAGAAAAAACTAGAAAGTTCGGCTTTTGCTTACAAAATGATATTATAAAAAGTTTTTCCTTCACTTTTAGCCAATTTCATTGACCAAATCTTGAAAAAAAGTCAGAAATTTCCTATAATAAGATGTTGTAGAAAGCTGATAGGTGAAAGTCCTATCGTCTATTTTCCAGAAAGGTGAGAGGGTCTTATTCAGTCCCTCCAAAGTATTTATATGACATCAGTAGTAGTCGTCGGAACCCAGTGGGGAGACGAAGGTAAGGGAAAAATTACAGATTTTTTGAGTCAGGATGCAGAGGTCATCGCCCGCTATCAGGGGGGTGATAACGCTGGTCACACTATTGTGATTGATGGCAAGAAGTTCAAGCTTCACTTGATTCCATCAGGAATCTTCTTCCCAGAAAAACTGGCAGTTATTGGCAATGGTGTTGTGATCAATCCTAAGTCTTTGGTGAAAGAGTTAGATTATCTTCATGCAGAAGGTGTCAGCACTGATAACTTACGCATTTCGGATCGGGCCCATGTTATTCTCCCTTATCATATTAAATTGGACCAGCTGCAGGAGGCCGCTAAGGGAGATAATAAAATCGGAACAACCAACAAGGGTATCGGCCCTGCTTATATGGACAAAGCGGCCCGTGTCGGGATTCGTATTGCCGATCTTTTAGACAAAGACATTTTTGCAGAACGTTTAAAAGTTAATTTAGCTGAAAAAAATCGGCTCTTTGAAAGGATGTATGAATGTTCTCCCCTTCAATTTGAGGATATTTTCCAAGAATACTATGACTATGGTCAAATCATTAAGGACTATGTCACAGATACTTCTGTTATATTAAATGATGCCCTTGACAGCGGCAAACGCGTTCTTTTCGAAGGAGCGCAAGGAGTTATGCTGGATATCGACCAAGGAACTTATCCTTTTGTCACCTCATCCAATCCTGTTGCTGGTGGCGTAACCATCGGTTCTGGTGTTGGGCCAAGCAAGATTAACAAGGTTGTCGGAGTCTGCAAGGCTTATACCAGTCGCGTTGGAGATGGTCCTTTCCCGACAGAATTAAATGATGAAACGGGTGATCGTATTCGGGAGATTGGCCATGAATATGGGACAACAACAGGTCGCCCGCGCCGGGTTGGCTGGTTTGACTCCGTTGTCATGCGCCATAGCCGCCGGGTTTCAGGGATTACCAATCTTTCGCTGAATTCTATTGATGTTTTATCGGGCTTAGATACGGTGAAAATCTGTGTCGCTTACGATTTAGACGGTGAACGCATTGACCACTACCCAGCTAGCTTGGAACAGCTCAAACGCTGTCAGCCAATCTATGAAGAATTGCCGGGGTGGTCAGAAGACATTACTGGTTGCCGCAGTCTCGATGAACTGCCGGAAGCTGCTCGCAACTACGTTCGCCGTGTCGGTGAATTGGTCGGTGTCCGCATTTCGACCTTCTCAGTCGGACCGGACCGCGACCAAACCAACATTTTAGATAGTGTGTGGGCGAATATCTGATTAAGGGACAAAGCTGTTAAGTGACTTGAAGAAAATAGGAGGTTTGTACTTTTTTCAAATCCTTGTGGCGCGTTCAGTTATATAAAATATAAAGTAATGAGTTGTTTAAGAAAACTATTGCGCATTTATTGGCATAGACAAGAAAAACCTCGACTAGTTTAAACACTAGTCGAGGTTTTTATCAGTCTTACCACACTTACCGCTTAGCCATGGTGACAAAGGTAAATTTATCAGGGCGGTAACTAATGGTACCGTATTGAAAGAGCTGGCCGTTTGAGAGATAGGTCAGGCTGGTGACAACCGCTACCATATTGAAGTCGCCAAGATCCATATTATCCTTTTCTTCCTGAGTAGCGTAGCGGAAGGAAATTTCTCGACGAGAATGGGTGATTTTTAATCCCAGCTGATTTTCTAAATACTGATAGATGGACGTTTCGGCGATCTCTTTATTAAGATAGGGAACTACCCGACGGTCGAAGTAGGAGAGTTCAAACTCCAACCTTTCATCATCAATCAGACGGCTGCGGCTAACACGGTAAAAATCAACACTGTCATCAACCTTGAAGATATCCATCAGCTCTTGCTCTCCTTGAACAATGTAGAGATTGTCTAGCTGAGTTTTGATATCCAGATGTTCATCGCGGTTGAGTTCATCAGAGGTTTTGATTTCAGAGAGATAGTTATTTTTAGTGCGGCCGTGCTCCATGACGATAGAATTGCGGCCTCGCATCTTTTGGATGTAGCCATCCAATTCCAAGAGCGATAAAGCCTTACGAATGGTGTCCTTGGAGTAGCCATAAATGGCCATCAATTCATTTTCGGTTGGCAATTCTTGATTGGGCTGGAGCTTGCCTTCTTCAATTTGTTTTTTTATATCTTCATAGACCTGCTTGTACTTGCTCATCATCATTATATCCTTCAGTTTTATACGATTATTCTACCATAAATTATCGTTAAAAACCAGTTTAATACGTATCAAAGAAAGAGTAGAAAAAAGAATTACGTAAAACTATTGACAAAAGAAATCGCTTCCACTATAATGAAGACTGTAAAATGAAACTTTAAGACCGTTCCGGCGAGCCTAAACAAAGCTCTAGTCTGGTAATTATGGAGGATATTTATGAGAAAACGAAAAAGCGGTGTCTTGATGCACATAACGTCACTGGCAGGAGACAGGGGGATCGGTAGCTTTGGGCAGGCAGCTTATGATTTTGTCGATTTTCTAGTGGAGACCAAGCAAACCTATTGGCAAATTCTGCCACTGACCACGACCAGCTATGGAGATTCCCCCTACCAATCCTTTTCAGCTATTGCTGGTAATACCAATCTGATTGACTTAGATATTTTGCTTGATCAAGGTTGGCTAGAAGAGGAAGATTTAGCAGGCCTTGATTTTGGAGACAATCCTAATAAGGTTGATTATGGCCTGCTTTTTGAGGTTCGACGTCCTCTTTTGGAAAAGGCCGTAAAAGCCTTTTTAGTGGATAAAAATGCCCAAGAGGCTCTGGCTAAATTTGAAAAGGATAATCAATCTTGGTTAGCTGACTATGCGGAATTTATGGCCATCAAGGAGCATTTTGGACTTAAGGCCCTGCAAGAATGGGATGATAAAAAAGCTATCCAGCGTGATCAAGCAACCCTAGTCAAGCTGCGTAAAAACTTGGCAGATACCATTGCCTATCACAAAGTGACTCAGTATTTCTTCTTTGAACAGTGGCAGGCGCTTAAGGTCTACGCCAATAGAGCAGGGATTGAAATTATCGGTGATATGCCAATTTATGTTTCGGCTGATAGTGTGGAAATGTGGACCCAGCCTCAACTCTTCAAGGCTGATGATAATCGTAAACCACTCTATGTAGCGGGCGTACCTGCCGATGAATTCAGCGATGAAGGTCAATATTGGGGCAATCCTATTTATGATTGGGAAGCCCATAAGAAGACTGGCTATGCTTGGTGGATTTACCGCATGGAAGAAACCCTCAAGCTCTATGATGTTATTCGGATTGACCACTTCAAAGGTTTTTCTGATTTCTGGCAGGTTGATGCCAGTCATGATACGGCTAAGTACGGGACCTGGCAGTCTGGCCCTGGTTATGAGCTCTTTGCAGCAATCAAGGAAGCGCTTGGCGACTTACCTATTATCGCTGAAAACTTAGGTTATATTGATGAAAAAGCTGAGAAACTTTTAGCAGACACAGCCTTCCCAGGCATGAAGATCTTGGAGTTTGGCTTACAAGGGCCGGATGAAAGCAATGTCGATTTGCCACACTTCTACACGAGTCACTCAGTAGCTTACACAGGCACCCATGATAATGAAGTAGTGCGCGGGTGGTATCAGGGCTTAAGCGAAGAAGCAAGAGCCTATACTGACCGTTACACCCATCGGGCACCGGGAGAGCCCGTGACACAAGCACTGCTACGAACCCTCTACGCATCGGTTAGCGATATTGCCATCGCCGCCATGCAGGATGTTCTTGATTTGCCGGCCTCCAGTCGGATGAATACGCCAAATACCGTCGGTACCAACTGGCAATGGCGGATGACAGCCGACCAATTAACGGATGATAAGAAAGAATTTTTAAAGACTATTACAGAAACCTATCACAGAGGATAAGAAAATGAGTATTACACAGTATATAGAAGAAAAACAAGGGACTAAGCTAGCAGATTTGGATAACAAGGCCATCTATTTAGCTCTGATGGACTATGTTAAAGAGAAGGCTAGTCAGCTTCCTAAAAATAGAGGTAAACGCAAGGTCTACTACATTTCAGCTGAGTTTCTAATCGGGAAGCTCTTATCCAATAACCTTATTAATTTAGGAATTTATCAAGAAACCAAAGAAGCCCTAGCAACAGTTGGGAAATCCATTACCCAGATTGAAGATGAAGAACTAGAACCATCCCTTGGAAATGGCGGACTGGGGCGTCTAGCCTCTTGTTTCATTGATTCTATGTCAAGTCTTGGTATCAATGGTGAAGGTGTTGGACTTAACTACCATTGTGGCCTTTTTAGACAGGTCTTCCACGATAATCAGCAAGAAGCTGAACCCAACTACTGGATTGAAGATGACTCTTGGTTGGTACCGACAGATATCAGTTATAACGTGCCTTTTAAAGAATTTACTCTCAAGTCCCGCCTGAATCGTATCGATGTGCTGGGTTACCACAAGGATACTAAAAACTACCTCAATCTCTTTGATATCGATGGTTTGGACTACGACCTAATTGAGGATGGCATTACTTTTGACAAGGCACAAATCCAAAAGAACCTAACCCTCTTTCTCTATCCGGATGATTCAGATAAGAACGGTGAGCTTCTGCGGATTTATCAACAGTATTTTATGGTCTCAAATGCGGCCCAGCTTCTGATTGATGAAGCCTTGGAACGTGGTTCTAATCTCTATGACTTGGCGGATTATGCCTATGTCCAAATCAATGATACTCACCCATCCATGGTTATTCCAGAACTCATTCGACTCTTGACAGAGAAACATGGGATTGATTTCGATGCAGCAGTGGCTATCGTCTCTCAAATGGTCGGTTACACCAACCACACTATTTTGGCGGAAGCCTTGGAAAAATGGCCTCTGGATTATCTCAATGAGGTAGTACCACATTTAGTGACTATTATTGAAAAACTGGATGCCTTGATTCGAGACAAGTACAGCAATCCAGCCGTGCACATTATCGATAAAGACCAACGTATCCACATGGCCAACATGGATATCCATTACTCGACCAGTGTCAATGGGGTTGCTGCTCTTCATACGGAAATCCTGAAGACTAGTGAACTTAAAGATTTCTATCAACTTTACCCTGAGAAATTTAATAACAAAACTAACGGTATTACTTTCCGCCGCTGGTTGGAATTTGCCAATCAAGATTTGGCGGCCTATCTCAAAGACCTGATTGGTGATAGCTATCTGACCGATGCTATGAAATTGGAGAAACTCTTGGCTTTTGCTGATGATGAGAGAGTTCAAAATCATCTGGCTGAAATCAAATTCAATAACAAGCTAGCCCTTAAGCGTTACCTCAAGGATAATAAGGGTATTGATTTGGATGAGCATTCTATCATTGACACTCAAATAAAACGTTTCCACGAGTATAAGCGGCAACAGATGAATGCCCTCTATGTTATCCATAAATACTTGGAAATCAAGCGAGGCCATCTGCCTGAGAAGAAAATTACCGTCATCTTCGGTGGTAAAGCAGCGCCGGCCTACACCATTGCTCAGGACGTCATCCACCTTATTCTCAGTCTGTCAGAGTTGATTAACAATGACCCTGAAGTTAGCCCTTACCTTAATGTACATCTGGTGGAAAATTACAATGTTACTGTAGCTGAGCATCTGATTCCAGCAACCGATATCTCAGAACAAATTTCTTTGGCCTCTAAAGAAGCTTCAGGTACAGGAAACATGAAGTTTATGCTCAATGGTGCCCTGACCTTAGGGACCATGGACGGAGCCAATGTCGAAATCGCCGAGCTGGCTGGGAAGGATAATATTTATAGCTTTGGTAAGGATTCTGATACCATCATTGACCTTTACGCTAAGTCTGGTTATGTTTCTAAAGATTATTATGACAAGGATGCTGAAATTAAAGAAGCTGTAGACTTTATAGTTAGTCCTGAACTTAAGACGGTCGGTAATGAAGAACGGCTCAACCGCCTTCATCATGAATTGATTTCTAAGGACTGGTTTATGACCTTGATAGATTTAAAAGACTACATTGCAACGAAAGAAAGAATGGTGGCAGACTATCAAGATCAAGCAGCTTGGAATTGTAAGGTTATCCATAACATCGCCAAGGCTGGTTTCTTCTCTTCTGATCGGACCATTGCTCAGTACAATGAAGATATTTGGCATAGCTATTAACCCTTGACCTTACAAGGAGAAAATAAATTGGCTGGAAGCTAAGGCTTCTGGCTTTTTAAATACCATACAGTGAGACTTTTATTTCGGAATTGAATTGAAAAAAATAAAAAGAATTCCGTAAAACATATTGACAAAAGAAAGCGCTTACGGTATAATGAAAAAGTCTTAAGGAGATTAAGGGAATTATTTACTAATTCCCTTATGAAAGGAGTGTGGAGATGAATCTATTAAGCTTGAATGTTCATGCTTGGTTAGAAGAAAATCAAGATGAAAAGCTTGAACATTTAGCGGAAACGATTGCTGAGAAAAATTACGATGTCATCGCTCTGCAGGAAGTCAATCAGACGATCTCAGCACCAAAAGTTAGCGGAGAGCTGGGAAAGGATAATTACGGCTTGATTCTGCTTGATTTGCTTAGGCAGAAGGGATTGACGGCTTATTCTTACCATTGGTCAATGTCTCATATTGGTTATGATATCTACGATGAAGGAATTGCCATTCTGACCAAATACAAGGTTTTAGAAGCTGAGGGCTTTTACACTTCAAAAAGTCAGGATATTCATACCATTGATTCGCGGAAAATTATTCGGCTCAAGCTGGAAGTTAATAATAGGTTGTTGGAAGTTTATTCCTGCCACATGAATCTACCGACTAGTCAAAGAGAAAGTCAGATTGATAATTTGCAAAGATTAGTTAACCATTCTCATTTCTCTGGGCTTAAAATTTTTATAGGAGATTTTAATACCGATGCCCTTGGCAATCCAGAAGACTACCAAACCATCCTTGATCAGGGGCTGCTGGATACTTACCAGCTGGCTAAGAAAAAGGATTCTGGCGTGACAGTTTCCCAATCCATTGATGGTTGGAAAGGCCAAAAGCAGGATAAGCGTCTGGATTATATCTTCGTCAATCAAGAAATTTCAGTCCAATGCAGTCGGGTCATCTTCAATGGCCAGAACAAGCCAGTCGTTTCCGACCACTTCGGATTAGAAGTGACTTTGAAGATTTAAGGGACAAGAATTCGACCGAACAATTTATGAAAGACCTTGGTTAGCAAATTCTAGTTTGCTCGCTGGGCTTCTAATTTTCCATCATCTTAATAGTTTAATGTCACTAAACTCGAACTAAATTTCTTAGAAAAAAGATAAACTATCTTGTATCTCGCTGAGACTGCACTAGTTTCCCATTTTCTAAGAAATTTTCGCAAGACGAAATGGTTCTTGGTAATATATATACACAAAGGAGTAGCTTTACATGAAAAATCTTAAAAGCTTAGCTAGTTTCGAATTTTGGCAAAAATTCGGGAAATGTTTAATGGTTGTTATCGCTGTCATGCCTGCTGCAGGTTTGATGATTTCTCTCGGTAACTCTCTTGCTTTGATTGCCCCCAATAATACAACTTGGACACAAATCACCAATCTGATTTCTCAAATCGGTTGGGGTTTCCTTAACAATTTGCATCTGCTCTTTGCTTTAGCTATTGGTGGCAGCTGGGCTAAGGAAAAAGCTGGCGGTGCCTTTGCTGCAGGTATTTCCTTTATCCTGATTAACTTAATTACTGGTAACTTCTATGGAGTAACCACTGACATGTTGGCCGATGATAAAGCGGTTGTTCACAATATTTTTGGCGGCACCATGCGAGTTGCTGACTACTTTATCAATGTCCTTAACCAGCCAGCCCTCAACATGGGAGTCTTTGTTGGTATCATCGCTGGTTTTGTTGGTGCGACCGCCTACAACAAGTACTACAACTTCCGTAAGCTTCCGGATGTTTTGACCTTCTTCAATGGGAAACGTTTCGTACCATTTGTGGTTATCCTGCGTTCTGCTATTGTTGGTCTTGTCATGGCTATCTTCTGGCCATTGGTCCAAACAGCGATCAACAACTTTGGCCAATGGTTGGCTAACTCACAAGATACTGCTCCATTTTTGGCGCCATTCCTTTATGGAACTCTAGAACGTCTGCTTCTGCCATTTGGTCTGCACCACATGCTGACTATTCCTATGAATTATACTCAGCTTGGCGGGACCTATCACTCAATCACTACGGGCAAAGATGTCCTTGGACAAGACCCGCTGTGGTTGGCTTGGGTAACTGACTTGATTCATCTTAAAGGTTCTCACCCTGGACAGTACCAACATTTGTTGACTCATGTCACACCTGCTCGTTTCAAAGTGGGTCAAATGATTGGTGCATCCGGTATTCTGATGGGAATGACTGTTGCTATGTACCGTAATGTTGATCCTGATAAAAAGAAAAAATACAAATCAATGTTCATCTCAGCAGCAGCGGCAACCTTCCTGACAGGGGTTACAGAGCCTCTTGAATACATGTTCATGTTTGCTGCAATGCCACTCTACCTTGTCTATGCCTTTATCCAAGGCTGTGCCTTTGCTATGGCTGACCTTGTTCATTTGCGCCTCCATTCTTTTGGTAATATCGAACTCTTAACCCGTACCCCAATGGCTATTAAGGCTGGTCTGGGTGTAGATGTCATCAATTTCATTTGGGTATCTGTCCTCTTTGGCCTGATAACTTACTTTATCGGTAACTTCATGATTCAAAAGATGAATCTTGCAACTGCTGGACGTAACGGCAATTACGACAGCGAAGAAGTTGATGAAGCCATCCATGCCAACAACGGCGATGCTAATACTTCTGTTGATTCCCAAATCGTTCAAATTATCAATCTACTTGGTGGTCGAGACAATATTGACGATGTTGATGCTTGTATGACACGCTTACGTGTAACGGTTAAAGATCCAGAACAGGTTGGCGACGAAAATGACTGGAAGAAAGCTGGTGCCCTCGGTCTAGTTGTCAAAGGGCATGGTGTTCAAGCCGTTTATGGGCCTAAGGCTGATGGTCTTAAATCTGACATCCAAGATTTGCTTGATTCCGGTGCTCGTATCCCAGTGGTTGACTTCTCTAAGAAAGAAGACGTTGCTGCCCCTGAAAATACCTTCAAGGGCGTGACAGAAAATGTACTCTCTGTTGCTGAAGGGGAGATCATCCCAATCGACCAAGTTAAAGACCCAGTCTTCTCTGGTAAGATGATGGGGGATGGCTTCGCAGTTCAACCAACAGATGGCAATATTTACTCACCAGTAGCTGGTGTGGTTACGAGTGTTTTCCCTACGAAACACGCTTATGGCCTCCTGACTGATGAAGGCCTAGAAGTTCTGGTTCACATTGGTATTGATACCGTTAGCCTTAATGGAATTCCATTTTCGCCTAAGGTGACAGATGGTCAACGTGTAGAAGCTGGCGATCTTTTAGCAGTAGTTGATTTAGAGGCTCTAGAAGCCGCGGGTAAAGAAAAATCTGTCATTGTTGTCTTCACGAATGCGGCAGAAGTTAAATCCGTTACCCTAGAAAACTTAGGCAAACAACCAGCTAAGACTTTAGCCGCTAAGGTTGAAATCTAAGAGAAAGTCTCAGTCTATCAAGAAAAAAGCTTGTTAGCCTCAGGAAAGAATGTTTAAGAAGTCGGACTGGCCGACTTCTTTTTTAGATGCAAATCTGAGTGACATCTTTTTCATATTTTGATAGAATAGTAAGGCTAAAATCGCCCTTGCAAGGGGCTTACAAGGGAGAACTATCAATGACTGATGTACCGATTAAATATCGTCTGATTAAAAAAGAAAAACACACAGGTGCCCGCCTAGGGGAAATTATCACCCCGCATGGCACCTTTCCAACTCCCATGTTTATGCCAGTGGGGACTCAGGCGACGGTCAAGACCCAGTCACCTGAGGAACTTAAAGAAATGGGATCAGGGATTATCCTCTCCAACACCTACCACCTCTGGCTGCGTCCGGGAGACGAGCTGATTGCTGAGGCTGGTGGTCTCCACAAGTTTATGAATTGGGACCAGGCTATCCTGACAGATAGTGGCGGTTTTCAGGTCTACTCACTAGCTGATAGTCGTAATATTACAGAAGAAGGCGTTACGTTCAAAAACCATCTCAATGGGGCTAAGATGTTCCTCTCACCTGAGAAAGCCATCTCTATCCAGAATAATTTGGGATCAGATATCATGATGTCTTTCGATGAGTGTCCTCAGTTCTACCAACCTTATGACTATGTTAAAAAATCCATCGAGCGTACGAGTCGTTGGGCTGAGCGTGGTCTCAAGGCCCATCGCCGCCCGCATGACCAAGGCCTCTTTGGGATTGTGCAGGGAGCCGGATTTGAAGATCTGCGCCGGCAATCGGCAGCTGACCTTGTCAGCATGGACTTTCCTGGTTATTCTATTGGGGGTCTAGCTGTTGGAGAAAGTCATGATGAGATGAATGCGGTCCTAGATTTCACGACCCCGCTCTTGCCAGAAAATAAACCCCGTTATCTTATGGGCGTCGGAGCACCAGATAGCTTGATTGACGGAGTTATCCGAGGAGTAGATATGTTTGACTGTGTGTTACCTACTCGTATCGCCCGTAATGGGACTTGCATGACCAGTCAGGGACGTCTTGTGGTCAAAAATGCTGCCTTTGCTAAAGATTTTGGACCTTTAGATCCAGATTGTGAGTGTTATACATGCCGAAACTATTCACGCGCCTATCTGCGTCACCTGCTTAAAGCAGACGAAACCTTTGGTATTCGCCTGACCAGCTATCACAATCTTTACTTCCTAGTCAACCTAATGAAGAAAGTTCGCCAAGCTATTATGGATGACAACCTGCTGGAATTCCGACAAGATTTCATGGATCGTTATGGTTATGGTAAAAATGGCCGCAATTTCTAAACAAAACAATCACTCCTCATAAGGGGAGTTTTTAATCGCCCTATTTGTTAACCTCTATAAAAAAATAAGTTGACGAGCAAAAACTAAGATGGTAGTATAAGATTATACTTAGGAGAAAAAAATGCTAGAAATTTTAGGCTTAGATTTAGATAAAGCAGGTCGTTGTCAACACTACTACGGTCCCAATGATGTTCTTGCTTTGAAGTGCCGGGACTGCCAGAAATTTTATGCCTGTTACCAATGCCATGATGCTCTTTGCGACCATCCCTTTAAAGCTATGGATAAACGGGAAGTAAAATTGGTCCTTTGTGGCAATTGCCGGAGTCTCTTGAATTGGCAGGATTACCAGACGGGAGCTTGTCCTTCTTGTCACCACGTTTTCAATCCCAAATGTTCTTACCATCACGATATTTATTTTGAATAGAATTGAACCCGCCTACACTTCTGCGAAAAAAGACCCACCTGTCTTGAATTTATAGGATTCATTGTCCGGTTTGCTTTTCTTCGGAGTGCTTGACAGTTTAGTATCTTATGAAAGGAAGTCTTATGAAGACTAAAGATTTGGCTGCGATTGCCATGATGACAACGCTTCTAGTCGTTCTCAGTTATATTCCAGGAATTCCTTTGGGCTTTATTCCTGTTCCTATTGTTTTACAGAATCTAGGAGTCATGCTGGCTGGCTGCTTGTTAGGCGGTAAAAAAGGAAGCTTATCGGTTTGCTTACTCTTTTTAGTCGGCTTGGCTATTCCGGCTTTTTCTGGCTTTACTACAACTATTCAGGTTCTCATTGGCCCAACCGCTGGCTATGTTTGGACTTGGCTATTGGTTCCTCTCTTGCTCGACTGGGGGCTGTCTCATCTGCGAAAAATTACGGCTTTGACCAGTTTTATTGTCATCTGGTTGACTGGTGTTTTTTTCGTTGACTTACTGGGTGGTCTCTATTTGGCGGTCTATACAGGGATGTCGATCTTTACAGCGGTCGTTTCCAGTAGTCTCGCTTTTATTCCTGGGGATAGTCTTAAAGTTTTAGTAGCGACCCTTGTTTTTCTGCGTTTTCATAAAATTTCAGCAAGTCATAAGTCTTAGAAAAATTTTTATCTGTCGCCGTCCTTTGAGGTCAGGCGACTTTTTTACATTGACAACCCCCATCAAGCGTAATAGAATAGTAGTATTAAACTGTATAAATGACAAAAGGGTTTAAAAGATCAACCTATCTGCCCTTTGAAATTGATAGTGAAGGAGTTTACTGTGAAAACAAGGAAAGATTTAAAAGAGCAAGCAAAAACAGCCCTTCGAGGGAATTGGCCCTGGGCAGTTGGGGTCCTTTGGGTTCCAACTATCATTCTGGGACTCATCTCCACCTTCTTGCTGGGAGTGCTGGCTCTGGTTTGGAGAGCAGCTTCATCAGATTTTACTGCCACATCTAATGTTGTCCTGATTTTTATCGTAATGGCTTTCTTGCTGCTGGTGCTCTTTACCTTCTTTGCCTCTGTTGGTATAGGTGCCGGAGCCAGTTATGCCTACTTGGATTTGATTCGTGGTCGTAAGCAATCCTTTAGAGAAGCGGCAACTTATGCTTTCAAGGAGCAGCGCTTCGATAGTATTTTTGGGGTCGTTTTGATGACTGCCATTTATACTTTACTTTGGATGGTGCTTTTGATTATCCCTGGCTATATGAAAGCCGTGTCCTATTCCCAAGGACTTTTCATCCTCAAGGATGATATGGAAGCAGGTAAGGGAATTACCACAACCTCTGCTATTACCAAAAGTAAAGTGATAATGGAAGGACACAAGAGAGATTACTTCATGCTCATCTTGAGTTTTTCGAGGTGGTTCTTGGTGCCGGCAATCTTTGTTGCTTTGTCAGTTTTCCTTTTCGCCAATCAGCAAGTGGTTTGGGGGGCTTTCTTTTTCCTTTGCTATTTCCTTACTCTGGCTGTTTGGATTCCCTATGTGGCAACAACTCAAGCAGCTTTCTATGAAGATTTGATCCATCAGGAACAGCCCAAGGAAATTGTCCAGCTTGAAGAAAAACTAGCCAATGCTAAGTTAGAGGCTGATAAAGCTATGTCGGATTATAATGACCGTATCGCCGACCGTAAGGCTGATAAGAAAAAGGCTCACGACAAAAAGATGGCCAAAAAGTTGAAGGCTAAGAAGGAACGTGAAGAACAGCGTCGTGAAAGAGTTGCTAAGAAACGTCGAGAGCGTGAAGAAAAAGAAGCGAAAAATCCTAAAAAGAAAGCGTCTAAAAAATCCAAAGTGGCCGATAAGCAGCCTGTTGAGTCCAAAAAAACAGAAAAACTGTCTAAAAAAGTAGAGGATGCTAAGCCAGAAACTCAAGAAGAATCTAATAAGAAAATCATTAAGGCTGAAAAAGAAGTAACAGAGCAAACAAATCAATCGTCCAAGAAGTCAGGACCTAAGTCAGATAAGGTTCATCACTCAACGTCTAAAAAGCCTAAGACCAAAGCCAAAAAGAAAAAAGGTAAGAAACGTAAGTAATTGTCTAAACTTTTTGTATTTGTGAAAAAGTAAGGTAATCAAGCCGTCTAAAACTAAGTACTTAAGGAGTGGGATAGGCAGCTGCAGTCAAACTACCCTATTTAAAACAGAGTGGGACTCAATCAGTAAACCGTGATTTATCACGGTTTTGATTTTCCTCGCTCTCCCGTTTTAAGGCTCAGGCCTCTGCCACTTTCTTATTTTTAGGTGGCAGGCTTTGGCAGTCTATCCCCAGATTGCCAAAGTCCACTGGAGCATTTTGACACTTGCTTTGCAAGCTTTATTTCCCGATTAAAAAGCTCTACCAGAGCGTTTTAACCCACCTTCGCACAGCTCAAACATATTAAGATTAGTAGTGATAAACTCCCCCGACGGGAGACAGTCCTCACTACTTTTTCTTTATGATAAAGTAGAGGAGTCTTGTTAAGTCGTAAGACCTTTTGAGGTTGGAAATAAGATGAACAAGCTTCATCAGATTAGTAACCTCCAACAGTTTGGAAAACTGTTGGAGCTATCACTTACGTGGTAATTAAACAGTCCTGTAGACTGTTTAAGGGGTGCCTGAAAATGAGACTGCGCCCTAGCCCCAAGATAAGGATCGCCAATCAGCAGTGGTTCATTGGTGCTAAAGCACCTAATGAACTGTGCAGGAGTAAGACTTGTTGGCATAGCCAACAAGTCTTACTCCCAGCCACTGCGTCAATCTAGTTAAATCTATAATCATGTTAACGAGACAGGACCTTGTCCAGTCTTTTTTTGATTTGGTCTTGGCTAAGGGAACTTATGGTTTAAATATGCTATAATATAAGGGCTAAATTGGCCAAGGCTAGGTTGAAAGTTGATCCAAGGGCCTAGGTCAAATGCTACAAGTATCGTCAGGAAACTCGTCATTTTAGGAAAAAACGGGAGTCAGTCATGTCAGAGCTATTTAAAAAATTGATGGAACAGATTGAAATGCCGCTTGAGATGAGACAGTCTCAGGCCTTTTTGTCTGCTGATATCAAGGAAGTCAAGGTACATGCCCTTAGTCGTCAATGGGATTTTCATTTTAGTTTTGAGCAAATTTTACCGATTGCGCTCTATCAAGAGCTGGCTTATCGTCTTGTTTCGACCTTTAAGGCAGCAGATATTAAAGCTACCTTTACCATTGAGGCAGAAAATAGAGATTTTTCTGATTCTGATTTATTACAGGCCTACTATACAGAGAGTTTTAATCACCCCCTCTGCTCCAGTGCCAGCTTTCGCTCGAGCTTTTCAAATCTGACAGTCACCTATGATCCAACCAAGGAACAGATTCTTATCCATGCTCCAGGCTTTTTGAATAATGACCATTTTAAACAAAACCATTTGCCCAAGCTGGAACAGCAGTTTGCCCAATTTGGTTTTGGTCAGGTCTCTTTTGCCATTGAGGTTGATGAGGATAAGACGCAAGAGCTTACCCAAGCCTTTGAGTCCAGTCGACATAAGAAGATTGAGCAGGCTCAGGAAGAAAATGCCCAAGCGGTTGCTTCTTTGGAAGCTTCTATGCCAGCTCAGGAAGAGTCAGCGCCGGCTCCTCAATTTGATTACAAGGAAAGAGCAGCCAAACGTCAAGCTAGTTTTGATAAGGCGGAAATCACGCCTATGGTTGAGATTGAGACTGAGGAAAACCGCATTGTCTTTGAGGGAATGGTTTTTGATGTGGAACGCCGGACGACGCGGACCGGCCGGCACATCATCAGCTTTAAGATGACCGACTACACTTCTTCCTTTGCTATGCAGAAGTGGGCTAAAGACGATAATGACCTCAAAAAGTACGACATCATTGCCAAAGGAGCCTGGCTCCGAGTTCGAGGAAATATTGAAAATAACCAATGGACCAAGACTTTGACCATGAATGTGCAGGATGTGAAGGAAATTGTCCACAAGGAACGCAAAGATCTTATGCCTGAAGGACAGAAGCGGGTTGAGTTTCACGCTCATACTAATATGTCTACCATGGATGGTCTGCCTACGGTTGAACACTTGATTGACAAGGCGGCTAGTTGGGGCCATACAGCCGTTGCTATTACCGATCATGGCAATGTGCAGAGCTTCCCTCATGGCTATCATCGAGCCAAAAAGGCTGGTATCAAGGCCATCTTTGGTTTAGAGGCTAATATCGTTGAAGACCGGGTGCCAATCACCTATAATGAAGTGCCTATGGACTTACATGAAGCGACTTATGTTGTCTTTGACGTAGAAACCACGGGGTTATCTGCTGTTAACAATTCCTTGATTCAAATTGCGGCTTCCAAGATGCACAAGGGCAATATCATTGATCAGTTCGATGAATTTATCAATCCTGGACATCCTTTGAGTCAATTTACGACAGATTTGACAGGGATTACGGATAACCACCTTAAAGATGCCAAGCCCCTCTTGCAAGTTTTGCAAGAATTTCAGGAATTTTGTAAAGACACTGTCTTGGTAGCCCACAATGCCACCTTTGATGTAGGCTTTATGAATGCTAATTATGAGCGTCATGATCTGCCTACCATTACTCAGCCCGTTATTGATACTCTAGAGTTTGCCCGCAATCTCTATCCTGAATATAAGCGCCATGGTCTAGGGCCTCTCACTAAGCGTTTCCAAGTTGCCCTGGATCACCACCACATGGCCAACTACGATGCGGAAGCGACTGGACGTCTGCTCTTTATCTTCATCAAGGAAGCGCGTGAAAATCGTGGTATCAGTAATTTAGCTGATCTTAATACGAAATTAGTATCGGAAGATTCCTACAAAAAAGCCCGTGTCAAACATGCCACTATTTACGTGCAAAATCAGATTGGTCTTAAGAATATTTTCAAGCTGGTCAGTCTGTCTAATGTTAAATACTTTGAAGGTGTAGCTCGGATTCCCAGAACAGTGCTGGATCAGTATCGAGAAGGCTTGCTTTTGGGGTCGGCCTGCTCAGAAGGGGAGGTCTTCGACGCTGTTCTTTCCCATGGGGTCGATAAGGCTCTCGAAGTGGCCAAGTATTATGATTTTATCGAGGTCATGCCACCAGCCATCTATCGCCCTCTGGTTGCCCGTGAGCTTATTAAAGATGAAGAGGGAATTCAGCAGGTTATCCGTGACTTGATTGAGGTTGGTCGCAAACTCAATAAGCCAGTTCTGGCAACAGGTGATGTCCACTATCTTGAGCCGGAAGACCAGCTCTACCGAGAAATCATCGTCCGCAGTTTGGGTCCGGGGGCTATGATTAATCGTCCAATCGGCCGAGGTGAAGATGCCCAACCCGCCCCCCTGCCGGATGCCCATTTCCGAACTACCAATGAAATGTTGGATGATTTCTCCTTTTTGGGTGAAGACTTAGCCTACGAAATCGTTGTAACCAATACACAAGAATTTGCGGAACGGTTTGAAGAAGTGGAAGTCGTCAAGAATGATCTCTATACGCCTTACATTGATAAAGCCGAAGAGACTGTTGCGGAAAAAACTTATGCCAGAGCCTTCGAAATTTATGGCAATCCTCTGCCGGATATTATTGATCGCCGTATTGAAAAGGAATTAACTTCTATTTTGGGAAATGGTTTTGCCGTGATTTATTTGGCTTCCCAAATGTTGGTTGATCGCTCCAATAAGCGTGGCTATCTAGTCGGTTCACGGGGGTCTGTTGGATCTAGTTTTGTGGCGACCATGATTGGGATTACCGAGGTCAACCCTATGCCGCCTCATTACATCTGCCCAGACTGTCAGTATTCAGAATTCATCACCGATGGTTCGGTTGGATCAGGTTTTGACTTGCCGGACAAAGATTGTCCAAACTGCGGTCACAAGCTAACTAAGGATGGTCACGATATTCCCTTTGAAACCTTCCTAGGATTCGATGGAGATAAGGTTCCCGATATCGACCTTAATTTCTCTGGGGACGACCAGCCATCTGCACATTTGGATGTCCGTGATATCTTTGGTGAAGAATACGCCTTTCGGGCTGGGACCGTTGGCACAGTCGCCGAAAAGACAGCCTACGGCTTTGTCAAAGGCTATGAGCGCGATTACAATAAATTCTACCGTGATGCTGAAGTGGACCGTTTAGCCATGGGATCAGCCGGCGTTAAGCGGACAACGGGTCAGCACCCTGGCGGTATCGTTGTTATTCCAAATTATATGGATGTCTATGATTTTACGCCGGTCCAATACCCTGCTGATGATACCTCAGCAGAATGGCAAACAACCCACTTTAATTTCCACGATATTGATGAAAATGTCCTCAAACTCGATATTCTGGGCCATGATGATCCAACCATGATTCGTAAGCTTCAGGACCTGTCTGGAATTGATCCTACAGATATTCCGGCCGATGACCCAGATGTCATGAAACTCTTCTCAGGTACGGAAGTCCTTGGTGTTACAGAAGAACAAATTGGTACCCCGACAGGTATGCTGGGAATTCCAGAATTTGGTACTAACTTTGTTCGGGGGATGGTTGATGAAACTCATCCGACAACCTTTGCTGAATTGCTCCAGCTCTCTGGACTCTCTCACGGTACGGATGTTTGGCTGGGCAATGCCCAAGATTTGATTAAAGAAGGCATTGCTACTCTTTCAACAGTTATCGGCTGTCGGGATGATATCATGGTTTATCTCATGCATGCAGGCCTTGAGCCTAAAATGGCTTTTACGATTATGGAACGGGTTCGTAAAGGACTTTGGCTTAAAATTTCTGAGGAAGAGCGCAATACCTATATTCAAGCGATGCGGGATAATAATGTGCCAGACTGGTACATCGAATCTTGCGGTAAGATCAAGTACATGTTCCCTAAGGCCCATGCAGCGGCCTATGTTATGATGGCCCTACGGGTAGCCTACTTCAAAGTGCACTATCCTATCTATTACTACTGTGCTTACTTCTCTATTCGGGCTAGAGCCTTTGAACTCAAGACCATGAGTGCCGGACTGAGTGCCGTTAAGGCCCGCATGGAAGATATTGCAAATAAACGCAGGAATAACGAAGCTTCTAACGTTGAAATTGACCTTTATACCACCTTGGAAATTGTCAATGAAATGTTGGAGCGAGGCTATAAATTCGGTCAGTTAGATCTTTATAACAGTGAAGCAACTGAATTCAAGATTGAAGATGATACCTTAATTCCGCCATTTGTCGCTATGGATGGTCTTGGTGAAAATGTTGCTAAACAAATTGTTGCTAGCCGTCAAGAAGGAGAGTTCCTATCTAAAACCGAGCTGCGTAAGCGCGGTGGTGTTTCAGCAACCCTAGTCGAAAAAATGGACGAAATGGGTATTTTAGGCGATATGCCAGAAGATAATCAGCTATCTTTATTTGATGATTTCTTTTGATTATTTACAGCGATTGCTTCAGTGGGGTGCAACTCCTTCGCTAATAGCCAATGCAACACTGTTCGGTTGTCTTTCATCCCATCAGCTGTTAAACAACTTATAAAATTTAGGGAAACCATCTAGCATAAAAATCTACATAAGTATGACAGCTAATGTTAACTCGCGAAAGGAAGACAGTACGAAGGTCGAACAAGAAGGGAGATTTCAATGCAATTAGATATCAAATGGGATGACAAATCAAAAAACGAACATTTTGATTACCATTTAGAAATTTCTGGTAAGCAGGTTTTTGGGGTAACCATGGTCATCTGTGGGACAGTTATTCTAGGAAAATGTTTGAAAACTATATACAGCAATAAACACCACTAAACATTTAGCATAAAGTGGTCAGGACAGACAATTTTTCTTTTGAAATTTATTTGTCATTACATCAAGCTTCTTGATATAAAAAGTAAAACCGAACACATTAGAATTTTCACCTTTAAAAATCTAATCGTGTTCGGTTTTTAATATTACTGTCGGATTATGGTACGTCATACCCTTTGAAAGTCAAAACGATAGGCCGTTGCTTCAGACGATACTAAGTAACAGGTTAGTAAGGAAACAAGGTAAGTTAGTAGGGGATTTGCTTTCGTTAAGGTTCCACAGAACCTGACGTGATAAGCCTGATAGCAGCGGATTTAACCAAGGCCCCGCCTTGTCTATTTTGTGATTTTCAGAAAGTATAAACTGATGAAGCACATGATATTGTCTGTGAGAACGCTGCTCAAAGATGTCTATTCCAGCCTCGAAAGCCTCAAGAAGTCAACTCGCTTGCTTGACGTACTTTTTAGTGCTACAATGAATGAAATTGGATGTCATTTTAGGAAAGAATTACTAATTAGTGCAAAACGTTTGACAGGAAAATTCTTTCGCTCTACAATAATCACACCCTGCTTAATAGCTGGCGCATTTGAGTCAAATTTGCGCATGTGAGCAGAGAAGAACGTAGAAAGGAAGCCTTCCCTAACAGACCCTCTATAACCTGAATCTAGATTTTTCATAATTCCGAGAAGTCTAGATTCTAAAGCTTAGTGGCTAAATGCCTCTTCTGCTTAGGTTGTTCTGTCTCGTTTTGTTGGTTTTAGGAGAACGTCCATGACAAAATTTAAGAATTCTGCTGTCAAGAGTATGGTTGTAATGCGTAAGGCATTTCGAACTATTGATACCAGAGTTTCCGCAACTTTCCGTGATTTTGATTTAACACCTGCTCAATTTAGTGTCTTAGATGTCCTTTATGCTAAGGGTCCTCTGCGTATTGGTGATTTGATTTCTAGTATCTTATCAACGTCAGGCAATATGACCATTGTCATTAAAAATATGGAAAAAAATGGCTGGGTCCAACGTCGGGTCAGCAGAAAGGACCATCGCGCCTATATTATCTCGATTACAGATAAAGGGCGACGCATTATAGAAAAAGCCCTACCGGCTCATATTGAGGCCGTTGAAGAAACCTTTAGCGTTTTGACTGAAGATGAGCAAAACCAATTAATTGAACTTTTGAAGAAATTCAAAACTCTTAATGATAAGGACTGAGCAAATTACTGTGCAGTCTTTTAATTTAATGCTATTATTACTACATAGTAATAATATGCAGGGCAGTTTTATGTCAAGCATTACTAAAAAATCTATTTCAAAAGGAAAACCAAAAAAATGAAAAATATTCTTTTTATCGTTGGCTCTCTTCGTGAAGGGTCCTTCAACTATCAAATGGCTGAACAAGCTGAACAAGTTTTAGCAGAAAAAGCTAAGGTGTCTTATCTTGACTGGTCGCAAGTGCCAATGTTTAATCAGGATCTTGAAACACCAGTCTTGCCGGCTGTTCAAGCTGTTCGCGATGCCGTTGAAGCAGCAGATGCTATCTGGATCTTCTCACCAGTTTACAACTTCTCAATCCCAGGTTCTATTAAGAACCTTTTGGACTGGTTGTCACGTGCTAAAGATCTTTCAGATACAACAGGTGCCTCAGTTCTTCAGGATAAAGTTACAACAGTTTCTCTCGTAGCTAACGGTGGTACTGACCAGACAGCAGAAATTTACCGCAACCTTTTGCCATTCATCCGTACTAATTTCGTTGACGAAGTGACGACTTCTCGTGTTAATGATTCGGCTTGGGCGGATGGTCAATTTGTTGCTGAGCAAGAAACTCTGGCACAGCTGAACAAACAGGCTGATGCTCTTCTAGCAGCCTTGGCTGGCTGATACTAAAGCAATAGAAAAGAGTGTGGGACAGAAGTCGATTTTTTATATAAATTGACTTCGTCGTCCCACCTCCGTACAGTTGATTAAGAAGACCGCTAACAATTGCGGAGTAGTTAAACAGTCCAGTGGACTGTTTAAGGGGGTGCCTGAAATGCCAAGGTAAGGACTCCCAATTACTGCGTCAAACTGTTATTACTGAAAAAATAGAAGGCTGGAATACTTTTTTCCAGCCTCTTTTTGAAAACTGAAAACATCTTCCAGCAAGCAGAATTAGAAAGATTTTAAGATTTTTGAAACCATCAAACGGGTACTGTACGTCCTCTACTTTATTGATTTACATAAGAAAGGTAAACAAGATAGCTACTAGATTATTGAAAATACAGAGGCTGTAGCTTATTCATCACAGTTACAAAACCAATCACAAATCTCCTGTCTTCGTAAATACTCTGAACTTCTGGAGCAGGAAACAAGAAAGGGTGATGAAAAGTTGGAGAAAACCAAAAAGTAGAGAGGCGAAGCCCCCACCCTCCAATCATTTTGGTCAGCTATCACAACTTAAAAGCCTTTTAAGAAGGCATTGCAGGAAATATCTTTTTCAACCATAGGAGCAAATCACAGGTAAAAAAGATGGGGTAAAGGCAAAGGGCATGCCAAGTTTAATGCTGCCTGACTAGCCGAGGTCGTTGTAGGGCTAGCCATCCTCATCACAAAGCCACCGATAGATAAATTTAACAGCTAATAACACCGCGATACCAAAGACGTAAAGACCATATATGTCCCATCTAATCTTTTTACAGTTTCTAGATCCTTGTAATAATTAGAGAAACAGCCAAACTAAGGCGGCAAAGACGACTGAACTCAAATTAGCGACTAAAGCTGGTTCAATTTGTAACAAGTGCTCATGAGTCATAAATAGAATTTGAACCAAGTAGTCAAGAACGAGAAAGGCAGGGACTAAGACAAGCTATTTTATCTTATTTCTAGAGAGAGTTTTTGATCTTATTTTTTATCAGCCACCCCTTTGAGATAGTCTTTTCTCCTAGGGAAGAGGAGGGTCAAAGCCAGCATCAGAATCATGAAAGGAATCCAAATCTTGTAGATGGAGATATAGGCATCTGCCATAGTGCTTGGTGTATAGAGCTTTAGGGCCTTAAGATTATTGGTCGCCATAGAAATGAAGACAGAAACGGCTAGAACAGAGCCGATTTGACGGACAACTCCAAGAACACTTTGGGAGGAAGTTAAGAGCTCCCCTTGCAGACTGGAGGCCGCCAAGACATTGACAGGACCAGCAATAGTCCCAAAGCCGATACCGAGAATAATAGTAGCAGCAGTCATTTCCCAAGTCTTGGCAGGGTTAACGGTGACTAGTAAGCCATAGGAAAGGAGGATGCTCCCCAAACCGATTAGGACCAAAATCCGTGGGCCTAGCCTATTGATGAGCAGGCTTCCTAGGCCACCAAAGATGAAGACAATGATGGACATAGGTAAGAGAATGAGAGCTGCACCAAGCTCCGCCTTACTTTGCACGTTGGTGAAGTAGGTTGGGAGAATAACGAGCACACCGACATAGAAGAATTGCACGACCGTAGCCATGAAGGTAGAGGCAGAGAATTCTCGAAATCTAAATAGATTAAGGTTGATCATAGGATGCTCAATCCACTTTTCAAGGAAAATAAAGATGATAAGAGCTATGAGGAAGACAAGAAAACATACCAAACTTTTAACATCCCAAAATCCCCAGTCACGAATTTTAATAATACCAAGGGAAGCAGCAAAGAGACTCATCATAGAAAGGAGACTACCTATCCAGTCAATCTTGGTTAAAATTCGTTCGTCATTGCGAAAATGATAAGTAAAGCAAATAAGCAAAAAAGCGAATAGAACAAAGGGGAGATTGATAAAGAAAATCCAATGCCAAGACAGACTATCTGTTAAGAATCCACCGAGAGTAGGACCGATAGCGGCAGCTCCTCCTTGGGTCAGGCCTAAGGCAGCAACGACCTTAACCCGATCCTCAATGGGCCAAGTGGAAATACCTAAGGTATTTCCAACGGGCAAGAGAATGGCAGCTCCAAAACTGGCAATGAGACGGCCGACCAGCAGCCAATTAAATCCTGCTGAAAAACCAGATATTAAACTGCCGCAGCCAAAGAGGCAGAGACCAAGTGCAAAGAAATGTCCCTTGCCGTAAATATCGGCGAGCTTACTTAGGGGGATAGTAAAACTGGCAAAAATAATAGTGTAAATATTGATAGCCCAAGACAGTCTGTCCAAGCCGATGTTAAAACTTTTCTGAATAGCTGGAATAGTGATATTCATGATGGTGGTATCTAGCATCACCAGAAAAACTCCCAGACACATGGCCAGTGTCAGTAAAATCTTTTTCAATTTAGTCATAATGACCTCCTTTTATAAAACGTGAGTAAAAGCTCATATTTAAAATGTATTATAATCTTACACGGCAGTCTTGTCAAGATAAAAATGAGTAAATAATCATATTTTTAAATATTTGAGGGGTTCCATTATATGCTATAATAGGAGTAGCTTTGATAAAGAGGAAATCAC
Source organism: Streptococcus tangpeifui (assembly GCF_011038795.1). Lineage (GTDB taxonomy): Bacteria > Bacillota > Bacilli > Lactobacillales > Streptococcaceae > Streptococcus > Streptococcus tangpeifui. The sequence goes on from NZ_JAAKDU010000006.1 coordinate 93,185, forward strand.
ATGATAGAAAAAAAGGTTCGCTCTCCTCGGCAGGAGAGAAGCATTGAAAAACGAGAAAAAATTTTAAGGATAGCTAAGGAGCTGTTTTCAGAAAAAGTCTATTTTAATGTGACAACCAACGAAATTGCCAAGACGGCTGGTCTGTCTGTTGGGACTCTCTATTCCTATTTTGCCAGCAAGGACGATATTTTAATCACCCTCTTGGAACGCTACAATCACGCCTTTATCGATAAGATTTTTACGGAACTCAGCACCAAGGAGTCTTTAGACCTGTTTGCTCAGGCTCCTAAAAAATGGCTGCATTCTCTGGTAGAGCAATTGCTGCGGGTAGAGGATACAAAATTTCATGCCCAGATCGAAATGCTGGCTTATGCGGTTCCTCAAGCCAAATCTCTTCTTGAAGAGCACAATGAGAAAATAAAAACTCTGACTTATCAATGTTTCTTGGATTACCAAAACAAGCAATCAGATATTAGTCTCAAAACTTTGTCGCTCGTGGTCTTTGATTTTATATCCGCCTTGGTGGATGAACTGCTCTACCATGATCATAGCCCAAAGGAATTTGAACAGATAAAAAAGACTGGTATTGACAGCCTTTACCTGATTATAAATACTTATTTGAATGAAAACCAAAACAAGCCCTGACTTTATTAGCCAGAGCTTGTTCGTTTTTTATTGAATAATCAACATACCTTCCTTGATTTCGAAGGGATTGCTTTCATTGATGCGATCATAAAACATGATACCGTTGGTGTGGTCAATTTCGTGCTGAACTACCATGGAGTTGTAGCCCCGAAGTTTGACCTTTTGTTTATTACTGTTTTTATCCACATATTCAATGGTTACCCGTGAATGACGAACAACGTAACCAGGGACTTCACGGTCGACAGAGAGACAGCCTTCACCGTCGGCTAAGGCTGCATCCTGTACAGAGTGAGACACGATACGAGGATTGTACATAATTTCCTGCAGGCTGTAGGGCTGAGCGGGTGGATTGCCTTCTTCGTCTTCTGGATTGGGGACTAGGACGGCAATAATTCGTTTAGAAATATCTAGCTGAGGAGCTGCGAGGCCGACTCCTCCCCGAAGGCCCATTTTTTCAGCCATGACCGGATCTTGTGAATTTTTGAGAAACTGCATCATTTTTTCGCCTAAAATAATATCTTCATCAGAGAGTGGTAATTCCACATCCTTGGCAACCGCCCGCAAGGTTGGATTCCCTTCACGGATAATATCGGACATATCAATCAGATGACTGGCTTTAATGATTTTTTCTTGTGGTGACATGATTAAACCTCTTTAGATGTAAAATTTATACTTGAGTTCAGTATAGCACGAAAAAAAGGAGAAAGAAAGATTGGGACACTAATCGCGAATACTAGCTATTTCTAATTGTGAACGATCGATAATTTTATAGGTTTTAAAAGCAATCTTTTCTATAATGCCTCGATCCTGCAACTGCCTGATCACTCGTCCAAGGTGCCGATAGGAAGTCCCGAAGACATCGGCTAAGACACTAGGGTGTAACTGGAAGATGTTGTTGTCCTCCTGAGCCAGAATATAAGTAGCCAAGCGCTCCTTGACGGAATAGGAAATATTGGTTGAAGAGATGATGTTTTGCTGCTCCAATTTTTGGGCAAGCTGGCGGCCAATCTGATAGAGAAAGAGGGGATCTCGGTAGAGCTGATCGCGATTGGTCAGGGGCAGCTGGATGACTAAGCTGGGTTTCAGGGCGATAACAGATGAGACACTGACCTCGCTAGTCATCAGCTCAATATCACCGATGAGGGTTGGTTGTTCCTGAGTTTCTAAAATATGTTCCTTGCCATTAAAAAGCCGACGAACAATCTTAATATGGCCTTCGATAAAATAGAAGAGATGCTGTAAATTTTGCCCCTGTTGGCAGATAGCCTGTCCCTTATCGTAAAGCACAAGCTGGAGTTGATTAATATAATGCTGAGGGAAAATACGATCTAGCTGGTATTTGTTTAGATAGTACTCTAAGGACTTTTTTGCCATAGCGACCTCTTTTTAGGACCTATGTCCTATTTTTCTTTTCTAATTTTCATTATACTGGTATCATTACTGTTTTTCAAGAAGGAATTATTATGAAAATAACGATGGAGAAAATCAGCCTCTTGGCCTTATCCCTGATGCTGGTTTCAACCTATGCGATCTCGCCTGCTTTACCAGAAATGATTCATTATTACAACCAGAGGGGGATTAGTTCTGACCGAGTGGAACTGCTTGTTTCCCTGCCTTCCTTTGCTATTATTGCGGTTTTATTAATAACGCCTGGGATTAGTCGTTTTTTTTCTGAACGCTTGATTATCGTTAGTGGTCTTTGTCTGCTGTCGCTAGGGGGCTTTTTTCCTCTAATGAATCAAACTTATAACCTAGTTTTTCTTTCGCGTCTGGTTTTGGGACTAGGGATTGGTCTCATCAATGCTCGTGCTATCAGTATTATCAGTCAACGCTTTACAGGACGAGACCGCATCAAAATGCTGGGACTTCGTGGATCGGCAGAAGTTCTAGGCTCAGCTCTTTTGACCTTTATAGCAGGTCAATTACTGAATTTTACGTGGTCAGTAACTTTTGCAATTTATGCCCTAGGTTTCCTTATTTTAGGGCTTTATTTAGCATTTGTTCCTCAATCTCCCGAGTCATCGCCTGTCCAGCAAGAGCCTATTAAAAAACAGATAAAAACTGATCATTTAATTCCTCGTCAACTGCTGTATATTTTATCCCTTGCCCTCTATGCAGGTTTTGTCATCCTTATTAATTCGGCTAATACCCTGCGAATTCCTCTTGTTGTGACCCAATACGGACTGGGCAGTGCTCAGCAGGCCAGCCTGATTCTCAGTTTGATGATGTTGATGGGGATTGTAGCAGGAACTTTCTTTAGCAGCCTAGTGGAGCTTTTGGGCCGCTCTCTAATGAGTTTAGTTGTCTTCATTTTGGGTTTAGGACTCTTTGTTATGTGGCTGGCTCCTGATATCATTATATTGGGCTTAGGAGCTCTTCTGACAGGCTTTGTCTATAGCTTAGGTGTCACCTATGTCTTCAATCTCATTTCTGAAACCATCCCCAAGCGTCACCTCCACACAGCTACCACCTTGGTTCTTCTGGGCTGTAATCTGGGCGGAGCTTGTGCCTCGCTGGTTCTGCGCTTTTTTGGCTTCTTTGCCAGCGGATCGGGAGCCACTTTTGCTATTTTTGGGGGTCTGAGTATAGGACTGGGTTTAGTTCTTATGTTAAAAAATCTTTTGCTTAAGGGAAATAAATGAGGAAAACAGAATCAAAAAAATTAGAAGAGACAGGAAAAGCTGACTGTTCTAGCTAAGCACGATGAGAAATTATGACTAAAGAAAATCATACAGAAGGACCTATCGAGAAAAATCGAACAATGGCTATCCTAGGTTGGTCGTTTTAGGAGGATGTCTAGTTTGCTTGATCTTTTTGGGAGTTTTAACACTTGCTCTCTGTATAGGCAGTCGCATCGGTCTAGCTCTGCTAAGGACTCTTACTTTTGGACTGAGCCAAAATCTCATGATATTAAGAACTATATGGATGCTGATTATCAGTTCGACTGGACATTAAAGGAAGTTAAGCAATTAAAAATCAATAAAACCATTCTCAATAAAGTGCTAAAGAAACATGGGAAAGCGTCCCAAGCCAGTAGTTACGATGAAGGATAATAGTAAAATATATTTGGATTACAATAGTAACGACAATGATTGGCAGCTTGCTGTCCATTTAACCTTTGAGAAAAATGGATTTGGCAAGTACCAATTGACAGATGTCGATGGAGGCCTAGTAGCTGATGATGTTGAAACTGTCAAACAAGAAAACCCCACAATCGGCTGGTCACGAGAACAATTTAACCAGCTGATTGAAGGTGACTATGAAAACCAAGCCAAGGGTGGGACAAGTTGGAAGACCATTCAAAAAGATCATCCTTACTCAGCCCATTATCTATTTGAATACGATGACACCTCCCCAGATGCAAAAAGAGGATCCCTAAGCTAAAAGCTAGAGGTCAGGTATGGTGATGATATTGATCCCAATGGTATCGTTCTGGAATTTTTGTCCCCAGATAGTGGAAAAAATTTTTACTTGAATGAGAAATCTGGGCCAGACTCTTTTTCAGATTAACTTGTTAAGGGATGAAATTTATCTTGTCCAAATTAAAATACTTTGACAGACCTAACCCAATTTGCTAGAATGTAAGAGTCGCAAAGACAAACTAACTTCTTCTTGGTAGTAGGATTTGCCAAAGCCTACCACTCGGATGGAGCAATAAAAGGAGAAAAAATATGGCAATTTCAAAAGAGAAAAAAAATGAAATCATTGCTCAATATGCTCGTCACGAAGGCGACACTGGTTCCGTTGAAGTGCAAGTTGCAATCCTAACTTGGGAAATCAACCACCTTAATGAACATATTCAGCAACACAAAAAAGACCACGCAACTTACCGTGGTTTGATGAAAAAAATCGGTCACCGTCGTAACCTTTTAGCTTACCTTCGCCGTACCGATGTTAATCGCTATCGCGACCTCATTCAATCACTCGGACTTCGTCGGTAATAAAATGATGCTGAGGGCGATTAAAAGGTGTAGGATTTTAGGAGCCTGTTAAGGAATTTTGATTTCTTAAGACAGATTCCTAAAACCTGTTAGCCCGAGCTTGAATAACTAAGCTTAGTTTTACAACTGAGCTTATTTTTATTGTCTATCAGTCTCAAAGAAAAATAGGGAAGCAGGCAGTGAAGCAAGAAACTTCAAGCCTGCTTTTTTCTTTTTTACAGAGTTGTAGGCTCTGCAAGTCACTTTTTTAGACTTACTAACCGTTTGGTTTGATAGTTTTTTCATAGAAAGGAAAGCAGTTTATTGTATAAATTAAAAAAATCGTGAAAAAATTCACAAAAGTACTTGACATTATTTTGTAAAAGATTACAATATTAATGTGAAGAAAATCACAAACTAATTTTTTAAAAATTCTTATGTGTGATTATCTTCTTAGTCAAACATTCGTTAATGGATTATCGTTGGAGGATAAATTTATGGCAAAAGCAACTAAAACTGCAGAACTCAGTGCTGAAGAATTGGCGCAACAGTATACAGGGGAACTTGTAGACAAAGCCGTAGAAGCTGAACGTGTTTATGCAACTTACTCTCAAGAGCAAGTTGATAAAATTGTTGCAGCTATGGCGCTTGCCGGTTCAGAAGCCGCTCTTGAACTGGCGAAAGAAGCACATGAGGAAACAGGTCGCGGTGTTATCGAGGATAAAGATACTAAAAATCACTTTGCGACAGAATATGTTTATGAACGTATTAAAAATGAAAAAACGGTTGGCATTATTGGTGAAGATAAAGTAGCTGGCAGTATCCAAATTGCAGCCCCTCTTGGTGTTTTAGCTGGTATTGTACCAACAACTAACCCAACATCAACAACCATGTTCAAAATTTTGGTTGCTTTAAAGACACGCAATGCGATCGTCTTTGCCTTCCACCCATCAGCTCAAAAATGTTCAGCGCACGCCGCACAGATTCTCTACGATGCTGCGGTCAAAGCCGGTGCTCCTGAAAATATTGTTCAATGGATTGACACACCATCAATCGCTAATACCAATGCCTTGATCTCAAATAAGAAAATTGCCTCCATCTTAGCAACCGGCGGCCCCGGCATGGTTAATGCAGCTCTTAAATCTGGTAACCCATCAATGGGGGTTGGTGCTGGTAATGGTGCTGTTTATGTAGATGCAACGGCCCACCTTGATCGTGCAGTCGAAGATCTTCTTTTGTCAAAACGTTTTGATAACGGCATGATTTGTGCAACAGAAAACTCAGCAGTAGTTGAAGCTCCAATTTACAAAGAATGGCTGGCTAAAATGCAGGAAAAAGGTGCTTACTTGGTACCTAAGAAAGACTATAAAAAACTTGAAGATTTCGTCTTCAATGACAATCACGGTGTTAACGGACCCGTTGCTGGTATGTCAGCTGCCTGGATTTGTGAACACGCTGGTGTGAAATTACCAGAAGGTAAAGATGTGCTCTTGTTTGAATTGGACAAGAAAAACATTGGTGAAAAATTATCTTCAGAGAAGCTTTCTCCAATCCTTTCAGTTTATAAAGCGAAAGATCGCCAAGACGGTATCGAGATCGTGGCTGCTTTGCTTGATTATCAAGGTGCTGGTCACAACTGTGCTATCCAAATCGGTTCTCAAGCTGACCCATTCGTTACGGAATATGGTGATGCCCTTAATTCATCTCGTGTCTTGGTTAACCAGCCAGACTCAGTCGGTGGTATTGGTGATGTCTATACAGATGCACTGCAAGCCAGCTTAACTCTTGGAACAGGATCATGGGGGAAAAATTCATTGTCACACAATCTATCTACTGGCGACCTCTTGAACGTAAAAACTGTTGCGAAACGCCGTAACCGTCCTCAATGGATTCGTTTGCCAGAAAAAACTTACTACGAAAAGAATGCTATTTCTTATTTGCAAGATGCCTATGAACCAATGACACGCGCCCTCATCGTTGCCGACCCGGGGATGGTTCAATTTGGTTTTGTTGATACGGTTTATGCGCAATTAGCACTTCGTGATGAAAAAGTGGTGACCTCACTTTATGGCACCATCAAGCCAGACCCAACTCTTGGTCAAACAATTGAAATCGCCAAACAAATGCGTGACTTCAAGCCTGATACCGTTATTGCTATCGGTGGTGGTTCTGCGATTGATGCCTCTAAGATTGCTCGTTTGATTTACGAAGTATCTCTTGATCGTGAAGAAGGATGGCTTGATGCTTATGAAAATGTGAGTGAATTCTTCCTTGAATTGCAACAAAAATTCATCGATATCCGCAAACGTATTGTGAAGTTCAAACATCAAACAGAGACTCGTCTCTTCTGTATTCCAACAACATCAGGTACAGGTGCAGAGGTAACGCCGTTTGCTGTTATCACAGATGATTTCACACACGTGAAATACCCACTTGCCGACTATGAATTAACACCTCAAGTCGCTATCGTTGATCCAGAGTTTGTTATGACTGTACCAAAACGTACAGCTGCTTGGTCAGGTCTTGACGCTTTATCACATGCCCTTGAATCTTACGTATCTGTTATGGCGTCTGACTTTACACGTCCATGGTCACTTGAAGCTATCAAGTTAATCATCGAAAACTTGGAAGATGCTTATAACTATGATCCTAAGAATCCAACACTTCGCGGTGAACAAGCCAAAGAAAACATGCATTATGCTTCAACGCTTGCTGGTATGGCTTTCGGTAATGCCTTCCTTGGTATTAACCACTCACTGGCACACAAGACTGGTGGCGAATTCGGCCTTCCGCACGGCCTTGCTATCGCAATTGCCATGCAGCATGTTATTCGCTACAATGGCGTAGCAGGAAATGTCAAACGTTCAGTTTACCCACGTTATGAAGAATACCGTGCACAGCGTGATTATGCAGATATTGCTCGAGCCCTTGGACTTGAAGGTAAAGACGATGCTGAATTGGTTGAAGCACTCTGCGCACGCATTGACAAGTTGATGCATGCAGTAGGTGTTGAACCAAAACTTTCAGCTAACGGGGTTACCAAGGAAGCCTTTGACGCAGCTGTGGATCGTCTGGCTAGTTTGGCTTATGATGACCAATGTACACCAGCTAACCCACGTCAGCCATACATTGAAGATATGAAACAACTTTTGATTGATCAATTCTAAGGTACAATCGGATAAACTAGAAGAAGGCTGGACAAGAATTCGTCCAGTCTTCCTATTTTGGAACAAACTCTTGGCGCAGCAGTTGAGAGTAAGACTTCTTCGTAACCAACAAATCTTACCCTTGCATAGTTCATAGGTGCTTTAGCCTCTATGAACTGCTGCTGGCAGTTTTTCCTTTTGCCGCAAGGCCAAAGTGGAAAACCTAGCCAATTGTGCAGAGGATAGTGGGATAACAAAATCAAAATCGTGATTTTATCACAATTTACTGATTTTTGTCCCACTCTCCTCTTTTTTTGCTGACTTGGCTTTTTAACCTTTATGCTATAATAGAGCCATGTTAGTTCAGCTTCTCTTTATTTTTATTCTAGCCATGCCAGCCTTAGGTCTGGTTTTTCTCGGGCTAGCCCTGTCCTCAGGCTACCGCAAATTGGTCTGGATCAGTTTCTTAGGTATTCTTGTTTTTGGTCTGTCTTTTTACAGTCTTCATCTAAAAAATGATGTCTTTTTTTATAGCTTCTTTATCCTAGGCCCCTTTTTGTTTGGCTTAGGACTGCCACTAAATTTAACCAAGCCCAAGCGGATTCAAGCCGGATTTTCTGGCTTCGGAATTATTGTCGTGTTTTTCTTAGCCTTGTTAATCATAGCTCAGATGCTTAATCGCTTCTAATGCTTTTTGAAAAACTAAATGATATGTCATTGCCTTAGGCCTTGCTTCGTTTCAGTGTTATCAATTGTCGTTTGTCTTATTCCAACCTTAAATCCACTAGATAATTTAAGCTGCCTGTGCTTGATGCCTAGTCTGATTTTATATAAACATAGACTTCAAAGGACAATTTTGAGGCTTTTTCTTAGCTTTAATCCTGTTCCTAATCTTATCATTAGCCTCCTTTTGTGGTAGAATATAAGCGATACCATGATTTTATACAAAATTAAGTCAAGAGGCCTTGCAGTAAATCTTTAAGCTCATCTTTATTTAATTTTGTAAAAAACAGGTATCAATTTTAACTAGAACATTCAAGGATTAGCGAGGGCCAGGCTTTAGCCTATGAAAAAGTTCTTGCTGATTCATGGGTATGAGGTAGATTCATGGCAAAACAAACCTTTCAAATGACTTTTGCAGGGAAACCCCTAGTGGTTGAAATCGGTCAAGTAGCCAAACAGGCTAACGGTGCTGCTGTTGTGCGTTATGGAGATTCAACAGTCCTATCCGCTGCAACCATGTCCAAAAAAATGGCTACAACTGACTTTTTTCCTTTGCAGGTTAATTACGAGGAAAAGATGTATGCGGCTGGCAAATTTCCTGGTGGATTTATGAAACGGGAAGGTCGTCCTTCGACCGATGCCACTTTAACGGCTCGTCTGATTGATCGTCCTATTAGGCCCATGTTTGCCGAAGGTTTTCGCAATGAAGTACAGGTCATCAATACGGTTTTATCCTACGATCCTGATGCTTCTGCTCCAATGGCAGCGATGTTTGGAAGTTCTCTCGCTCTCTGTATTTCTGATATTCCCTTTAATGGACCGATTGCAGGCGTTCAGGTTGCCTACCTAAATGGTGATTTTATCATTAATCCTACAGCTGAACAAAAGGAGGCCTCCAGTCTGGAGTTGACGGTGGCGGGAACTAAGACAGCTATCAATATGGTTGAGTCGGGTGCTCAGGAATTATCCGAAGATATTATGCTAGCAGCTTTACTCAAAGGACATGAAGCCATTCGGGAACTGATTGCCTTCCAAGAAGAAATTGTCGCTGCAATTGGTAAGGAAAAAGCAGAGGTTGAGCTCTTGCAGGTTGCCCCTGAGCTTCAGGCTGAAATTATTTCAGCTTATAACAGTGATCTGCAAAAAGCTGTTCAAGTTGAAGAAAAACTGGCGCGTGAAGAAGCAACGCAGGCGGTCAAAGACCAAGTTTTGGCAATCTATGAAGAACGCTATGCTGAAGACGAAGAACTCGAGCGCATCTTGCGTGATGTTGCTGAAATCTTAGAAGAAATGGAGCATGCTGAGGTTCGTCGCCTGATTACCGAGGAGAAGGTTCGTCCAGATGGCCGCAAGGTCGATGAAATTCGTCCTTTAGAGGCTGAAGTCGATTTCTTACCCCAAGTGCACGGCTCAGGGCTCTTTACCCGAGGCCAAACTCAGGCTCTGTCGGTTTTGACTCTGGCACCTATGAGTGATAGCAAGATTGTCGATGGCTTGGATCCAGAGTACCGCAAGCGCTTTATGCACCACTATAATTTTCCTCAGTATTCTGTCGGAGAAACAGGTCGCTATGGAGCGCCTGGCCGCCGAGAAATCGGTCATGGTGCTCTGGGGGAGCGGGCTTTGGCTCAGGTTTTACCGCGTTTTGAAGACTTCCCCTACGCTATCCGTCTGGTGGCAGAAGTACTGGAATCCAATGGCTCTTCATCCCAAGCTTCCATCTGTGCTGGCACTCTAGCCTTAATGGCAGGGGGAGTTCCCATCAAGGCTCCGGTAGCAGGTATCGCCATGGGACTGATTTCTGATGGCAACAACTACACCATTCTAACAGACATTCAAGGTCTTGAAGATCACTTTGGTGATATGGATTTCAAGGTGGCCGGAACCCGTCAAGGGATTACAGCCTTGCAGATGGATATTAAGATTTCAGGGATTACTCCAGAAATTCTTAAGGAGGCTTTAGCTCAAGCCAAAAAGGCCCGTTTTGAAATTCTCGATCTGATTGAACAAACGATTCCAGCTCCGCGGCCTGACTTGGCTCCAACCGCGCCTAAGATTGACACTATTAAGATTGATGTCGATAAAATCAAGGTGGTCATCGGCAGAGGCGGTGAAACTATAGATAAAATTATCGAAGAAACAGGGGTTAAGATTGACATCGACGAAGAAGGAAATGTGCAAATCTACTCTCCTGACCAAGCAGCCATTGCTCAAGCCAAGGAAATCATTGCCAATCTAGTGCGTGAAGCCAAGGTTGGTGAGATTTACCATGCCGAAGTTGTCCGTATCGAAAGCTTTGGTGCCTTTGTCAATCTCTTTGATAAGACTGATGCCTTAGTCCATATTTCAGAATTAGCTTGGGAACGAACTAATAAAGTTGAAGATATCGTTAAAGTGGGTGATAAAGTCGATGTTAAGGTGATTAAAATAGATGATAAAGGTCGGGTCAATGCTTCCATCAAGGCTCTCTTGCCAAAACCTGAAGGAAACGAGGGACAAGAGACTAAAAAGCATCATTATAAGAAACGGAACCATCAGTCAGCAGGACAGCATCCAATGATTGAAAAAGATGAACACCATCACCGCAAAGGTCACCACCCCCATCAATCTAAGAATCAAGAAGAACAAGTAGTAGAATCAGAAGAAGGTCATCATGAATAAATTTAACTCAGAACTCGATTTTGCCTTACGTAATTTTATTGCTAATCCAGAGAACTTTTTAGACGGGTTGACCCTAGTTAACTGTCTTCATTCTATTCCAGTGATAGCAGCTGCCCAACCCTATGCTGTTGCTATGCAAGGTCAAAAAGTTATTCCTGTTTTCAGTAATAAAAGTGATTTGGATACTTTCAAAAAAGAACACCCTAGTGCTAAAACGCAAGACTGGGTAGAACGGCCTAGTATTGAAGTTTTAGAAGAGGCGGTAACTAACCGCTTGCATGGTTTGGTCTTTAATATTAAAAAAGCTGGCGACTTTGCCAACTCCACTATTTTCAAGAGCAGTGAATTGATTCAACTCATCAATACTTACACCAAGCTTTTGAATGATGTTTTAGGGGAAGAAAATCAAGGTCGAGATAGCTTGCAACGTCAATACTTTGTCCCTGTCATTATCTTGGCTAGCGAAGATGGCAGCTATCAACGCAGTTACCCGGCTTTGACAATTGAAAATGAAACTTACATCCCATCCTTTTCTAACATTCCTAGCTTTGCTAAATGGTATAATGACGGGGATTTAGGCTATCCTTTCCGTCTAGCCAAGGGAACAGTCATGACTTGGACTGTGGATCAGATTGCCCATCCAGCTCAAGGAGAGAGCGGTGTTGGCGATACCAAGGGTGTGGTACTTGATCCCCTCAACGAAAATCAAACCTTGGTGGATTGGGCTAGTATCGAAAATTAAGTGAGGTGCCTATGGGTTGGTGGAAAGAATCAATAGATATTGTTAAGCAACAGGATCCAGCGGCCCGGACTTCCCTAGAGGTGATTTTAACCTATCCGGGAATCAAAGCCCTCGCTGCTCATCGGATTTCTCACTTTCTCTGGCGACACCACCTGCGACTGCTGGCTCGAATGCACAGTCAATTTTGGCGCTTTTGGACAAATATTGAGATCCATCCAGGAGCTCAGATAGCCAGCGGGGTCTTTATTGACCATGGAGCGGGATTGGTTATCGGAGAGACAGCTATTGTTGAAAAGGGAGCTATGCTCTATCATGGTGTTACCCTAGGTGGAACCGGTAAGGATGTTGGCAAACGACACCCCACTATCCGCCAAGGAGCCCTAATCTCGGCTCATTCTCAACTGATTGGTCCTATTGAGGTCGGTCCCAATGCTAAAGTAGGTGCAGGAGCTGTTGTCCTATCGGATGTCCCAGCAGATGTCACCGTAGTCGGAGTCCCAGCTAAGGTTGTTCGAGTCCATGGGCGAAAAGATGAGGTGGCCATCAAAACTTTGCAAGAAGCTCGTGAAGCTAGCTATCATTCATCCCACCTGTAGGCTAGTAACTAGCGATTACCCAGATGTGAGAATCTCGTCAGTTCGGACACCGTAAAAGAGGGAATAATGAACTTTATTAAGAAAAATTGGTTAAATTTACTGGTCATTATTTTGGCCTTTCTCAATGTTGGTCAGCAATGGCTCAATGGCAGTCGTAGCTATGCTTATATCTGGCTGGCTATCGGTATCTTTTGGGTTATCCTGACCTTTATCATCAAAGATGATGGGCCAAAGAAGAAATAGGCTAAGCCTAAGTTTTGTGCTTTACTCTTGTTAGGTAAATACTTGTCTAGTTCTTGATGACAGTGGACTTTGAGAAATCTGAGAATATTATGAGAGGGGACTCAATCGATAAATCGTCATGAAAGGCGATTTCGATTTTCCTCGCTCTCCTATTTTAAGGCTCAGGTCTCTGCTGCTTTCTTATTTTTAGGTGGTGGGCTTTGGCAGTCTATCCCCAGACTGCCAAAGCCCACTGGAGCATTTTGACACTTGCTTTGCAAGCTTTATTTCCCGATTAAAAAGCTCTACCAGAGCTTTCTAACCCACCTCCGCACAGTTTAATCAAGACATAAAGCTGCTAAGCCTGCAAAGGAATTTAGGAAAATCGACGCAGGTGTAAAACACCTGAGAGATTTTATACTGTCAGAGCCATATTTGTAAAGTACTAAAGCACCAACAACTATGTCTCTAATTCCACAGCACTGTAGGCGTGCTCGATTATTAGCTATCTCTTGTATGGCACTTAAACAGTTCAGTGGACGGTTTAAGAGGGACGCCTGAAAATGGGACTGCGCCCCAAGATAAGGACTTCCAATCATCAGTGGTTCAGTGGTATTAAAGTACCTAATGAACTGTGCAAGAGTAAGACTTCTCGGCATAACTAACAAGTCTTACTCCTAACCACTGCGTCAAACTACTCTATCTAAACTAGTTAATAGGAGGCAGGACTTTTGTCCCACCCTCTGACTATTTCATGAGGAAAAACATTATGATAAAAATCTATGATACCATGACGCGAAGTTTGCGCGACTTTGTCCCCCTACATAAGGGTCAAGTCAATATGTATGTCTGCGGACCAACAGTTTACAATTATATTCATATTGGTAATGCTAGATCCAGTGTAGCCTTCGATACTATTCGTCGCTATTTTGAATACGCTGGGTATCAAGTTAACTATATTTCCAATTTCACTGATGTTGACGACAAAATCATCAAGGCAGCCAAGGAAGCTGACATGCTCCCAAAGGACTTGGCTGATAAGTTCATCGCAGCCTTCATGGCCGATACCAAAGCGCTAGGGATCAAACCAGCTACGCAGAATCCTAGGGTTATGGACTTTATGGATCACATTATTGATTTCGTCCAAGTCTTGATGGATAAAGGTTTTGCCTATGAAGTTGAGGGAGATGTTTATTTTCGTGTGCAAAAATCGCAAAATTATGCAGCTTTGGCCAATAAAACTCTAGCTGATCTGGAAGTTGGAGCCAGTGGCCGCACTGATAGTGAGACTGAGCTCAAGGAAGACCCCCTCGATTTTGCTCTGTGGAAATCAGCTAAACCGGATGAAATTTCTTGGGACAGCCCATGGGGAGCCGGTCGACCAGGCTGGCATATCGAGTGCTCGGTGATGTCGACTACTATTTTAGGAGACACTATTGATATTCATGGTGGCGGAGCAGATCTTGAGTTTCCTCACCATACCAATGAAATTGCCCAGTCTGAAGCCAAGACGGGGAAAACCTTTGCTAACTATTGGATGCACAATGGTTTTGTTAATGTTGACAATGAAAAAATGTCCAAGTCCCTGGGTAATTTCGTAACTGTCCATGACCTTCTCAAAACAGTTGATGGTCAAGTGCTTCGTTTCTTCTTAGCAACCCAGCACTACCGCAAACCTATCAACTTCACCGAAAAGGCCCTCCACGATGCCAAGACCAATCTCAAGTACCTCAAGAATACCTATACGCTTCCGCTGAGTGATCAGGTTGATCAAGCCGGCTTGGACAAGTTTCTAGCAGATTTCAAGACTGCCATGGATGATGATTTCAATGCCGCTAATGGCATTACGGTTATCTTTGAATTGGCCAAATGGATCAATTCAGGTCATTATAACCAAACTATAAAGGAATCGTTTGCTAAGATGCTGGAGGTTTTTGGCATCATCTTCCAAGAAGAGCGTTTAGACAACGAAATTGAGGACTTAATTGAAAAACGCCAAGCCGCCCGGGCACAAAAAGATTTTGCGACAGCTGATAAGATTCGTGATGACCTAGCAGCTCAAGGGATTAAACTGTTGGATACCAAAGATGGCGTGAGGTGGACCCGTGACTAAAGTCAATGTCAATCTCATAAACGGTATCGCCCTAGCTTTTGAGGGAGATGCTGTTTACTCCCTCTATATTCGCCGTCACCTGATTTTTCAAGGACAGACTAAACCTAACCTGCTTCATCGTCTAGCTACTCACTATGTATCAGCCAAGGCTCAAGCTATGCTGATTGAGGCCATGCTGAACCGCAATCTTTTAACGGAAGAAGAAGTGGTTATTTATAAGCGGGGCCGTAATGCACACAGCCATACTAAGGCTAAAAACACCGATATTATCACCTACAAGATGTCAACCGGTTTTGAAGCCATCATGGGGTATCTCCACATGACTGAACAAATCACCCGACTGGAGGAACTGATTGACTGGTGTATCAGTTATGTCGAAGAAAATAGGGGGAAAAAATAAAAGAGCTAGACTCAATTGTTAGGACAAAGCTAACAATTGAGTCTAGCTTTTTAGTTGCAGGGTTCAAAAAAATCGTGACTATGATATGAACGACTGTCCTTTTCCTTAAGACTCACTTTTTAAAACAGCACAGCGTTTGAAAGTGATTTATCACACGAAAAAAGTTTCCTCCTAAACTTCCTTTCCCGCACAGTTGGATTGGATTTCCGCTTTGGTCTTGTGACAAAGAAAAGCTAGCCAGCAGTGGTTTATTGGTGCTAAGCACCTAATGAACTGTGCAAGGGTAAGGCTTCTTGGTATAGCAACAAGTCTTACCCACCTGTGTCCGTCTGATAAATCTAGAGTCATAACAAAAGAGGCAAGACTTTTATCTCGACCTCTTGTTGCATCTTACTTTATAGCTTTTCGTTGACGTAGCGGACGAAGTGGTTCCACCATACCTTGAGGAAGAAACTCTTTTTGACAGGTTTCTGAGCTACTAAGGTTACTTGCGGTGGACCATCTAGATAACCTGTACCGATTAAATCGGGATCATCGTAGGTCAGAGTACCAACCTTGGTACCTTTTTTGATTGCTGCTGTGACCGGCTTAGTCTTAGCTTTAGCACTTGGTTTATTGTCGGAGCCAATCTTAGTGACTACACGGAAATCGTCTTTGGAAACTGCAGAGACGTTTTTTGATTTACCATCCAAGACTTGAGCCTTACTGGCTTTGTAGGCCTCTCCTTCGACTGTTAGGTTAGTCAGTTGGAAATTATAAGCTACGTAGTTGAGTAATTTATTTGTAGCATCAAATCGAGCATATTCATTGGTGTCAGCATGATCCGCATGGAGAATAACCGAGATAATTCGCATACCATTTTCAGTCGACGTTGCGACGAACGACTGACCAGCTAGTTCAGTCGTTCCTGTTTTCAGACCATCGACGCCTTCACGAGCATAAGGCATTCCATCTAACATAAAGTTAAAAGTAGTCATGGTTGTACCATGAAAGTCTGCCTTGGTTTTCTTACTAATATTCAGAACATCGGGATAATCTTTAATCAGGTGCTGGGCAATAATAGCAACATCGCGAGCGCTCATGAGGTTTTCGTCATCAGACTTAGAATCAGGATAAATATGGTCGCCAAGATAGCTATTGTTGAGGCCAGAGGCATTGACCAGTTTGGCATCCTCAATTCCCCACTCCTTAAGTTGGGTCTGCATCATATCGACGAAGGTCGGTTCGTCCCCCCCAATTTTCTCAGCCAAGGCAATAGCAGCACTGTTGGCACTGGCAATCATAGCAGCCTTGACCAATTCTTTAACTGTGTATTCGCGGTCATCCATAGGGACATTGCTGGCTTCAGAATTGGTCGTTAGTCCATAGGCATAATCGGAAATTTTAACTTTAGTACTCCAAGAGAGTTTGCCATCATCAATAGCCTTGTAGACCATATAAACGGTTAAAATTTTGGTAATTGAAGCAATGCCGTCTGGACTGGTAGCATCCTTTTCATAGAGTACTTTCCCAGTTGAAGATTCAACGGCAATAGCATGCTCAGCGGGGGCCTCGAAGTCATCAGCCTGGACTAGATTGCCAGCAAGGATTAGAGCAAGAGCCATTAAGAGGCTAATAAAAAATTTCTTCATAATCATTCCTTTTTAAAGTAGACTGGGACAGAAAAAAGAACGTCAATCAAAAATAAGAGGTCTTCACCTTCCCATCCTTTTATGAGTCAAGATATATTTTCCGTAAACAATCTCCCTAATTATATCATAAAAGCTAAGGTTACGAGATGACAATCTGATTAAGGCTAAGAATGCTTTTAATTGAGCAAGGCAAAATAAAAGCCCTCGAACTGAGAGCATTTGAAAATTATTTATCCTGACCAAAGAAAGCCTTATAAATCGCCCGAACTGCTGTTTTTTCATGGCTGGACTTGATAACCAGCATGACGGAAACTTCACTGGAGCCTTGGGAAATCATTTCGATATTAATGCCTTTATCAGACATAGCTTTAGTTGCAGTTGACATAACCCCAACTTGATTTTTCATGTTTTCTCCAACAATCATAATGATGGAAAGATCCCTTTCAAATTCGACCTCATCGACACCCAAGTTACGGGTTAGTTGCGTCAGAATCTCTCTTTCTTTGATAGGGGTCAGTTCTCTTTCCCGTAGAATGATGGACATATCGTCAATTCCGGTTGGAATGTGTTCCCAACGGATGTTGAGGTCTTCCAAAACTTGCAAAACCTTGCGGCCAAAACCGACTTCTCTGTTCATCAGGTATTTGGAAATATTGATGCTGACGAATTTATCATCGCCTGAAATCCCTACAACAGGTAGTTCTTGTTTGCTATGTTCTAGGACAATGCGGGTTCCTGGATGGCTAGGATTATTGGTATTCTTAATAACCAGCGGAATCCGTCCTCGATAGGCAGGGATCAAGGCTTCATCGTGCAAGACAGAAAAACCAGCATAGGCCAGCTCCCGCATTTCCCTGTAGGTCAATTCCTCGATGGAGTGAGGCTTATGGACAACACCTGGATGAGCTGCAAAGATACCGTCAACATCAGTGAAATTTTCGTAGAGATCAGCCTTGACACCGGCAGCAACAATAGAACCAGAGATATCAGACCCCCCGCGGGAGAAGGTACAAATTTGCTTGTCAACAGTCACACCGAAGAAGCCAGGGATAACTAGTACCTCATCGCTATCTCGCAATTCTTCCAGTTTATCGTAACTTGAAGGAAGAATTTGGGCGTTGCCGGGTTCACTGGAAACAATAATACCGGCCTTACCAGGGTGCAGGTAACGGGCAGGCAGACCATTCTTACGGAAGTAAGCCGCCACTAACTTAGCATTGTTATCTTCTCCGGCTGCTAGGAAGGTATCGTAGAGAAAATCGTTTCCTTCAATAGGCAGGGTGGCTAATTCTGTAATTGAGGCGGTAATCCTATCAAGGATACTGTGAGATAGGCCTAGTTCATCAATGATACCTTTGTAGCGTTTGATAATCCAATCTTGATCTGCTGAGACATCATCTTCGTTGGTATACGAACGATAATATTTAATGAGAGCATCGGTAACCTTAGTATCCTCAGGGGTACGTTTTCCTGGTGCTGAAACAACTACGAAGCGTCGTTCAGAGTCCGAGCGGACAATATTGAGAACCTTTTTTAACTGTTCTGCAGAAGCCAGCGAACTTCCACCAAATTTAATGACTTTCATAATAATTCCGTCTATCTTTCCTTGTGAGATTGCCTAAAATTATAGCAAAATTCAGACATCTTTTCAAATTCAGTTTTAATCCCCATCAGTCTGCCTGGTGCCTGATTGAACTTTGTCCAGACAGACTCTTTATGGTAAAATGAGGCTGAGGTTTTTCATGAAGCAAGCAATTATTTTTGATATGGACGGTGTTCTCTTTGATACTGAAGAATTCTATTACAGCCGTCGTCAAACTTTTTTAGCAGGTCTGGGAATCTCGATTGACCATCTGCCCCTTAGCTTTTTTGTCGGTGGCAGTATGAAGCAGGTCTGGCAAAAAATTTTAGGTCAAGATTATGAGAACTGGGATATCAACCAGCTACAGGCAAATTATACAGCCTATAAGACCGCCCATCCTCTCCCCTACCAAGAAGTTATTTTTTCAGACGTTCGCTCAAGTTTGGAACGTTTAAAAAGGGCTGAGATTAAAATTGGTTTGGCCTCTAGTTCAACTAAGTCAGATATCTTGAAAGCTCTGGGGGATACGGATTTGACTGCTTATTTTGATGTCATTTTATCGGGGGAAGAATTTCCAGAGAGCAAACCGAATCCTGCTATCTACAATACTGCAGCAGATCTCCTAGGCCTTGCTAAGACAGACTTACTGATTATTGAAGATAGTGAAAAAGGTATTGCTGCTGGGGTTGCAGCTGGTATTGAAGTTTGGGCTCTCGAGGACAAGCGTTTTGGTCTTGATCAGAGTCAGGCAGACCGTCTGATAAGCAGCCTAGATCAGGCTATGGAGCTCCTCCGGATACCTGTGTTAGAAGGATAAAATAAAGATAAGTGAGAGGCTGAGCCTAGCATTCGGCCTCTTTTGTTACAAATATAACAAAGGCAAAAGACAGTAATTCCTTGTCAAACTCGTATTTTCAGATATAATAAATTGGAATACGACAAAACCTTTATTTTTGTTTGAGCATTAAAATAATTGGAGGTATCTTATGAATTTTTCAACCATTCTTTATGGTGTCGAAGATGGTGTCGCCACCCTAACTCTCAATCGTCCTGAGGTTTCTAACGGGTTCAATATTCCTATCTGTGAAGAAATCATCGAGGCCATTAGTCAGGCTGAAAAAGATGAAACTGTGCAAATTTTACTTATCAATGCTAATGGAAAGGTCTTTTCAGTCGGTGGAGATTTAGATCAGATGCAAAAGGCTGTTGATGCTGACGATGTTCAATCACTCGTAAGGATCGCAGAATTGGTAAACACTATTTCTTTCATGATTAAGCGTCTGCCAAAACCTGTTATTATGAGTGTTGATGGACCAGTTGCAGGGGCAGCTTTTAACATGGTGTTGGCGGCAGATTTTACCATTGCCTCCGAAAAAGCTAAATTTATCCAAGCCTTTGTTGGTGTCGGTCTAGCACCCGATGCTGGGGGCCTCTTCCTCCTAACACGTTCAATTGGTATCAATCGTGCTACGCAAATTACCATGACGGGTGAGGCTGTTAATGCTGAAAAAGCTTTAGACTGGGGTTTTATCTACCGTCTAGCGGATTCTGAAAAATTGGAACGTGACACGGACCGGTTGATTAAGCGACTGAAACGCAGTTCACCAAACTCCTTTAAAGCGATTAAAGAAATGGTTTGGAAGAGTGAATTTGCCGGTTGGGAAGAATATGCTGACCTTGAATTGGCACTGCAGAAATCTTTGGCCTTTACTGAAGATTTTAAAGAAGGGGTTAATGCCTTCAGTGCTAAACGTAGGCCGAAATTCATTGGGAAATAGATGGTAGATGGCCTTAATCAACAAAGGATTTTGGGAAAATTAGCTGAAGTATTAAATACCCTGAGAGTGCTTTTTTAAATTCAAGAGTTGTATGAGCCCCAGTTTCAAGGGACTAGATTTTGGGAGAAAAATTCCAGTTCTTTTCTCGTCTTAACCTTATCTTTACATTAAAGTGCTAAATAGTCTTAAATTTACTTTTAATTAGTAATATTGCGACTGAGCCAGTTTTGTCAAGGATAAGTTCCAGTCAGTTAATTAATTGGTAAAATAGGACCTGAAAATAAGCTGAAATCCTGCTAAATCGTTAAGAAAATATTTCATTTTTCTTGCAAAGAGATTTCGCATCTGATATACTTTGAATATCAAATTATTTGAGAATCGAGGTATAAGAGATATAAATTGGATTATAAACTAGTAAATGAATATCTAACCAAAGTTTTCAACAATGTCTTAGTCATTGAGGAAATGAGTTTAAAAAACAGCCGCTTTAATGACGTCTCCATGAAGGAAATGCATACTGTTGATATTATTGGTCATATTCCGGATGCTACCCCAAGCGATATTGCTCGTGAGCTGATGGTGACCTTGGGAACGGTGACAACCAGCTTGAATAAGTTGGAAAAAAAAGGTTATGTTGAACGCCATCGCTCAAAGGTTGACCGTCGTGTTGTTCACCTCAACTTGACCAAAAAGGGTCGCTTGATTTATCGTCTTCATAACCGTTTCCACAAGAACATGGTGACACAAATTACAGAAGGAATGGATGAGATAGAGATTAAAACCTTAGAACGTGGGTTGCATAAGCTCTATCAATTCCTTGAGGAGTTGAAATAATGGCTTTTGCAAAAATTAGTCAAACAGCCTACTATGTACCTGAGCAGATTGTTACTAATGATGATCTGTCCAAAATTATGGATACCAGTGATGAGTGGATTTCCAGTCGAACTGGTATCAAAGAGAGACGTATCAGCCGCAATCAAGAAACAAGTGAATTGGCTACTGAGGTGGCCAAGCAACTGTTGGCAAAATCAGGCAGTCAGCCTGAGGAACTTGACTTTATTATCGTAGCTACTATCTCACCCGATTCTATGATGCCAACGACTGCAGCACGTGTACAAGCTAATATTGGTGCAATCAATGCCTTTGCCTATGACTTGACTGCTGCTTGCAGCGGCTTTATTTTCTCACTATCTACAGCGGAGAAACTGATTAAGTCCGGGGCTTATCGAAAAGGAATGGTTATTGGAGCCGAAGTTTTATCAAAAACTCTGGATTGGTCAGACCGCCGTACGGCAGTTCTCTTCGGAGATGGTGCTGGTGGTGTCCTTCTCGAAACAAGTGAGGAAGAGCATTTTCTTGCTGAGTCCCTTAACACAGATGGCAGTAGGAGCGATAGTTTATGCTCAGGAAAGTCAGGACTTAACTCGCCTTATTCGGAGTCTAGTGAAAATGCTCCATTCATGACTATGGATGGTCGAGCTATCTTTGATTTTGCTATCCGAGATGTAGCTTCTAGCATTAAAGATCTTTTAAAAAGTTCGGAAATTTCTAGTGATGACTTAGACTATGCTCTGCTTCACCAAGCTAATATCCGGATTTTAGACAAGATGGCTAAAAAAATTGGTATTGAGCGGGACAAATTTCTGGCGAATATGATGTCTTACGGTAACACCAGCGCTGCTAGCGTGCCAATTTTGCTGGCAGAGTCGGTTGAAAATGGTATAATTAAACTTGACGGTAGCCAAACAGTGCTCCTATCGGGATTTGGTGGGGGATTGACATGGGGCAGTCTAATTGTTAAAATTTAGTATAGATAACTGTGACAAACAGTATTTATAAATATTATTTTTTATTTTAAAGGAGAAATTTTAAAATGGCAGTATTTGATAAAGTACAAGAAATCATCGTTGAAGAACTTGGTAAAGAAGCAGAAGAGGTTCAAATGACAACAACCTTTGACGAACTTGATGCTGACTCACTTGATGTCTTCCAAGTTATCTCAGAAATCGAAGATGCCTTTGACATCCAAATCGAAACTGAAGATGGTTTGAATACTGTTGGTGACTTGGTTGCCTACGTAGAAGAAAAAACTAAATAAGTTCTTTAAGGGACTGGGAGCTTTTCCCAGCCTTTGAATTTTAGGGCTTTAGTCACGAAGATGTGGCCTTGAATCGTCTTGGTTCTTCTGAATAATTCGCAAGGCTGCAAGGTGGAAGAGGAAACTCATCCGCCTTCTTCTTTAGACCGATACTTTGATACTCAAACTTTGACGTTCAAAGTTGTTGGAGTGTTATCAACTTATTAAGAAGGTAAGTAATTATATGAAAACTCGGATTACAGAATTATTAAATATTAAATACCCTATTTTCCAAGGGGGTATGGCATGGGTAGCAGACGGCGATTTAGCAGGAGCTGTTTCCAATGCTGGAGGACTTGGAATTATTGGTGGCGGTAACGCCCCAAAAGAAGTTGTCAAAGCTAATATTGATAAGGTAAAATCTATTACTGATAGACCTTTCGGTGTCAACATCATGCTTTTGTCTCCTTTTGCTGATGATATTGTTGACCTTGTTATTGAAGAAGGGGTTAAGGTGGTAACAACAGGTGCAGGCAATCCAGGAAAATATATGGAACGTTTGCACGATGCTGGTATTACAGTAATTCCTGTAGTTCCGAGTGTCGCCCTTGCTAAACGTATGGAAAAACTAGGCGCTGATGCGGTTATTGCAGAAGGCATGGAAGCAGGCGGCCATATTGGTAAATTGACAACCATGACTCTGGTTCGCCAAGTGGTTGATGCCATTGATATCCCTGTTGTCGGTGCTGGGGGTGTAGCTGATGGTTATGGTGCGGCAGCGGTCTTTATGTTGGGTGCTGAAGCTATTCAGGTCGGAACTCGTTTTGTTGTTTCTAAAGAATCTAACGCCCATCAAAATTTCAAGAATAAATTGCTCAAGGCTAAGGACATCGACACAGTCGTTTCTGCCAATGTTGTTGGTCACCCAGTTCGGGCTATCAAAAATAAATTATCTTCATCTTATGCTCAAGCGGAAAAAGATTTCTTAGCTGGTAAGATTACTGCCCAAGAGATTGAAGAACTCGGTGCAGGTGCCCTTCGCAATGCTGTTGTTGATGGCGATGTGAAAAACGGTTCAGTCATGGCAGGTCAAATTGCAGGTCTAGTGCGTAAGGAAGAAACCTGTGAAGAAATTTTGAAGGACCTCTACTATGGAGCTGCTAAGGTTATCAAGGAACAGGCAGCACGCTGGGCAGATGTATCGGAAGACTAATCAAGCGAAGACCTCAGGTGGCTGATTGAGCTTAGCTTAGCAGCCATCTCTAGCCAAACTTGGAGGAAAGACTGTGACGAAAACAGCATTCTTATTTGCCGGTCAAGGAGCGCAGAAGCTCGGCATGGCCAGAGATTTGTATGATACTTATCCGGTTATTAAAGAGACTTTTGACACTGCTAGTCAAATTTTAGGTTATGATGTGCGCGATTTGATTGATCGCGATGAAGAAAAACTGAATCAGACACGCTATACGCAGCCAGCTATCTTAACAACATCGGTTGCAATTTACCACCTCTTGAAGGAAAAAGGTTATGAACCCGATGTAGTTGCAGGGCTTTCTCTAGGGGAGTATTCAGCCTTAGTAGCTGCAGGTGCTTTATCATTTGAAGAAGCTGTAGCTCTTGTGGCGAAGCGTGGTGAATTTATGGAAACAGCCGCACCAGCAGGCACTGGGAAAATGATCGCTGTCATGAATACACCTGTAGAGGTTATCGAGGAAGCTTGTCAACAGGCTTCTGACAAGGGGTATGTCAGACCTGCTAATTATAATACACCGTCACAAATTGTTATTGGCGGTGATGCTGCAGCAGTCGATGCTGCAGTTGAAAATTTGAAAAAGGCAGGGGCTAAGCGTTTGATTCCGCTCAAGGTCTCAGGCCCCTTCCACACGGCCCTTTTAGAGCCTGCTAGTCGTCAGTTAGCTGAGGAGTTAAAAAAAGTAACCTTTTCTGATTTTAAACTTCCCTTAGTTGGTAACACCGAAGCCAAGGTTATGGATCAATCAGAGATTAAGTCTCTATTGGCACGCCAAGTCATGGAACCAGTTCGTTTCTACGATTCAATTGCGACCATGCAAGCGCTAGGCGTGACCTCTTATATTGAGGTTGGTCCTGGCAAGGTACTCTCGGGTTTTATGAAGAAAATTGATAAAACTGCAAACCTATCCCATGTTGAAGATTTGACTAGCCTTCAGGCCTTGCTAGAAAAATAGGAGATTCTTATGGAATTAAGGAATAAAAATGTATTTATTACGGGTTCAACCCGTGGTATCGGTTTAGCTATCGCTCATAAGTTCGCTAAACAAGGTGCAAATATTATTCTTAATGGCCGTTCAGCAATTTCGGATGAGCTCTTAGCTCAATTTGCTGGCTATGGCGTTAAGGTTGTAGCCATTTCAGGAGATGTCTCTGATTCAGCAGATGCTAAACGCATGATTGATGAAGCCATTGCTAGCCTAGGTTCAGTTGATGTCTTGGTAAACAATGCCGGTATCACCAATGATAAACTGATGCTCAAGATGACCGAAGAAGACTTTGAGAAGGTACTCAAGATTAATTTGACTGGGACCTTCAATATGATTCAGGCGGTTTTGAAACCGATGAGCAAAGCCCGTCAAGGAGCAATTATCAATATGTCATCTGTTGTCGGTCTCATGGGGAATGTCGGTCAGGCTAACTATGCTGCTTCTAAAGCAGGTTTGCTTGGCTTAACTAAGTCGGTTGCCCGCGAAGTGGCTGGCCGTAATGTACGGGTTAATGCTATTGCTCCGGGATTTATCGAATCAGACATGACGGATGCTATTCCTGAGAAGGCCAAGGAATCTATGTTGGGTCAAATTCCCATGAAGAGAATTGGCCAAGCTGAAGAAGTTGCTGATGTGGCAATATTCTTGGCAGGTCAAGAATATATTACAGGTCAAGTTATCGCTATTGATGGTGGTATGACCATGCAAGGCTAGTCGCATGACTAGATAGCCTGTCTATTATTATAAAAATCAAGAAATTGAGGAAGAATTATGACTTTTAATCGTGTTGTTGTAACAGGTTACGGTGTCACATCACCAATCGGACACACCCCAGAAGAATTCTGGAATAGTTTGGAAAATGGAAAAATCGGTATCAAACCTATTACGAAGTTTGATACATCAGAAATTCCTGTTCATAATGCTGGTGAGATTCAAGATTTCCCATTTGATAAATACTTTGTCAAAAAAGATAAAAACCGTATGGATATGTATTCGCTTTATGCGATCTATGCAACTATGGAAGCACTTGAGAATGCTAAGCTAGATATGGATCAAGTTGATCGTGACCGGACAGGGGTTATTGTTTCCTCTGGTATCGGTGGCCTGCAAGAATTGCAAGACCAAATCATCAGGATGCACGAACGTGGTATGAAGCGGATTCAACCAATGTTTATCCCTAAGGCTCTTTCAAATATGGCTGCAGGGAACATTTCACTTAAGCTTGGTGCTCGCGGTGTAAGCAAGTCTGTTACTACTGCTTGTGCTTCTGCTAACGATGCTATCGGTGAAGCCTTCCGTGAAATTAAATACGGTATGCACGATGTCATGTTTGCTGGAGGTGCCGAAGCTTCTATTACTAAGATTGGTATCGGTGGTTTCAATGCTCTGACTGCTCTTTCTACAACAGAAGATCCAGCTCGTTCAGCGATTCCATTCGATAAAGATCGCAATGGCTTTGTCATGGGTGAAGGTGCTGGTGTCTTAGTCCTTGAAAGCTTGGAGCACGCTCAAAAACGTGGTGCCACTATCTTGGCAGAAATTATCGGTTACGGTGCTAACAATGATGCTTATCACATGACAACACCAACTCCAGATGGATCTGGAGCGGCTAAAGCTATGCGTCTAGCCATCAATGAAGCTGGAATTACGCCTGAACAAGTTGGCTATGTCAACGCCCACGGAACCTCAACTCAGGCCAATGAAAAAGGTGAAAGTGCAGCTATTGTCGCTGTTCTCGGTAAGAATGTCCCAGTATCTTCTACCAAATCCTTCACTGGTCATTTGCTCGGTGCAGCTGGCGGTGTTGAAGCAATCGCGACAATCGAAGCCATTCGTCATGGCTTCCTGCCAATGACAGCTGGTACTAAGGAACTGTCAGATGACATTGAGGCGGATGTCATCTATGGTGAAGGCCGCAAAGCTGATGTTGAGTATGCTATCTCAAATACCTTTGGATTCGGTGGTCATAACGCTGTTCTCGCATTCAAACGCTGGGAGGACTAATTCAAGATGAATATTTCAGAAATCAAGGATTTGATGAGTCAATTTGACCAATCAAGTTTACGTGAATTTGCCTACAGTAATAATGGGGAATCTCTGGTCCTGAGTAAAAACGATACTCAGTCTATTAATCCATCCGTACAGCCTGCTGTTGCTCCGGCAACATCGGTTAACCCAACCCCAGCTGAGTCTGTAGCTGAGTCAGTACCAGCGCCTGCTGCCGGTTCTGCTGCAGAAGGTGACTTAGTTGAAAGTCCTTTGGTTGGCGTGGCTTACCTTGCTCCAGCTCCTGATAAACCAGCCTTTGTTTCAGTTGGTGATAGCGTTAAAAAGGGTCAAACTCTTTTGATTATCGAAGCTATGAAGGTTATGAATGAAGTCCCAGCACCTAAGGACGGTGTGGTAACTGAAATTCTTGTCGCCAACGAAGAAGTGGTTGAATTTGGAAAGGGCTTGGTACGCATCAAATGATGGACATTAATAAAATCAAAGAAGCTCTACCGCATCGCTACCCGATGCTTTTGGTTGATCGAGTGTTGGAGATGTCTGAGGAAGAAATTGTGGCCATAAAAAATGTCACTAGCAATGAACCATTCTTTGAAGGACATTTTCCGGAATACCCTGTTATGCCAGGTGTCCTGATTATGGAGGCTCTTGCTCAAACCGCTGGTGTTTTGGAGCTTTCTAAGGAAGGTAACCATGGAAAACTAGTCTTTTACGCTGGTATGGACAAGGTTAAATTCAAAAAACAAGTAGTACCAGGAGATCAATTAGTGATGACAGCTAAGTTTATCAAACGCCGTGGTTCTATCGCTGTTGTTGAAGCCAAGGCAGAAGTCGATGGTAAACTAGCAGCTAGCGGTACTCTGACTTTTGCTCTAGGCAAATAATCATAGTGAGTTGGCTTTTCTAGCTGACTCTTTACTAAGCATGAAAAACTCAAGTAAATAAAAGAAAGATTAGCGAAAAAATTTTTCAACTTAACAAATAGAGACTGGCTGGATAAAGGATTCCAAAGATAGGGAGCCCTAGCCAGCTAGTTTCTTTTTCAATACGAACACTTAAGTTTTGCATCTTACTGAAAGGCAGAATATGTTTAAGAAAATTTTGATTGCCAATCGTGGCGAAATCGCAGTGAGAATCATTCGAGCGGCACGTGAATTGGGCGTAGAAACTGTTGCTATCTATTCAGAAGCTGACAAAGAGTCCCTCCACGTCCTCCTAGCTGATGAGGCTATCTGTGTTGGGCCAGCTCGTTCAACGGATTCTTATCTTAATATGAATGCTGTCTTATCAGCAGCTATTGTTACAGGGGCGGAGGCCATCCATCCTGGTTTTGGCTTCTTGAGTGAAAACTCTAAGTTTGCCACTATGTGTGAAGAAATGAATATTAAATTTATCGGCCCTTCTGGAACTATCATGGATAAAATGGGAGATAAAATCAATGCCCGCTCTGAGATGATTAAGGCTCAGGTCCCTGTTATTCCTGGCTCGGACGGTGAGGTTATGACCGCTGAGGATGCCTTGAAGATTGCTGATAAGATAGGCTATCCCGTTATGCTCAAGGCTTCTGCTGGCGGTGGCGGTAAGGGAATTCGAAAGGTAGAAAAACCTGAAGATTTAGTCTCAGCTTTTGAATCAGCCTCTCAAGAAGCTTTAGCAGCCTTTGGTAATGGAGCCATGTATATCGAGAAGGTTATCTACCCTGCCCGCCATATTGAGGTGCAAATTTTGGGAGATAGTCATGGTAATGTTATCCATCTAGGAGAACGCGATTGCTCCCTCCAGCGTAATAACCAGAAGGTTTTAGAAGAAAGTCCTTCTATCGCCATTGGTACCAGCCTACGGTCGAAAATGGGGGACGCTGCTGTTCGAGCTGCTAAAGCAGTCGGTTATGAAAATGCTGGAACCATTGAATTCTTGCTGGACGAGGATTCTGGCAATTTCTACTTTATGGAAATGAATACCCGAATTCAAGTTGAGCACCCCGTTACCGAATTTGTTACTAATGTTGATTTAGTTAAGGAACAAATCAAGGTGGCTAATGGGCAAGAGCTGTCTTATGATCAAGAGGATATCAAAATCATCGGTCATGCTATCGAATGTCGGATTAATGCCGAAAATCCTAAGTTCAACTTTGCTCCAAGTCCTGGTAAGATTACAGACCTCTACCTGCCAGCTGGTGGTGTCGGTATGCGGGTAGATTCAGCTGTCTATCCCGGCTACACAATCCCGCCTTATTATGATAGTATGATTGCTAAAATCATCGTTCATGGAGAAAATCGTTTCGATGCTCTGATGAAGATGCAGCGGGCCCTCTATGAATTGGAAATTGATGGAGTTTTAACTAACGCCGACTTCCAATTAGATTTAATTTCAGATCAAAATGTCATTGCTGGGGATTATGATACCTCATTCTTGATGGAGAAATTTTTGCCAGCTTATAATCAAGAGGATTAGGAGGTTCTATGGCTTTATTTAAAAGAAAAGATAAGTATATCCGAATCAATCCTAATCGGTCTTTGAGAACGCCTGAGAAAGCAAAACCAGAAGTTCCGGATGAACTTTTTGCTAAGTGCCCTGGCTGTAAACATGTGATTTACCAAAAGGATCTGGGAATTGAAAAGATGTGTCCAGCCTGTGGCTATAACTTTCGAATTTCGGCCTCAGAGCGCTTGGCCTTGACTGTTGACTCCGATAGCTTCGAAGAAATGTTCACGGGTCTTGAAAGCAAAGATCCTCTCAACTTTCCAAACTACAAGGATAAATTGGCTGCTGCCAAGGAAAAGACGGGCCTTGACGAAGCTGTTATGACTGGAACGGCTAAGATTGATGGCCAAGACTTGGCTTTAGCTATTATGGATTCAAATTTCATCATGGCTTCTATGGGAACTGTTGTTGGGGAAAAAATCACCCGCCTCTTTGAATATGCAACAGAAAATCAGCTTCCAGTTGTTATTTTCACTGCATCAGGTGGTGCTCGGATGCAAGAGGGTATCATGAGCCTCATGCAGATGGCTAAAATTTCGGCTGCTGTCAAACGCCATTCCAATGCGGGTCTCTTCTATCTAACCGTGCTGACGGATCCAACGACCGGTGGAGTCACAGCTTCCTTTGCTATGGAAGGAGATATTATTATCGCTGAACCTCAGGCTCTTGTCGGTTTTGCTGGCCGTCGCGTGATTGAAACCACGGTTCGTCAAACCCTGCCAGAGGGCTTCCAGAAGTCTGAATTCCTTTTGGAGCATGGTTTTATTGATGCTATTGTCAAGCGGACAGAAATGAAGGAAACCATTGCTAAATTATTAGCCTTTCATGGAGGTGCCAAATGAGTGATGTTGCCCGTATTTTAAAAGAAGCCCGTGATCAAAGTCGGATGACGACACTGGATTATGCCAAGGAAGTTTTTGATGACTTCTTTGAACTTCACGGAGATCGGCATTTTGCTGATGATGGCGCCGTGGTTGGTGGACTTGCCTATTTAGCCGATCAACCTGTAACAGTCGTAGGTATTCAAAAGGGGAAAAATCTCCAAGATAACCTCAACCGTAACTTTGGCCAACCCAATCCTGATGGTTATCGTAAAGCCCTTCGCTTAATGAAACAGGCTGAAAAATTTGGCCGTCCTGTTGTGACTTTTATCAATACAGCAGGTGCCTATCCAGGCATCGGCGCAGAAGAGCGCGGACAAGGAGAGGCTATTGCCAAGAATCTGATGGAAATGAGTGATCTCAAGGTTCCGATTATTGCTATTATCATTGGTGAAGGAGGATCAGGTGGAGCCTTAGCGTTAGCTGTCGCTGACAAGGTTTGGATGCTGGAACACACAATCTATGCTATCCTCAGCCCGGAAGGCTTCGCTTCTATCCTTTGGAAAGATGGCTCCAGAGCCACTGAAGCAGCTGAATTGATGAAGTTAACAGCTGGAGAACTTTACAATATGCAAGTCATTGACAAGGTTATTCCAGAGCATGGATACTTCACCAGTGAAATTGTTGAAAATATCAAAACTAGTTTGGTTGAAGAGTTGGATCGTCTCAGTCAACTTCCCCTAGAACAGTTGTTGGAAGAACGCTACCAACGTTTTAGAAAATTCTAATCACAAGAAAAGCTGAAAAGTCTGGGCAAGACATCCATGATGGCTCCGCCCTCACCCACAGAATAATGAAAACGGACACACAGCCCTCACTAGGTGTATAATCTTAGTGAGGGCTTTGTGGTTGACGAGTTAATGATTCTAGTAATCGAGGGCAAAACTGATCCACTCTACTGACGAGCACCCCAAAATATGCGATAAGCATGAGTATAAAAATACGACTAAAATTCGGTAGATAAGCTCTCT
>NZ_JAAKDU010000007.1 GCF_011038795.1 Streptococcus tangpeifui
TACTCACCCGTTCGCAACTCCTCGTACTAGAGCAAGCTCCAGTACTCAGCGTTCTACTTGCATGTATTAGGCACGCCGCCAGCGTTCGTCCTGAGCCAGGATCAAACTCTCATCTAATAGTTTGAGCGCTTAACTCACTTGTGTCATCGCTGACTTATTGTCCTTTGACAGGTTACTCTCGTAACCCGCACGTCTTGGTTCGTCTCTATTCAGTTCTCAAAGGTCTTGCCCCTCTCTCGAGGACAGCTCCCTTATTCTAGCAAACACCTCCTCCTTTGTCAATACCTTTAGATTACTTTTTTTATTTTTATTCCCATTCATAATGCTTGCGAGTCTCTCGCGAAAACTCGCAAATAGCTCGAGTAGTGATTTTGGTGTGGAATTTAGCCTAGAATGAGAGCCTGTTGACATGAACTGTTAATTGGACACAGGGCTTAAAGCTACTTGGCACAGGATTTCTTAAATTTTATATGGCTAGCTAATAGTTTCTTAAAACCGACTTTAAAGTTCATTGGAAAACACAAAAACAGATCCCAAAGGAATCTGTTTTAAATTTATTTAACTACAATATTGACAAGTTTATTGGGGACTGCGACTACTTTCAAAATATTTTCCCCTTTAATTTCAGCCTTGATTTTATCATCGGCCAAAGCTAGTGCTTGCATATCTTCTTGTGAAAGATCTTTAGGTATCATCATTTTGGCCCTAACCTTACCTTTAATTTGCACGACAATTTCTACTTCAGCTTCAACAAGTTTCGATTCATCCCAAGTTGGCCAAGTCACATAAGAAATAGAATCGCTTGATTTAGTCAACTTTTGCCACAACTCCTCAGCAATATGAGGAGCAAATGGTGCTAATAATTGGACAAACCCTTTAGCATAGTCAATAAAGAGTGTTCCTTCTTTATTAGCTGCATTAACAAAGATCATGAGCTGGGCAATAGCTGTATTAAATTTCATGGCTTCAATCTGCTCAGTCACTGACTTAACAGTTTCATTATAAACCTTATCAAGCTTGCCATTATTTTCAGCCGTAATATCCTTAGTAGTTAAGAGACGATAAACGCGTTCCAGAAACTTACGAGACCCTTCAAGACCTTCTTCTGACCAGGCAATTGAGGCATCAAGAGGGCCCATGAACATTTCATAAACACGCAGAGTATCCGCACCATACTGCTCAACAACATCATCTGGATTGACAACATTCTTGAGGGATTTAGACATTTTAGCGGGCGCTTGCTCCAATTCTTCGCCAGTCTCAATATTGAAAAAACTACCATCGCGCTTTTCAACTTTATCGGTTGCGACAAGAGCCCCACGACTATCACGATAGCTGGTCCCCAAAATCATTCCTTGATTAAAGAGTTTCTGGAAAGGTTCCTTGGTTGGTACAACACCTAGGTCATAGAGAACTTTATGCCAAAAGCGAGCGTATAACAAGTGAAGTACAGCATGCTCAGCTCCGCCAATGTAAATATCAACTGGCAACCATGTCTTAAGCAAGTCTTCATCAGCTATTTTTTCATCATTGTGCGGATCAATATATCGCAAATAATACCAGCTTGAACCAGCCCACTGTGGCATAGTGTTAGTTTCACGACGTCCCTTGACACCATCTTCGCGAACCACTTCTAACCAATTAGTCAAATTTGCCAATGGTGACTCACCCGTTCCTGAAGGCTTAATGTCCTTGGTAACAGGCAGCTCCAACGGCAACTGATCTTCTGGCACAGCACTTGAAGTACCATCCTCCCAATGGATAATTGGAATTGGCTCACCCCAATAACGTTGGCGGCTAAAGAGCCAATCTCGCAAGCGATAATTGATCTGCTTCTTACCAACTCCTTTATCTTCTAAAAACTCAATAATTCTATCAATCGCTTCTTCCTTATTTAAGCCATCAAGGAATTCTGAATTAATGTGTAGGCCATCTTCTGTCCAAGCCTCTTTTTCAACATCCCCACCCTGAAGAACAGGAATAATATCCAGACCGAATTTCTTCGCGAATTCCCAGTCACGCGTATCATGAGCTGGAACAGCCATGATAGCTCCAGTTCCGTAGCTAGCTAAGACGTAATCTGAAATCCAGATTGGAATGTGACGACCATTGACAGGGTTAATGGCATAAGCACCAGTCCAGACTCCCGTCTTATCCTTATTGAGATCAGTTCGAGCCAAATCGGACTTGAGGCTGGCTTCGTGCTTATAATCAGCAACAGCCTGAGCCTGTTCTGGGCTAGTGATGATATTAACCAGCTCATGCTCTGGAGCCATTACTGCATAGGTAGCGCCAAAAAGAGTATCAGGGCGAGTAGTAAAGACCGTAAAGTCCTTATCCGTTCCAGCCACCTGAAAATCAACATGAGCTCCGACTGATTTACCAATCCAGTTACGTTGCATTTCTTTGATGGATTCTGGCCAATCAAGGTCATCCAAATCTTGGAGGAGACGTTCTGCATAAGCAGTAATTTTCAACATCCATTGCTTCATGGGTTTGCGGACAACAGGATACCCACCACGCTCGGATGTGCCATCAGGAAGAACTTCTTCATTGGCGATAGCTGTACCCAATTCCTCGACCCAGTTAACAGGGACTTCGGCTTCATAGGCCAAACCTTTTTCATAAAGTTTAGTAAAAATCCATTGGGTCCACTTGTAATAATTAGGATCGGTCGTATTGATTTCGCGATCCCAATCGTATGAGAATCCAAGAGCATTGATTTGGCGTTTGAAATTAGCAATATTTTCTGCTGTAAAATCAGCTGGGTCATTCCCTGTATCCATAGCATATTGCTCTGCTGGAAGACCAAAGGCATCCCAACCCATTGGGTGAAGAACATTGTAACCTTGAGCACGCTTATAACGACTGAGAATATCTGTCGCCGTATAACCTTCTGGATGGCCAACGTGCAGGCCGGCTCCTGAAGGATAAGGAAACATATCTAAGGCATAAAAATTAGGTTTGGAGCTATCGGTCCCCGTCTTAAAAGTCTCATGCTCAGCCCAATATTTTTGCCATTTGTGTTCAATTTCTTTGTGATTGTAGAAAGTCATAGAGTAATTCTCCATCTTATATAGTCATATAGTCCTGTTTATTATAACATTTTCAGCATATTTTTAAAGGCTGGTTTCACTCCACCCTCTACGCTGGATGAACTTCCTCAAGAAAAAAGAAGGCTCTCGCCTTCTCTATCTACTAACAGAATGAGATCATTCATAAATCTTGAAAGCATCATCATCATTTTGGTTGACGAATGGCATAGCCTTACGCAATTCTGCCCCAATTTTTTCAATTTCAAGATTTTCAGCTTCTTCACGATAAGCTTTCAAGCGTGGGAAGCCCGCATCGTGGTCTTCAACAAATTCTTTAGCAAATTTACCAGATTGGATATCTTTAAGGGCAGCCTTCATGTTTTCCTTAACTTCTGGTCCAATGACACGTGGACCAGTCACAAAGTCACCGAATTCGGCAGTATTTGAACAAGATTGACGCATTTTCTTGAAACCACCTTCATAGATGAGGTCAACAATCAATTTCATTTCATGAAGAACTTCAAAGTAAGCTAATTGAGGCGCATAACCTGCTTCAGTTAAAACTTCAAAACCTGCTTCGATCAAATGAGTCAAGCCACCCATAAGGACAGTTTGCTCACCAAAGAGATCTTCTTCAGTTTCTTCCTTGAAACTTGTAGTCAAAAGGCCAACGCGTGCGGCACCAAGTCCTTTAGCCCATGACATGGCAATTTCTTTTGCATGACCAGTTGGATTTTGATAAACAGCATAGAGAGCTGGAACACCAAAACCTTCCGTAAACGTGCGGCGAACTAAGTGACCAGGTCCTTTAGGAGCAACCATGAAAACATCAACATCTTCTGGTGCCTTGATATAGCCAAAGTGGATATTGAACCCATGAGCAAAACCTAGAGCATTGCCAGAAGACAGATTCGGTGCAATTTCCTTAGCATAGATATCTTTTTGAATTTCATCCGGTGCCAAAACCATGATGATGTCAGCTAACTTAGTCGCTTCTCCAACTTCATAAACATCAAAACCATCTTCCTTAGCTTTATCAAACGACTTACCATGACGTACACCGATAATGACATCATAACCTGAATCACGCAGGTTTTGAGCATGGGCATGGCCTTGTGAACCGTAACCAACCACAGCAATTTTCTTTCCTGCAAGAGCGTCAACTGTTACATCTTTTTCGTATTCCATTTCTACTGTCATAATTAAAATTCTCTTTTCTAAAAATATATGTTTACTAAACTAACAAACTAGTATCAGTAAGAGAGATTTTTAGGACAAATCTCGTGAAAAACCTGTTGCTCCAGTTCGAGCAATATTTTTAATGCCATAAGGTTCAACAACTCGCAAGAGCGCATCAATTTTATTAGCATCACCTGTCACCTGAATGGTGATAGATTTCAAAGCTACATCAATAACACTAGCCCTGAAAGGCTGAATAACAGCTAAAATTTCTGCCCGCTTATGAGCTGGAGCTGCCAACTTAATTAAAATAACTTCCCGCTCCAGATGCGGGATATCTGTAATATCGCGTACCCGAATAACATCAATTAAACGATTGAGCTGCTTGATGATGAGATCAGTTTCTTCCAAACTAGGGACATCAACAATAACAGTGATACGGGTAATCCCCTCTTCTTCAGTATACCCTGCCGACACTGCCTCAATATTAATTTGCTTTCGCAGAAGAACCCCCGTAAAGCGATTGAGGACACCAGCTGTGTTACGAAGCCTCGCCGTTAACATTCTACGCATCGAAGGTCACCCCCATCATCTCAGCATTTGATTTCCCAGATGGAACCATCGGATAAACATGCTCACGATTGGAAATATTCACCTCAATTAACATGGGCCTGTTCTCGGTAATAACCTGCAAATCCTCTTCCAAGGTTTTGGGATTAGAGAACTGATAATGGGAGATACCATAAGCCTCAGCCAAAAGTTGGAAGTTTGGTTCATCATCAAAAGTCGATTCACTGCGCCGTTCCTCATAAAAGGATTCCTGCCATTGGCGAACCATGCCCAAAGAATGATTATTGATAAGAACCACCTTAATTGGTAGGCCATAGCCATTGAGGATAGCCAACTCTTGATTGGTCATCTGAAAACCACCATCTCCGACAAAGAGGATAACCTCTTTATCAGGATTAGCCAATTTGGCACCGACTGCAGCCGGAATGCCAAAGCCCATAGTCCCTAAACCACCTGAAGTGATAAGCTGACGCTCATTTTGGTAGGGATAAAACTGAGCCGCCCACATCTGATGCTGACCGACATCAGTTACGACAATGGCTTCTCCCTTAGTTAACTTTCCAACGATCTCGATAGCGTGCTGAGGTTTAATGATGGTTTCATCAAATTTGTAAGAGAAAGGAGCCCTAGCCTTATTAGCCAAAACTTCCTTAGTCCAATCATCATGTCTCGTCTTGACTTCCTCCTCAGCTAATAACAGACTCAAGGTCTCTTTAGCATCCCCAACGATAGGGATATCAGTCTTAACAACCTTACCGATCTCAGCTGCATCAATATCAACATGAGCAACTAGAGCATCCTTAGCAAAGGTCTTTGGATTACCAGTCAAACGATCAGCAAAGCGTGAACCAAAATTAATCATAAAATCGCAATGAGTCATAGCCATATTGGAAGCATAGGAACCATGCATCCCACCCATACCAAGTGCCAGAGGATGGGAAATAGGAATGGTTCCCAAACTCAAGAGGGTCGAGACAACTGGGATGTTATATCTTTCCGCAAAAGCAATCAGTTCCTTAGAAGCTCCAGCATAGTTAACACCACCTCCAGCAATAATTAGAGGCTTCTTAGCTCGCTTAAGTTGATTCAAAAGTTTCTTAACCTGCAAGCCATTAGGTTCAACCTTGGGTTGATAGCTAGGCAAATTTAGACTTGGATCATTGTAGCTAGTTACCCTAGTCTCGGCTATATTCTTAGGTAAATCAATGACAACCGGTCCTGGTCTACCAGTTGTCGCAATGTGAACCGCTTCGGTAACAATCCGAGGAATATCAGCCGCATCACGAATCTGATAATTATACTTGGTAATGGGCATGGTAATTCCGACGATATCAGCTTCCTGAAAGGCATCCTTACCGATTCCAGCCATGCCAACCTGTCCAGTAAAGATCAACATGGGAACGCTGTCGCTCATACCATCCGCAATCCCTGTGATAGCATTAGTTGCTCCAGGACCACTGGTAACAACTGCCACACCAACCTTACCTGTTGACTTGGCAAAGCCTTCAGCCTCGTGGAGAGCACCCTGCTCATGACGAGCAAGAATATGCTGAATATTATCATGTTGATAAATAGCATCATATAATGGGAGCACAGCTCCACCGGGGTAGCCAAAAATAGTTTTAATTCCTAAATTTACCAGAGTATCTAAAAGTAAATCTGAGCCAGTCTTGGCTTGTTTTAAAGTTATTTGGTTCATATTACCCCCTTTATCTGAATTTTACGGATTTTTCTAAAAATTCAAAAATCTTGTACCTATAATAACATTTTCAAAAAATAATGCAAGCCCAAAATTAGAAAATTCACCTTGTTTTCTTCAAAATAAAATATAAAAAATACCAGATAAGGTGATAGTTTTGTGAACATTTTTCACCAATTAGTCGTAAAAATAAAACAACAACTTTAATTTAGCTGCTGTCTTAAAATTATTTGCAATCTAAAAGCCTTGATAATCTTAATCTTAACAATAGTAGAAAAAGAGGCTGAGACAGCCTCTTAGATATTCTAACGAACTATTCAACACTCATCAAGTAAGGATAGACCGGCTGGTCTCCTTGGTGAACTTCAACCTC
This sequence comes from Streptococcus tangpeifui, assembly GCF_011038795.1. Classification (GTDB taxonomy): domain Bacteria; phylum Bacillota; class Bacilli; order Lactobacillales; family Streptococcaceae; genus Streptococcus; species Streptococcus tangpeifui. The sequence continues at coordinate 6,857 of NZ_JAAKDU010000007.1, forward strand.
AATATCTTCATAACTAGTTTTTAAGTTCTCTGCCAATTTATTAACGAGCTCTTCTTGACCATCCTGACCGATATAGACAGCTACAATTTCACTGTCGTCATCAATCATTTTATCAAGAGTCGCAAGCAGAGCTACTTCCATATCAGGATTAGAAACAACAATCTTACCATCAACCATACCCAAGATGTCATCCTTGTGAATTATCAGACCATCAATGCTAGTATCACGAACAGCCAAAGTCACACTACCACTGATAACATCAGCTAGGCTGGCTGACATGGCAGCTTCATTCTCTTCTAAAGAACTGTCAGGATTAAAGGCCAAAAGACTGGTTAAACCTTGAGGAATCGTTCGACTTTCAATAACAGCTACAGGAATATCAACCACTTCCGCTGCGGATCGAGCCGCCATAAAAATATTTTTATTATTAGGTAAGATGATAACATTTTTGACATTGAGAGACTCAATAGTCTTCACGATATCTTCAGTCGATGGGTTCATGGTTTGACCCCCTGAGATGATAGCGTCAACACCTTGAGATTTAAAAATCTCTGCCAAACCATCACCAGCTACAACAGCAATCAAACCAAATTCTTTTGCAGGAGCTGCCGGCACAATCTCTTGTTTGGCCTCTTTTTCCAATTGAGCTTCATGTTGTCCTCGCATATTGTCAACCTTGACCTTAACCAAAGCACCATATTTCAGACCTTCTTGCATAACCAGACCAGGATCTTCAGTATGGACGTGAACCTTGACGATTTCATCATCATTGACAACCAGAAGGGAATCCCCTAGTTCGTTGAGATAAGTACGAAAAGTATCATAGTCAAACTCCTTGACATAAGTAGGCCCCTTACGGAGAGCCACCATGATTTCAGTACAGTAACCGTACTTGATATCCTCAGTAGCTACATGACCAGCAACCGATTTATGGTGTTCTGCATTAATCATTTCACTCATGTTAGCTGGGGTCGCTCGAAACTCCTCCGAAGCAATATAGTCTCCTGTCAAAGCAGATAGGAAGCCTTCATAAATAAAGACCAAACCTTGACCCCCAGAGTCTACTACACCAACTTCTTTCAAAACCGGCAACATATCTGGTGTCTTAGCTAAGGCTGCCTTAGCACCATCAAGGGCTGCTCTCATGACTTCTACAGCATCATTAGCCGTTTCCGCCTTTTTTAGAGCGGCAGTAGCTGCTCCACGCGAGACAGTTAAAATTGTTCCTTCGACAGGTTTCATCACCGCCTTATAGGCAACTTCTACCCCTGATTGAAAGGCTTCTGCCAGAGCTTTACCATCTAGCTCTTCCTTATCTTTGATAGCTTGACTAAATCCACGGAACAACTGCGAGGTAATAACACCTGAATTTCCACGCGCTCCCATCAAGAGGCCCTTAGATAAAACCTGACCGACTTGACCAACAGTTGAAGCCGGTTGGTCAGCAACTGCCTTCGCTCCATTTTCAATGGTCATCCCCATATTTGTTCCCGTATCACCATCAGGAACCGGAAAAACATTCAAAGAATTAACATATTCTGCTTGATTTCCAAGACGAGTCGCAGCCGCCTGCACCATTTCTTGAAATAAGCTCGTTGTAATATTTGGCACTAATCTTCTCCTACAACTTTAATATTTTGAATATAGACATTAACAACATTGGCATGAATGCCAAGTTGATTTTCTAGATTAAACTTCACGCGTTCTTGAATATTCTTAGAAACTTCACTGATTTTGACACCGTAACTCATCACAGTGTAAACATCCACAGTAATACCATCTTCCATAGATTTAACAACAACACCCTTAGAATAGTTTTCTTTACGTAGCAATGCTTGGAAATTATCCTTGATGGCACTCTTACTGGCCATCCCAACTACCCCAAAAATTTCTGTCGCTGAACCTCCGACAACCGTCGCAATAACATCATCAGATAATTCAATCTGACCATCTTTCGTATTAATTTTTACAGTCATCCTCTTACCTCACAAGTTTTTATCATCTTATTCTATCATAAACACCGACTAAAGTACAAAGATACAAGGGAAGGATCTTAAGCACCAAAGCACTTGGTAATTAACTCCGTTACTGGAGATGAATTGACTACTTCTTTTGCTAACTTTAATTAATGAGTATTATTGCTCCCTTAGCTTCCATATCACAAGAACTCCAATTTTAAAAAAGAAAAATTTACCTAAGTATTAAAGCATTTAATCATCATGCCAATTAATAAGGAAAAATCATCTCTTCTCAGGTGTCATCCTCCCAAAAATTAACTAAAATACCTCTATACTGAAAATAAAAAGAACAACAAAAAAGAGCCCTTGGGCTCCTCATTAAACACGTTCCACTTTCCCTGATTTAAGGGCACGAGCTGAAGCCCAAACTTTTTTAGGCTTACCATCGACAAGGATAGTAACTTTTTGCAAGTTTGGCTTGACAACACGTTTAGTTTTGTTCATTGCATGCGAACGGTTATTGGCTGATTTTGTTTTACGGCCTGTGAAATAACATACTTTTGCCATTGATCTGTTTTCCTCCTACTTAGTCTAAGGGTGAATCCACCACATACCGTAGTATTGTAGCAAAATTCAAGCCATTTGACAATAGAAACTTCAATTATTTTTATCGCTTGTACTTCATCATCAGAGTACTATAATGATTATCAATAGGAAGTGGGTGAATTTGATGAATGCAATAACCAAAAATGCCGGAGCTGCTCTAGGAGAAGCCTTAGCAGAAGGGGCTGTCATTGTCCCAAATGTTATTTTTGCAGGTTTATTATACCAGCATTATGGTCAATACCGTTTCCTGCTTCCTTTCGTATTATTATACTCATTTGAAAAAGCTGGAACCTTTGCTTTGCAAGGTTTTGGGGAATTAAAAAATCCATATAAAGTTTTAAGATACAGCCTTTTGCTAACACTCTTAGGATGTTGCTCGTGTCTATTGGGCGAGATTCATTTTATATTTTGGGAAGCAGGAGCCATTTTAATAGGATTGGGACTGTCTAACTATAACGCTCTCTTTAAAACAATCAAAAGTCTTTTAAAAAAAGAAAATAAGTGGGAAGGGAAAGGATCCTTGGTTAAGGGCTATCTTATCTTAGGAATCACGATTGTTTTACTCTTATATCTCCGTCATACTGCTATAACGCTGGTATTTGCTCTTTGGTTACTCCCTTTAGGTGTGTTATATATATTTATCTACCAGCTTGAACAAGGACAAGAAACACAGATAGGATCTTCTTTTTCCGGAAAAAGAAGATCTTTGCTATATTTCTTACCGGCCATTTGTATGCTGCTGCTTTCCTTTTTTACAAGATTATTAAAACAAACAGCAGATGCCCATTATATTTTGGACATAGGTTTTGCTTTGTGCTTATTTCTGATTGTCGGACTGTCTATTAGCCCTTTACGTTTCTCTTTACCGACTGTATCTACCATGTGGTTTGGTGCCGCAAGAAATTTCATAGTCATTTACAGCCTTATCTACTTTATAGCTATTAACAAACTCTATATGGTTGGACTTTCTTATATCATGCTTGTTTTAGGTTTGCTTTTATCAATGATGATAAGAAGGAAGCTTAAGGAGGTCGTAGATGATCAACATTTATTGGCTTTCTCACTCATCAGCAGTATTATAAGCTTCCTACTTCTCCTACCGTCCGCGACTTACCTCATTGGAGTCCTGCTAAGCTGTACTTTTATTGCTACTGGCAATCACTTAATCCTGCAAAAATATACCAAAGATGAAACTTTACCATTTTTAGAAAGAAGAATTAAACGTTCTCAATATTATGGACTCGGTGCTATTATCCAACAAGTCTTTTCATTGTCAACCCTCACAGTAGTATCTTGGATTAAAGATCACAATTCAGCCTTGAGTGTCTACGCACTTTCTAGTGATATCAGCAATATAGCAGAGAGCTTTTTTTATACAAAATTAATTTGCTTAGCCTCCATTGGACTAGTGGGTATCATTGTGGCAAAATGGGCTTTAAAACCTACAAATTGATACTAACTCAAAAATAGAAACTAAAATTTTAAAATACTTTAAGTATTTATACAAACCTAAAGTATTTTAAAGACACTCATCTTTAACCACAGCCTTCAGACCTGTAACCTACACGCTACAAACGCCTCTATCAACTCAACTAACAGCGATCTCACTCTGCTAATTTGTCAATCTTATTTTTTTGAAAATAAAGAAAGCCCGCTATACACGGACTTTCTTTATTATAAACTTAGCACAATTACAATTAAGCTTTACCTTCTGAACCAAATACGTCGATACGTTCTTCAACAGCTTCTGTGATAGCTTCGAAACCAGGTTTCAAGAATTTACGTGGGTCGAAGAGTTTCTTCTTCATGTATTCAGCTTCGTTAGCATCAAATTCATGAACAAATTCACGAGTTGCTTTACAGAAGGCCAATTGACATTCAGTGTTTACATTTACCTTAGCCACACCAAGCTTGATAGCAGCTTGAATTTGATCGTCAGGAATACCTGAACCACCGTGCAATACGATTGGGAAATTAGGGACAGCCGCAACCAATTTTTCAAGGTGATCAAGGTGAAGACCCTTCCAGTTTTCAGGATAAGGACCGTGGATATTACCAATACCTGCAGCCAGGAAGTCTACACCAGTAGCAACCATTGCTTTAGCATCTTCGATTGGTGCCAATTCACCATCACCGATAATTCCGTCTTCTTCACCACCGATAGTACCAACTTCGGCTTCGACAGAAACACCCTTAGCATGTGCTTTTTCAACAACAACTTTAGCTTTTTCAAGGTTTTCTTCAATTGGAAGGTGTGAACCATCAAACATAACTGAAGTGTAACCTACTTCGATACATTCCAATGCATCTTCATAGTGACCATGGTCAAGATGAATAGCAACTGGCACAGTAATTCCCATTGATTCTACAAGATTTTCAATAAGATTCTTACATACCTTGTAACCACCCATGTATTTAGCAGCACCCATAGAAGTTTGAATAAGAACAGGGGCTTGTTTAGCTTCTGCGGCACGCAAAATTGCTTGAGTCCATTCAAGGTTGTTTGTGTTAAATCCACCAACTGCATAACCATTGTCACGAGCTGCTTGGACAAATTTTTCTGCTGAAACGATTGCCATTATAAAGGCCTCCTATTTATTTTTCGGGTTAACCCGTTTACACCGTTAATTCTAGCACAAATTAGTCTAAAAAACTAGCCTTAATCAGACTTGGAAGCGTTTTCTAGAGCTCGTGCAAAATAAAAAAGAACCAACCTCAGTCGATTCTTGCAATGCGGAAAGAGGGACTTGAACCCTCACAGCCTAAAGCGGCCACAGGATCCTTAGTCCTGCGCGTCTGCCAATTCCGCCATTTCCGCTACTCTTACAACAGAACTTATTATATCAAGGGAGATTTTTCTTGTCAATAATATTTTTCAATTTTTTCAGAAAGCCTTCAAAATAGAACATTAAAAGCGATAAGAAAACTCCAGCCAAAGGCTAGAGTCTCCTTCAAATAACTTTACTTTTTATTTAGCATTTTCAACCGCTGCTGTAACAAAGGCCGTATAAAGTTCTTCGGCACGATTAGGACGGCTCTGCAATTCTGGATGATACTGGGCTGCTACGAAAAATTTCTTATCAGGCAGTTCCACTACTTCCATCAAGCGGTTATCTGGCGATACTCCAGAGAATACAAAACCAGCCGCCTCAAAGTCTTCCCGATACTTCGTGTTAAATTCATAACGGTGGCGATGACGGCGCTGCACAACCTCTTGATTATCATAAGCCGCAGCTGCCTTAGAACCTGGTTTTAATTTACATGGATAGAGGCCCAAACGTAAGGTCCCTCCCATATCTTCTACATCAACCTGATCTCTCATCAGGTCAATCACTGGATAAGAGGTATTAGGGTCCAGCTCTGATGAATTAGCTCCTTTCATATTGAGGACATGGCGGGCAAACTCAACACAGGTCAGCTGCATACCCAGACAGATACCCAGCATAGGAACATCATTTTCCCGAGCATAGCGGATAGTTTGAATTTTACCTTCGGTACCGCGCTGTCCAAAGCCACCTGGCACAATAATCCCGTCGACATCCCCTAGCAGGTCCGCCACATTTTCAGCCGTAACATCATTGGCATTGATCCACTTGAGATCAATAGCTGAATCGTTGACATAACCAGAGTGCTTAAGCGCTTCAACAACAGATAAGTAGGCATCTGGCAATTCAACATACTTTCCAACTAGGGCAATCCGAGTAGTTTTCTTGAGATTGAGAACCTTTTCGACCATAGCTGACCATTCGCTCATATCTGCCTTAGGAACATCCAATTTCAAGTGGTCACAGACAATTTGGTCCATGCCTTGAGCCTGCATATTAAGAGGCACTTGGTAGATGTGGTCAACATCCAAAGATTCAATAACAGCTTCTGGCTCTACATCACAGAATTGCGCTAGCTTATTTTTCACTCCCTGGGTAGCTGGTTGTTCGGTCCGAATAACCAACATATTAGGCTGAATCCCGAGACCACGCAACTCTTTAACAGAGTGTTGGGTAGGTTTAGTCTTCATTTCACCAGCAGCCTTCAAATAAGGCAAGAGGGTCGTGTGGATATACATAACATTATCTGACCCCACATCAGCCTTCATCTGACGCAAAGCTTCTAGAAAGGGTAAACTTTCGATATCCCCAACGGTACCACCAACTTCAGTGATAATAACATCAGAATCCGTGGTAGTAGCTGCCCGCTTAATTTTTTCCTTAAGAGCATCGGTAATATGAGGAATAACCTGAACTGTTGCTCCTAGATACTCACCCTTACGCTCTTTACGAAGGACTTCGCTGTAAATTTTACCAGTGGTAACATTAGAATACTTATTGAGGTTAATGTCGATGAAACGTTCATAGTGACCGAGATCCAGATCAGTCTCAGCCCCATCATCAGTGACATAAACTTCCCCGTGTTGGTAAGGACTCATAGTTCCAGGATCAATATTAATGTAAGGGTCAAACTTCTGAATGGTCACCTTAAGACCACGATTTTTCAACAGACGCCCCAGACTAGCTGCAACAATCCCTTTACCAATAGAAGAAACCACACCGCCGGTAACAAAAATGTACTTTGTCATACAAACTCCTTCAACTCTACGATTCAGGCCGAAACTTATGTTAAAAGTCCCAGCTAATAAAACAAAACAACAAGGGTACAGTACTTTGACTTATTTGGAACAAGCCAAGCTCCCGAAAAAGTTCAAAATACCCAACCATTCAAAAATCAATTAGGCGGGGCAATAGACCCTGCCACATTTAAAGAGCTTTTAAAAAATAAAAATAGCCCCCTATTCAAGTAGGGAGCTCTCCGACCTCTAAAAGAGGTGCCCGATAATTAGTATAGATTATCTGAACTTGTTTGTCAATTGGAAAATCAGTCGTTTTCGACCTCATCTTCGTCATCATCGTCATCCGACTCGTTCAAATCAACGGCATCTTCATCACTAACTTCATCGTCTGGAATAATTTCATTGATTTCAGAATCGTAAGACTCGACTTCTGATTTTTCATCATCAGGATTTTCATCATCGTATTCAGCATCCGTTGGCGTGAAGTTATCCTCATCTTCCGGATCATCATCATTGTAATCAATGGCATCTTCATCACCATCCATGAAGGCATTAACCCGTTTGCGCTTACGTTTTGGAGCATTTTCCCCATTTTCTTCCAGGGTAATAACTTCTTCATCAATTTCATCAATGGCATACCAAGACCGTAAGCCCCAACGATTTTCACCAAGCGGAATAAAACTACCGTCAGTGTTCAAATCTGAATAGAAAAATGGAAGGGCTTGACGAATGTCCGCATCTGATTTTTCTAAATAATTTTGAATTTCATTAACCAAATCGCTAAAGTACATTTCATGGTCACGTCCGCGTGATTCCAAAATTGCACGAGCAACTTCAATCATTGACAATTCACTTTTTTCTTGTCCAGCAAATACTTCTAATTCCAAGATCTACTCCTTATATGTAAGATACAAAGTCGCTAAGCACTTCGAAGAAAATGAAAGCCCCGATGGTGACTAAACACCTAATAAGGCACGCCTATTCTCAGAGAAGTGTAGGTGTGTGTTCAATTGAACAGTCTCAAATGCACTAAAATGATTGCCTAGCCCCCTGACAACTCTCGATAAAACAGTATCACTGTCCGTTTTATCTCTATATCGAAATGAAACAAAGCTAGTCAAAATTATTAAAATGACTCGCTACAAGGATTGCTAGGCAATCTTTTCATCCGTTCTATCCTCTCAGAAAGCATACAAATTCACTTCTATCATTATCTGAATAACGTCAGCACTTATTATTTTACGCTAAAATTTAACTTTTGTCTATTACTAATTTTTAAAATCACTATCCTTCTTTTAAGGATAAGTCACGAGTATACCAAGCATAGCTTAGAGAAACTACCAAACAACGTTTAAGGTGAGATAAAAAATTGACCGCCAAATGGCAGTCAATCTTACCTATTAATCTAGGCTTATTTAATGCTTGCTGAGCTTGTGACAGCTTCGATAGCTTTCTTCATCGTAATATCATGCTTGAGCATGTCAGTTGAAAGAAGGGAACGCACTTGGTCAGCTGGCATATTGTATTCAGCAGCCAAATCCGTAACTTCTTTTTCAATTTCTTCATCAGTCGCATCGAATCCTTCTGCAGCTGCGATTGCTTCAATAACAAGATTAGTACGGACGCGTTTGTCAGCATCAGCTTCGTATTGTTTGTGAAGGTCTTCTTCACTTGTACCTGTCAGCTGATAGTACATTTCAGGAGAGATCCCTTGACGCTGCATATTACTCAAGAACTCATTCATGGCACGGTGAACCTCATCGTGAACCATTTCTTCTGGCAATTCAACGATTTCAGCATTTTCTACTGCTTTTTCGATTGCAGCGCCTTCAACAGCATCATCATAGGCAATTTCTTTAGCAGCTTCCAATTCTTTGCGGTATTTAGCCTTCAATTCATCAAGTGTTTCAACTTCTTCATCGATATCTTTAGCTAATTCATCATCAAGTTCTGGAACTTCTTTAGACTTAACTTCATGAACTTTTGTTGCAAAAACTGCATCTTTACCAGCCAAATCTTCAGCTTGGTAATCAGCTGGGAAAGTCACCTTAACTTCAACATCATCACCAGCCTTAGCACCAACTAATTGTTCTTCAAAGCCCGGAATGAATTGGCCTGAACCAAGCTCAAGCGAGAAGTTATCGCCCTTTCCGCCATCAAATTCTACGCCATCAACAGTTCCGACAAAATCGATTACAACAGTATCGCCATTTTCAGCCGCACCATCCTTGATAGTCAACTCTGCCAAATTATTGCGTTCACGCTCAATCTTGTCATCAACTTCTTGGTCAGAAACTTCCTTGCTTTCATCCACAGAAACTTCAAGGTTCTTGTAGTCCCCTAATTTAACTTCTGGCTTAGTAACAACTTCTGCCTTGATAGCCCAGTCTTGGCCTTTTTCCATTGAATCAACATCAATTTTTGGTTGGGCAACCACATCGAGGCCGCTCTCTGCAACAGCAGCTTCATAAGCGGCTGGTAAAATAGTATTTAACGCATCTTCATAAAGAGCTTCTTCGCCAAATTTTTGATTGAAGACTGCACGTGGCAAATGTCCCTTGCGGAAACCAGGAACGTTCAAATCTTTTTTTACTTTATTGAAGGCTGTGTCAAGGGCTGGTTGGATTTGTTCTTGACTGATTGTAAATGTAAGCACGCCACGATTTACAGCCGTGTTTTCAAATGATACAGACATCTTATTCTCCTTAAAAATCGTAATACACTTTAGTCTATCATAAATCAAGGCTTTTTGAAAGTTTTTTATAGACAGCAATATGAATAAAGCCTGCTAACTCTCTAATTTTTTGCTACACTAGAAAAACGAAAGGATGTTTATATGTCAATTTTAATCAAATATTGGGAGTCCCTCCACTTAGAAGATATGGCTGTCAACCTATTATCCAAAGCTGTATCATTATTACTTCTAATCATCGCCTTCCTTATTGGTAAACAAGTGGCTAACTGGGCTTTTAACAAATTTTTTTCTCATTCTCCGCGGCTTTTGGGGCAATCGGAAGGGCGGCGCAAAACCTTAATTAAGCTTTTCCATAATATCATGGACTATCTGCTCTATTTTCTCTTAATCTATTGGATTTTAGCCATCATAGGCCTACCAGTTTCCAGTCTATTGGCCGGGGCGGGAATTGCAGGTTTAGCTATTGGTCTTGGAGCTCAAGGATTTTTATCAGATTTAGTCAACGGTTTTTTCATCCTGATAGAGCGGCAATTTGATGTTGGGGATTCCGTTGTTGTAGGTACCGTTTCAGGAACTGTTTCCAGCATCGGCATTCATACGACTGAAATTCGTGGCTTTGATGGTACCCTTCATTTTATTCCCAATCGCCAAATTCTTTTAGTTAGTAACAAATCCAGAGGTGACATCCGAGCACGGATTGAAATTCCAATCTATGCGACAACAAATCTGGATCGAGTGACCCAAATTATCAAAAAGGTCAATGCTGAAGAAATTCCAAATACGCCTGAAATGGTGGGGGTGCCATCCATCTTAGGCCCTCGAAATTCCGTTAACGGCCAATTTGTATTTCGCGTGGATATTTTTGTTCAAAATGGACAAGAGGAAAATGTCTATTCCAAATTTTTCCGACTCTACCAAGAGGCTCTACTCAAAGAAAATATCAGCCTGCCAACACCAAACACTCATATCCTTCCAACACAAACAAAGAGTTGACCGAAGTCCAACTCTTTTTATATTAGCCTTAATAATAAATTTAGCTCTTGCGAATAGGGTCTGATTTGTACTTAGCCCTAGCCCCTCCAATTAATTTAGGGCGACTAGCCAGAGCCGTTACATGAGCGCTTCCGAGCTCACGTTGCAAGGGTATCAAAGGAACCTGCACCCGCTTAACATGCATCCCGATAAAGGTATCACCAATATCCAAACCAGCATGAGCGGTAACTTTTTCAACCTCAACCGGACTCTCCATATAGTCAAAAGCAGCCAATTGACCGCTCCCTCCTGCATGAAGACTAGGAAGGACATTGACAATTTCTAAGTCCTTGCTTTCTGCAACTGCTTCTTCTATGACCAAAGCTCGATTGAGATGCTCGCAGCCCTGAACAGCTAGGTGGACACCTTTGGCCTTGGTTTCTTCCAGAATGGTTTTAACAATAACTTGGCCAACCTCTAAGCTAGATTTTTTCCCAATCAGCCCCCCGACTACCTCGCTGGAAGATAAGCCTAAGACAAAAATTTGTCCTTTTTTAATAGCCGAACGTTCCAAAATATCTCTGATAATGTTTCGCGTTTCCTTTTCCAAAACCTGCAAATCCATAACATCCTCACTTTCTCGGAAACACCTTGTCAAAGGCTCTATAAAAACTAGCTCCAAGAGCCAAGCCCAAGGTATTCTGACAAAAATTTCCCCAGATACTAGCCAGGGCTGCTCCCCAGCCAAAACCTAAAATTAGGGTCGCCAGAATATAGATAGTAATCATAATAAGACCGGCTAGTATGACCCCGAGAGCGCGGCGAGACCCCTTCCAGCCTGCAAAATAGCCTTGCATCCCATGAGCAATGAGGCTGAAAATCATATACTGGGGATACCCTAAAAGAAAATCTAAAAGGAAAGCCGACAAACCGCCAACGATAGCTCCCGAACGGCTGCCCAAGTAGAATGCCGTGAAAAAAATCCCCGTATCAATCAAGGTCAAAAATCCTGTCGGAGTAGGAATAGTGATAAAACCAAGCGCCAAACTGAGGGCTGTTAAAATAGCTAATAAGGTTAATTGACTAGTCTTTTTGCTTCCCATAAGCTTGTACCACCCCATAATCATCTGAATGTAAAATCGCTTGATAAACAAAGGACTTAGCTGTTTTAACCGCCTCGAGGGGTTCTTTCTCCAAAACCAACTGGCTGGCAATACCAGAAGCAAAAGTGCAACCAGCCCCAACATTGTTCTTCTCAGACAAAGGCCCGCTCAATACTTCCAGTCTTTCTCCATCATAGAAAATATCCAAAGCACAGTCCGCTCCTAAGCGGTTGCCGCCTTTGATAACAACAGCCTTAGCACCCAAGGCATACAATTTTTTAGCTGCCACTTTCATATCTTCAAGTTCTTTGATGGAGAGGCCTGTGAGAATTTCTGCTTCTGCTAAATTTGGTGTTACAATAGATACATCAGGCAAAAATTTCAAAAGCTCATCTCTCAGAGCACTGACGGCCACATCGTGCTTTTCCTTACAAACTAAAACAGGATCCAGAACAATGGGAAGACCGACCTGCGACCTGACAAAAGATAGGGCAGCCTCAGCAATTTCAGCATTAGGCAAAAGACCTAGTTTAATCCCAGCAAAATCAACCTTTTGCAGACTATTCAGCTGGGCTTGAAAGACCTTTGGATCTGTCGCAAAGACCTGAAAACCATTGTTTGTCATAGCTGTTAGACAGGTCACCGCCAAGAATCCCCGAAGACCATTGAGGGTATAGGTCGTCAAGTCAGCATAAAGCCCACCACCACTATAAATATCATTTCCCGAAATAGCTAAAATGTTAGTCATCATAGATAATCTCCTTCAAATAAAGGCCATTGCCTGCTGCTGTCGGACCTGCTAGATTTCTATCCTTGGTCGCCAAGATTGTCTTAATCTGGCTGACCGACATGCGTCCATTGCCAATTTTCAAAAGGGTCCCTACCATATTGCGCACCTGTTTATAAAGGAAACCATTGCCTGAAAAGGTAAAAATCAAAAAGCCGGTTTTGCTGTCCCGCTCGACCTTAGCCTCAGTAATAGTACGAACCTTATTTTGTACCGAACTCCCAGAAGCTGTAAAGCCGGTAAAGTCATGGGTACCAATCAAATCAGCCATCGCTTCCTGCATAGCCCCTAGATCCACTGCATAGGGAAAAGGAGTGGCATAGGCCCGCATCATGGGATTCTTAGGCCGACCAGTATCCACTAGAAATTCATAGGTCTTGCTGTGAGGAGTGTAGCGGGCGTGAAAATCATCCGAAACCTGCTGAACACTAACGACATCAATATCCTCAGGCGATTGAGTATCCAGACCAAAGCGTAATTTCTCCTCATCACGGACTTGAGATAAATCAAAATGAATAACTTGACCATAGGCATGAACACCGCTGTCAGTCCGACCAGCTCCATGTACTTTGACTGGTCTTCCACTATTTAACCGCTCTAAGGTTTTTTCTAATTCTTCTTGGACCGAACGCTCCTTAGTCTGGCGTTGAAAGCCAGCAAAAAGAGTCCCATCGTAGGAAATAACTGCCTTATATCTTACCATGGCCCTATTTTAACACGATAAGTTAGGCTTGCCTAGGGAAAAGGAGAGAAACTGTCCCCAGACAGATTTAAGCTGAGACAGTCAACTAGCACAGCTATTTATAGTAATTGTATTAAACCCACGGCAGATTTAAACTGTTTGATGTAAATCAGAGCAACTCCTTTAACAGAATCCTAAAACGCGAAATTGGGGCGTTTTATCTGGATTACCTTGCTTTGTTCTATTTTTTCAATCCACTATAAAAGTTCTCTTTCCATAAAAAAGAGCAGACCTATAAAATCTACTCTTTCATCATAAGTTTATTCACCATCAAAGGCATCTTTGACCTTATCAAAGAATCCCTTTTTCTTAGGCTGAATACTGCCTTCACCACTGGCTGCTGCCAAGGCAAGCAAGGCCTCTTTTTGCCCATCATTAAGCTTAGTCGGGGTGACAACATTAATCGTCACATGCTGATCTCCCTGACCACCGCCACGCAAGCGAGGAGCTCCCTTGCCTCTGAGACGGAAAGTTTTACCTGTTTGAGTTCCTTCGGGAATCGTCATCTCAACATCGCCGTGGACAGTTGGCACTTCTACAGTATCACCCAGAGCGGCCTGAGCAAAGCTAATATTGAGCGTGTAGTAGATGGTTGAACCATCCCGCTCAAATTGCTTACTTGGTAAAACATTGATAATAACGAAGAGATCACCATAAGGACCGCCATTAAAACCAGCTTCACCCTGACCTTGCAAACGGATTTGTTGGCCCGTTTCGACACCAGCAGGAACTTTAACAGAAACCTTATGAGATTTCTTTTCATGACCAGTACCTTGACAAGTGCTACATGGCTCCTTGATTTCCTTACCGGTACCGTGACAGACATCACAGGTAACCTGACGGCGCATCATACCAAGAGGTGTCTGAGTGTCAACATTAATAACCCCTTGACCATGACAGCGACTGCAGGTCACTGGGCTGGTTCCAGGCTTAGCTCCTGAACCATGACAGGTGTGACATTCCGCTTCGCGGTTATAGGTAACATCCTTCTCAGCCCCAAAAATTGCTTCTTCAAATTTCAGGTTCAAACGATATTGCAGATCATCACCTTGACGCGGTGCATTGGGATTACGACTGCTTCCGCCACCGCCAAAGAAGCTAGAAAAAATATCTTCGAAGCCACCAAAGCCTGCACTGTCAAAGCCGCTGAAACCACCGCCAAAACCTGCATTGGCACCATCAGGTCCATACTGATCATAAGCAGCCCGTTTTTGCTCATCGCCTAAAGTTTCATAAGCCTCTTGAATATCCTTATATTTTTGCTCAGCACCTGGATCCTTGTTGATGTCAGGATGGTATTTCTTGGACATTTTCCGATAGGCTTTTTTGATTTCGTCCTGACTGGCGTTCTTTGACACCCCCAGACGATCGTAATATTCTTGATTGTTCATATTTAAGATACCAACCCCGTAAAAAGTAAAGTGAAAATAGTAAATCGGCTGAAAATGCTTATTTTCTAGACGATCTATCCCTTTTACACAACTTTTAGGGCGGGTTCAATTCCTTTCTATAAAGGTTTTTCTGTGGACAAACTCCTAAGAGATCCCCAAAAATAGAAAGCCGTCCGACAATACTTGTATCCTAGGAAAATCTATATTTTTGGCACAATCCCTAGCCCGTGCTCAGTTACGAACACTCTTACTTTCTATATGTTTAAAAGGTTATTTTTGATCATTTTCTGATGTAGTGCGACTGGATCGCTTATTTTTGAACCCAAAGGTTTCAAAAATCCCCTCATAACAAGCTAAAGCTACTGTTACTCTCACCACGGCAAAAATTATCAGCTGTGCAGTCTTCGACCGCTTTTGTTGCTGACGCTATTACCCAAAAACAGAGGCTGGTTTGCAACCTCTGCAGTTGGTTTTATAGTACAATTGCTATCTCGCTTTCACATCTCCAAGCTCAGAATAAAACAGTCCAGTGAACCACTGCTTATTTCTAGCTTCTGGCTCGCAGGCTAAAACAATCCCCCGAATCTGCCTTGCTCTCGAATTTCTAAGCTCGAGATAAAACAGTCCTTCGAACCTGAACCCTTCGCTTCTAGTTTCTAAGCTCAGGGGCTAAAAACCTTCCCCGAAGGTTTTTACTTCTCAGTAAACTCACCATCTACGACGTCATCGTCACCTTTATCTGATGATCCAGCATCAGCTGCGCCTTCAGTTCCACCAGCGGCTTGTTGAGCTGCGGCAGCTTGTTCGTACATTTTAACAGCTAAGGCTTGGGCTTTTTCGTTAAGGGTTTCCAGCTTAGCTTTCATATCGTCCAAGTTGTTGTCTTCTTGAGCTTTCTTAAGATCATCAAGAGCTGATTGAGCAGCATCACGTTCAGTGTCAAAGCCTTTACCTTCGGTTTCTTTGATAGTCTTTTCTGTTGCAAAGATAGCTTGGTCAACTTCATTTTTGAGGTCAACTTCTTCTTTACGCTTAGCATCAGCATCAGCATTAGCTTCCGCATCTTTCATCATACGTTCAATTTCTTCTTCAGAAAGACCGTCATTTGACTTGATAACGATGTGTTGTTCTTTTTGCGTACCGAGGTCTTTAGCCTTAACAGATACGATACCGTTCTTGTCAATATCAAATGTTACTTCGATTTGTGGCACACCACGAGGAGCAGCTGGAATATCTGTCAATTGGAAGCGTCCCAAAGTCTTGTTGTCCGCTGCCATTGGGCGTTCACCTTGAAGAACGTGGATATCAACGGCCGGTTGGTTATCTGCCGCAGTTGAGAAGACTTGTGATTTAGAGGTTGGGATAGTTGTGTTGCGGTCAATCAACTTCGTGAAGACACCGCCCATGGTTTCGATACCAAGTGACAATGGGGTCACATCAAGAAGTACGACGTCTTTGACATCACCAGTGATAACACCACCTTGAATAGCAGCACCCATAGCTACGACTTCATCAGGGTTCACAGATTTGTTTGGTTCTTTACCTGTTTCAGCTTTAACCGCTTCAACAACTGCTGGGATACGCGTTGAGCCACCAACCAAGATAACTTCATCAATTTCTGACAGGCTCAAATCAGCATCAGACAAAGCTTGACGAACAGGGGTCTTGGTACGTTCAACCAGATCGCGAGTCAAATCATCAAATTTAGCACGTGTTAATGAGACTTCCAAGTGGAGCGGTCCAGCATCACCGGCAGTGATGAAAGGCAGGCTGATTTGTGTTTGGGTGACACCTGACAAGTCCTTCTTAGCTTTTTCAGCAGCATCTTTCAAACGTTGCAGAGCCATCTTGTCAGTTGACAGGTCAATGCCGTTTTCTTTCTTGAATTCATCAACCAAGTAGTCAATAATCTTTTGGTCGAAATCGTCACCACCTAGTTTATTATCACCAGCAGTAGCCAATACATCGAAGACACCATCGCCCAATTCAAGGATAGAGACATCAAAAGTACCACCACCAAGGTCAAACACTAAGATTTTTTCATCTTTATCTTGTTTATCAAGACCATAAGCAAGAGCTGCTGCGGTTGGTTCGTTGACGATACGTTCGACTTCAAGACCCGCGATTTTACCAGCATCTTTCGTTGCCTGACGTTGGGCATCGTTGAAGTAAGCAGGGACTGTAATAACAGCTTTTTCAACTTTTTCACCAAGATAATCTTCAGCATAACCCTTAATGTATTGCAGAATCATTGCTGAAATTTCTTGAGGAGTATATTCTTTACCATTAGCAGAAACTTTTTCAGAAGTCCCCATCTTAGATTTAATAGAGATAACCGTATCTGGGTTAGTCACCGCTTGACGTTTAGCCGCATCACCGACAATGATTTCTCCGTTTTTAAATGAGACAACAGAAGGAGTTGTACGATTACCTTCTGGGTTAGCGATAATTTTACTTTCAGTTCCTTCAAGAACGGCAACTGCTGAGTTTGTTGTTCCTAAGTCAATACCAATAATTTTAGACATAGTATAAGATACCAAGAACGTTGAAATAGTCCGGTGGACTTTTCAATCGGGAGAGGGAGGAAGCATCGCTTTCTTCCTCTAGCGACTGACAACAACGTTCAATTCCTTTCATTTTCCTCTTTTTTAATTATAAGTTTTTTTGATATTTTTCTTAAGTGGTGGGGACGCTAGCAAACCTTCGGTTTCATGGCTAATTTTTGAGCCTAAAGTCTCAAAAATCCCCTGTCAGATAACCCGACTTGTTATCTGACTATCACCACGGCGAAAAATATCGCTTTGGGCAAGCCTTTGGCTTGCTTCTTTCTTTGTTGCGAGTAGTTTACTGTCATTTCGGACAAGTTTATTTTTATTAGCTATCATCATTGCATAGTTACAACGTGAGATAGCAAAATCGATACCATTTTGCTATCGAGCTAGTAAGGAGTCTAGGCAATCCGCCATAGTGGTTGCCGTATAATGGTGAGGCGTTTTAATGCCCATCATTATTGACTAGTTATATACCACCACCATGGCTGGCCGAAGCAGGCGATCATGCAGTTTGTAGCCCTTTTGGAAAACTTCTGCAATGCTGTCTGCTGGGTGCTCATCATCAGCCGGTAAGGTTTGAACAGCCATGTGAAGGTTGTGATCAAAGCTTTCGACTGTTACTTCTTCCACGCCTTCTTCTTTGAGAGCTTGGATCAGGCTTTCTTGTACCATTTCCAAGCCTTTCTTCACATCATCACTCAAGCCTTCAACCGCCAAAGCACGCTCTAAGTTATCCAGGCTAGGTAAAATTGCCTTAGCGAGATCCTGTGAACGATACTTTTGCAGCTGCTGACGCTCTTCATTGGCACGTCGCTGAATATTTTGCATCTCCGCGTGAGCCCGTAAGAATTTATTTTCAAAATCCTCAGCTTTCTCTAAAGCTGCTTCCAATTCTGTTTTTTCAGTAGTTTCCTCAGGGGCCGCTTCTGTTTGCAACTTGTCTTCCGTTTCAGAAGCCTGAGTCTCTTCGGTCACTTCCTCTTTTTTAATATCTTCTGACATAATGCCTCCTTCATTAAATGTTATTAATTGACTTCATAATGATTGCTACTAAGGTAACGATAGAAATCAGCTGATTTCATAGTCAAAACTCGACTGACAATTCCTAATAGACTGAATGCTCGTTGGTAATCAATCGTCACGGGTCCAAATAGACTTAAACTGCCGAAACCTCGGTAAGGAATGAGAAATTTATAGGACAGCTGTGTTAAAGAAATCAAACCGGCTTGGTTCTCATCTGCCAGACGAATGGCATAAGGTTTATCTTCTTGAAGCAACTGACGAATTTCCAAAGCTAATTCTTGGGTCTTGTCAAAGAAACGGTAGATCTGATCATCAGAAAACTTGAGGAGATTCTCCTTGCCAGCTAAAAACGGCTTTTCAACAAACATTTCCTTAAAAATATGCTCAAATAATTCTAAGACATTGTCTGTTGTCTTAAAATAGCGCTGAACAATCTGCGGAATCTCGGTTCGAATCCGATAATGGATCTCCATGACTGTTTGTCCCAAAAACCGCTCACGCACTAAACCGCTTAAAGTAACTAAGTCTTCATCAAGAAAATTCTTAGGAATAGCAAACTGACTGGTGACCGTATTGGAATCATCAAAGGTCATGACAGCTAGAGCATCGTGATGACTGAGCTTGACAATATCAAAAGCACTCAAGCGTTGATTGCTTGGTTCAACATCTAAAGCAACTGCTGTGCACCCTGTCAACTCTGCTAAAAGATCGCTGGCCTTTTGCAACAAATCTTCCAGTTTAAAAAATTCAAAATCAAAACCTTTGATAACTTGATAAGCATCAGCTTCATCAATCCTCTCAAAATTTAAGAGATGACTAACATAATACTGAAAACCTTGACGACTTGGCAAGCGACCACTAGATGTGTGCGCCTTTTCCAAGAGGCCAATTTTTTCTAAGGCAGCCATATCATTACGGATGGTGGCACTACTAGAAGCAATATAATTTTGTAAAACCTTGGATCCGACAGGTTCGTGTGTCTGCGTGAACAGCTCAACCACAATGGATAAAATGTCATTTTGCCGCTGGGTAATCATCACGGACCTCCAATCCAAAAGTTTATTAGCACTCTTAAACTAAGTCTGCTAATTTATGTTTCTATTATACCGCTCTAAAACCAACTGTCAAGAGAAAAGCACAAAAAATTAGCACTCTTTTTTAAAGAGTGCTAATTCGGCTGTCCTTATAAAAAATAAATGCTAACTATCATACTGAGTAAGATTTTTTTCCCGAATAATCGTAATAAGCTTATTAGCATAGTCAGGATCTGCATTGACTCCTGCTTTTTGCAGAGCCTGAGCTGCCGTAACATACTCTTCAGTTGTGGCTAGGATAGTGTAAAGCTGCTTTCCCCACATACCCGAAGAGATAGCTTCAAGATAAGCCGTCAAACTATCCTGCCAGTTGGTATAAATAGCATAAGGTTGTTTAACCGTCTGCCACTGACCGTTTTCATAAGACTGAGTGGTTAAAACAATCTTAGCCTGCCCAGGCTGAGCTAAGGTACCTGTGAAATTATGATAGCGCACAGCCAGTAAGTTAGAGCCATAATTGGATGACTGAGCCGCCTGAGCAATAATTATAGAAGCTTTAACGCCATAGGCTTTTGATAACTTCTGGGCTACCGGAGCAACCTCTTTAATGAAGGAAGCTTCTGTATAAGAAGTGCTAACCTTAGTATTGGCAGCCTTTGTTTTCATGTTAAACAGGAGAGGCAGAAGAATAAGGGCTAAAACAAGCCCAAAAACGATCATGAAAGGCCGAAACTTGAGCCTTGATTGCATATTATTCCATCCTCCTATCCTAATTCTTCAATAAGGCCACATACTCTTCCAAGCTCAGATTATGCTCGGTCATATATTTGGCTGACTCCTTACCAACATAGCGGAAATGCCAGTCCTCATAATCAACCCCAGTCGAATTGCTCTTCCCCTTTTCAAAACGAAGAACAAAGCCATAATCCGGCGCAATCTTTTTCAGTTGCTCTACAACGCTAGGGTCGCTTTCGTTGAGGCTGTCAACCGTACTCATATCAATTGCTAATCCTGTTTGGTGCTCACTAGCTCCGGCTGGCTGGGAATAGGTTTTAACCTTTTCCTCAGCTTGGTCTTGACTCAAACTAGGGTCGCTAGCCATCTCCTGCTTAACATAGGAGTCAAAGAGTTCCTGTTGATATTCGACACTGCGGTAACCTGAAATCAGATGCTCACTGCTATCAATCTTTTGTGCAGCTGCCAAAAATTCTTTGACCTTGTCCGCAATCCGCGAATCCACTTTGATATTATCAATAACCGTCAAATCAGGATTAAGTTCCTTAGTAATCTTGTCACGATTAACCACAATTAACTGCCAATCATCTGCTGAAACATCAGGCAGATCCGAGCTCAATTCAACTTTCTTAGTTTTTTTGACCTTAGCCAACTGACTGGCTCCTGTTTGATTTGACCGAGAGGCCAATTTATCATGCAGGAAGGCAAAACTAAAAATGACGACTAATCCTAAAATAACAACGATAAAAAAGTTGCGACTAGACTTTTTCATGGTTCTCCTTTGCTAAAATTTCTCGACCTTTTTGTCGATAAGTCATGTCTCCGATCGCTTCAATATGGAATGTACCAGACTCATAAGTTACCTGACAGACGCTACCGTTATCGAGAGCTAAACTCCTTGGAAGACTGGAATCAATCAAGCCCATTAAAGTACCAATAGTCATCCCGTGACTGACCACGATCGCATCACCACCACCTCGGCTCTCAACTTCTTTAGCAATGTCAGTAAAACCAGATAGAATTCGATCTCGCAGAATTTCCCAAGGTTCAGCCCAACCAGCTGTATCAACTGCTAGAATAGCATCAGCCATATCTTGGTAGGTCATTTCTTCAACTGGCTTATCGAAAACCCTTGGCACGACCCCGTTAAAGAGTTCCGCATCATAACCACCGTCAAGGCTGCCGAAGCACCATTCACGAATTCGCTTATCTCGCTTATAAGGAATGTCACTCTGCCCCATTTCTCGTAAAATAATTTCCATAGTCTGCAAGGTCCGACCGCTATCACTAGAATAGGCAGCAACAAAATTTAGACCTGCTGCCTTTAAGCCTAGGCCAAGTTCCTGAATCCCCCGCTCACCTTCTTTAGTCAGTGGCGTATCAGACCAACCTTGAGCCCGCCCAATAGTGTTAAACATAGTTTTACCATGGCGGGCAATAAATAAGCGTGTTTTTGTCATAAGGCCCTTCTCCTTGATTTTCTTTCTATTATAACAAATTTAAGGAAATAAAAATAGCTGATAAATAAGACGCTAATGACAATAATGAAAAACGTAGGACGCTTATTATTCATAAATATTAGTGAACAGTTTCTGGCGTTAGCCCTATTGCTAAACAGGCGACGATGGCAGAGATATCATGGTTCCAGTAATAATTAACTCCATGATAATACGGAAAGACAATCCGTTTTTTATTAGTTTGCCAGACTGATGCTCTTATTGAAGATAGAGATAACCTAAGCGAGACAGAGATTTGTCCACTCAATCTGACCGACTCAGGCAGGATTTTTCGATATAACGTCTGCATAAACTCTGCCTTCAGTAATAAAGAAGCGCGCTTTCCTCTTTATCAAAATAAGGTTGGCAATAAAAAATTTGA
The DNA here is from genome assembly GCF_011038795.1 of Streptococcus tangpeifui. Taxonomy (GTDB): domain Bacteria; phylum Bacillota; class Bacilli; order Lactobacillales; family Streptococcaceae; genus Streptococcus; species Streptococcus tangpeifui. The sequence goes on from NZ_JAAKDU010000007.1 coordinate 28,897, forward strand.
TAACTCAAATCATCAACAGTAAACAGTACAAATCGTACTTGGTCAAGTTTGGTTTTTCAAAGAATATAAGTACCATTAGTTTTACCACCAATCAGTATCTTAAAATGAGAGTAGAAAAAAAATCCCCACCAAGATTGGTGAGGAAGCAAATGCTAATTTTTAAAACTGTGAATTGGAGCGGGGATTTGTCCGCCGCGGGCAATGAAATCTGCCGATGACTTTTTATTGACTGACATGACTGGAGCAGAGCCAAGGAGACCGCCAAACTCGATGGTGTCTCCCTCTTTGCCTTTAGGAATCAGGCGAACAGCAGTTGTTTTCATATTGATAACACCGATAGCAGCTTCGTCAGCAATCATAGCAGCAATGGTTTCGGCTGAAGTATCTTCTGGAATAGCAATCATATCCAGACCAACCGAACAGATGGCTGTCATAGCTTCTAACTTTTCCAGATTAAGCGAACCAGCCTCCACTGCAGCAATCATACCTTCATCCTCAGATACTGGAATAAAGGCGCCAGACAGACCCCCAACCTGATTGCAGGCCATCACTCCGCCCTTTTTGACCTGATCATTGAGAAGGGCTAGGGCTGCTGTTGTCCCATGGGTACCGACAGTCTCAAGTCCCATTTCCTCCAGAACCCGAGCCACCGAATCTCCTACCGCTGGCGTTGGAGCCAAGGAGAGATCAACAATACCGAATTTAACTCCCAGTCTCTCACTAGCCAAGCTGCCGACCAGCTGACCAATGCGGGTAATCTTAAAGGCCGTCTTCTTAACAGTTTCAGCCACAACATCAAAAGACTGACCCCGGACCTTTTCTAAGGCTCGCTTAACGACCCCCGGACCAGAAACACCGACATTGATGACGACATCAGCCTCACCAACCCCATGGAAAGCTCCAGACATAAAGGGATTATCCTCAACCGCATTGGCAAAAACTACCAGCTTAGCCGGCCCCATCTCGGACAGCTGAGCGGTTTCCTTGATAATCCGCCCCATATCCCCAACAGCCGTCATATTGATACCCGATTTGGTCGAGCCAATATTGACAGAGGAGCAGACAAAGTCAGTCTCAGCCAAAGCTCTGGGAATGGATTTGATGAGAATGTCATCGCCTTTTTGATAACCTTTTTGTACCAAGGCTGAGAAACCGCCGATAAAATTGATACCAATTTCCTTAGCGGCTTTGTCCATAGCTTTAGCTAGAGGGACATAGTCGGTCGCATCCGTTGCTGCCCCAATGATAGCAATCGGTGTAACTGAGACCCGCTTATTGACAATAGGAATCCCCAATTCTGCCGAGATCTCATCACCAACCGCAACTAATCTAGCGGCCTTGTCGACAATTTTACGATAAACTTTATCAGCTGCCCGATTGATGTCGGAATCAATACAGTCAAGAAGCGATATGCCCATAGTGATGGTGCGAACATCAAAGTTCTGCTCCTCAATCATGGCAATGGTTTCTGTAACCTGTTGAATATCCATGGAAATCTCCTTTACAACTTGTGCATAGCATCAAAAATAGCCGAGCTTTGAATATTAATCTTAACACCCAGACTATCCCCCAATTTTTCCAGTTCCGAGCGAAGGAAGGTGAAATCCTTTTTCTCAGGAGAGGACACTACCGTCATCATAGTGAAATACTCATCCAAAATGGTTTGGGTAATATCATCAATATTGAGTCCCAATTCAGCGATTTTGGCAGAAACTCCTGCCACAATCCCTTGGCTATCTTTACCAACAACTGTAATAATTGCTTTCATGTTTCTTCCTCTTTTTCTTGGTATTGTTAGTATTTTAGCACATATCTGGAAATTCTTTCAAAAATTATTAGAAGTATCACTGTAAATCCGAACTTTCCTAAAACATAAAGAGCCAGCAAAGTCCGACTCTCTAATTTCTTTCACTTTCTGCTAAACTAGCCTTTACTCGCTCAATAAAGGCTTCTATAATGGGAGTTTTTTTGCGTTTATTATTGGTCACGAGACCTAAGGTATGGACTGGACTATCTGCCAGCGGAATAAGGACTATTTGCTCTTTGATAAATCCATTGACAATTCCTAAACCCGAAGCGTAAGCGTCTGAGGCCGTCAGCAAGTTCATAACTGTCCCTCGGTCATTACTGTACATAATAGTTTGATTATCCAAAACCTCTAAAGTATCCTCATCAAAATTCAAGCCGGACTTTTCCTGACGGAAACGCACCTGAGGATACCCCTCCAAATCAGCTTTGGTCAGAACTTTTCTATCTGCCAAGGGATGGCCCTTCCGCAGAAAAATTCGCGTTGGAAATTCCCCCAAGGAGGTAAAACTTAAATCCTGATTAACCAAAGATTTTTCCAGAATAGGACGATTATCAGCATCCAGATAAATAATCCCTAGGTCGCTTTCAAATTTATCAACACTTCTGAGAATCTTCTTGGTAGTCGTCTCAATCAGCTGAAATTCCTGATAGTCAGCCTCAAATGTTTGAACAATCTCAGTTAAGGGCAGGAAGAGAAAATCATAATGGTGGGAAGCTACCGTGAAACCCTTGCGAAATTTCTGCTGATAACGCTTCTCCAATAAGTCCAGCTCCCCAATAATCCGTTTGGCATACTTGATGAAATCATTCCCATCATCAGTCAATCTGGCACCCGTATTGGAGCGGACAAAGAGCTGCACACCCAGTTCCGCTTCTAAATCCTTGATAGAAGCGGATAGGTTGGGCTGGGTAACATACAGCTTTTTCGCAGCTTGGCTAAAAGAACCTGTTTCTGCAATTGCCTCAACATAACGACACTGTTGAAAATTCAATACAGGTCACTCCCTTCTTTTGAAAAACTTGCTCCTATTATAGCAGAGCTAGATTCAATTAGAAGGGAAATAGCCATAGGAAAATTTAATCAACTCTTTAGTTTTTTTTATACAAATTTCGCCAGAGAAAAAGCACCCGAACGGATTCGAATGCTTTCTTTTCATGAACTCTTTAACCAAAACCTTATCGCATCTTCTTAAAATGTTCAACATCACGCGCAATCATCAATTCCTCATCGGTTGGAATGACCAGAACCCTAACCTTAGAATTTGGAGTTGAAATGTCACCGACATAGCCAAAGACATTCTTTTCTGGGTCGATCTCCATACCAAACCAAGAGAGCCCAGCAATGATATCTTGACGCATACCGATAGCATTTTCACCCATACCTGCGGTGAAGACCAGAGCATCAGCTCCATTGAGGACGGCGAAGTATTGACCGATAAACTTCTTGAGACGGTCAATAAAGATATTATAAGCTAGAACTGTGTTTTTATCATGAGCTTCAATACCAGCTTCAATATCTCGCATATCGCTAGATTTTTCAGATACCCCCATGAGACCTGATTTCTTATTAAGCATTTCAACCACATCGGCAGCTGTTTCCAAGTCTGGATCCTGCTGAATTAAAAAAGGAATAATAGCTGGATCAATATCGCCTGAACGGGTTCCCATCATAGGGCCGGCCAGCGGCGTCAGTCCCATAGAGGTATCCACTGATTCCCCGTGGTAGTTAGCCGTGATAGAAACACCATTTCCAATGTGAGCCGTGATCAATTTTAATTCATTGAGAGGGCGGCCTAACATCTTAGCCGCTTCCTGAGCGACATACCGATGGCTGGTACCATGAGCTCCGTATTTACGCACCTTGTAATCACGATAATATTTTTGCGGAATAGGATAGAGATAGGCATGTTTAGGCATGGTTGTATGAAAAGATGTATCGAAAACAACTACGCTGGTAATGTCTGGCAAGATGTCTCGGAAAGCTCGAATCCCAGCAGCAGCCCCTGGATTGTGAAGCGGGGCTAAAAGTGACAGTTCCTCAACCTGTTCAATCACTTTTTCATCAACCAAGGCAGATTCCTTAAAGTATTCGCCACCAGCGACAACCCGATGACCAACTCCTGTAATCTCCTGATAATCCTTAATCAAACCATGCTTAAGCAGATCTTCTAAAAGAATCCGAACTGCCATGGTATGGTCAGGAATATCTAGCGTTTGCGAATCAGACTTGCCATCGTATTTAACTGTTGAGATTGAATCATTTAAGCCAATGCGCTCAATGAGCCCCTTGGCCAAGACTTCTTCTTCCGGCATTTGATAGAGCTGCCATTTGAGACTGGAGCTCCCAGCATTGATTGCGATTGTTTTTGACATAGGCTACCTCTTCTAATGTAAACGTTTTCTAAATCCGTATTCCATTATAGCAAATTTTCTCATCAAAGAATATAATCAGCTGACCATTTCTTGAAATTTTCCATAAAATCTAGGAGATTGTCACGGTCCTGCAAATCACTCAGAGGATAAACAAAAGTCTCGGGTGCCTGACTGCTCTGCTTTTGCAAGACAAAGATAGACTTAGCATTAACAGGATTGCCAAAGAGTTCCTCTGGTAGAGCAATGACCGCCACAATGTCTGCGTAACCCTTGAGCCAGCCTTTAAGCAAATCGCTCTGAGGACTAGTCAACAGATTAACCGGAGCTAGAAAGATAGCAAAGCCCTGAGCCTTCAAGTATTTAAGTGACTGCTCCATCAGCAAATGATGGGCATAGGTATGTTCATTTTGAGCAGCCACCTGATAGCGACTAGCTATAGTATCATTAGGATAGTAGCCAACAGGAAGATCACTAACAATAATATCGCTTTCTTTAATCAGCTGGGGCCGCACAGCGTCTTCCTGTACAAAACTCCCTTCTGAGCCCACCACATCAGCGATACTAGCTGATAAATCAATCAGTAAGTCGTCAACTTCCAACCCCATGTAATCCAGCTGTCTACTGCTGTTGTTAATGAGCGTCTGAGCTAAATTGCCAGTCCCAGAACCAATTTCCAGAACATCCAGCCTTTCGTTTTTAGTTAGATTTTCCAGCAAGAAAAGCAGAACAAAGCCAATGCTGTCTGGCGTAAACTGGTGGTTAGCTTGCAGAGGCTCAGACTGAGCCATCTTGATAAATAGAAACTGGTAGGCTCGTCTCCATTCTTCCTTGGTCAATTCAAGCTGTCGCAAGGCTTGATTATTAGCAAGAATTTCTTCATTCTCAGTCTTACCATCCAAATAGAGAGCATTCTGCTCAATCAGAGCATCATAACTATTAGTTTTTAGGTTATTTTGTAGGAGCTGGACGTTTTCCAAAAGCAGCTCATAAGCTTTTTCAATCTTCTCAAAATTCATAATCCTATCATAACAAAAATGCCAAAAAATGGGAACGAAAGGCCCCCATAAGACAGTAAAATCCCAACTCAGATATGTAATAAAGCCCAAAGACAGAAAATCCAATGAATGGTATATTTTTTACTGAGTAAGTTATTCTGGAAATTAATGTCTGTAACGTTTTTTCCAAGACAGCATCAGACACCATCGCTGGGATCTTTCTCATCTTCATCATTGCGCGAAGACGAACTTTTTTCACTTGATTGTGATGTTGAAGAGCTACTGGCTGAAGAAGAGGCAGGCTTCCCTTTCTTTTTGTCCTTACTGGAACTAGATGAACTAGTTTCTTGATTTTCAATAAAATCATAGCAGTAACTATTGCCATCAGAAAGGATTACTTTCACGCTCAGCGCAGTCCCATCTTTTTGATAAATCGCTTGACCCTGCTCAAAGGACATTTCTCCTGAAGACTGATTAGCCTGCTCTTTGACCAGCTGGGCTATCAGATAGGCTTGTGAGTTATTAGCTAAAGCCTGGTTCTGTCGCTGGCTAGCCACTACTCTATCTAAATAAAACTGCAAGAGCAGAACAAAGATTGCTGCCATGAGCAAGGCGTAGATTAGGACTCCTGCCCTAAGACGTTTTTGCAAAATCATAGACAAAAGTCCTTTCTAAGCCTGATTCAAAGGTGACAAAAACTGTGATGGTCTGACCATCCTGACTGATAGTGCTAGCTTTGACATGAAAGAGCATGGGCTGATAGCCGCGCCCATCCGCATTGGTCTTGCGAAAATCATCCGAGCGGGACTGCCCAAAGGCTAAAGGTTGACCTCCTTTTTTTACGTAAAGTTTATTATCCGCCACCTGTTCCAACTCTGTTCCAGCTAACTCCGAGCGCAATTGCTGGCAAAAAAGAAGCCAGTCCTCCTCGTCATTCTTACTGATATAAGCGACATTGGTTACCAAAACTTGAGTCAGACCTTGATAAACCATGACACTGCCCGCAATAACCAAGAGAGCCACCAAACACTCCAAGAGGGTGAAAGCCCGAATTCTAGTTTTTGGACACATGAAGGACCTCCTTTCCGTCTTCATAAACGGTAATACTGGTTGAGGTTCGCTGAACTTGGACAGTCACCCCATTAAGACTCAACTGGTCCTGCTTGGTTTGAACCGCCATTTGGGCGACATTGAGCGCTTCTTGTCGATGAAGACTGACTGCTAACTCTTGGCGGTTCCGATTAATCTCACCTAGAATCAGGCTAACGATAGTAACCAAAACCGCCAGAGCAATCAAACTTTCTAAAAGAATATAAGCTTTAATTTTCCGTTTTTTTATAGCGACCACTTCCTATATAAAGTTGATAAGAGACAGAACCTTTCTCAGTTGCAAAGGTCAGTTTTTCCAGTGAGGAATTGCCACCCTCTGGTGAAAACTCTATGGTATAAGATTGACTGGGTCTGACAGTGTCAGGGATGGTCAGACTTTCCTGTCCATTAGTCACTTGACCATCTGAAATATTTAAGGTCAAGGTCTTTTGCTGGGCATTGCTGAGCTTCTGGCTATCCCGATAGAGGTGCTCAAAGGAGAGGAAAAAAAGCTTCTCTTGTACCCCTGCAAAAACTTCTTGAACGCCACCTGTAAAGGCTAACAATAAAAAGCTGGTAATAGCCAAAACCAACAGACTTTCAACTAGGGTAAAGGCTCTAGTTCGGAACCTGCCGATTTTCCTTATGTTTCTTGTAATAATCATTGTAAGAATCCGCTTGTTTTTGTGTGATATCTCCACTGGACACTAGTTTAGACACCGTGGCATCGTCTGTATGGTTTAATTCATAAAGTTCGGCCTGGCTTTCTACCACCTTGACAACGGCCGCACCACCAGTATCCTTAACTTTATCCTTCTGCTTGGCTAAGTTAGGCACAAAAAGCAAGAGCAGAACACTGATAATTAACAGAACTATTAACATTTCAAGAAGAGTGAAAGCTTTGACTTTCTTTCCTTTTAAACGTTTGAGTAATTTTTTCATCATAAGGGTACCTCCATATTGTGATACATGGGCAGTAGCATGGCTGCATAAATCATGACGATAACAAGGGCCACCAAGATAAAGACCAGAGGCTGAATCAATTGGGTTGCTCGGTTAACCCGGCTAAAGAAGGCGTCCCAAGTCTCCTGAGCATAGACTTCTAGCTCACTACCCAGTTTAGCTTTGACCTGACCGTATTCAATAATCAGACTCAATTCTCGTAGGAAGAAGGGATAATCTAAGACCTTATTGTGAAACTCTTGACCGGCCAGCAAGGCATCCTCCATCTCACGGCCAAGTTCTTGAAAGAGCTGAGACTTCTGCTTCTGCATAAGCTGGACAATCTGACTCATTTCCACCCCTTGACCGATCAAATTCCCCCATTCCCGCGCATAATAAGCCGTCAAGTAAAGTTTGGCAAATCTGCCAAGCAAGGGAAGCTTAGCCAAATGACTGTACCAAGAAATTTTTCGTGATCGCCTCTGCAACCAAGTTAATAAAAGGATAACCAATGCTAGGACCAAAACTCCTGTTAGAAAAACCATGGGAAAATGATTGATAATACGGGTTGCTAGGTTTGTTCCCTCCAACTGTGGCAAGAGGTAATTGCGAAGTCCCAACATGATAAGAATTAAAAAAGTTAAAAGGATGATGGGATAACTAGCTACTTCCAAGAGCTTTCTTTTTACAGTCATCAAATTAGCTAGATAACTCTCAATTTTTAAAAGACTGCCTTGGGTATTCCCGTGGATATCGGCTAAAGCCAACTGAGTCACCACATCATCAGAAAAGCCCAGTCTCCCCATCATAGAAGCTAGATTTTCACCTGCTAAGAGACTAGAACGCATTTCCTGTGTATAATACTGAGCCAGAAGATGACTGCGTTCCAGAAAATCCACAATCTCAGTCAGAGTGAAACCAGATTCCAAAAGATTATTAAAGAGCTGAATAACCTTGCGCTGGCGGCTAGTTCTTAATCTTTTCGGCTTCTGCCTGCTCGTAAGTGAGATGTCCTGTTGTAAAAAGCTGGTCAATTTTCTTATTCCAGCTGTCAGCCTTGTGACTTTGAAAATGGTCTTGAGCAAAATCAATCAATCCTCCTCCCCCGATTAAACGCTGGTAAGCAATGCCAGCCAGACAATTATCCAACTCTTCCTGAGAAACTCCCAATTCTAAAATCCGAGCATAAACACCTGGAATACTCTTAGCATGGACGGTTGAGAAAACTCGTATTCCTGTCAAGCTAGCTCTGATAACCGCTTGGGCTGTCTCTTTATCGCGAATTTCTCCTATAATTAGAACATCTGGCCGGTGTCGCAGTGAAAGTTTAATCAAATTATCATAGGTCATCTCGATAGAGGGATTAAGCTGGAGCTGTAGCATCTGATCCTGTTTAATCTCAACAGGATCTTCAATAGTAATAATCTGGCGGTCAGCATACTTGCGACTGACCAACTCATACATCAAAGTCGTCTTACCCGAACCAACAGGGCCAGAGAAAAGATAGAGGCCTCGGTCAATAATCTTGGGTAACAGTGCATTGAGGCCATCAAACCAAAACATCAGCTCTCGTCGCCTGTCAAAGAGCAAGCGAACAACCAGACTTTCCCGTCCTTGATAGTCTCCGACCGTTGATAAACGCAGAGCGGCCGTCTCACCATCTGCAAAATCATAGTGACAGGCTCCCAACTGGGCTCGCCGCTTCTCCCCAACATTCATTCCAGCAACAAATTTAAAATGACTGATTAGTCCCATAGCCTGTTCCTGAGGGCAAGTTTGGAATAGACGTCTCTCATCACCTATGCGCAGATAAATTTCATAATCATCAATCTTTGGCAGCAAATAAATATCCTGAGCCTGCCTGCTGACAGCTTCCCCAATCAGACTCTTCCCTAGCTCCTGCACCTGTACCATAGTAGCCTCCTTCTTCCTGCTTACCTATTAATTCGTAAAAAATTTCTAAAAACGGAAATTTTTTCAAACTATATTGAGCATAAGAAAAGACCGAGCATAGGCTCGATCTCTATCAATCTATTCTACAAGCGGTTCATTGGCTTCCAAATGATTTTATTTGACATTGGAAAGGAAGGGGATTATTATTGCTCCGCTCATAACCTGGACGATGGCAATCCTTGGGAATAGCCTCCCATTCCTTGAGCAGGGCCAGTGAATAGTACTGCTGCAAATCTTCACCGCACTCTTCACACCAACGTTGGTCTTTACTATCCCAAAAAGCCGTCATGACACTGCTCTTACTATTAAAGCTGGGGTAATGGTTCACCAAATCAAACCATTCTTTTTTATAATAACTGAGCGCTTCGTAATAGTCCTCAAACTCTTGAACTTCAACAATATCATCTTGCCAATCATCGAGAAACCACCAAGGCTCTAAGTCTCCGTACATTTTTACTACTTGATACATAATTTAATCCTAACTGACTCTGATTATATAGGAAAAGTTGATGAAGTTAAAAAATTTTGCTTGGAAATATCAAAAAATTAGAAATTTTAACTAATTCTTATTTTAAAAAGACATGGATTGACTCGACTAAAAGTTTTTAAAGCTCCAACGGTTCCTAGCTTTCTTTTGGGGAGCGTGATAAAATAAAAAGTAATCACGCTCTAGGAAAAGAGGATTTTATGAAAGATACTAAGGGATTAACGAGCCAAGAAGTAGCTAGCCGCGTAGCTAAGGGATTCGTCAATAAGGCCAGCACTTCTGATGTGAAGACAACTAAGCAAATTCTTAAGGAAAACACTCTGACTTATTTCAACTTAATTTTTGCAGTCTTAACTATTTTATTACTGATTAGTGGTAATCTTGGCATCAGCAACTTCACCTTCCTGCCTGTAGTCTTTATCAATACTATTCTGGGGATTATCTAGGAACTGCGGTCTCGCAAGATTGTCTCCAAACTAGCTATCGTCACCACGCCCAATGTGACCGTCCTGCGAGATAACAAACTTTCAACCATCCCGGTTGAACAGCTGGTCCTAGACGATGTCATCCAGCTATCAGCCGGTAACCAAATTTCAGTTGATGCTCACGTTTTATCCAGTAATATTCAGGTGGACGAGTCCATTTTAACTGGGGAAGCTGATGAAATCACCAAAAATGAGGGCGATGAGCTTATGTCTGGCAGTTTCGTTGTCGCAGGAACTTGTCTGGCTCAAGTTATTCATGTCGGAGAGGATACCTATGCCGCTAAACTGGTCAAGGAAGCCAAGACCCTTGATAGCGATGAACAATCCGAAATGATTCGCTCCATCAACGCTATCGTTAAATGGGTGGGAATTTTGATTATCCCTCTAGCTCTAATTATGCTCTATCAAAGCCTAATAGTCAACCAAACTGGTTTTGGCGGAGCTGTTAAGGCCATGGTAGCAGCTGTCATCGGCCTTATACCAGAAGGGCTCTACCTCCTGACCACCATCTCTTTAGTGGCTAGCACCATGCGACTGGCCCGTAAAAAGGTTGTCCTCCACGATATGAAAAGTGTTGAAAAGTTAGCCCGAGTTGACGTTCTCTGCATTGATAAAACAGGGACCATCACAGAAAATAGCATGTCGGTTCAAGACTATATAGCCACCGACGCCTTTGGTAAAAGTCCCGATGCAGGTCTCCGCCTAGACAGTCTGATTGCAAGTGTCGCTAATGAGTTAGCTGGAGACAATGATACTATGGAGGCCTTGCAAACCTACTTTACTAAGGAGCAGGCAGCCAGCCTAGCTCTCCAAAAAAAGCATCTTCTGCCCTTCAAGTCCTCTAATAAATACAGCGGGGTAATCTATGATGGCTTTTCCTATCTAATCGGAGCTCCTCAAATCTTGTTGGGGACAGATTGGCCAAACTACGAGGAAGAAGTCAATCACTACGCTGCCCAAGGTTATCGGGTTCTGGCCTTTGGCAAATTGACTTCCGAACAGGTCGAACCTCTGGATCGCCCACTTGTTCCTTATGCTTTTATCCTGATTTCCAACCCTATTCGTCAGGAAGCTCCTGAAACCTTTGCTTATTTTAGTCGGCAAGAGGTAGCTATCAAGGTCATCTCTGGAGATGATCCCGTGACCGTGTCCCATGTAGCCGGCAAAGCTAAAATTAAGGGAGCAGAAAATTATGTAGATGCCAGAACCTTAGTGACAGACGACCTAGTCAAAGAAGCTGCCCGCACCTACACTGTCTTTGGTCGAGTAACACCTGAACTCAAACGCCGGTTAGTACTAGCCCTACAGGATGATAACCACACTGTTGCCATGACAGGAGACGGGGTCAATGATGTTTTGGCTCTCAAAGCCGCCGACTGTAGCATCGCTATGGCTTCCGGTAGCGATGCCGCTCTCAATGCTTCGCAAATCGTCCTCGTCGATTCTAACTTTGCCAGTATGCCATCAGTGGTCGCCGAAGGCCGCCGCACTGTCAATAATATCGAGCGCTCAGCCAGTCTCTTCTTGATTAAGAATATCTTTTCCTTCCTGCTGGCTATTCTGTCCATTATTTTCGCTATCGTCTATCCGCTCAAGGCTTCGCAGATTTCTCTAATTTCAGCCTTTATGATCGGACTGCCAAGTTATCTATTGACCCTCGAAGCTAACAACAAGCGGATTTCCGGCCATTTCATGCTCAAGGTGCTTAAAAACGCCCTACCAGCAGCTGTGGCGGCCGTGGCAGCGATCGGCCTCTTGGTCGGAGCGGCTGCCTTCTTTCAAATTGACTATGATCAAACCTCAACCGTTTCAACCTTCCTGCTCTCTATCATCGGTTTTATGGCCTTAGTTCGTCTGTCCAGACCTTTAACCAAGAGCAAGATTGCGATTATTGCAGTATCCATCCTAGCTTTTATCATCTCAGCCCTCTTACTCAAGAATATCTTTGAGCTCAGCCATGTTACTCTAGAGGTCTTCCTGCTGGGGCTTGTCTTCTTTCTAGTCGGTGAATCCATCTACCGCAACCTCTCTACCTTCTTTGACTTCATCGCTAACAAGGGATGGCGGCGCCTTAAATGGTTTAAAAGATAGAACAAAGCAAGTGTAAAATTTGATCAGCATTCAATTTAAAGTAAAAAATCGCATGAAATCAATGTTCTAAGATCAGAGAACTTATGCGATTGTATTGATTTTTATACTTCTTATGGCAGACGTTTTTATATCTTCATAACTTTCTGAACGCTATCACATAACAAAAATCTCTATCGTCTAACTGATAGAGATTTTTATATTACAGTAATAAAGCCCTTTGTCATCCCTATAATAAGAGGCTCCAGAATCATCAGTTTCCTGCTTCTTTTACTAAAAATCTTATATCTCTCTAAGTTTCCTTGAATTATTTTCCTTTAGAAAACTCTAGTTATAAAATCAGACCTATTTAGTCACATTTTGTAAAATTTCTTCCTCAATATCAGCCAAATCCTGAATCTCATCTTTACTAGCCAGTCCTAAAATCTGAGTTTGATAAAAATAGGTTAAAAGCGGCCCTACCATACGCCGAATCAAACTGGATAAGGGCAAGTCCTTACGAAAATTTGGATTGGCTGCCTTGATTTCCTGCACGACAGTCAGGTCTTCCAGTCCTTGAAAATTCTTCAGCAGTTCCGTCTTAAATCCTTCATTGGTCAAAAACTGTTGGATCAAAATTTTGAGCAAGGGACTGTTGGACTTGATAAAAGTCCAACGATCCTGAACTAAAAAATGAACGGCATCTTCTAATCTTTTATGGGCTAGGAGATTGCTAAAGAATTCATCTTTGACCCTAGGAATAACTGGATTCAAAATCGCTAGCAAAAGCTCGTCTTTGGTCTTAAAATACTTGAAAATCGTGGCTTGACTGATTCCAGCCTGAGTGGCAATTTGGGCCGTCGAAGTCCCGTCAAATCCTTGCTTAGCAAAGAGCTCAATGGCTGTAGCCATAGCTTTTTTCTTGCCCGGCGGCATCTTCTCCTCTGCCAAAATCTGAACATAATCTTTAACAATATTTTGTGACATATTTTCCTCAATTTAAATTATTACTAGTTAATGATATATAGACTCTGAATCATTACTGATTATCTTTAGTTTACCAATGACACTTCTGAGATCAACTAGAATACTATTCAGTGTCTTAGCAAGAGAGATAATCCAATCAGATTAATCTTTCTAAAAGCAGAAGTTTGTTATCTAAGTTTTCACACTTGATAACAAACTCCATGCCGACAAGCTCTCAAAGAATTTTAAAACATTGAACGACAAAGCACACAAACTTCTAGACCATTTTATCTCAATTCACAGAGTCACGGACGGTTCAATTCAAGACTATCTGCTTTAGACGTTTATTAGCGTTACACCTTCCGATATCGTTTCAACCCTTGTATATTAAAGATTGTCAAAACGATAACAAAGATAAGCAAAACCCAAATATCCCTGTTGATGGCGGACAAGCCCTGCCCTCTCATCACAACCTTGGTTAGAGCATCTCCCGAATAGGACAGAGGCAAAACTGTTCCAATAATCCGCACCCAGCTGGCCATAGAATCCAAAGGAATTAGACCTGAGAAGAAAAGCTGCGGAATGACAACCAGAGGAATAAACTGCACCATCTGGAACTCTGATTTTGCCAATGTTGACAGGAGAATACCAAAGGAAAGTGCAACCAAGGCCATCAAGACATTAATGATTATAACATAGCCGATAGAACCTACCACTTTAACATCCAATAGCCAGATGGTCGCAAAAATAATCACTAAGGTTTGAACAATAGCTAAGAGCCCATAAGATAAGAGATAGCCAAAGACAATATCGCTGCGTTTGACCGGTGTCGCCAGCAAGCGATCCAGAGTGCCGCTGGTTCGTTCCTTGAGCAGAGACATGCCTGAAATTAAGAAGACAAAGAAGAAGACAATAAAACCCATTAAAATCGGAATCATCTTATTAAAGAAATTTGAATCCTTATCTCCGTAGTTGTAAGACTCCTTAAGAGTAACCTTACTAACCTGCCGACTAGCTGCTTGCTTTTGAGCCATCGGTGGTAGATTTTTTTGAACCTGCTTTACATTATCCGTTAACTGCTGGGTAGAATCCTTGATAATAGCTGCCTTGATAGATTGACGAACGACACTGGTCTTAGTCGCATCCGTATTAGCATGGAAAACCTTTAACGCTTTATCCCCATCTTGAGTCAAAATAGCATCGACCTCTCCCGTCTTCATATCTGCCTTGGCCTGCTTAACACTGGCATACTTTTCCAAGGTTACGTGTTTGACATCATCCAGATTTTTCACAACAGAACTGTTCGCATGAACTGTAGCAATGGTGACATCGGTATCCGTATTAGCTGAGAACATAACGTTCATCAGCCACATAATAGCAATTGGTGCAATAAATATCAAGGCCAAAGTACGTTTATCCCGCAGAAGTTCTTTGATAATTCTTTTGGTAATTCCTAAACTTTTCATCTCTATATTCCTCACTTGCTTTCTACTGTTAGGAAAACCTCTTCAATAGAGTCCACTCTATAAGTTTCCTTGAGTTTATCTGGCTCATCGCAGGCAATAATCTTACCTGCCAGAAGAAGAGCTACCCGATTGGTCAGTTCGGCCTCATCCATGACATGAGTGGTAATCAAAATTGACCGCCCTTGGTCTCGAATAGCACGCAGTTCCTTCCAAATCTCCCGCCGAAGAGCAGGATCAATACCAACCGTTGGCTCATCTAAAATTAAGAGTTCTGGATTCCCAAGTAGAGCTATAGCGAGTGAGAGCCTTCGTTTCATCCCGCCAGAATAGGCAGAAACATAGGTTTCTAGACTATTTTGCAAATCAACTACCTTAGCCGCATGGGAGACAGCACGCGTTAATTCCTCTCGCACAAGCCCCTTCATTTGACCAAAAAATTCCAAGTTCTCCAGCCCTGTCAAACTCTCATAAAGGGCATCAGACTGGGCCATATAACCAATCCGCCCTAAGATATGCCGATCAGGCATTTGGGTATCTAATACCAGAGCCTGACCGCTGTCTGACTTTTCCATACCTAGCATCGTCTTAATCAATGTGGACTTCCCAGCTCCAGATGGCCCAATCAACCCTAAAATCTCACCTTTAGCTAGAGTCAGATTAACCCCATCCAATACCGTTTGAGGCCCAAAAATCTTGTGTAAATTCTGTAAAACAATTCGATTTTCCATCAATGTCACTTCCTTTTGACAAAAGGAGATGAAGAAAATTAGAGCCTTCTAATCTCTTCCTCCTGAATAATCTCAGGTGAGTGTTTGCTCACCCAGCAACACCTCTATTATAGTGAGTGATCACTCACCTGTCAAGAGAAAAATCTTATTTTGAACGTTTTTCTAGCTTACCATTCAATCATGTCCATAAGGAAAAGAGAGTGGGATCAACCCTAAGATTTAAAAATTTGGTTTTCACCACGCCCTAGTTTCAAGGTGATGACCTAAAACGGTCTCTCCCCAGAGCATTTTTAACACTTGCTTTGCAAGCTTCATTTCTCGATTAAAAAGGTCTGAGAAACCTTTTGAGGTTGAAAATAAGATGAACGATGGTCATCACATTCGTTTAGATTTTCCGCTTTGGCCTTGGGACAAAAGGAAAAGCCCGCCTCAAGCGAGCCTTTTACTTTTTATATTTATGTCATCCGTCTAGTATGCCACCAGTAGCTCAGACTGTACTAAAGAAAAACGGCCACTAACATAAGAAACAATCCTATCCTCAATTGGCACCCTAGTCTCCTGTCTCATAGTAACCCCAGCTCAGTTTAACCAGTCGATAATTCGGAAAAGCTCATAGTTGTCTGGACTAAGTGAGACTGATAGGCCATCTGAATCTCAAGTGAATCTTGACGAACCGAGCTGTCCTACACCATTACTAGCCAAGTCCAACCAAGGGGGGAATCATCTTCAAGACAGATGAATGGTTGGTGCCATAGAATCCTCTTTATTGCTCAAGATCTTTCAGGGCATCTTCTAAAACCTTCTTAGTAGCTTCATAATAGGCCAAACCATACTTAATAGTCATTTCCTGAGTACTAGTCAAGCCTCCATCCTCTTTCCAAGTCTGGAGATTATCATGCAGCTGCTGAATTTTCTCTTCCTTACGAGCAATCCCTTCTGCTAGAAGTGGCTGCAACTTTTCCTTGGATAGGTCTGTAGCAAAGAAGAGCCGCATAAGTAAATCTGATTTAACTGTCTCATCATCTACTGCCGACTCAAAATAAGCTACAAACTCTTCTCGCCCAGCTTCAGTAATCGCATAAACATTCTTATTGGGCCGGCCCTCTTGAATGACGACCTCCTTTTTTATCTTCCCTTCTGCTTCTAACTTCCGCAGGGTCGGATAGATCATTCCATAGGTTCCATCATAAAAATAGGAGAGCTGATTTTCTAAAATATTTTTAATGTCATAGCCTGTCCGCTCTTTGCGGCTCAGAATTCCCAAAATGACATCTCTACCTTTCATAGCTTATCCTCGCTTTCAATTTTATTATAAAAGTATTTCAAATAAGTGTCAACAAAAATATAGTTGACATTATTATTTATTTAGTTTATATTATCATTGTTAATATAAAAGAAAGAGAGACTTCTTATGAAACGGACCTTTACTATTTTTGCTATGTGTATCGGCATCTTCCTCTGTATGTTAGATACGACCGTCATGAATATTGCTCTACCAGCTATTCAAGATAGCCTGAGAGTCACACTCAACGACCTACAATGGGCCCTTAATGTTTATACCATTGTCTTTGCTTCCTTAACTATTCCCTTGAGTAAATTAGCTGAAAAATTTGGCAAACAAAAATTTTATCTTTTGGGACTAATGACTTTTATGCTGGGTTCCCTTCTATCCGCCTTAAGTAAGGACTTAAATTTCTTAATTATCGGTAGGAGTATCCAAAGTATCGGGGCAGCCCTTGTCTTTCCTCTCTCGATGACTCTAGGAATCAATACTGTTAGTATTTCCGCCCGAAAGAGAGTCATTGCCGCTTTGGGCGTCACGCAAGGGCTTGCTGCAGCCTTGGGGCCAACTATCGGCGGAATGCTCACCCAGTACCTAGGCTGGCGTTGGATTTTTCTCGTTAATCTCCCCTTGATGATTATTTCCCTTGTCATTTGCCTGATTTGCTTTATCCGGCATGAAGCAAAAGAAACAGCCAGAATTGACTTTCTGGGTGCTATCTTTAGCATGGCAACTCTCTTTTCCCTCACTTTAGGCTTGGTTCAAGGACGGACTTGGCATTGGACTAGCCCGACTATTATCGGACTCTTAATCAGCTCAGCCCTTCTTTTAACCCTCTTTATTTGGTGGGAAGGAAAAGCTCAAGCTCCTATGATGCCACTGGCCCTCTTTAAGAACAAAGAATTTACTGGATCAGCTTTAGCTATTGTTCTAAGCAATGTCTTTCTGGTCGCTGTCACAGTTGTTCTGCCAACCTACTTTACTCGGGTGCAAGGCAAAACTGAACTTGAGGCTGCACTATTAGTAACACCTATAACGGTCATGATTTTTATCTTCTCCCCTCTGGCTGCATTGATTATTGACAAACTTGGATCACGTCTCGTTATTGCGAGCGGATTCATACTCATGACTATCGCCTATGTCCTCTTCACAAAAATTGATATGACTAATAGTTTTCAGACAACCCTGACCTGTCTGATCTTGGGGATGGGCTACGGTATTATCGCTGGTCCCATAACGGTTCTAGCCGCTTCCGATTTTACTGGCAATCTCCTGACAGCTTCTCAAAGTGTGGCAGGAGTCCTGCGGCAGGTTGGGATTAGTTTAGCAGTCGCTATCTATGTGACTGGGCTCTATAGCAACCTCACTACAGCAAAAAATGAATCTATTACTTATATTAAAAAGGAAGTTAAGACCATCCAAGTTCCTAAGGATAAACAAAAGATGATTGCTGATACTTCCATCGAGGCTCTAGGCAAAGCTAAACAAGCTAAAACGACCAAAAATCATTTCAGCCAAACAGAAAAACAAGCCATGATCAATGAAAACTATCAGAAGGTCTTGAGCAACTATCCAAACCACCTTCCTGATCAGGCCAAACAGGCCATTCACGGCAAAGTTGAGACCCAAGTTCAGGCCAAACTACAAACCATCAACCAACAGATCAATAAGGCAATTTCAGCCATTAAAACCTATGCTAAAGGTCGCTATACCAAAGCCTTCACTGAGCTCTATCGGTATTCCATCTGCTTTGTTGGACTGGCTGTTTTCACCTTCCTACTCTTCCCTAAGAAGAAAAGTAGGAAGCTAGGTTAGCCCCCCACATTTGGAGACACGAGCCTATCTTGGTCGCTACTCGAGTTCAGGGGTTCAAGTTTTCAACTTCTTTTGCCACATTATTCCCCATAATTTTCAAGCGAAAAAACAATAAGAAAAACCTCAGCTGGTTAGAGCTGAGGTCCTTTTATTTCTTATAGTTTTCAGCCTCTTGGTCAGTTGCATAGACAAAGTGACCAGGAGTGATTTCGTGCATTTGGCGGGCTTGGCCGTCTTCTTCCAGACTTGGGTCATAAACCTGAGGCACCCGAGTCCGTTCTCGCTCTGGATCCGGTTCTGGAATGGCTGATAGAAGCGACTTGGTGTAGGGATGGATGGGGTTATTGTAAACCTCATCAGCTGGACCGACCTCCAAGAGCTTGCCCCAGTGCATCACGCCGATACGATCAGAAATATACTTAACCATGGACAGATCATGGGCGATAAAGAGGTAGGTCAGACCTTGATCATGCTGAAGTTTTTGCATAAGGTTGACCACCTGAGCCTGTATGGAAACATCCAAGGCAGAGATAGGTTCATCGGCTACGATAAACTTAGGTTTAACCGCCAGAGCTCTGGCAATCCCAATCCGCTGGCGTTGACCACCAGAGAATTCATGCGGGTAGCGAGAGAGGTGGTCCTTATTGAGACCGACTAATTCAATCAACTCTTCTACTCTCTTTTGACGCTCTTCCTTGCTTGCAGTCAAATGATGGATATCCAAGCCTTCGGCAATAATATCTCGGATAGTCATCCGACCATTGAGACTGGCTTGTGGATCTTGGAAAATCATTTGGGCATCCTTACGGAAGTCATGCAGGTCTTTACCCTTAAGGGCTTCAACGGATTTCTCATTAAAACTGATGCCACCACCGTCAATATCATAGAGCTTAAGAATCGAGCGACCAATAGTCGTCTTACCTGAACCTGATTCTCCAACCAGACCGAACACTTCACCTTCATAGATATCAAAACTAACATCATCAATAGCCTTGACTTGGTTGGATTTTCCCTTGTTGAAGGTCAGGGAAACGTTTTTGACTTGGACTAATTTTTTAGGGTCTTGGGTCATTTTTGTCTCCCTTCTAATTCCTGCCACTGTTTCCACCGTTTTTGGATAAAGTCTGGCGGTGTCACCCGAGGTGCCCGCTCATCTAAAAGCCAAGTAGCTGCATAGTGGCTATCAGATACCTTAAACATGGGCGGCTCTTCCTCATGATCGATATCCAGAGCAAAGGCATTTCTAGCAGCAAAGGCATCCCCTTTAGGCGGATTGAGCAAATCCGGTGGTGTCCCAGGAATAGCTTGTAGACTGCCAGACTCGGTTCCTATGGTTGGCATGGAACCAAGAAGTCCCCAAGTATAAGGGTGTTGCGGATTGTAGAAAACTTCATCAACACTGCCGTATTCAACAATCTTACCAGCATACATCACGGCAACCCGATCAGCCATACCAGCAACGACACCCAAATCATGGGTGATAAAGATAATGGAACTCTCGGTTTGCTGCTGAATATCCTTCATCAGGTGCAGAATTTGAGCCTGAATCGTTACATCCAGAGCAGTCGTCGGTTCATCGGCAATAAGGATTTCTGGATTAGCAGCCAGGGCAATGGCAATGACAGCCCGCTGCCGCATCCCTCCAGACCACTGATGAGGATAATCATTAGCATGTTCACGCGCATTAGGGATTCCAACTTTTTCCATCAAATCAACAGCGATTTCAAAAGCCTGGTCGAACTCCATTTCGTCATCGTGAATCAAAATGGGCTCAGCAATCTGCTTCCAAATTTTCATGGTTGGATCCAGACTGGTCATAGGATCCTGGAAAATCATGGCAATTTCATTACCACGAACGCTGACCCAATCTTTTTCATCCAGTTCATTGAGATTGCGACCCTTAAACTGAATATCGCCACTGACCTCAGCATTTTTAGCCGACAAGCCCATGAGCGTCCGCGTTGTGACAGACTTCCCAGAACCAGACTCGCCAACGATAGCTAGCGTTTCACCCTTGTAGAGTTCAAAATTGACATTTCGAATAGCCTTGACATCGCCAGCATAGGTATGGAAATTCACATGAAGGTCTTTGACGCTTAAAATTTCTTCTTTTGACATAAGGACCTCCTCACTCATCAGCATTTGACTTAGGGTCAAAGGCATCCCGCAGACCATCACCCAAGAGAATGAAGGCTAGGGAAATAAAGACCAAGGCAAGAGCTGGAATAATCAGCTGATAGGGATAATATTGTAAGTATTCTTGGGCATCGGTAATCAGAGAACCTAGGGAAGCCGTCGGTGGCTTCACCCCCAGATTGATAGCTGATAAGACAGCTTCATACATAATGGCACTAGGTACAGTCATCATGATTTGTACAATGATAATCCCTGAAATATTTGGCAGAATGTGTTTAAAGGCAATCTTGATCCTGCTTTCGCCCAGAGTCCTTGAAGCTAGGACAAAATCCCGCTCCTTATAGGACAGGGTCATATTGCGGACCTGACGAGCCATCGCTGTCCAACCGACAATAGCGATGGAGATGATGATAGCCGTCACCCCATTTCCCAGAAGGAGCCCCAGCATGGTTACGATAACCAAGTTAGGGATTGAAGAGATAACTTCGATAATCCGCTGCATAATGGTATCGATCCGACCGCCGATAAAACCTGAAATCAGACCATAGCTAACGCCAATCAGGAGGTCAATCAAGGTCGCAACCACAGCAATCAAAAGGGAAATCCGAATCCCGACCATAACCCGCTTGGCCACGCTTCGGCCTAAGTTGTCGGTTCCTAAAATAAATTTTTGACCCTTGGGAACCTCTTGTTCCTTATAGACATCTGTCTTCTTATCAGCACCAGAATATTTGATTGTCCCATTCCAGAAAGGTAAATGATCGCTGATTTTAGGAGGCAAATTGCGGTAAGTGGTCACCTTATCACTGTTAAAAGTATTGGCATCTTCCTTACTGACAAAGGCCGTTGAAATAGCGGCAAAAATCAGCATGAAACCTAAGAACCAGAGAGCCACTAAGGCTAATTTATTCTTTTTCAACCGTCGCCAAGCATCCTGCATAAAGGTCAGGGTAGGCTTTTGAATTTTTTCTTGTGAAAGCGTGCTGCCCGCACCCACAAGTTTAAATGTTTGTCTTTCGTCCATAGTATCCTTCCTTACTGCAAGCGAACCCGAGGATCGACAATACTAATCACAATATCTGTCACCAGAATAGCCACCATCAGCATGAGAGCATAGACAATCGTTGTTCCCATAATAACTGGATAATCCTTGGTGGGAATGGAGCTGACAAATTGCTGCCCGATACCGGGAATTGAGAAGATTTGCTCAATCAAGGCAGAACCCGTCAAAATATTAGCAGCCAGCGGACCAACTAAGGTCAAGACTGGAATCATGGAATTGCGGTAGGCATGCTGCTCTGTTACCTCTGATGAAGTCAGCCCCTTAGCTCGAGCCAACTGAATGTAATCTGTATTGAGGGTTTCAATCATTTCACTGCGGAAGAAGCGTGTAACCTGAGCAAAGACCGGAATAGCCAAAGCTAGAGTTGGTAGGACGGACTGACTAAAGCTACCCCAACCAACTAAAGGCAGAAGATTCCACTTGAAACCGAGGTAATCCAAGAGAAAAAGTCCAATAATGAAGGACGGTACGGAGATACCTAGAGTTGAGATAACACTCAAGACACTATCAATCCAGTTATTCTTATTGCGGGCTGAAACAGCACCGACAAAAAGACCAGCGATAACACCGACAACCAGAGCCTGAATACCCAGTTGAGCAGAAACAGCCAAACGTTGACCAATCAGGGTTGACACTTTTTGATTAATAGAAGCGTAAGAAGTTCCCAAATCACCGTGCAGGATATTCCAGAGATAGGTCAGATACTGCTGCCAGAGCGGCTTATCCAAGCCATATTGCTTGTTCATCATGGCAATCATTTCATCCGTTAACTTGGGGTTGTTGTAAGGCGTTCCTGGTAAAACCTGCATAAGAAAGAAAGACAGGGTTACAACCACCCAAAGAGTAACTAACAAGATTGCTATACGTTTTAATAAATATTTCACCATATTATTGATTCCTTTAAAATCAGCAAACAAGAGAGTGAGATAGACAGCCATGATGGCTTAGCCCTCACCCTCTTGCCTGACGTTGATTACTTCTTGTAGGCATAGGTAAAGTCCGTGTAAAGTCCAGTTGCATTCCGTATCAGGCCTTTCAAATGTGGATTTTGTAAAGCTCGAGTTGAACGGAAGTAGATTGGATTGTAAAGAGCCTCGTCGTAAAGGGCTTTTTCTGCTGCCTTATAATCTTCTGCACCTGCCGCTTGATTCAAAGCATCAGTAGTCAGAGCCTTTTGGTAAGCAGCATCGTAATCCGTATTTGAAAACTTACCATAATTATAAGCAGAGTCAGAGGTGAAGAGACCGTAGAAAGTTGAACCTTCCGGGTAATCACCACCCCAAAGAACAAGAGCCACATCAAAATTTTGATTTTTTGTATCATCCAAGCGCTGCTTGAAGGTAACAAATTTTTCCTCAACAGTTAAACCAGGCAGGGCTTTCTCCCATGTCTCCTTGATATAGTCGACCGCTGCCTTGGCAACAGGCTGATCAGAATCAGCTGTAACGACGAGTTTCAAAGAACTTAGCCCTTCTTCTGCTAACCCAGCCTTAAAGAGCTGACTAGCTTTTTTAACATCATAAGTGTAGCCCGGAGCCACATAATCCGTTAGATCCCTTCCACCCGGCAATTTCTCTAATCCTTCAGGAGCCAAAGCAGTAGCCGGCTTAGAGCCTGTATCAATAGCAGCCTTAACCACTCCCTTACGATTAGTTGCAAAGTTGAGAGCCTGACGAATCTTTTTATTGGTCAAACCAGGAACCTCCCCCGTTTGATTGTAAACGATATAGGTGGTTGTTGCTTCTGGAACCTTAACAACCTCTTTGCTGTATTTGTTAGCATTATACATAGCTGAGGTCGCAGAAATATTAGCATAATCAAGATCCCCTTGTTTATACATCTGAACAGCCGTATCAGGCTTTTTGACCGTCTGAACATTGACAACCTTGGTTTTAACATGCTTTGCATCCCAGTAGTATTTATTCTTAACCAATTTATAGCTACCACTAGTACCGTTCCAATGTTCAACCTTATAAGGGCCTGAATAGACAGAATACTTAGAAGCCGTTCCGTACTTATCTCCAGCTTTATCCACAAAGGATTTTTTCTGTGGCACAAAATTAGAAAAAGATAAGAGAGATTTGAACTGAGGAGCCGGCTTGCTAAGAGTAAAAATAACCTTGTTGCCTTCTGCCTTAACACCTAAGTCCTTGACTGGCTTCTTGCCAGCGATAATCTCATCGGCATTGAGAACATGGGCATCCTGAGTCAAGTAAGCATATTCAGAAGCCGTTTTCGGGTCGACCATGCGCTGCCAAGAATAGACAATGTCCTGTGCTGTCAAGGCACTGCCATCCGACCATTTGAGATGATCGCGCAGGGTCGCCGTATAGGTTAAACCATCAGCCGACACATCCACCTTTTTAGCTAAATCTAGCTTCAAATCACCATGTTTATCTACCCGCATTAAGTTACTGCCAGAATTACCGATAGCCATTGCCGAATATTGATCAGTATTCTTAGAAACATCCAAAGTAATGATTTCAGTCGGTGTATACCAATTAATCTCATGCTTAGAATCATTTGTTTGGGTAAAGTTATGAGCTGTAACACCAACCAGTATCACCCCAGCAGCCACAATCCACTTAGCATTCTTACGAAGCTTTTTTCTGAATTTTCTTTTTATTAATACCATAAAATTCCTTCTATCCTAAGCGTCAGGGAAAACTAAACGCTTCTTCTCCCTAGCCAAATAAAAATAGACTTGAACCGGTCTCAGGACAAGACCCGCCCAATCCATTGAATGACTATAACGTTTTCAATTATAGCAGTTTATTAAGAAAATGTAAATATTCTGTTTCGTTTTCTTATCAGTTTTGCCTTTTCAAATAGTTTATCAAGTCAAACTTTCCTTGATTTTAAGAAGGAAAAAGCCCCTCCTAAAACTAGGAGAGGCCGGAAAGCTCTTCTTATATCTATACAGATTTCAGAAAGAAGTTTGAGTTATTATTCAGCAACTGGCGCTTGAGCTTCTTGAGCTTCCTCTTCACTTGGTCCTACCTCTTCTTCAATGATTTCAACTTCATTAACAGCCTGAGGTTCGATATTACGGTAGCGAGCCATACCAGTACCAGCTGGAATGATCTTACCAATAATAACATTTTCCTTAAGACCGAGCAGATGGTCTTTCTTACCACGGATTGCTGCATCGGTCAAGACACGAGTAGTTTCTTGGAAAGAGGCTGCTGATAGGAATGAATTGGTTTCCAGAGAAGCTTTAGTGATCCCCATAAGGACTGGACGGCTGGTTGCAGGAATACCGCCAGCGATGACGATATCCTTATTAGCATCTGTAAAGTCAGCAATATCCATGAGCGTACCTGGCAGAAGATCCGTATCACCGGGATCCATGACACGCACCTTACGCAGCATTTGGCGAACCATAACTTCGACGTGCTTGTCACCGATTTCTACCCCTTGGCTGCGGTAAACTTTTTGAACTTCTGCCAAGAGATAGGTTTCAACTGACAGGGTATCACGCACTTCCAGCAAATGTTTTGGCTGGATAGATCCTTCAGTTAAAGCAGCACCGCGGGAAATTTTATCCCCGACTTGAACCTTCATTCGAGCCGTAAATGGCACCACGTATTCACCTTTACCAGTTCTACCTTCAACGTAAACCTTCTTGGTACGAGTTGCCGCATCTTCCTCAATGTCAGTCACACGCCCTTTAACTTCTGTGATGACCGCTTCCCCTTTAGGATTGCGGGCTTCAAATATTTCTTGGATACGAGGCAAACCTTGAGTGATGTCAGTATTTGAAGCAACACCACCGGTGTGGAAGGTCCGCATAGTCAACTGAGTACCAGGTTCACCAATGGATTGAGCAGCAACAGTACCAACAGCTTCCCCAACTTCAACCGCATCACCTGTTGCCAAGTTGATACCGTAGCAGTGGCGGCAGACCCCATGACGAGTCTTACAGGTGAAGACAGAGCGAATGGTGACTTCTTCAACGCCAGCCTTGACAATTTCAGCTGCCATATTTTCGGTCAGCAAGGTATCAGGCTCAACCAAAACTTCCCCAGTTTCAGGGTGTTTAACACTCTTCTTGGTATAACGACCAACCAAGCGTTCCTGCAAGGTTTCAGTTACTTCCTTACCATCGGTAATAGCTGTGATGGTCAAACCACGATCGGTACCACAGTCGTCTTCGCGAATGATGACATCTTGAGCCACATCGACCAGACGACGAGTCAGATAACCTGAATCGGCGGTCTTGAGAGCTGTATCGGTCATACCCTTACGAGCACCGTGAGTAGAGAAGAACATTTCCAGTACGGACAGACCTTCACGGAAGTTAGACAAGATAGGCAATTCCATGATTTGTCCATTAGGAGCCGCCATCAAACCACGCATACCAGCCAATTGAGAGAAGTTAGAGATGTTCCCCCGAGCTCCTGAGTCCATCATCATAACGATAGGGTTCTTAGGATCTTGGTTAGCAATCAGCGCTTCTTCCAATTCTTCCTTAGCTTCACGCCAAGTATTTGTAACAGCTGTGTAGCGATCATCGTCCGTCATCAAACCGCGACGGAAGGCCTTATTAATTTGTTCAACCTTACTGTGGGCAGCTTCGATAATTTCTTGTTTATTGTCAATAACTGGGATATCGGCGATACCAACTGTCAAACCAGACAGGGTTGAATGATAGTAACCCAAGTCTTTCAAACGGTCAAGGAAGGCAGACGTTTCTGTCGTCCGCAAGCGTTTGAAGGTTTCAGCAATGATATTACCCAAGTGTTTCTTCTTGAATGGTTCATTGATTTCAAGTGCTTCAATAGCTGGCTTGATATCGCTACCTGGTTCCAAGAAATACTTATCAGGAGTCTTTTCAGTCAGATTGCTGTTAGTTGGTTCTTGCAGATATGGCAGTTCTGCTGGCATGATATCATTAAAGAGAATCTTACCAACAGTCGTAATCATAACCTTGCCCTTTTGACTTTCAGTCCAAGGTTTTTCTGGCATGCTGTCCGTTGCGATACCAACACGGGTATGCAAGTGAGCAAAACCATTGCGGTAAGCCATGATAGCTTCATCCCTGTCCTTGAAGACCATACCTTCGCCTTCACGGCCAGCATCTTCCATGGTCAGGTAGTAATTCCCCAAAACCATATCTTGAGATGGGGTAACGACTGGTTTACCATCTTTAGGGTTAAGGATGTGTTCGGCCGCCAACATCAAGAGACGAGCTTCTGCTTGAGCTTCTTCAGACAGAGGCACGTGGATAGCCATTTGGTCTCCATCAAAGTCGGCATTGTAGGCTTCACAAGCCAGCGGATGGAGGCGCAGAGCCTTACCATCAATCAGAACAGGCTCAAAGGCTTGGATACCAAGTCGGTGCAGGGTAGGTGCCCGGTTGAGGAGAACGGGGTGTTCCTTGATCACATCTTCCAAGATATCCCAAATCCGTTCATCACCGCGTTCAACCATACGCTTGGCAGCCTTAACATTACCAGCATATTCACGAGCAACAATTTCCTTCATGACAAAAGGTTTGAAAAGCTCGATAGCCATTTCACGCGGCACACCGCATTGATACATCTTGAGTGTTGGACCAACAGCGATAACGGAACGACCTGAAAAGTCAACCCGTTTACCCAGCAAGTTTTGACGGAAACGCCCTTGTTTACCTTTCAGCATGTGGCTGAGAGATTTAAGCGGACGACTGCCAGGTCCTGTAATTGGACGACCTCGCCGACCATTATCAATCAGAGCATCAACTGCTTCTTGCAGCATCCGTTTTTCATTTTGCACGATAATACCTGGAGCGTTGAGTTCCAAGAGGCGAGCCAAACGGTTATTCCGGTTAATAACACGGCGGTAAAGGTCATTCAAGTCAGATGCCGCAAAACGACCACCATCCAATTGAACCATTGGGCGCAAATCAGGTGGAATAACTGGCAGGATGTTAAGCACCATCCATTCTGGCTTGTTGCCTGACTTTTGAAAGGCGTCAAGAACATCCAAGCGACGGATAGCCTTGATCCGTTTTTGACCTGAAGCAGTCTTCAATTCTTCCTTGAGTTCTGCAATTTCCGCTTCCAAGTCTACTTGTTTCAGAAGATCTTGAACGGCTTCCGCCCCCATCTTAGCAACGAACGAACCATAACCATATTCCTGCAGTTTTTCTCGATATTCACGCTCAGTCAAGATAGACTTGCGTTCCAGCGGTGTATCCTTAGGATCGATA
Organism: Streptococcus tangpeifui; assembly: GCF_011038795.1. Taxonomy (GTDB): domain Bacteria; phylum Bacillota; class Bacilli; order Lactobacillales; family Streptococcaceae; genus Streptococcus; species Streptococcus tangpeifui. The sequence goes on from NZ_JAAKDU010000007.1 coordinate 56,746, forward strand.
ACCACATAGGCTGCGAAATAAATAACTTCTTCCAAAGCTCGCGGACTCATATCCAAAGTCAAGCCCATGCGTGATGGGATCCCCTTGAAATACCAGATGTGAGAAACCGGAGCCTTCAATTCGATGTGACCCATGCGTTCGCGACGAACCTTGGCACGAGTAACTTCAACCCCGCAGCGATCACAGACAATCCCTTTATAGCGGATCCGTTTATATTTACCACAGGCACACTCCCAATCCTTAGTAGGACCAAAGATAACTTCATCGAAGAGCCCTTCGCGTTCAGGCTTGAGCGTGCGGTAGTTGATTGTTTCAGGTTTCTTAACTTCCCCGTAGGACCAAGAACGGACCTTATTAGGAGAAGCTAAAGTGACTTGCATACTTTTAAAACGATTTACGTCAACCACTAGTATTACCTTTCTATTTATCTGGCCAAACTAGAGTCAATTCCTAGTCCAGCTTATGATGAGACTTAGCTAGGCGGTTGAAAAGGAGTCCTTTTCAATCAACCTATTAGCTATCTCATTCTTCGGTCTGTTGATTCTCAGCAGCTTGTGCTAAGCGAGCAGCCTCAGCTTCTTGCTTTTGACGAGCCCTTTCCAGATCATCAACATGCATGACATCGTCATCTTCACCTTCGTCAAGATCACGCAGTTCAACTTCCTTATCATCTTCATCCAGCACACGCATGTCAAGACCAAGTGATTGCAGCTCCTTAACCAGGACACGGAAGGATTCCGGCACCCCTGGTTTTGGAATTGGTTTACCCTTAGTAATAGCTTCATAAGCTTTGAGACGGCCAGTCACATCATCTGACTTGTAAGTCAAGATTTCTTGCAGCACATTTGAAGCACCATAAGCTTCCAGCGCCCAAACTTCCATTTCCCCGAAACGTTGACCACCAAACTGAGCTTTACCACCCAGAGGTTGTTGGGTAACAAGTGAGTAAGGACCAGTTGAACGAGCGTGGAGCTTATCGTCAACCATGTGGTGGAGCTTAATCATGTACATAACCCCGACAGACACACGGTTGTCAAATGGTTCACCAGTACGACCATCATAGAGGACAGTCTTAGCATCACTAGCCATACCAGCCTCTTCAACGGTTTCCCAAAGATCTTCAGAAGTTGCCCCATCAAAGACCGGCGTTGCAATGTGGATTCCTAGATTACGAGCCGCCATGCCCAAGTGGAGTTCCATAACTTGTCCAATATTCATCCGAGATGGCACACCCAATGGGTTCAGCATGATATCAACAGGTGTTCCGTCAGGCAAATAAGGCATGTCTTCAACCGGAACAATCCGAGAAACAACCCCCTTATTACCGTGACGACCGGCCATTTTATCGCCGACCTTAATCTTACGCTTTTGAGCGATATAAACTCGCACCAGCATATTCACACCAGATTGAAGCTCATCACCATTAGCCCGTGTAAAGATCTTGACATCACGGACGATACCAGCACCACCGTGTGGAACCCGCAGAGAGGTGTCACGCACTTCACGCGATTTATCACCAAAGATGGCATGGAGGAGACGTTCTTCTGCTGACAAGTCTTTTTCCCCTTTAGGAGTGACCTTACCAACTAAGATGTCGCCTTCCTTGACTTCCGCACCAATGCGGATAATACCCATTTCATCCAAATCCTTGAGAGCTTCTTCCCCAACATTTGGAATTTCGCGTGTAATTTCTTCAGGGCCTAACTTAGTATCACGGGTTTCTGATTCAAATTCCTCCAAGTGGACAGAAGTATAAACATCTTCCTTAACCAGACGTTCACTCATGATAACCGCATCCTCGAAGTTGTAACCTTCCCAAGTCATGTAAGCGACGATTGGGTTACGACCCAAAGCCATTTCACCTTTTTCCATGGAAGGACCATCAGCAATAAAATCACCTTTTTCAACCTGATCGCCAACCTTCACAAGGGTGCGTTGATTATAGGCAGTACCAGAGTTAGAGCGACGGAACTTTGTAATGTGGTAAACATCAAGGGAGCCATCTTCGCGGCGCACTTCAACTTTTTCAGCATCAGAGAAGGTTACTCGGCCGTCATGTTGAGCAATAACAGCAGCACCAGAATCGTGAGCGGCCTGATATTCCATGCCTGTACCAACGAACGGTGCCTTAGGATCAATCAACGGTACTGCTTGCCGCTGCATGTTGGCACCCATGAGGGCCCGGTTGGAGTCATCGTTTTCCAAGAATGGGATACAAGCGGTTGCAACCGCAACAACCTGTTTAGGAGAAACGTCTACAAAATCAACCGAGCTAGCTGAAAATTCTTGGTTGTTCCCTTGATGACGACCCATGACAATTTCTTCTGCAAAAGTGCCATCGTCATTCAGCTTTGAGTTGGCCTGAGCAACAGTGTATTCATCTTCTTCATCCGCAGTCAGCCAAACGATTTCGTTAGTCACCTTACCAGTTGACCGGTCAACTTTGCGGTATGGTGTTTGGATGAAGCCATACTTGTTGAGGTGACCGTAAGAAGACAGGTTATTGATCAAACCGATGTTTGGTCCTTCAGGAGTTTCAATTGGACACATCCGACCATAATGAGTATAGTGCACGTCCCGCACTTCATAACCAGCACGGTCACGGGTCAAACCACCAGGGCCTAAAGCTGACAAACGACGTTTGTGAGACAGCTCAGACAATGGATTGTGTTGATCCATGAATTGAGACAATTGAGAAGAACCGAAGAATTCCTTAACTGCAGCTGTAACAGGGCGGATATTGATAATTTGTTGTGGCGTCAGAGCTTCATTGTCCTGAACAGACATGCGTTCACGCACGTTACGTTCCATCCGAGTCAGACCGATACGGAATTGGTTGGCTAACAGTTCACCCACAGCACGAATCCGGCGGTTACCTAAGTGGTCAATATCATCAACCTTACCAAGACCTTCTGCCAAATTGAGGAAATATGACATTTCCGCCAAAATATCCGCAGGCGTCAGGGCACGGACCTTATCACCTGGATTAGAATTACCAACGATAGTAACTACCTTGTCAGCATCCAATGGTGAAACCACCTTGAATTTTTGCAGAACTACTGGTTCAGTCACAACAGCGTAATCATTTGGGGTATAAACAAAGCTATTAAGACCACTATCTAGGGCATCTGCAATAGAATCAATGACCTCACGAGTCATGACAGTACCGGCTTCGACCAAGATTTCACCTGTTTCACCATCGACCAAGTTTTCAGCTAGAGTTTGGTTGAGCAAACGAGTTTTGATATTGAGCTTCTTATTAATCTTGTAACGACCAACGGCAGCCAAGTCATAGCGACGAGGGTCGAAGAACCGAGCAGTCAAAAGACTACGAGAACTATCAGCTGTCTTAGGTTCACCTGGACGTAAGCGTTCGTAGATTTCCTTAAGAGCTTCATCAGTCCTAGCATCTGCTGGATTCTTGTGGATATCTTTTTCAATAGTATTGCGAACCAACTCGCTATCACCAAAGATATCAATAATTTCATCATCACCAGAAAAACCAAGAGCCCGCACCAAGGTTGTAAATGGAATCTTACGAGTCCGGTCGATACGGGTATAGGCAATATCCTTAGAATCAGTTTCCAATTCCAGCCAAGCCCCCCGATTAGGGATAACGGTTGAACCGTAACCAACTTTACCGTTTTTATCAACCTTATCGTTGAAATAAACACCTGGAGAACGCACCAACTGAGAAACGATAATCCGTTCTCCACCATTGATGATAAAGGTCCCCATCTCTGTCATGATTGGAAAATCACCGAAGAAGACTTCTTGAGTTTTGATTTCACCAGTCTCTTTGTTAATCAAACGGAAAGTCACAAAGATTGGTGCTGAGTATGAAGCATCGTGGATACGCGCTTCTTCCAAACTGTACTTGGGCTCTTTCAACTCATAACCAACAAACTCTAATTCCATGGTATCGGTAAAGTTTGAAATCGGAAGTACATCTTCAAAGACTTCCTTGAGGCCATTCTCCAAAAAATCTCGGAATGAATCCGTTTGGATTTCAATTAAATTTGGTAGATCAAGAGCTTCCTTGATTCTTGAAAAACTTCGACGGGTGCGATGTTTCCCGTATTGAACGTCATGTCCTGCCAAGTTTCTATCTCCTTCATCGTAAGATACAAAGACTTTCTCAGCTCAATGCTGAGTTAGTCGAGGTCAATTAACAGCTTATTCATCATCTGCGAGTTATTTTATGGATAATTTTTAGAATCTTTATATTTGCGTTACATTTATAAAAATCCCCAAAATTAGGCACAAAAAGAGCAGCTAAATCTGACTAGAAAAGTTTGATTTAACTGCTGTATCGCTTGATTGGACAATATTTCAATCAAGTTAGACGACAAATAGTTGGTATTATTATAACCAATTTAGCTAAAAATTGCAAATTTATTTTTACAGGTAAAGAGACTTAAAGCTAGAGATTTTAGTCTACTTTTTCACTCTATAGCCTAGTAACCCTGATGATACTAACTTCCTACTAAAAAACGGAACTTAGTCTGAGACGAAAATCACTAATTGTAGGTGTTTTTCTTATACTAAACACCTGTCCTAGAGCATTTAGAATTAGTTTGAAAGTTGCGATCTTGAATCGAGAGTAAAACATCAGTAAAGCATCAACATACAAAGCCCTCACTGGGAGTATACACCTAATGAGGGCTTCTGCTTGTTTTCATTGATTGTTTTGTGGGAAGACTAAGCCACCATGACTGGATATCCCCGTCTCTATTATGAAGCTTCGATCATCTCCATTCTTTACCACTTGAAAGCCCGCAAGTCCTGACGTATAGCCTCTATCTTATCAGCGTCTAGGCCATTTCGCCTTCGAGCGGCGTCATCCAGCTTCTGCAAATAAGCAATAAAGCTGTCCACCAGATGGTCATATTGATAGTTACTCAAATGCTTGAGCTGCTGACCGATGAACTGAGCAGCTTGGTCATATTCTTCAGCTTCAACCAAGTGGTCCAAGTAATCGTTACCGCTGACTTCTTGGCCTTCTTCGTTCTTCACTTTACCCAAGTCTAACTTGATATTTTCCAGCTTGAAAACCTTATCCACCCCAGTCGAAGTTCGCCTGATCTGCCTGAGCAGGTCATCATTATTAAAAACTGTCGGCATAGAAAGCCACCTCCTATCTCCAAGGATTAACTATCATTCCTGAATCGACAAAAATATTCTGTCTTTATTATAAATGTTCCACCAAGTCCCGACAAATCTTTTTATTTTAGGATAATGAAGGAACCTATTCTTAAGGGAAGGGCTTATAAGGGCCAAGACCTTGACTTAAGTCTTTTAAAACCAGCATTTGCACTTACTAGATGCGCACATCCGCCAATTTAATCTGCCCTGCCCCTACTGACCACTAGCTGACTTCCAAGCAGCTGTCTTATCACTATCGCTGCCTCCGATCATAAAGTCATAAGTGGAATCGCCAGGTCCATCTTTAGCCCAGTTGCTGGTGGTAGTATCGCCATTCAAATCGGCCGTTTTACCATCATGAGAAACCGAAGCAGGCTTGAGTCCAGTTGACTTAAGAACCGTCGCTTTAATAACACTGTCATCCAAAGCAAACTTTTGACCTGGACCAAAAACAGAAGCATCAGCTGAATTAATAGCATTGACCAAATTAGCCATGTACTGAGCGTTATTTTCATAGCCAGTATTTGAACTTAAGGGTGAGTTGTCATCATGGCCAGCCCAGCTCCCCAGAGTCACTGTTGGCGTTGCTAGCATGAGCCAGACATCGCTATAATTATCAGTTGTTCCGGTCTTGCCAATCCAATCCGCATCCGACATGAGGCCAGAGTTAAGACCATTAAGATCATCTTTAAACTTGGTCGTCTTACCAGAGGAAATCGGACCACGAAGCAAGTCCGTCATAATGCTGGCAGTCGCCTTGCTGTAAACAGTCACCGGATTTTCTTGATGCTCATAGATAACTTTGCCCTTGCTATCCCTTATCGACTGAATTAGGTAGCCTTGTTGGTAGACACCACCGTTAGCCAATGTCTGATAAGCATTGGTCTGCTGCAGTACCGTTGTCTCAATACCACCGCCTAAAGGCAAGCTTTCAATATCGTAGTTATCGATCTGATAGCCCATCTTGGTCATATACCCCTCAACATCGACTCCTTTTTGCCGCAGCATTTGATAAGTCCAATAAGCTGGAATATTCCAAGATACGTCCAGAGCTTCTTGAAGCGTAACCGCTCCTGTTCCTTCATCTGTCCCGTGCATAATTTTAGTTCCACCTGAAAAGCTAGCTGGGTAGTTGGATAAGATTGAAGCCGATCCCATCAAGCCCTGATCAATAGCAATGCCATAGGCTAGAATTGGCTTAATACTGGAACCAGGTGAGCGTTTAGTATCTAAGGCATGGTTATTTTGATTAGCCCCATAATTCCGACCTCCAACAAAGCCCAGAATAGCTCCAGTTTTATTATCCATCAGAACATTACCGACATCTACAGTCCCGCTATTTCCAGCATCTAAGCTGCTACCTGCACTTTGGACAGTCCCTTGCATAGCTTCATAAACCTTTTTATTGACAGTCGTTTTAATGTGATAACCACCAGTTTGCAAGGCTTCAGCAGCTAATTGCTTATAGTTAGCCGCCGTTTTATCATTCTTCAAATCTAAGGCAGAAACATTATCCCGTTGGATAAGATAATGATACATATCTTTCTGGGCTTCCTCCCAGACAGCATAGTAGAGATAATCGTGATTAACTGTGCTGGAATTCTCGCTTGCTTTAAAGTCTTTACTAATATCATAGGACTTATAGGCTCGATACTCTTTCTTAGTCAGATAGCCTGTTCGGTACATGTTATATAGAACGGTTTTCTGGCGAGAGAGACCATAAGCCAAATCTGCCTGAGTTTTCAGACTGCCATCTGCCGCATAAGGTGAATAAACAATAGGGCTCTGGGGCAAGCCAGCAATGTAGGCTGCCTGAGGAACTGTTAAATCTTTGGCTGACACGCCAAAGATACCTTGTGACGCCTCTTCGATTCCTGCAATATTCTCTCCTTTATTGTTGCGACCAAACGGCGAAACATTAAGATAAGAGGTCAGGATATCATCCTTGGTCATATAACGCTCTAAAGCTAGAGCATAAATGATTTCTCTAGCCTTCCGCTTAAAGGTAGGGTCATCACCAACCACCTGCTGCTTAATAACCTGCTGAGTCAAGGTTGACCCTCCACTAGTAGAACCAACACCTAAAACAGAAGAAACTAAAGCCCGAAAAACGGCCTTTGGAACAACACCGTGGTGGGACTTGAAATTTTCGTCCTCTGTTGCAATAATGGCATGTTTGACATTGTCAGAAATATCAGTACTTTTGACAGGACTGCGAAAAAGATCCGTATCTACTTCAGCCAAATCTTCATCATTAGCATAGGTGAATTTGGATACTAGACTGACTGAACTCACTTGCTCAAGAAGGTTGGTCTTTTCTGGAACCTTAACACTGTCAATTTGACTAGCCATATAACCGACTCCCAAACCAGCTCCCAGCATACAAATTAGGAGAACAATGATATAGAAAAAGTCTGATACCACCTTGAGACTACGCAAGAAAACAGCCCCCAGATCCTTACCAGAAAGCCTCTCCTCAGCTTCTGCTCGCTTGCTCTTAACGCCCTTGCTGAGACCACCTTCTTTTTGTCTAATCTGCTCTGGAAGTCGCTTCTGAAACGTGCTCTTAAAAGCAGTAACGGAACGGCCCAACTTTCTTCCATATTCCTTTATCTTATTAAACATAGCCTAACCTCGAGGCTATTATATCAAAATCAAAGTCAACTTGCATGGCCGTCTGCAATTCTGATATAATAGTCATACTATTATCTTTATTGGAGAGAAACTATGACAATTTTTGACGAACTTAAAGAACGTGGGTTGGTTTTCCAAACAACCGACGAAGAAGCGCTACGAAAAGCTTTTGAAGAGGAAACTATTTCCTTTTACACCGGCTATGATCCAACAGCTGACAGCCTACACTTGGGTCACTTGGTTGCTATCTTGGTTTCTCGCCGTCTGCAGCAGGCTGGTCATAAGCCCTATGCCTTAGTGGGCGGAGCAACCGGATTGATTGGCGATCCATCCTTCAAAGATGCCGAACGCAGCCTCCAAACCAAAGAAACCGTTGAGGGATGGGTCGGCAAGATTCAAGGCCAGCTCTCTCGCTTCCTCGACTTTGACAATGGTGACAATAAAGCCGTCATGGTCAACAACTACGACTGGTTCGGATCCATCAGCTTTATCGATTTTTTGCGTGATATTGGTAAATACTTCACCGTCAACTATATGATGAGTAAGGAGTCTGTTAAAAAACGGATTGAAACCGGAATTTCCTATACTGAGTTCGCCTACCAAATTATGCAAGGCTACGACTTCTACGAGCTCAATCAAAAATATAATGTCACCCTGCAAATAGGCGGTTCCGACCAATGGGGCAACATGACAGCCGGAACGGATCTCTTGCGTCGTAAGGCAGACAAGACTGCTCACGTTATAACAGTTCCATTGATTACAGATGCAACCGGTAAGAAATTCGGTAAATCAGAAGGCAATGCCGTCTGGTTGGATGCTGACAAGACTTCGCCATACGAAATGTATCAATTTTGGCTCAATGTCATGGATGATGATGCCGTTCGTTTCCTTAAGATTTTCACCTTCCTATCTCTAGATGAAATCGCCGAAATCGAAGAAAAATTCAACGCAGCTCGCCACGAACGCCTTGCCCAAAAGATTTTGGCCAAGGAAGTTGTTACCTTGGTTCACGGAGAGGAAGCTTACCAAGAAGCTTTAAAGATCACCGAACAGCTCTTCGCCGGAAACATCAAAAGCTTGTCTGCTGCAGAACTTAAGCAAGGGCTCAGCGGCGTTCCTACCTATGCTGTTCAGGCAGACGATGATTTCAATATTGTTGAGATGTTGGTCAAGAGTGGTATCTCTTCTTCTAAGCGACAAGCCCGTGAAGATGTTCAAAACGGGGCTATCTATCTCAATGGTGAGCGCCTTCAAGATTTGGATTACACGATCTCTGATAGCGATAAAATTGATAATGAACTGACCGTTATCCGCCGTGGTAAGAAAAAATATTTCGTTTTGACTTACTAAACTTGAAAATTATAATATAAAAGGTCGAGAGGTACTGACATCTCGACCTTTTTCTATTAAACATTAAAGTCAATCACTAATCTTTAATCAAGCGATCTAGAAGACTGACAATTAAAAACATCGCAATAAAAATAATCGTAATGGTAGCACTAGCTGGCGTCTCCCAATAATAGGAGAGAACAATCCCTAACAGCATACCAACAAAGCCAATACCAATGGCTGTTAGAATAACTCCTTTAAAGCTATCAGCCAGACGCATAGCAATTCCTGCAGGCAAGACCATAATGGTTGAAACCAAAAGGGCACCTGCCGCTGGAATCATAAGGGCAATGGCAATTCCAGTAACAATATTAAAAGCTACTGACATCAAACGGACAGGCAAACCATCAACAAAGGCCGTATCCTCATCGAAGGTCAGAATATACATAGGGCGGATAAAAAAGAGAGTCAAAAGCAAAACAATCACAGCAATGACAAAGAGAGCCAAAACCTGCTCCTGACTAATGGTAATAATCGAACCAAAAAGATATTGATCCAAGCTAATGTTAGAGCTGCTGGTCTTACTAACCACTATCAGAGAAATGGCCAAGCCAAGAGACATTAAAATAGCCGTCGAAATCTCAATATAATTGCGATAAACTCTCTGCAAGTATTCAAGAACAAGAGCGGCAATTATAACGATTAAAACCGTTGACCAGGTCGTGTTCCACCCCAAGAGAATTCCAAAGGCCACTCCAGCCAAAGAAACATGACTCAAAGTATCACTCATCAGACTCTGCCGGCGGAGAATGAGGAACAAACCTAAAATCGGCGAAAAAATACTGATAGCAATAACAGCCAAAAGAGCCCGCTGCATAAATTCATACTGTAAAATCTCAAGCAATTTCAGACCCCTCCTCACTACCATGAATATTGAAACAACGCCAAGGCAGGTCCTGATTTCTCACTAGATGAATATTTCGGTCCGCATAACCCTTAACCTCTTCTGGATCATGGGTAATCATCAGAACAGACTTCCCGTGCTTATGAGCGCTGTGATGCATCAATTCGTAAAAGGTCTGAGTAGTACCAGCATCCATCCCCGTAGTCGGCTCATCAAGGACAAAGATATCAGGATCAGAGGCAAACATCCGAGCAATAACCGCTCGCTGTTTTTGACCCCCACTCAAATCACCAATTTTTTTGTATCGATTTTCCCACATCCCCACTGATTCCAAACTAACTTTAACATGTTCTTCATCGTGCTTGGTCAGTCGTCGAAACCAGCCATTACGGGGGTAGCGCCCCGACTTAACAAATTCATAAACCGTTGAAGGAAAACCCGCATTAAAACTGGCAATTTGCTGAGGCAAATAGGCTAAACGCAACTTCTTACCATCTTGATTAAACTCAGAAATCTTGACTTGACCATGCTTTGACTTGAGAATTCCCAGAGTCGCCTTGATTAGGGTGGATTTAGCTGCACCATTTTCCCCAGTCAAGGTCACAAACTCGCCACTATCGAGGTAGTAATTAATCCCTTCGAGAACTGGGTCTGTATCATATTGAAAGGACAAATTTTCAACAGTAATATAGCGCATTAGTAATTAAACTCCTCCTCCAATTTGCTGATAAAGCTAGCAATAGTCTTTTGCTCATCATCTGAAAAGCCATCTAAAATTTTATCATAGACAGATAAGGTTGATTGGTGGTGCTGGTCATGTTCCTGAGCAGCTACCTTAGCAGCATCCGTCAAGGAATAATAGGTAATTCGTGCATCAGCATCATCCTTAAGCGTTTCTAAGAGATTCTGTTTAATCATGGCTTTAACCGCCTTAGTAATCGCGGCTTGACTAACCTGCAAACGTTTTGCTAGATCAGAATTTGTCAGGCGTTCATGGGATAAGAGCATCAGAATATGTTCCTGAGTATTAGTCAATTCTAAATCAGATTGACATCGCCCCAACAATAATTCATTTTGGTGTTCAGCTAGTAGCAAAATTTTATTAAAAAAGCTATCCAGCCGTTTCGCTAATTCAGACATAAGAAACTCCTTAACTAGTTAACAATTAACATCATAACATTTAAACAATCTCTGGTCAAGATTAGAAGCCTAAAACGGATTGCGAAAAATCCTAGTCTAACTGCCATCTACCGAAAGTCAATCAGAGATAACGATCTGCTGATTTCTCAATTTAAATCTTAGTCCCAATGCTTTAGAGGTACTCTGAGAGTTTAACTAAGTTAATTCGCGATGTTCACCCCACCAAGCGATGGAATCGCTAGAGGCATTTCCCAATTCAGCTTGGGGAGAAAGTTTTACCAAACAAAAAACGCCTGCTTACGAAATCACTCTAAGCCTTTGGAAGAATAATTTCGTAAACAAGCGTTACGCTTTTGTTTCCTACAAAAATATGATGAGTGTTCCCGCTGAAGGGAAGAGTCCTTCAGCGGTAGACCAGAGCTAGACTAAGATATCAGCAAATGGATATCCATCATCATAACACTCAACAAAATTGATGATCTTATACAAGTTCAATAATTGCCATTGGTGCAGCATCGCCACGGCGTGGTTCAGTTTTCAGAATTCGAGTGTATCCACCATTGCGTTCTGCATAACGTGGAGCAATTTCGCCAAAAAGTTTTTGAAGAGCAGTTGTTGAAGTGTATTCATCATTTGCTTCATCATAACTTTCAGATGCAATTTCGTTACGTACGAAAGCTGCTGCTTGACGACGGGCATGCAAATCACCACGTTTACCAAGAGTAATCATTTTTTCGACTGTTTTGCGAAGTTCTTTTGCACGAGCTTCAGTAGTCACAATTGATTCATTAATCAAAAGGTCTGTAGTCAAATCACGTAGCATCGCTTTACGTTGTGAGCTAGTGCGTCCTAGTTTACGGTAAGCCATTTTATCCTCCTATTTTATTTATCATTTTTTAGCCCAAGACCAAGTTCTGCCAATTTGACCTTAACTTCTTCAAGACTTTTACGTCCCAAGTTACGAACTTTCATCATTTCAGGCTCTGTTTTTTCCGTGAGGTCAAATACAGTATTAATTCCTGCACGTTTCAAACAGTTATATGAACGAACAGACAAGTCAATTTCTTCGATGGTACGGTCCAACACTTGATCATTTGAAACACTTTCAGTTTCCTTCATAACCTCAGTTGTCTTCGCAATCTCAGTCAAATCGGTAAAGAGATTCAAGTGTTCAATTAGGACACGTGCCGAAAGACCGAGAGCATCTTCAGGAATAATTGTCCCATTCGTCATAATTTCAATGGTTAACTTATCAAAACCGTCATTGCTACCAACGCGAGCCGGCTCAACTTGATAATTAACCTTTTTAACAGGTGTGTAGATTGAATCTACTGCCAAAGTTCCGACAGGTGCACTATCACTCTTGTTGCCTTCTGCTGGGACATAACCACGATTCTTAGCAACAGTCATTGTTGCTTTTAGGGAATGGCCTTCAGCAATAGTGAAAAGATAGTGGTCGGGATTTACAATTTCGATGTCACTATCAGTCAAGACATCTCCAGCAGTTACTTCTGCCGGTCCTTGAACATCCAGTTCGATTGTTTTTTCGTCTTCGACGTAAGATTTTACAGCAAGTCCTTTTACATTAAGGATAATTTGCATCACATCTTCACGCACTCCAGGGATGGTATCAAACTCGTGAAGTACTCCATCAATCTTGATTGACGTTACCGCTGCACCTGGAAGTGAAGACAGAAGTACACGACGAAGAGAGTTGCCTAGAGTTGTTCCGTAACCACGTTCAAGTGGTTCGATAACAAACTTGCCATAATCTTTATTTTCATCAATTTTTGTTATTGTTGGTTTTTCAAACTCAATCATTTAAATGCTCCCTCGAAACGATGTAGTGTACAGTTAGTAAATTAGTTACGATTATACACGACGACGTTTTGGAGGACGAGCACCGTTGTGTGGCACAGGAGTCACATCACGAATTGCAGTGACTTCAAGACCTGCAGCCGCAAGAGCACGAATAGCTGATTCACGACCAGAACCTGGACCTTTAACAGTAACTTCAACTGTCTTCAAGCCATGATCCTGAGCAGATTTTGCAGCAGCTTCAGCAGCCATTTGTGCAGCGAAAGGTGTCGATTTACGAGAACCTTTAAAGCCAAGTGCACCCGCAGATGACCACGCCAAAGCGTTACCATGCACATCTGTAATCATAACAATAGTGTTGTTAAATGTAGCGTGAATATGAGCAACACCAGATTCGATGTTCTTTTTCACACGACGTTTACGTGTTGGTTTAGCCAAGATTTTACCTCCTTATTTTGATTACTTATTTTTTCTTGCCAGCAATCGCAACGGCTTTACCTTTACGAGTACGAGCATTATTTTTTGTGTTTTGGCCACGGACAGGAAGTCCGCGACGATGACGAATTCCTCGATAAGAACCGATTTCCATCAAACGTTTGATGTTCATGTTTACTTCACGACGAAGATCACCTTCAACTTTGATGCTATCAACTTCACGACGGATAGCGTCTTCTTGGTCAGTCGTTAAATCTTTAACACGGATATCTTCTGAGACACCTGCTGCGGCCAAGATTTTTTGTGATGTTGTCAATCCGATTCCGTAAATATAAGTTAACGAAATCACTACGCGCTTATCGTTTGGAATATCAACTCCAGCAATACGAGCCATTTTTTCTCCTTTCTATATTATCCTTGACGTTGTTTGTGTTTTGGATTTGATGGACAAATAACCATAACACGACCGTTACGGCGAATAACTTTACAATATTCGCAGATTGGCTTAACCGATGGTCTTACCTTCATATCTTAATCCCTCCAATTCATTCGATTATTTAAAGCGGTATGTGATGCGTCCACGCGTTAAGTCGTATGGGCTCATTTCAACAGTGACACGGTCTCCGACCAAAATACGGATGTAGTTCTTGCGGATTTTTCCCGAAACTGTCGCCAAAATTTGGTGACCATTTTCAAGCTCAACTGTAAACATAGCATTTGGCATCGTTTCTACAACTTTGCCTTCAATTTCAATCACATCTTCTTTTGCCACGCAAAAGTACCCCCTAAATTTCGATTCGATTCCCTTGAGCACAAGGGTAACAATTATAAGTCAGACTATCTTATGATATCACAAGTAAATCACTTGCGCAAGTAAGATAGCCAAATTATTTCAAGCCTGAAATTGTTTGGCTGACGTCTTTGAAGACATTGTCAATTTCTTGATTTCCTTGAATATCATGAACAAGATCTTGTTGGCGATAGTAGGCGATAATTGGCTGACCTTGGGCAATATTCACTTCCAAACGGCGTTTAACTGCTTCAGGCTTATCATCCTCGCGCTGGTAGTAATCTTCTTCCTTGTAATCTGCAGGCGGGTTGAAAACCTTATGATAGGTTTCACCCGTTTTACGGTTAATGATTCGGCCGCTCAAACGTTCAACCAATTTGCTTGATTCAATTTCGATATTGATAACAGCATCTAACTTAAGATCCAATTCTTTCAAAATCGTATCCAAAACTTGTGCTTGTTCAAGTGTTCGTGGATAACCATCAAGCAAGAACCCCTTTTCCTTAACATCAGCTTGACCCAAGCGTTCCTTGACAATACCGTTAGTAACCTCATCCGGCACTAGGTCACCCTTATCCATATAGGACTTGGCCAAGAGACCGAGCTCTGTTTGGTTAGCAATAGCGGCCCGGAACATGTCACCTGTTGAGATATGAGCAATACCAAATTTTTCCACAATTTTCGCTGCCTGAGTACCCTTTCCAGCACCTGGCAAGCCCATAATTAAAAGATTCATAATTTGTCTCCTTATTTTGTTTTTAAATAAGCCTGCTAACTTAGCAAGCTTATTAAAAGACAAAATAGAAAGGCTGACTGAGTCAACCTCTATTCTATTCTGCATTCATAAATCCAACATATTTTTTCTTCAGAAGATAACCTTCCAATTGTTTCATTCCTTCAATACCAGTTGAAATCAAGATGAGCAAACTTGTACCCCCTAGAGCAACGGTTGAAGATAAGTTAAACATTTGTTGGGCGATAATTGGAATCAAAGCAATAAAAGCCAAGAAGAGAGAGCCGATAGTAGCTAACTTCTTCAGAAGCGATGATAGATACTGCTCCGTTTCCCGTCCCGGACGAACACTTGGAATATAAGCTGCATTCTTTTGCAAATTCTCAGCCGTCTTCTCTGGATTAACCTGTACAAAGGTATAGAAGAAGGAGAAGAGAGCAATCAGAACAGCGTAGATAGCCATCCCTGTAGGAGATTGGTAAGAAAAGAGCTCTTGCAAATTGTCCAACCAAGGAAGGTTGATATTGGTACTTTGAAGGAAGGTTATAATCGAACTTGGTGCTGCCGTGATCGAACTTGCGAAGATAACAGGGATAACACCAGCAGGATTAACCTTAAGCGGGAGATAGGAGCTTGTTGGAGCCCCCTGTACCAGCTTGGTATATTGAATTGGAATTTGATATTCAGCTTGTTGAACAAACGTTGTAAAAAAGACAATAATCAGAACTGCAAAAATCAGAAGTCCGACATAAATGAAGGAATTTGTCATTTGCCCTGATTCAATATTTACAAAATATTCGTTATAGATAGATTTAATAGCACTAGGAATTTGCGCGATGATACCAGCAAAGATAATCATCGACACCCCATTACCAAAACCTTTATCGGTGATTTGATCTCCCAGCCAGGTGACAATTACGGTACCTGTAGTTAAAATTAAACCTACCATAGCAAAAGTCCTAGGATTTGGATTAGCCAAAAGCTTTGAACTAGCAAGAATATTAAAGCCTGCCGTAATCGAAACAGATTGGATGAAAGCCAAAACCAAGGAAATATAACGCGTTGCTTGATTGAGCTTACGCCGACCAACTTCTCCCTGCTTACTCCATTCAACAAAGCGCGGATAAATATCCATCTGCAAAAGCTGAACAACGATGGAAGCTGTAATGTACGGGCTAACCCCCAACGCAAAGATTGAGAAGGACCCCATAGCACTACCGCTAATTAGGTTGAGCATATTCAGGAAAGGTAAATCCTTCATATTCTCAAGACTTGTCGCATTGACCCCTGGAACCGTAATGTAAGCACCAATCCGGAAAACCAAGATCATGAAAATTGTAAAGAAAATTTTTCTTCTTACATTTTTCAGCCTCAATGCTTCAAATAATAATTTAAAGAACATAATGAGTACTCCTCATTAGATGACTTCGATTGAACCACCTTTAGCGGTAATAGCTGCTTCGGCAGATTTTGAGAATTTAGCTGCTTTAACAGTTAATTTCTTAGTCAGTTCACCATTACCTAGAACCTTAACGCCTGATTTTTCAGCACGAACAATTCCAGCTTCTTTCAAAACAACTGGTGTTACTTCTGTACCATCTTCAAAGACGTTCAATTGATCAAGGTTCACCAAAGCATATTCCTTTGCATTGATGTTCGTAAAACCACGTTTTGGCATACGGCGGAACAAAGGTGTTTGTCCACCTTCAAATCCCAAACGAACTTTACCACCACTACGTGCTTTTTGACCTTTTTGACCACGTCCTGCAGTCTTACCATTTCCTGATGAAGTCCCACGACCGACGCGGTTGCGAACCTTGCGGGAACCTTGAGCTGGTTTCAATTCATGAAGTTTCATGTCTAATTTTCTCCTTTTTTTGTAAAATGCTAGCGCCCTTGAGGAGGGAAAAGGACTCTCCCCAAAAACTCGCCTATACATTATCTCTTAATTTAGTATAAGTCGCAAAGAAAAACCTTGCGACTTACTATCTTCTATTTTACATCTTCAACAGTTACCAAATGAGAAACTGTTTTGATCATACCACGAACAGCAGAGTTATCTTCTTGTACAACTGAGCTGTTCAATTTGCCAAGTCCAAGAGCAACAACTGTCTTGCGTTGTTCTGGCTTACGACCGATTGGAGACTTAGACAAAGTAATCTTAATTTTAGCCATGTTTATCCCCTTTCTTATCCTAAGTCAGAAACTGAAATACCACGAAGAGCAGCGACTTCATCGGCACGTTTCAATTGCTTCAAACCTTCAACAGTTGCACGAACAATGTTGATTGGAGTGTTCGAACCAAGCGACTTAGAAGTCACATCCGAAACACCAGCCAATTCTACAACGGCGCGGACGGCACCGCCAGCGGCAACACCAGCCCCTTCAACAGCTGGTTTCAACAACACACGAGCTCCAGCGAAGTTTGAGTAAACTTCGTGAGGAATTGTTGTACCAACCATAGGAACATCGATCAAGTTCTTCTTAGCATTGTCTACTGCTTTGCGAATAGCTTCTGGAACTTCTTTAGATTTACCAGTACCAAAGCCAACACGCCCATTGCGGTCACCAACAACTACAAGAGCGGCAAACCGCAAGTTACGTCCACCTTTTACAGTTTTAGAAACCCGGTTGATGGCAACGACGCGTTCTTCAAATTCATTTGCATTGTCTTTAAATGCCATGTTTAGTGTCCTCCCTATTAGAATTTCAATCCGTTTTCACGAGCTGAGTCAGCCAAAGCTTTCACACGTCCGTGATAGAGATATCCACCGCGGTCAAACACCACTTCAGAAATACCTTTAGCTACTGCGCGTTCAGCAACAAGTTTACCGACAACAACGGCCTGTTCTGTCTTAGTTCCCTTAGAAACTTCCTTATCAAGAGTTGAAGCACTTGCGAGCGTTACACCCGCTACGTCATCAATCACTTGAGCGTAGATGCCTGTATTAGAACGAAAGACGTTCAAACGTGGGCGATCAGCAGTTCCAGAGAGTTTTCCGCGAACGCGACGATGGCGCTTTTGGCGGATTTTGTTTTTATCTGGTTTCGAAATCACAATTTTCACCTCTTAAATTTCTATGATGAGTTAGTTTTAGCCAACTCTCGTCAATTTAGAGAATGACAGATAACAGAGAATCTGCACCTGACACCATCTATTATTTACCTGTTTTACCTTCTTTACGACGAACATATTCACCAACGTAACGAATACCTTTGCCTTTATAAGGTTCTGGTGAACGAAGCCCACGGATATAGGCCGCTGTTTGGCCAACAACTTCTTTGTTGATTCCCTTAACAACGATTTGAGTTGGACTAGGCAATTCAAATGTTACATCCTTAGGAGCTTCAACTTCATCTTGGTGTGATTTACCAACAGAAAGCACAAGCTTAGAACCTTGAAGCTGGGCACGATAACCGACCCCACGCATTTCAAGCTCTTTTTGGAACCCTTCTGAAACACCGACAACCATATTGTTAAGGTTAGCACGAGTTGTTCCGTGAATGGTCTTCATTTCCTTAGAATCATTAGGGCGATGAAGTGTTACTTCATTACCTTCAACTTTAATTTCAATATTATGGTCAAACTCACGAACGAGTTCACCTTTAGGTCCTTTTACAGTTACAACGTGGTCCTTATTAGTGATTTCAACACCAGCAGGCAACACAATAACTTTATTACCAATACGTGACATAGTTTTTTGTTTTCTCCTGTTAAATTATCAGGCCGCCTTGTCAGGCGACTAGTTTTCACGGGGTACTCATGATACAAAGGGCGTCAAAACCAAAGTGAAAATAGAAAACTTGACGCAGAAACTCAGGTTTCTAGGAAAGTTTATCTTTTTCACACAGGTTTTAGCCCGTGTTCAAATGAGCAAGTTGTTGGCACCTCTTACGAGATTACCAAACGTAGGCAATTACTTCTCCACCAACATTCTTTTGGCGAGCTTCTTTATCGGTCAAAAGACCTTCAGAAGTAGAAATGATTGCAATTCCAAGGCCATTCAGAACCTTTGGAAGTTCTTCACGTTTCGCGTAAACACGAAGACCCGGTTTTGAAATACGTTTCAAGTTTGTGATAACACGTTGACCATCTTGTCCATATTTCAAGAAGACACGCACAATTCCTTGCTTGTCATCTTCAATAACTTCAACATTTTTCACAAAACCTTCACGTTTAAGAATTTCAGCAATTCCTTTTTTAATGTTTGATGCAGGAACTTCAAGTACTTCGTGACGAGCTTGGTTAGCGTTACGAATACGTGTTAAAAAGTCTGCAATTGGGTCAGTCATAACCATTTTAAATTTTCTCCTTACTAGTAGTTTGAAAACTCACTTGCTAGTTAAATATGATACAAAGGGCGATAAAAGCCATCATAAAATAGGAAACTTGGTGTAGAAGCTTCGTTTTCTAAAAAAGTCTACCTTTTTCCACAAAGCTTCACCTAGATTCATATCGGCCGACTTTGCATCATGTTATTTGAATTCGTGCTAAGCTCTTTGTGAAAAAGATAGATTTTCCTAGGCGCAAGTCGCCTGTGTCAAATCTCCAATTTTCACGGTGAGCTTTTAACGCACTCGTATCATGTTTTTACCAAGACGCTTTAGTAACGCCTGGAATTTGGCCTTTGTAAGCCAATTCACGGAAGCAAACACGGCAAAGTTTAAACTTGCGGTAAACTGAATGTGGGCGACCACAACGTTCGCAACGAGTATAAGCTTGCGTAGAGAACTTCGCTTTGCGGTGGTTCTTAGCAATCATAGATTTTTTAGCCATTACATTTACCTCCTATTTTATTTTGCAAAAGGCATACCAAGGCCTGTGAGCAATTCGCGTGACTCTTCATCGGTATTAGCTGTTGTAACAATAACAACATCCAAACCACGGACCTTATCAACATCATCAAAGTTGATTTCTGGGAAAATCAATTGTTCTTTAATACCAAGAGTGTAATTTCCGCGTCCATCAAAAGATTTTGTTGGGACACCATGGAAGTCACGGACACGTGGGAGTGAAACAGTTACCAATTTATCCAAAAATTCGTACATGCGTTCACCACGAAGAGTAACCTTAGCACCGATTGCTACCCCTTCACGAAGGCGGAAACCGGCGATTGATTTTTTAGCTTTGGTAATCAATGGTTTTTGACCTGAGATAAGAGCCAATTCAGCAGCAGCTTTTTCTAGGTTTTTTGCATTGTTTACAGCATCACCAACACCCATGTTAAGAACAATTTTCTCAACTTTTGGAACGGCCATGACTGATGAGTAGTTAAATTTTTCCGTCAAAGCAGGAACTACTTCATTAGTGTATTTTTCTTTAAGACGATTAGCCATTATATACTTTCTCCTTTCCTTCGTGATTAATCAAGCACTTCGCCTGATTTTTTGTTGTAACGAACTTTCTTGCCGTCAACAAACTTGTATCCAACACGCCCAGCAACGCCGTTTTTATCTAAAACTTGAACGTTTGAAGCGTGAATTGGTGCTTCAACTTCAACGATAGCCCCTTGAGGGTTTTCGTTGTTTGGCTTTTGGTGTTTCTTGACAATAGCAACACCTTCAACTACAACCTTATTTACTTTTGGAAGCGCCTTGAGAACTACAGCTTCTGTGCCTTTGTCCTTACCAGCAATAACGCGAACCTTGTCGCCTTTTTTTACAAACATTGAGTATTTCTCCTATTATTTCTTACGCCCTCTACACTAGGGCACCCTAGATAACTAGCTAGGGGACTAAGTTTGTTTTTCTATTGAGGCAGGAAATTAAAGAACTTCCGGTGCCAAAGATACGATACGCATATAGCCGTTTTCACGCAATTCGCGTGCAACCGGACCGAAAATACGTGTTCCGCGAGGAGTTTTATCATCACGGATCAAAACTGCTGCATTTTCATCGAATTTGATATAAGAACCATCAGCACGACGAGCACCAGATTTTGTACGAACGATAACAGCTTTAACAACGTCACCTTTTTTTACAGCCGCACCTGGTGTAGCTTGTTTTACAGAGGCAACAATAACGTCACCGATGTTAGCGAATTTACGTCCTGAACCACCAAGAACTTTGATAGTCAAGATTTCACGAGCACCGCTATTATCAGCAACTTTCAAGCGACTTTCTTGTTGAATCATGTCAAATGTCTCCTTTTAGTTTGATTAGATAATAACAGCTTCTTCCACCACTTCTACAAGACGGAAATGCTTTGTAGCTGATAGTGGGCGAGTTTCCATGATGCGGACGATATCGCCTTCCTTAGCAGTATTGTTTTCATCATGTGCTTTGTATTTTTTAGAATAGTTGATACGTTTACCATAGACTGGGTGGTTACGTTTTGTTTCAACTACAACAGTGATTGTTTTGTCCATCTTGTCTGAGACGACACGTCCAACAAGGGTTCTGCGTTGATTACGTTCCATTATTAGAATACTCCTTTCCCAATCTATTATTTGTTTTCTGCTTGCACCGTTTTCACACGTGCAATTTGTTTTTTGACTTCGTTCAAACGAGCAGTTTGATCAAGTTGACCTGCAGCTGCTTGGAAACGAAGATCAAAAAGTTCTTTTTTTAGTTCGCTTTCTTTATGAGCAAGTTCTTCTTGAGACAAGCCACGAAGCTCAGCAACAAACTCTTTGATTTCTTTAAGTTTCATGTCTTCTCCTTATTCTGCTTCGCGTTTTACGAATTTAGTCTTAACCGGCAATTTGTGGCTAGCCAAACGAAGAGCTTCACGCGCCACTTCTTCTGAAACATCAGCAATTTCAAACATGACTTTGCCACGTTTAACTGGTGCAACCCAACCTTCAGGTGCCCCTTTACCAGATCCCATACGTACCCCGATAGCTTTTGCGGTGTATGATTTATGAGGGAAAATTTTAATCCAAACTTTACCACCACGTTTCATGTAACGCGTCATTGCGATACGAGCAGCTTCGATTTGGCGGTTAGTAATCCAGTGGCTAGTTGTTGCTTGCAAGCCATATTGACCGAAAGCTACTGTCTTGCCACCCTTAGCTTCACCACGCATCTTTCCACGGAATTCACGACGGTGTTTAACACGTTTAGGTACTAACATTTGTTATTTGCCTCCTTTAGTGTTTTTACGAGCTGGAAGCACTTCACCACGATAAATCCAAACTTTAACACCAAGTTTTCCGTAAGTAGTGTCTGCTTCTTCCCAAGCATAGTCGATATCTGCACGCAGCGTATGAAGTGGAACGGTACCTTCTGAGTATCCTTCTGCACGGGCGATATCTGCACCGTTCAAACGGCCAGATACTTGCGTTTTAATCCCTTTTGCTCCAGCACGCATTGTGCGTTGAATCGCTTGTTTTTGTGCACGACGGAAAGCAACACGTTGCTCCAATTGGCGAGCAATGTTTTCACCAACCAGATGTGCGTCCAAATCTGGTGTTTTAATTTCAACAATATTGATGTGCACTTGCTTTCCAGTCAATTTGTTCAATTTAGCGCGAAGAGCATCAACATTAGCGCCACCTTTACCGATAACCATACCTGGCTTTGCAGTATGAAGTGAAACGATAACTTTATTCACTGCACGTTCAATTTCAATTGTTGAAACTGAAGCATCAGCCAATTCTTTCTTGATGAATTTGCGGATTGCCAAATCTTCATGAAGGTAATCTGCGTATTCTTTTTCAGCATACCATTTCGCATCCCAATCACGGATGATTCCGACGCGCATACCATTTGGATGTACTTTTTGACCCACGATTTTACCTCCTTATTTTTCTGCAACAACTACGGTTACGTGAGTTGTGCGTTTGTTGATTGGCGACGCTGAACCCTTGGCACGTGGACGGAACCGTTTCATGGTTGGTCCTTCGTTGGCAAAGGTTTCAGATACGACCAAGTTTGCTTTTTCCAAACCAAAGTTGTTTTCCGCATTTGCGATAGCTGAATTCAAAACTTTTTCAACTACACTTGCAGCTTTATTTGGAGTGAATTTCAAGATTGCGATTGCATCAGCAACGTCCTTACCACGGATAAGGTCTAGAACAAGACGTGTTTTACGAGGTGAAACACGCACTGTACGAGCCATTGCTTTAGCTGAAGTAATTTCTGCCATTGTGTCCTCCTCCTATTAACGAGTTCTCTTATCGTCTGTTGCGTGACCTTTGTAAGTACGTGTCGGTGCAAATTCACCAAGCTTGTGACCTACCATGTCTTCTTGGATATAAACTGGTACGTGTTTACGTCCATCATAAACAGCAATTGTATAACCGATAAAACTTGGGAAAATCGTTGAACGACGTGACCAAGTTTTGATAACTTTTTTCTTTTCTTCGTTGGCTTGAGCCTCAACTTTTTTCATCAAGTGCTCATCAACGAAAGGTCCTTTTTTAAGACTGCGTCCCATTTAGTATTTTCTCCTTTAAATAAGTACCACAGCGGCTTGGGCGCGCAGGGCATAAGCCCAATATTCAACTAATTCGTCGTCCTGCCCTCGCAAGTTGATTAGAAATTTCTTATAGCCATCTACAAGAAACTGCAATCAACTGCTATGCGAAATCGGCAGCAACAACCAAACGTTCCAAATTGAGTTTTCCCTGATAAACCCTACCGAGCTGGCGGAATGTTCATAACTGACCGGCGCAGTGGTTGACGGTCAAACAGCGGCGTTTTTTAACTTACTATTTTCCACGTCAACTGCGCGATGGTCTCGCTAAGAAGTTTTAACAAACTTCTGCTCGGCCGCCTATTTTTCGTTACGACGACGAACAATAAGTTTGTTTGATTTAGCTTTTTTGCTACGTGTCTTAAGACCAAGCGCAGGTTTACCCCAAGGAGTAGACGGCGCTTTACGTCCGACAGGTGCTTTACCTTCACCACCACCGTGAGGGTGATCATTAGGGTTCATGACTGAACCGCGGACAGTTGGACGAACACCTTTCCAACGATTACGTCCAGCCTTACCAAGGTTAATCAATGATTGTTGTTCGTTGCCAACAACCCCGACAGTTGCACGGCAAGTTCCAAGAATCATACGAACTTCACCAGATTGAAGACGAACAAGAACGTATTTACCTTCTTGACCAAGCACTTGAGCTGATGCACCAGCCGCACGAACAAGTTCTCCGCCCTTACCAGGTTTCAACTCAATGTTATGAATGATGGTACCAACCGGAATATTCGCCAATGGCAAAGCATTACCAACCTTGATGTCAGCATCTGGTCCAGATACGATACGTTGACCAACTTCAAGACCCTTAGGGGCAATGATGTAGGCTTTCACACCGTCAGTGTAGTGAACAAGGGCGATGTTAGCTGTACGATTTGGATCGTATTCAATGGTTTTAACAACTGCTTCAACACCATCTTTGTTACGTTTAAAGTCGATGATACGATAGTGACGTTTATGTCCTCCACCATGGTGGCGAACTGTAATACGGCCATTATTATTACGACCAGCAGTCTTGCTCAAAGAAATAAGCAATGATTTCTCAGGAGTGTTTGTAGTGATTTCTGCAAAATCCAAAGAAGTCATATTACGACGGCCATTTGTTGTTGGTTTAAAAACTTTAATACCCACCTTATTTCCTCCTTAGATTATTCAGCTTCAGCTGCGAACAACTCAATTGCTTTTGAGTCAGCTGTAAGAGTAACGATAGCTTTTTTAGTTTTACTTGTAAATCCTGTGTAACGGCCAACACGCTTTTGTTTTGGCTTAACATTTACAGTATTGACACTGGCAACTTTTACGCCATCAAAAGCAGCTTCAACAGCTTGCTTGATGAGCAATTTGTGAGCACGTGTATCAACTTCAAATGTATATTTTCCGTTTTCCAAGTCAAGCATTGACTTTTCAGTGATAACAGGTTTTTTGATTACGTCGTACAAGTTCATTATGCAAGAACCTCCTCGATTGTAGAGATCGCTTCTTTAGTAATAAGAAGTTTGTCTGCATTTATGATATCAAGAACACTTGCAGTTGTTGCCGTAGCAACAGTTACGTTAGGGAGGTTGCGAGCTGACAGTTCAGCCACATTATTTCCTTCTTCCAAAACAACAAGCACTTTTGAATCAATGCTAAGTGCGCTAAGAACCTTTGCAAATTCAGCAGTTTTTGGTGCTGCAAATGAAAGAGCGTCCACAGCAACCAGCTTTTCTTCAGCAACTTTAGCTGAGAGAACTGATTTCAAAGCAAGGCGACGAACTTTTTGTGGGAATTTGTAAGCATATGAACGTGGAGTAGGACCGAAGACGACACCACCACCACGCCATTGTGGTGCACGAATAGAACCTTGACGCGCACGTCCAGTTCCTTTTTGGCGCCATGGCTTACGACCACCACCAGATACTGCCGAACGGTTTTTAACCGCATGAGTACCTTGGCGAAGACTCGCACGTTGGCTGATTACGACGTCGAACACTACTGATTCGTTTGGCTCGATACCGAAGACAGCGTCGTTCAATTCAACTGTGCTAACTTCTTTACCAGTTTGGTCAAATAGTTTTACGTTTGCCATTATAACTGTTTTCTCCTTTCTTATTATTTAGCAGCCTTTACTGCTGTCTTGATAGTGATAAGAGATTTCTTAGCACCTGGGACGTTACCTTTAATCAAGATAACGTTTTTCTCTGGGATAACTTGTGCAACTTCAAGGTTTTGAATGGTTACACGGTTACCACCCATACGTCCAGCCAAGTGTTTGTTCTTGAAAACACGGTTAGGAGCAACAGGACCCATTGAACCAGGACGGCGATGATAACGAGAACCGTGTGCCATAGGACCACGTGATTGCCCGTGACGCTTGATAGCACCTTGGAAACCTTTACCTTTAGTTGTACCAGTTACATCAACAACATCTCCAGCTTCGAATTGTTCAACTGTTAATTCTGAACCAACTTCCAAGCCTTCAATGTTTTTGAATTCACGAATGAAGCGCTTAGGAGCTGTGTTAGCTTTCGCTACATGGCCTTTGGCAGGTTTGTTGCTCAACACTTCACGTTTGTCATCAAAACCAACTTGAACTGCTTCATAACCATCTGTTTCAACAGTTTTCACTTGAAGCACAACATTTGGTGTTGCTTCGATGACAGTAACAGGGATAAATTCACCAGATTCAGTGAAGATTTGAGTCATTCCCACTTTTTTCCCTAAGATTCCTTTTGTCATGAGAAAATATTTCCTTTACTTTAATTTTTTAAAAAGTTTTTTATGAGCGTTTTTCGTGCTCAAAAAAGTTTTTAACGAGCGTTTTTTATGCTCCAGATAAAATCAAATTAGAGTTTGATTTCAACATTAACACCGCTTGGAAGATCCAACTTCATCAAAGCGTCAACAGTTTTTTGCGTTGGATTCACAATGTCAATCAAACGTTTGTGAGTACGCATTTCAAATTGTTCACGAGAATCTTTATATTTATGAGTCGCGCGAATAACAGTGTACAAACTGCGTTCGGTTGGCAATGGGATCGGACCAGCAACTGATGCACCCGTACGGGTTGCAGTTTCTACGATTTTTTCTGCCGCAGTATCCAATGTGCGGTGTTCGTACGCTTTCAAGCGAATACGGATTTTTTTATTTGCCATCTTTTCTCCTCTCGTCTATTTACGATAATAGGCTAGCTCCTCAAGAAAACCGACAGGTCGCTGCGTGGCAATGCAGCCGAGCGTGTCGCAACCTCTTGCATCATAGCTAAGGCTGTAAATTACAGCACCATAATATAATAGCAGAAATACCAAGGCTTGACAAGGGGTTTTGCTTCATTTTTTTGAAATTTTCAGGGGGAAATCCATTATCATTATATACAATCTATTTTTGATCAATGTTGTTTACTATACCTTATTCTTTACAAAAACAAAAGAGCCCTTCACTAGGACTCCTTAAAGATTATAGTTAATGTTAGTAATAGCTTTAGATGAATTGAATACCACCATCAATTTGAACGGCTTGACCAGTCATATAGTCAGATTTAGGCGATGCTAAATAAGAAACATAGTTAGCAACATCAGCTGGCTTTTGCACACGACCCATGGTAATCATCTTAGAATATTGCTCCAAGTATTGACCTTTTTGTCCTCCTTTAAGTTCAACCATCTTTTCATCAATCAGATCCCACATATCTGTCCCAACAATCCCTGGACAGTAGGCATTAACCGTTATATGCTCCTGTCCCAGCTCTTTTGCAGCTGCTTGTGTTAAACCACGAACAGCAAATTTGGTTGATGAGTATGCTCCTAAGAGATCGAAAGCAACATGACCGGCGATACTCGAAGCATTGATAATCTTACGAATTTTTTCCCCATCATTTTGTTTACGGAATTGCTCTGTTGCAACCTGTATTCCAAAAAGAGTACCAAAAACATTGATTTTAAAAATCTTATCAAAATCTTCTGCTGTTTCTTCTTGAAGAGTCTTAATTTGGGCAATTCCAGCATTGTTGACATAAACATCTAATCGACCGAACTCTGCCACTGCCTTTTCAACAAACTTAGAATGATCTTCTTTTTTGGAAACATCCCCTACAACAAAACTCGCCTTATAGCCTTTAGAGGTCAATTCATCAACTGTAGCCTTGGCAGTTGCCTCATTCAAATCTGCAACAATAACTGCAAATCCGTCTTGGCAAAGTTGACTAACAATGCCCTTACCAATCCCTCGACCTCCACCTGTGACAACTGCAACACGATTTTCGTTTGCC
Organism: Streptococcus tangpeifui; assembly: GCF_011038795.1. Lineage (GTDB taxonomy): Bacteria > Bacillota > Bacilli > Lactobacillales > Streptococcaceae > Streptococcus > Streptococcus tangpeifui. Next base: position 84,342 of record NZ_JAAKDU010000007.1, read on the forward strand.
ATAATGGTACTCCTTTCGCTTTTTAAAACTAAACTCAAGCTGAAGGCTTCCCCAGCTCCTGTCCAACAACCATTACAGCAACATTTTATACATTACAGAAAGCGCTGTCAATAGTTGAAGTCTCTCTTCATGTAATTTAATTCTTCAAAAATTTTACGTTTTTATAACATAAATAGAGAAAGGTAAATCGAAAGGCATTATCAGCCAGAGTAGCCAGCCAAACTGCTGACAAACCATAACCCAATACGACCACCAATAGGTATCCAAGACCGATTCTAATGATCCACATACCAAAGCTAGTGGCATAGAAAGGAAGGTTAGCTCTCCCCAGTCCCTGCCAGACTGCTGTATAAATCAGTGTCCCAGCTGTGATTACCCCCCCAATAAAGGAATAAAAGATGACAATTCCACTGTAGGCTATGACACTGACGTCACTCGTAAAAAGACCTGACAGATGATTCCCTAGAAGAAAGATCAGGCCGCCAACAATTGACATCAAGAAAGCTGCTAGCCAATAGGTTTCACGAACAATCTGTCTTAAAGCCCGATAGTCCTTTTGACCTAAGCTATGGGCAACTAAAATAACTGTTGCTGTGGCCACTCCCATACCTGGCATATAATTAAATTGGGTTAAAGTCTCCCCAATAGCATTACCTGCAACAGCCTTAGTTCCCAGACCAACAATCAAGCTGACAATAATCACATCTCCTGCCCGCATCATTAACCTTTCTCCTGAAGCAGGTAGAACCAAATTCAGCAAAGCCTTATTCCAAAGGCGACTTTCCCTGAACTCTCGCACATCTAATTTAGCTGAGGACCAAAGCAGCAGAGTTCCAATCAAACGCGACAAAACCGTCGAAAAAGCTACACCTGATATCCCCCAATGACAGACAAAAATAGCAAGAGAAGAAAGCAAAGCATTTAGGAGATTGGAAAAAAGGCTAACATACATAGAAACCTTAGGGCGTCCTTGGGCTCGCAAGATATTCCCCAAAACCGTCATCAATCCTAGAAATAGCACTCCCCCGCCAACAATAGCCAAATAAGTTCCGCCTGCCTGAGTTACATTTCTTTGTGTTCCCAATAAACTTAAGAGACTAGAACCAGCAAAGATTGAAAAAAGTCCCAAGAGGACCGTCAAAACCAAGGTCAACAAGAGAGCATCCCAACTATTTCGCCGAGCCAATATTGGCTCCTTAGCTCCTAAATTTTTAGCCATTAGACTAGCAACCGCACTACCTAGAGCAATCAAGACTGCCTGATAGATGGCTAAGATATTATTAGCAACCGATACTCCCGAGACGGCGACAATCCCAACTTGAGCCACTAAGTAGTTATCAACAACCCCCATCAGCATCTGAAGGAAATTCTCTACCATAGCTGGTAGGGCTAAATTCATAATATTTTTTCGATAATTCATTTGATAAATAAAAAAGCCATGTGGCTTTTTCTAAACTCCTAAGTAATCTTCAACAGCCTTCTGCATATTAGCTGTTGCAACGACTGTCTTGTGACGAACTTCAGCAGTTTCTAAACCGTCAACTGCCTTGGGCACCGCTATACCTGATAAACGATGCAGTTCTTCTACCGCCTTGAAGTCATCTCCAGCATCTTGACCAGTGACAGCCGACACAGCCACGCGCGGAAATTTATAAGGACTGGCCGTCGAAGCAATGACAACCGGAGTTTTATCACCAGATTTTTCCTTATAGGCATGGTAAACTGCAGAAGCGACTGCCGTATGAGGATCTTCGATGTAAGCAGACATATCATAAACCCGTTTAATTTCGGCAGAAGTTTCTTCTTCTGTAGCAAAACCAGCCTCAAAGAAGTCTAAGACCTCAGGGCGGACTGGCTCTAATTGGTACTCACCTTTTTCTACTAGACGTTCCATCAAAGCCCTGGTTTTAACAGCATCATTTCCTAAGAGGTGGAAGATTAAACGTTCCAGATTAGACGACACCAGAATGTCCATAGAGGGACTAGAGGTTACCTTAAAATCTCGTTTTTTATCATAAACCTTGGTCGCGAAAAAGTCTGTTAAAACCTTGTTTTCATTTGAAGCACAAATCAACTTAGCAATCGGAACTCCAATTTCTCTCGCATAATAGGCCGCTAGAATGTTACCAAAGTTTCCGGTTGGTACTGTCACATTGATTTTTTCACCATTTTGGACATCCCCTGCCTTAACTAATTGAGCATAAGCATAGACATAGTAAACAATTTGCGGTACTAAACGACCAATATTCATAGAATTCGCAGAAGATAGCTGCATCTTCTTATCTAGCAGTCTTTGCCCCAATTCCTCATCGTTAAACATCCGCTTAACATCAGTTTGAGCATCATCAAAGTTGCCTTCAATCGCAACTACATGAGTATTAGAACCCTTTTGCGTAGTCATCTGTAATTCTTGAATCTTACTGACACCGCCTTTAGGATAAAAGACGATAATTTCTGTTCCGGGTACATCCGCAAAACCAGCCATAGCTGCCTTACCTGTATCACCAGAAGTCGCTGTAAGGATGACAATTTTATTATCAACCCCTTGCTTCTTAGCCGATGTTGTTAAGAGGTGAGGTAGGATTGATAAAGCCATATCTTTAAAGGCGATGGTTGAGCCATGAAAAAGCTCCAAATTATACTGATTTCCCAATTTCACCAGAGGAGCAATCTTTGGCGTATCGAACTTACTGTCATAAGCTCTTGTAATGCAAGCATCTAACTCAGCTTCCGTAAAATCATCCAAAAAAGCCGATAGCACTAATTTCGCCACTTCTTGGTAAGATGAGTCTTTTAACTGATTAAAATCAAGCTCAACCTCAGGCAAGTCCACAGGAGTAAAAAGCCCCCCATCACTCGCCAAACCGTGCAAAATCGCCTGACTAGCTGTCACCTGATTTTGAGCATCTCTAGTTGATTGATAAATTAAGGTCATAATTTTTTCCTATTCTAAAAAGATGAAAATTTACAATACTTACTGGCCACTGGCCCAATTAATTTCTAAGATTTTGAACACAATTAGCTGCTTTTCCCAAGCAAGTTTCTCGACAACTTAGCCTTGGTCAATAGTCTTTGAAACATTATAACATAATTGTCAGAATATTTGGCAGTCATTCTAGGCTTAAACGATAAAATGTTCAATTTGTTAATTCCCAAAGCCACAGGCTGTTGTCACCCTTTTTATAGAAGACTCAAGCCTTAAAAAGGCTATCAAAAAACAGAACCTAGCTAATACTAAGCTCTGTTGGGTTTAAATGATTTTCTCACACCAATTCCAGTTCTCTAAAACATCTAAACTGCTCAAGAATTTAGCCAAGCAAGTAAGACAGGGCTTAAATAGCCTAAACTCTCAGCCTTATTCAAGATTTAAACTGACAGTGTGCCCTTTAGCATCCGTTAAAGTCAAGCCAGATGAAGTCTTTTTATAAGATACCTTCTCACCTTTTCCAAAGCTAGTCAGTTCACTATCTGAATTGACCTTGGTTATTTCAATTTTACCGCTAACACGATCAACCTTCCCCTCAAATAAAGTACCCGATGCTTGTCCTTTATCAGAATCATAATCTAAGCCCTCATTTTCCACTTCACTAGAAAAGGTTTTCTCAAACCCTTTTTGATCTAGATTAGATTTCTTAATCAAACTGTTCATCAGGTAGTTCCATTCATCATTTGAGAAATCATCCTTATATTCAGAATAATAGGAACTAAAGTTAGATTTTACTTCATCATAAAAGTCATCATAATTCACATCATAGCTAACAGTTGCCTTGACCTTATCGTCCTTAATAATTGTTTCAACCTTGGCATTATCAGTAAAACTGGAGTAGCTAATAGTTCCCTTGTCAAAATCAGCATCTTTCAGCTCCTCTTCTAAGTCCTTCTGCATACTTTTAACTTGATAGGTCCCATCAACATTTCCTGATAGTTGGCGATACAAGAAGATGCCACCGACAAGTAAAATAATAGCAGCAACACCCCCGACAATACTCCAAACAATTCGTTTAGTCCGACCAGATTTGGCTTGAGGAGCCACAACATAAGCACCTTGAACAGGAACACCATTAGGAGCTGCAGAGTTACTCATCATGTTAGGATTCTGATAAACCGGCGCTGTTCCAACAGGATTCCCTACCGGAATATTATTGACTGCCTGAGGCGAAACTGGTTGGGGTTGAACAAACGGCTCTTGAGACTGAGTCTGAGGGGTTTGAACTTGATTATTGACAAAATTTGGGGAATATTGAGGATTTTGAACCCGATCGTTAGCTGGCCCCTGAGGCATCTGCGGTGAGCCAGCCATCGTATTTGGGGGAACCACTCCTTGATGAGGAAGGGGTTGATCAAAATTAGGTTGACTAACCTGATTTTCCTGATTCTCTTCTGTTGATAATTCTGACTGCAGATTTACTTGACTATTGAGAGACTCTGATTGAGCATCCTCTGAATACTCGCTAAATTCTTCTGTTGACATAAAAGCTCCTGTTCAGATTATTTTAAGTTAATCCTACCATGCTTTACTAAAACTGTCAATCACATTGGAAAGAAAATTTGCTTAAACATACGAAAAAACCAACCCAAATAGGTTAGTTTTCAAGCCATTTTATTTCTTTTCAAGCTTAAGTGTATCACTATCGCCACTATCTGTTAAAGTAATACCTGTGCTTGTTTTCTTATAAGAAGTTGTCGAACCTTTTTTGATCCCCTTTAAATCTTTGAAAGTACCATCATCATCACTAGTCTGTAATTTACTATTATAATTTGTGACTTCGATTTTCCGTGACCAACGATTAACCTTCCCCTTAAAGATTATTCCTGATACAACCCCAGTATCTGAGTTGTAGGTTAGACCATCTTCCTCAGCAGATTCCTCTATCGTCTCGTTGAAGTCACTAATAACAGCTTCTTTTGATGGCATTTGAGATTTCACAAACTGTTTTTGTTCACTTGAGAAGCCAGCCAATTGACTTTCAATAGTTTCTTGATAAACCTTGTAAGCTTCATCTGTATCAACTTTATAAATAACACTAGCCACAGCTTGGTTATCTTTAACCTTAATATCAACATCCATATCCGTAAAGATTTTGCTGTAATCAATATCACTATCTGTATTCTTTTCTTCAATTTCCTTTTGGAATTCTTTTTCTAGAGACGCTGCATGATAGTTTCCATCAATATTACCAGATATATACCACCAGGCTGAACTCCCACCTGCAATCAGAGCAATAGCAGCTAGAACTGACACAATAATGATAACGATCAGTTTGGCATTCATGCTCTTTTTCGCTTGCATCGGTACCTGCCCCGGAGCCATTCCTGGCATTGGACTTTGATTTATTTCTTGTGACATGACAGTCTCCTTTTAGTTTTATTTAAGTTAAATTTTAGCATTTCTTCTTGCTACTGTCAATAAAAATATCAAAAATCAATATACAGCCTATCCCAGTCACAGCCTTACTAACTTCAAACCACAAAGAAAAGTCTGGAACAAAAGTCCAGACTCATTAACATTATTATAGATTTAACTAGATTGACGCAGTGGTTGGGAGTAAAACTTGTTGGCTATGCCAAGAAGTCTTACCCCTACACAGTTCTAGGTGCTTTAGCATCAATGAACCACTGCTGATTGGCTTTCTGTAACTGGACGCTTCTTAATAGCGTTTACCTTAAACAGTCCACTGAACTAATTAACTACCACGCAAGAGAAAGGTCAAGCAATCTGAGAGACTGTTTGAGAAGACCAATATCAACTATGTGGAGATGGGATTGAAATGCTCAAGTGGACTTTGGTAGTCTAGGGATAGACTGCCAAAACTTGTCATCTAAAAATAGGAAAGTGGCAGAGACCTGAGCCTTAAAACAAGAGAGCAAGGAAAATCAAAATCGTGATTTTATCACGGTTTACTGATTGAGTCCCACTCTCTTAACCTAATCTTTTCTCAACTGAATATCCTTGTCAGCTTCCAAATTAATACCAGTTGATGTTTTCTTAAAGGCTAGTGATTCACCTTTTTTAAAAATATCCAAAGCATTAGTTCCTTGCTTATCATCGCTGGCTACCAAGCCACCCTTGTCATAGTATTTTGTAATATCAATGCTATGAGTCCAGCGGTTGACCTTACCTTCAAAAATAGTAGCAGTCGCTGTACCAGCTTCTTCATTAAAAGTAAAGCCAGATTGCTTAGCTAGAGCTGATGTCTGTTCGTTGAACTGCTTGATAAAATCCTCTTCAGTCGTAACTGTACCATACTGTTGCAAATCATCCAGACTAATCCCTGGGTGCTTTTGGATGTCGGCTTCCAACATATTCTTATATTGGTTATAAGCTTCTTTTCGGTCAAAACTGATAGTCTCTGTTGCTACAGCTTTGTCATTTTGAACCTTAACCTTCACCTTAAAATCAACATACTGACTCACATCAATCTTTGTTTCAGAGCCACTAATATCTTCACTGCTCTTAACAGAGTTTTTTGATTCTTCTTCTAGGGTTACTGCCCGATAGTGCCCATCAATATCACCAGACAAATAACGATAAACAGCCCCACCAGCTCCCACTAAAATTAGAATAAGGAAGAGTGTCCAAAAGATCTTCCTTCCCTTTGACTTTTTCTTAGTTTTTTTGTGGGACTGCGTTCGGGAACCTCTTCGACTAAAACTTTGCTCCTGTACAAATTCTTGATTAAATTCTTCTGACATGTTCACTCCTATTATTCGTGCTAAAAGCCAGCTTATCATCTAAGCTGGCTACTGTCAACGATAATTCCTTATGTTTTTTAAATGTAATATTCTTGTTACTGACCCTTGGCTGGTTTTCTAGCAGCATCAGCTACAGCATCCTGAATCGTTTGTACATAAAGGTCTGCTCCGTTAGTTGATTGGGAATAGTGGACACCATCAGTTCCTCCCCAAATATCCGGATTATCCTGAGCAGTTTGGTACCAATCTGCTACACTAATATACTCATTATCCTTAGCTAGCTGGAGCTCATAATCACGTATAGCAGACATCTTAGTATCTTCTTGGGAATCATAAGGCGTCACCAAAACTAGACGATGACCGTCTGGTAAAGCATCTAAAAATTGCTGAATATCATCCTGATAATTATCTGGTGAATTAACACCAACCGCTAAGACTACTGTCTCTGGCAAAGTATTAGAATCAATATTCGTTTTAAAAGTTTCATAAGCTGCATCAAAACTCCGACTGACTGAAGCGTCTAGTAAAGCATTAGGCATCTTACTAGTAAAAGTATCCTGAGAACGCAGAGTCACCGAATCACCAATAATCAAAACATTATTCATAGCATTGGCATCACCAGCTGTCCGCTGATTGGTTAAATTCATTCCAGTGTCTGCTTGGGTAAGTGAATCTACTAAGACTCCTGATTCAAATTCTCCTAATTTTGGAGCCATAAAAGTGATTAATAAACTGGCTACAGCCAAAACACCTGCCACTCCCTTAATCCATTTTTCATAAGGAGTAGTGATATTGAGCTTGATCCCCAACATTTTAGGCTCTTTACCTGCAATCATTGGCTCAATAACATAGAAAGAAAGAGCCGCGAACACTGTCGAAAGGACAAAGGTTAACAAACTTGCCAACCAATTTGGCAGCAATTGGGAGAAGATGATGTAAAAAGGCCAGTGAAAAAGATAAATACCATAACTGACATCCGAAAAGAAGGTAATAACCAGAGGTTCATCCACATCAGGAATTTTATCATGCAGGGCTCTCGCCGCATAAATCATGAGGCAGGCAAAGAGACTTGCCAGAGCAAAACCAAAGAGGTAGGTCAATTTTCCTTCATAATTTAAGACAAAACCAAGTAAAAGAAGCAAGACAAAACTACCAATAAATTGCAGCAAGATACGCTGTAAGGGCCAGCGTTCTACATTTTTTCGGAAACGCTTAGTCGTATCTGTTACTCCCGACATAGTGGCATAAATGGCACCCAGATAGAAAGGAAAACTGTGACTAAAAGTTGAAAAATAATTAAAAGAAACATCGGTAAGGAAACTACCGATAAACATGGTCAAGTAACCTAGCAAAAAGAGACCAGTCGAAGCCAAAAAGATAGCTCCACGGAAGTTCCCCTGTGAGAGTTTCCGCTTTGATAGCCACCAGATAAGGACACCCCAAAAGATGTAGAAATGTACTTCAACTGCCAAACTCCAAGTATGAAGAAAGAGATGGGGGGTGAACTGATTTTCATAGTTACTTCCGATAAAAATCTCATACCAATTGGTCATAAAACCAAAAGCCGCAACAATTTGCTTACCGATACTGGCGATAAAATCATTTCTGACTAAGAGGGTAAAGGGCATGGTAACCAAAATCATAATCACCACTGGTGGAACAATCCGGTAGAAACGCCGCTTAAGAAATCCTAACAAGTCAATACTTTGTTTGCGATGATACTCATCAATCAAGAGAGCTGTAATTAAGAATCCTGAGAAGGCAAAAAAGACATCAACCCCGATAAAACCGCCAGGCAATGCTTTCCTAAAAAAGTGGTAGACCAGAACCAAGAAAAGTCCTGTTACCCTGACAAAAGAAAACCACTTAATCCTCATTTTTGATAAATTCCTTGCTTAAACCTTCCACTGTATTTCTTCCCATCAGCTGTCGTCAGGGTTCCCTTACCATTAGCCTGACCTTTACTAAATTCGCCTTTATAAGTCCAGCCACTTTTAGCCTTAAAAGTCCCCTGACCTTCAAACTGTCCATTGACGAAATCTCCTTCGTACTGATCCCCGTTTTTATAAGTTAGCTTACCTTCGCCATTCATCTTATTATTTTTAACACGACCGACATAGACAATCTTGTTCTTATCAAACTTTAAAGTCTGATGAGAACCAAAAGGCATTTTCAAAATAGAGAGGGCACACAAAAGGATAACAATAGCAGCAGCTATTTCCAAACGTTCTCTAGTCAGCTGACTCAAAAAATCTTTTATTTTCTTTTCCATTAGACACTCATTAATTTAATTTTTCCATCCAAGATCGACAGCCAGCCTTTACTAACTGGTAAGTCTCTTCAAAATTTCCTGTAAACCACGGATCTGGCACACCACCTTCAATGAAAAGTTGGATTTTAGAAGCTGGTGCTTGCGGAAACAGGGCTCGCAAATCTTTAACATTTTGTTGATCCATCCCAATAACAAAATCAAAAGTTTCTATATCTACCTGAGAAATTTGCTGAGAAGTTTTATTTTTACTATAAGGCACACCATATTGCTTAAAGATAGCCTGAGTCCCCCGATGAATCGGATTCCCATGCTCCCAAGAAGAAGTTGCACGGCTCTCAACATAAATTTCAACAGGATCAGCCATTGACTTCATGATAAATTCCGCCATGGGACTTCGGCAGATATTTCCAAGACAAACAAAACATACTTTTTTCATAGCGTTATTATATCATAGGGACCGCAAATTCAAAGACAGCAAAACCTAATTAATTTTCTGCTCAATACCTAAATGTTCGTAAGCCTTAGCAGTCGCCATCCGGCCCGAACGTGTCCGCATAATAAAGCCTTTTTGAATCAGATAGGGCTCATACATATCCTCAACTGTCTCCCGCTCTTCAGCAATATTGATAGCCAAGGTCCCAAGACCAACCGGGCCACCTCCATACATTTCAATCATCGTTCGAAGGATTTTCTGATCGATATAATCCAAACCTTCTTGGTCAACATCCAGCATAGTCAAAGCCTTGTCAGCAATTTGAGCATCAATGAGACCATCTCCAACAATTTGAGCATAGTCCCGTACCCGCTTTAGAAGTCGGTTGGCGATCCGAGGAGTTCCCCGGCTACGTTTGGCCAATTCAAGAGCCGCTTCATGAGTAATCTCAGCCTCAAAAATCTCAGCTGTCCGTTCAACAATTTCCGTCAAATCAGCTTCTTTATAGTACTCCATATGACCATTGATGCCAAAACGAGCCCTCAAAGGATTTGAAAGCATACCTGCGCGAGTCGTTGCTCCAATAAGCGTAAAAGGAGGTAAGTCCAGATGAACACTTCTACTTGACTCACCAGTCCCAATCATGATATCAATGTAAAAATCTTCCATAGCGCTGTAGAGAACTTCTTCAATAGCCATGGGCATTCTGTGAATTTCATCAATAAACAGAACATCACCTGGTTCTAAGTCATTGAGAATAGCAACCAAGTCCCCAGCTTTTTCAATAGCTGGGCCAGAGGTTTGCTTGAGATTGACCCCCAACTCATTGGCAATCACAAAAGCCATAGTTGTCTTTCCAAGACCAGGAGGGCCGAAGAGTAAGACATGATCCAAGGCTTCATCCCGAAGCTTAGCTGCCTCGATAAATATGGCCAATTGATCTTTAACCTTATCCTGCCCAATATATTCCTTAAAAGTTTGAGGCCGTAGCGTTCGCTCGACCTGTTCCTCACTCTCCATCATTCCATCATCTAAAATTCTAGTCATGTTACCATTATATCACAAAAGGTAAGCTCTAAAATAGTGGAGACCTAAAGATTTTTATCACATTTTTTGATAGAAATTTTTATAAAATCACCTACTCCAACCTAAATTAATACTAAGGGAAATGTCAACAGCCCTCTACACGCTGATTATCTCAATAACAAGATGAAGTCAGTCGAACGCCGTCATAAGAGCCTGACACACGCTACACCACACAAATTACGACATACTGGGGCAACTCTTACTAAACAATCTGGAACATCACTAGAAGCCATTTCCGAGGCTCTGACGCATAGCGATACCCTCACGACCAAAACCTATATCAATACTTCAAATGTCATACCAATGGCTGTTGGCGAAATTGCCTATCGCAATCTTAAAAAGTAATGGTGTGACTTTGGTGTGAAAAGTGGTGTGAATTTTGCTAAAAAATTACCAAAAAACACCCCACAGTGTGAACCATGAAGTGTTGTAAATACTGTAATATAAAGCCGTTCTTAACGTTTTGAGAACTGACTAGCTTTACGTGCTTTCTTAAGACCTGGTTTTTTACGTTCAACCATACGGGCATCACGAGTAAGAAGTCCAGCACGTTTCAATGAATCGCGGAAATCTGGATCTACTTGCAGCAATGCACGTGCAATACCATGACGGATTGCACCTGATTGACCTGCATAACCACCACCAACAACATTAACAAAAACATCGTATGAACCAACAGTTGATGTAACTGCAAATGGTTGGTTAATAACGAGACGAAGATCAGCGTGTGGAATGTATTCTTCTACATCTTTGTCATTAACAGTAATTTTACCAGTACCTGGAACCAAACGAACGCGTGCAACAGCGTTTTTACGACGACCAGTACCTGCATATTGTGCTTGTGCCATTAATTATGCTCCTTTCCTCTTAGATAAGACCTGAAATGTCAAGAACTTCTGGTTGTTGTGCAGCATGAGTATGTTCGCTACCTGTGAAAACTTTTAACTTCATACCTTGTGCACGTCCAAGAGTATTATGCGGAAGCATACCTTTAACTGATTTTTCAATCAAGCGAACGGCATTCTTAGAACGCAACTCACCAGCAGAGATTTGCTTTAACCCACCTGGATACATCGAATGAGTATAATAAATTTTATCAGTTGCTTTTTTACCAGTCAATTTAACTTTTTCAGCATTGATAACAATGACAAAATCACCTGTATCTGTATGTGGGGTAAAGGTTGGTTTGTTCTTACCACGAAGTACGCTAGCAACTACTGCAGAAAGACGCCCAAGTGGGACATCAGTAGCATCAACAACGTACCATTTACGTTCAACTTCACCTGGCTTAGCCATGTATGTCGTTTTATTCATGATTTCTCCTATAGATCGTTTTTGTTTACAAAGTGGATGTTCCGGTCCACTGATTATTTCTAAAGCTTTCCGGGGCTTCTGAAATGGGGTAAACAATACCAGCTACTATCTTATCAATTCCAAACAGCTAAGTCAAGTAGTTTTCCTTTACTTTCTACTAAATTTTTTCTAAGTTATCCTGGTCTATCGGTAGGCAAGGTGATGAATATTTCTTTTAATCATCATTGTCAAAATCTTCAAATTCAACTTTAATATCTTTTATAAAAGCCCTTTTGCCTTTAAATGAATGACCTCTCATTAGCAATAAAATCTTTGCATAATCCTCGGGACACAATTTATGTTTAAGCTCTGCTAATTTGTCTTTCAAAGCGCAGTAATCAGCAGGGTCCATCTGCTGAGAAGGAATCATATGGCCCAATTCAGAAATTTCTTCATAAATCATTTTATCAAAAGCCCGCTTCTGACTCTCTTGCTTACGAATATTATCCAAAACATAACTTCTAAACTTGGTTTTAAAATAAGCCCTCAGCTTTTCTTCATCATTTGCAAGTGCTGGGAACCTTTCTAGTAATTGATAAAGGATAATCCGCGCTTCTTGCCTCCAATCATCATAAGTCCACAATTTAATATAATAATCCCTTGCCAACTTATTAACAGTTTTTTCAACTTGCCCAAACGCACTAACAAACGAAGAATCATCCATATCCAATACCTCTTTCAAACAGAATAATAAACCAGCTGCAACAATCTCTTTTACTGCCACTATGTCAAATTTTTCTTCCTCTTCAGGTGGCAGACCAGAAAGTTTGTCAAAAATTTCTTTCAATTTTTCTTTATCCATACAAAATCTCCTTCAATTTCTTTTGCATCATTATAATAAGAAATTCAAAAATACAATAGCGACATCAATGTCACTATGAAAGAAATTGGATAACAAATAGAATGTACAGACTCCATTAAATAAGGCACACTCCCACAGCAACCTTATATCTACTTATTCGTAAAAAAATATAAAAATAAGAAAAAATTTAAGAAAAAATAAAAAGAGAGTAAAACTCTCTTAAAGATGAGACAATCTGAGACTAAGTGAAAAAATAAAAAGAATCTCAATTGAGATTCTTCTAACAATATACCGGCGGCCGGGGTCGAACCGGCACGTCCGTGAGGACACTGGATTTTGAGTCCAGCGCGTCTGCCAATTCCGCCACGCCGGCTAGTATATATCTAAACTGGGGTAGCTGGATTCGAACCAACGCATGAGGGAGTCAAAGTCCCTTGCCTTACCGCTTGGCTATACCCCAAGATAGGCGAATGATGGGGATCGAACCCACGCATGCCAGAGCCACAATCTGGTGTGTTAACCACTTCACCACATTCGCCATAAACACGGGCAGTAGGAATTGAACCCACACTGAAGGTTTTGGAGACCTTAGTTCTACCTTTAAACTATGCCCGTAAACAAATGGAAGGGGAGGGATTCGAACCCCCGAACCCGAAGGAGCGGATTTACAGTCCGCCGCGTTTAGCCTCTTCGCTACCCTTCCTTAATAATATTAAATAATGGCGCGAGACGGAATCGAACCGCCGACACATGGAGCTTCAATCCATTGCTCTACCAACTGAGCTACCGAGCCTTTCCTACCTATAAGGTATTGCGGGAGCAGGATTTGAACCTACGACCTTCGG
>NZ_JAAKDU010000008.1 GCF_011038795.1 Streptococcus tangpeifui
CAGCTTTTTTTCTGGCCTTTTTAGAGAGCTTTTTGTTTTTTTTCTTGGTCTTCTTTTCTTTCTTCTCTTCTATTTTGTCCAGACGCTTATTGCGTTCCTTTATGGCTTCTTTTTGCGAATTCTTTTGCGCGGTGGTTGGGAGTAAGACTTGTTGGCTAAGCCTAGAAGTCTTACCCTTGCACAGTTTATAAGTTCTTTAGTAGCAATGAACCTCTTTCAAAGTTGCGATAGAACTTGCAAAGCAAGTAGAAGCACCAAAATTTCTAGGATATTTTGTCGAAATTCACAGAGTCATAGGTGAGGTCAACTTCTTTCTTACATTAAAGGGGGGCAGAAAAAGGCCCCGACACCTAAAAGGAGACGGGGCGGAATGTTCAAGAGAAGCTCTACAAGTCTCTTGCAAAATATTCTCGATGCTGATATATCAGCATTTACAAGTATTCAAGTATAGAAAATCTTGAGTTTTTCGGGGTGCCCTCAAGAATGTCTTGCCTTTTCTAAAAAAATGGAAAGTCTATTATGAATCTTGGGATGTATAATGCGACTTTGAAAATTATGTAACTCTAATGTAAAAGTGCATATACGACTTCTGCCGAACTATAAATACCCAAAATCAAAATAATTACAAAGCAAGTAATTTTTACAGCAGGACTTTTAATGTGATTGGCCATAATAGGCAGTAGTAAAATACAAAATAATACTAAAGTAGTTGGGAGCTTTGGCATAAAATAAAACCTCCATCTCCCCAGCCATTAACAACACTGATAGTTCCACCTATCTGTTCAGACAAGTCGTTTGCTTGAACAGATTCGAATTCCTCAAACACAATTGATTCCATATAGTTTATCCTTTCATTTTTATGGTTGCTATAGTATCACCTAAATTCTTCTTAATCAAGCTCTTCTGCCCATCTTTTATTAGAATGTCAAAACCCTGAAAAAACATAAATTTTCTGATACTTTTAAGCACTTGGACAGTGTTACAAATAGTTGAAAAGAGAAGACCAACTGAATCTTCTCTCGCATTTAATTATAGTCATTTATCACAAATTAAAAGGAGAAAACTTGATTAGTCTCCTCCCTTTTAGTTTTGAAGTCCCATGTTTGCCATTAATTAGGAACTTAGAAATCAATATCAACAGAAACGGTTTGGACAGGGACGTCATAGAAAGGATCTTCACGGCGGCCTAAGAAATCTTTAGCTTGCTGAGGGAAGGAGGCATAACTGAGCACATCTTCTTCACTTTTAGCATAGTCTGCAATTTCTTGACGTAAACTTGGTAGTTGCGGTTCAATCAAATCAGCTGGCCGAACCGTGATAGGCTCCTCATTACCGATAATGAGTTGCTTGATCTTGTCATCAATAGCTGCTGGTGGACGGCCGTAAAGCCCACGGACATAATCCTTAATCTCATTGGGAACGACCTTATAGCGCTCACCTGAGATAATATTCATTAGCGATTGGGTTCCTACCATCTGTGATAAAGGGGTTACCAGCGGTGGATAGCCAAGGTCAGCTCTGACACGAGGAACCTCAGCTAAAACTTCTTCATATCGATCAACCAGACCCTGTTCTGTTAATTGGCTGAGCAAGTTTGATAACATCCCACCTGGAACTTGATAAATCAGGGTTTTAGGCTCAACATCCTTGACCTTAGGATTCAAAATGCCTTCTGCTCGATAATGGTCGCGAACAGTATTCATGTGGGCAGCCACTTCTTCGACCTTTTTTAAATCTATGCCCGTGTGAAAACCAAGTTCTTCAAGGGCGATGACCAAAGACTCTGTCGCAGGCTGGCTAGTTCCTCCTGCAAAAGATGAGACCGCTGTATCAATAATATCAGCTCCTGCTTCAGCTACTTTGAGATAAGTCATTTCAGAAATACCACTGGTCGCGTGGGTATGGACTTCAAGAGGCAGATTTACATCTTCCTTGATCCGCTTCACTAACTCATAACCCGTCTGCGGCGTTAAAACACCAGCCATATCTTTGATACAGATGGAATCAGCCCCAATTTGGGCGTACTGCTTGGCAAGATTTACAAAATAATCCACCGTATGAATAGGACTAGTAGTGTAGGAAATAGCAACTTGAGCATGACCACCTGCTGCTTTAGTAGCTGATACAGCCGTTTGCAGATTGCGAGGATCATTGAGGGCATCAAAGATACGAATAATATCAATCCCATTTTCGATAGACTTTTGAATGAAGGAGGTCACAACATCATCGGCATAATTGCGATAGCCAAGCAAATTTTGACCACGCAGGAGCATTTGCAATTTCGTTTTCTTAACATGTTTACGAATGGTCCTCAGCCTTTCCCAGGGATCTTCATTCAAATAGCGCAAGCAGGAATCAAAGGTAGCGCCACCCCAGACCTCCAAAGCATGATAGCCTGCCTCATCCAAAGTTTTCAGGACCGGCAGCATCTCTGTTGTTGTCATTCGTGTTGCGATTTGACTCTGTTGTCCATCTCGCAACACTGTCTCCGTAAGGCGGATTTCCGACATGACTTTCCTCCTCTTATAAATTTTCACTAATAATTTGGGCAAGCTTGGCTTGCATCGTTTCCACATTATGTTTTCGAGATCTGGCACAAGACTTGGCCTCTCCCTGACAGATAAAACACCGTCGTTTAGGAAAACCGAGCTCCTGACGGCTAATTGGTCTTGGATGATTTTCAAGCAATTGTAAAACATCTAAGTCCATCAGGCGTCCCAAAGGAGTGCTTGTTTCAATCTCTATCATAGATTGTTTTAAATCGTTAGCCGCTAAATCTGAAATCAGGTAATACTCACAGCCCGTTTTTTTAACAGTTTCTTTTTCAAAATTAATATGTCCTGCTAAAGTTTTTTTGACCTGCTTAATAACCATCTCAAAGGCTCGACTCAATAAAACTGAGTTCTTTATGGGCCCAGGAATATTCATGGTCGCACAGAGCAAGGAATGAGGCTTATAAGTTTTTAGCAACTCCGTCTGTTTATGGCTGCGGTCTTCACGCGCAGCTAGCATATCCTCTAGGGTTACCTGCGGTCCATCAAAGACGGCTTGAATACTCCGTTTTTCAGACATTGCGGACAACATCAATTAGACTACCGTCGCGGTACTCAATAAGAGCCACAACCTTGTCTCCATATTGAATAGGATCTGGATTGCCAACAATCGCGTAAGCCTTTTCTTTCAACTCATCAATTGTAAATTGCGGTACTTTCAGGTCCTTAAAGTGTTCTATCAAATCAGGACGATTAGGATTTATAGCAATACCCACTTCTGTCACAATGACATCAACGCTGGTTCCCGGCGTAATAACTGTATTAACCTTATCAACAAAGGTAGGAATACGGCCGCGCACAAGGGGTGAGATGACTAAACTCATTTTGGCAGCAAAGGCGGTATCGCAGTGACCACCTGATGCCCCGCGGATAACACCATCTGATCCAGTCATAACATTGACATTAAAGTCTGTATCTACTTCTAAGGCAGAGAGTACACAAGTATCCAATTGATTGATTACAGAACCTTTGCTAAGCGGAGAGGCATACATATTAGCATCAATTTCATAATGCTTTTCGGCATTACTGTCAAGCGATACGGCCGAAGGATGGTCGAAGTCCTGAACGTCCATAATCTTGTCAACCAGACCTTCTTCCAGCAATTCTACCATGGCATTGGTGATACCACCGAGAGCAAAGTTAGCTTTGATGCCATCTTTAAGCATCTGCTCACGCATAAAACGTGTAACAGCTAATGAGGCTCCACCCGTTCCTGTTTGGAAAGAGAACCCTTCTTTATAGTAAGGAGAACCGGTGATAACCTTAGCCGCATACTCGGCAATGAGCAATTCCTTAGGATTCTTGGTATAACGAGTTGCACCCTTAGCAATACCTTCGGGATCCCCGATCGCATCTACAACAACGACATAATCGACATCTGTTTGCGGAATACTGATCGGCGTATTAGGGTAAGGCACCAAGGTATCTGTGATGATGACTACTTGGTCTGCATACTTAGCGTCAATCATGGCATAGCCTAGTGAACCACAGGTTGCCTTTCCTTTTGTCCCATTAGCATTGCCGTAAGCGTCAGAGCTCGGAGCTCCTAAGAAAGCGACATCAATATGAATGTCATCGGCTGCAATCGCACGGGCACGTCCCCCGTGGGAGCGGATGACAACAGGATTTTCCATGATTCCTTCTGAAATTGCAGCCCCAACTTTATCGCGCAGCCCACTGGATGTGATATTAGTAACAACGCCATTTTTGATGTGATCGATCAAAGGGGCATGAACATTGGCGATAGAACTTGGAGCGATAGAGATATCTTTAATCCCCATCTTAGCAATCTCATCCAAGACCATATTCATCACATAGTCTCCCTCACGGAAATGGTGATGGAAGGAGATAGTCATACCATCTTTTAGCCCTGTTTTTTCAATCGCTTCACGAATAGAAGACAAGAGCTTGTCATCAGCGGGTTTCACTGGTTTCACCCGCCGACTGGATTCTTGATAATCTTTAATATGTGCCAATTCCCCTTCAAATACACCATAGCGTTCAGCATATTCTTGAGGAATATCACGACCTAATTTATTTTCTACCATCTTAAATATCCTCCTCGCTTAACACGCCAGCTGCCTTGGCCAAGGCAATAACACGTTCGGCGCGCTCAACAATAGGCTTATCAACCATTTTACCCTTGAGCGAAATAACACCAGACCCCTTGCTTTCTGCCTCACGAATTGCCCAAACAACTTCTTTGGCATTTTGAATTTCTTTTTCCGTTGGTGTATAGATTTCGTTAACCAAAGGAATTTGGCGAGGGTTGATAACGGATTTTCCATCGAATCCCAGTTGCTTAATTAAACGCACTTCGTTTTGGAAACCTTCGGGGTTATTGACATCAGAGTAGACCGTATCAATCGCTGCAATGCCGGCCGCACGCGCTGCATGAAGAATCATGCTGCGAGCAAAGAAAAGCTCTTGGCCGTCAGGGTAGCGACGCGTTTTCATATTAGTCACATAGTCTTCGGCACCGAGGGCGATACCAATTAAACGTTGAGAAGCCTTGGCAATGGCTGGAGCATTGAGAACACCTTCGGCAGACTCGATAGCAGCCATCATCTTAGTACGCCCAATCTCAATACCGTTATCGCGCTCAACTTTTTCGATAACTGCTTCGACATCAATGATATCTTGGGCCGTTTCCGTTTTAGGTAGACGGACTACATCGACGCCAGCAAGAACGACGGCCTCAACATCAAGTGCGCCACAGGTATCCAGACCATTCACCCGAACAACCGTCTCTACTTGGCTGTAGTCAAAAGTCTTGAGGGCAAAGTGTACCAAAGCTCTAGAAGTGTCCTTTTCTTTTAAGGAAACCGAGTCTTCTAAGTCAAACATAATGGAGTCTGCGCCATACAGCGGAGCATCCCTAAGCATGGCTGCATTGGCTCCGGGGACAAACATCATTGTTCTTCTTAAGCGTTCCATGCGTCAATCTCCTTCCAGTTGTACTGCTCTACTTCTGCCGCTCTGTGAACTGCAGCAAGCGTACGTGCTTGAATGGTACAATCCAAAGCTCCTTTATCTACGGCTTGGATAGCAGCAGACTGAACACCCAAGTTTTCCAGTGTTTCTTGGATAAGTGTCCTAATTTGTTGACCAAATTGTTTTTCGACGCTGCTTTCTAATTCGATAGAAATACCATCATTGCTTGGATTAACTGTCACCATAATGTCACTGGACTCCAAAGAGCCAGCGACAGCAGATTGTTTAATATTCATAATTCACCTCACATTGCTATAATATGCGGCGCAGGTGAGATCATCCCACGAGTGTCGCGTGTGATAACTAACTTATTTTTTGACTGGAAAAATCCTGAGTAACAATTCAGCTACTGCATAGAGAATCCCCAAGACGATAAAAACACCAGCCATACCTAAGCCCATCAATTCAAAGGCTTGAATCAAATCATCCATTGACATAATTTTTTCTCCTCACCTTTTTAGCTAAAGAATGACAGCAGCAAGCCGCCTGCGATTACCGAAGCAATTTGTCCCGATACATTTGCCCCGACCGCATACATCAAAATAAAGTTTTGCGGATCTTCATCCGTTGCCATTTTTTGAATAACCCGGCTGGACATTGGAAAGGCTGAAATCCCTGCAGCACCAATCATTGGATTGATTTTCTTGCGGCGGAAAATATTTAAAATCTTAGCAAAAACAACCCCTCCGACAGAGTCCATAATGAAGGCCACCAAACCAAAGAGGATAATCATAAGAGTTTGGAGATTTAAGAATTGATCAGCTTGCATCTTAACCGAAATCGTTAGACCCAGGAGGATACTGACAATATTGACCAACTCGTTTTGAGCTGTTTGTGATAAACGGTCTAAAACACCACATTCACGCAAGAGATTACCAAACATCAAGAAACCAACAAGCGGTAGGGAAATAGGTGCGATAAATCCTGCAACAATCGTAATGACAATTGGAAATAGAATTTTAGTTAATTTAGAAACATCTTCTGCCTTGTAGGTCATACGAATCCGACGTTCCTTTTTAGTCGTAACCAATTTGATAGCGAAGGGTTGGATAATAGGAACCAGTGCCATATAAGAATAGGCTGCAACTGTTATCGGCCCCAGTAGCTTAGGAGCTAGCTGGTTGGCGACAAAGATTGAAGTTGGACCATCGGCAGCCCCGATAATCCCGATCGAAGCTGCTTCCTTGATATCGAAGCCTGCCAAGACCGCAACAACGACAACAAAGAAGATCCCAAACTGGGCTGCGGCACCAAAGAGCAGCATAAAAGGATTCTGCAACAGAGGGCCAAAGTCAATCATGGCACCAATCCCGATAAAAATCAGGAGGGGAAAGAGTTCAGTATTAATCCCTATCTTAAAGAGGACATCAAAAACTCCTTCTTGATGGACACCATTGACAACCTGTGTTAAAACTCCTGTTCCGGGGAAATTCACCAAGATGGTCCCAAGACCCATCGGAACTAAAAGGGTGGGCTCATATTCCTTTTTAATCCCCAGATACATGAGCACGGCTCCAATTAACATCATAATGATTTGCGGAATAGTGATAGAGGTAATTCCTGAGATTAAAGTATCCACAAGCTTACTTCCTTTCTAATGTCTCATTAAGCGATTGTAATCAGGCCGTCGCCTGCATTAACCACTTGTCCTTCTTTAACATGAATGGCAGAGATTGTACCTGCACTGCTAGCTACAATTTCATTCTCCATTTTCATGGCTTCCAAAATCATGAGGGGTTGATTTTCTGAAACGGTATCGCCTGGATTAACCAAAATTTTCAGGATTGTTCCTGGCATTGGCGCTGGCATAGCATCCGCACCTGCTGGTGCCGAAGCCGCTGGGCTTGGAGCAGGTGCGGCCGGAGCTGATTCAGCTGGTTGAGGCGCTTCTACAGTTGGTGCCGAAGCAGGTGCAGCTACTGGGGCTGGTGTTGGAGCCACTGGAGCACCGATTTCTTCCATTTCCACTAGATATTCTTTTCCGTCAATTGAGATTTTAAATTTACGCAACATAAAATGTCTCCTTTTTGTCTCAGTCTTTCTTTTTGTAAATATTTTTTATGGACAACTGGCTATCAGTTTTTGTGCCGGCCGCAATGCTTGCAGCTATAATCGAAATCGTTTTAACTTCTGGATTCCTCTGTAAGACTCTTTTAACAAGAAACTTACTGTCCGGTCTGTCACCAGCAGCAATAGCTGTTGCGATGACACTGACTCGCTCAACATCTTGAGGATCCGCCGGAATAAAGGCTGGAAGCAGCTCCCAGTCAGAACCTGTTGAACTTTCTAGACTATCAGACTTTGCTGCACTGATAGGTTCAGCTTTACTGGTCTTGCCAAATAAACGTTGAAAAATCCCCATATTTTCCTCCTTTCGAAGTATTGCTTGTGTATTAAGCTTCCGAATAGCTGCTACTCCTTAATTATATAACGTTAAAAGCCTTCAGCATGCATTTTTTGTGTTCTTTCAACTAGCAGGCAATTTGTGTTTTTTTTGTGTTCTTTCGAAAAGGCACTATTTATTTTTGAAACGCTTTCATATACACTGTTAGTAAGATACTTCAAGCTTATATATTTTTTAAATGAAGGAGAAGCTTATGTTATTAACATTATTAGCTTATGCGATGATTATCGTCTTCATGTATGTTGTCATGAAGAAAAAAATGTCTCCCCTTACAGCATTGGTTATGATTCCACTGATAGCAGCTGTCATTGCTATCCTAACTGGATCAGCTAATCTGACTGCAGATAAGGCTTTTGTTGAGTTTGCTGCCGAAGATGGGATGGGGAAAGGGTTAACAGCCATCGGCCCAATGATCATGTATGGCATCAACAATACCGCCAAAACGGGTATTATGTTGCTCTTTGCTATTCTCTATTTCTCAATTATGTTGGATGCAGGCCTTTTTGACCCTATAACTGAAAGGATGATCCGCTTCGCCAAGGGCGACCCTCTGAAAGTTCTTGTAGCCACAGCCGTTGTTGCAGCTGCTGTTTCTCTCAATGGTGATGGTACTACAACAACCTTGATTTGTTGCTCGGCTTTTTTACCAATTTATAAAAAATTAAATATGAGAATCATGAATCTTGGTGTCCTGATTATTTTGCAAAACACCATCATGAATCTACTGCCTTGGGGCGGACCTACTGCCCGGGCTATGTCAGTCCTTAATGTCGGTTCTGAAATTTTAAGTTATTTGGCTCCCGGTATGATTCTTTCTATCCTCTATGTCATCTTCTTTGTGGCAAGAAGCATGGGGAAAAAAGAACGCAAGCGTTTAGGGGTTAGTGAACTCTCTGATAAAGAGATCACCGAGTTAACCAAAGTTACCGATCCAAAGGTTTTGGATATTCGCCGTCCTAAAAACTTTATTTTCAATGCTATCTTAACGATTATTCTGATTGTTTGGCTGGTTGCTAGTTCCTTTGTTCCGGCTATCGAAGTTCCTTCACTTCTGCTCTTTGGTGTCGGTACCTGTATCGCACTGATGGTCAATTACCCTAGACTGAAGGATCAAACAAAACGCATTAGCGATAATGCCGGTGATGCTGTTCAAGTTGTTATCTTAGTCTTTGCTGCCGGTATCTTCATGGGACTTTTCCAAGGTAGCGGTATGGCCAATGCCCTTGCGTCCAGCTTTACAACCATTATTCCTAAACAATTAGCTGGCTTCTGGGGTCTGGTTATCGCCCTCATCTCTGCTCCTGGTACCTTCTTCCTGTCAAATGATGGCTTCTACTATGGTATTATGCCAGTCTTAGCGCAAACCGGTGCCCAATATGGTTTCAGCAACATGGCAATGGCTCTTGCATCTTTGATGGGACAAGCTTTCCACTTGCTGAGTCCTCTGGTTGCCTTTATCTACTTACTCCTGCGCTTGACCGGTTTGGATATGGGGGAATGGCAGAGAGAGTCCGCCAAATATGCAGCTGTCATCTTTTTGATCTTCGTTGTCACCGTTCTTGTGATGGGACATGTCCCACTTTACATTCCTCAATAAACAAAGCGATACTCATTCTTTTTAAAAGCCCTGCTCACTGGCAAGGCTTTTTTTATAAAAAAACAAGTTATTTACTTTACTTTTTTTAAGAGACTTGGTTATAGTTATAATAGTTACTAAAATTTCAAGGAGGAATCATGTCACAAATTACTCAGGCTATTAAAAATAACTTAGATTTATCGCAGAACGTACCTCTGAAAGTCTCTTTTTATGAAGCTCTTAAAAAGACCATCATCATGAGTGAAATTCCAGCTGGCAGTCACATTAATGAAAAAGAACTCGCTGAAACTCTTAATATCAGCCGCACTCCTATCCGCTATGCTCTGAGTGTTTTGAAAGAAGAGAAGTTGGTGGAGCACATTCCAAAAAAGGGGATTATTGTCCGCGGTATCAGTTTAAAAGACGCTATCGAAATTTTTGATATTCGTAAAGCGCTTGATACTCTGGCTTCCATCAAGGCTATGCATTTGATGACTGAGGAAGACTTCGCAGATATGAAAAAAATATTGACTGACTGTGAAGCAATGATTGAAGATGGAGATATCCAGCAAATACTGCAAAACTTTAACCAATTTAATGAATTAATCTATGAAAAAAGTCAGATGCTCCGCCTGCGTAAGATTGTTATGGAATTGCAAACCTATCTTAGATATTTTCGGGAGATTTCCATAAGTTCCCTAGAAAGACGGAAACGCGCCCTATCTGAGCATTGGATCATTTACCGAGGTATGAAAAACAAGGATACTGAGCAGATTACCTTGATTACTCATGAACATCTCAATGCCTCCCTCGAATTTATCAAACAAGAAATGGAAAATAGGCAGCATGGCCAATAACTTTTCTTTAGAGAATTATGCCGATCTAGCCTCAAGAGCCTTGCTCTACGAGCTTAATCTCAGCCCCAAACCAGGCCTAGTCGATTGTTTGGATGCTGGGGCTCATAGGGATATGACCTACGAAACCTTCCTTACTAGTATTGAAACTCTCAGTCCCTTTTTCTTACGCTATCTTGAAGTAGGCTGGCGGATGGCTGGGCAAAACCCTCAGCTGATTTTTGAAGAACTAAGAAAAATTGGTATTCAAGCCGAACAGGCTATGTTTCAGGCTACCGGTGGCGTCAACACTCACAAAGGTATTAACTTTTCACTAGCCTTGGTTCTTGGAGCTACTGGCATTTACTTAGCCAAGCAGAAAACCGCCGCCACTAGTCATAATAACCCCTTAATTCCCCAAGATAGCCTAGCTATCTGCCAACTGGCCCAACAGTTAGCGGCTCATATTATTCAGACAGACCTCAGCCAGTTGGAAACAAAGGCGGACCTTAGCCACGGTGAAAAGCTCTATCTCAAATTTGGCATTAAAGGCCCCCGCGGTGAAGCCGCGGCCGGTTTTCCTACAGTTATCGCTCATGCTCTCCCTTTTTTCCGACAAGAGCTTAACAAGGAACAAGACAAAGAATTTTGTCAATTGCGACTACTGCTTTATTTGATGGGCACCGTTGAAGATGCCAATCTTATCCACCGAGGGGGGGTGCCAGCTTGGCAAAGGATTAAAAAAGAGGCTCAGAACCTCTTGAATAGTGATTTTAGTAAGTCAGAACTCAAACGACAGCTGGCCGCCTACAATCAGATATTGATTCAGCGCTATCTCAGCCCTGGTGGCAGTGCCGATTTTCTGAGCTTAACCTTCTATTTTGCTTTCTTGGAGAAGCTGCTATAAGTATTCTGCCAGCTGATTGGTAGAACGTTTGTTAGAATATACTAGCTAGGGCTTTAACAAGCAGGGGCATGACTACTACGGTATAAATAGTTCGGCTAATTTGAATACCTGCAATCTTGGGCATATCTCCGCCAAGTTCCCCAGCTAAAAGCGAAATATCTGTAGCTCCAGCGGGTGAGGAAGCAAAAAGTGCAGATTGGAGATCGAGCAGGCCACTGCGGTACATGATAAAGCCAAAGAAAGCATTGATAATGAGGTAACTCGTCAACAGCAAAACGATAGGAATGATGAGTTGTGCCATCCGCAACAGACTGGTTTGCGTGAAATTCGTTCCAATTAAAGAACCCGCAACAATTTGCGCTAAATATCTCAGAGAAATAGAAAGTTGGCGGGTATCTCTAGTAATTTTTAAAATGGAAGAAAAAATCAGAGAGAAAATCAAAGCTCCCACAGGAATTCCCAGCTCCATCCCAATGAGTCCGCCCAAGCTAGCAACAGTCAGAATTAAACCGTTATTGATCCACTGTTTTTTGCCACTTAGCTTGGCTGGCTTTCGCTGCGGTAAAGAAGAAGGCTGATTATTCTGTCCTTGTTGCCTTTTGGGTTGAGCACCTTTAGGGCTAAATTTCTTTGTTAGAAAGGCCACCCAGGCCGGCAAGATCAGCAAAATTCCAATCAGACGAGCTGACTGCAGAGTCGCCACAATATCCGATCTTGCTCCCATGTCAATGCTCATCAGAGAAACATCTACAATTCCTCCCGGAAGACAGCTGAGTAGAGCAGTTACTAAGTCTAACGCAAAAAAATGTCGAAACAGCAGTCCCATTGCTATCATATTAAGGGTAAACAGGCTCATTAATCCTGCGATAGCCTTGCCCAACTTGGGAAAACTCAAAATATCCCTTTTAGAAATCTGTTGACCAATATAGGCACCGCTGATAACCTGTGCAAAAATTTTCATGCTTGGCTCTGTAACCATCCGGCCTGTTAAAATGGATACCAAGGCCACAGCTATCATACTACCAACCATAAAAGGGGCTGGGATTCTCAGGCGCCTTGCCAGCCAGCCACCTGCAAAACCAATGAAAAGGGTTAAGAAAATTGATAATACCATGAGCTAAAAATCTTTCTTGCCGTCTAAATTTTAACTTAGCAATCTTAGTGTCAGTGACTTTTTCTTTAATTATGGCACATTTAGCATCTCTTATAAAGCAAACTATTGTATTAAAAGTGTTTTTAATGGGTGACCCTTGATGATAAGGTGCACGTTTAGTGCTACAATGACATTAAAAAGCGGAGGAAACCATGTCAGCCTATTCTATTTCAAAAATTTTTCCATCTGATGTAGCCAGCTTCAAAAAGATTGATCAACTCTTAGAACAAGAGGGGATTCGCCGTGATGGCAATCTTGATTATACCTGTGCAATCTTTGATGCGGACCTCAATGTTATCGCCACTGGCAGCTGCTTTGGCAATACCCTGCGTTGTTTGGGAGTCAGGCAAGACTATCAAGGAGAAGGGCTGCTCAATAAAATTGTTAGCCATCTCGTTAATCTTCAGTTTGAGCGGGGCAACAGTCATATTTTCCTCTATACCAAGCCTTGTACAGCTAAGTACTTTACCGACTTAGGTTTTTATGAAATCGTCAGACTTCCCAAGAAAATTTCTTTTATGGAAAATAAAAAAACTGGCTTTCAAACCTATCTATCAAAGTTGACAAAAAATCCTTGGACAAGTCCGCGGACAGCGGCTCTTGTTTTAAACGCCAACCCTTTCACTTTGGGACATCAATATTTGATTGAGCAGGCTGCTGCGGAGAATGATTGGCTCCATCTTTTTATTGTCAGTGAAGACAGCAGTCTGGTTCCCTTTTCCATTCGCAAACAGCTAGTTCAGGCAGGAACTGCCCATCTCAATAATATTATCTATCATGATACTGGTGACTACATTATCAGCCGTTCCACCTTTCCCAGTTATTTTTTAAGAGACAGAGAACAAGTGATTGAAAGTCAGGCTAGAATTGATCTTACTATTTTTATTCAGATTGCTAAAGAATTAGGCATTTCACGACGCTATGTCGGACAAGAACCGACAAGTCTAGTTACCAGTCTTTATAACCAAATTATGCAAGAGGATTTACCCAAAGCCGGTATTGACTGCATCATCCTTCCCCGTAAAGAAACTGCTGATGGACAGGTTATTAGTGCTTCTACAGCTCGTCAGGCAATCAAAGAGGAGAATTGGAAGCTCTTGAAAGAACTTCTGCCCCAGAGCAGCCTAGATTATTTCTTAAGTGAACAAGCCAAGCCTGTGATTGAGAGAATCCAGACAGCTAATGAGGTTCGCCACTACTGAACTCCTCTGATTAAGGAACATCGCCACCAAAGAGAGGGAAGGTATCTTAAACTCCCAATACTATCCTTTAAAGAATATATCAGGCAATCATAAATAACCTTGACTCCTTAACTTTATACATCATTGTCATATTGTATGATGGGCGAGAAGAAAGCCTTCATGGGTATCTATCTCAGGCTTTCACTGCTTAGTTATTTTCTCTTAATACTGGCAAATGGCTCGGCAAAATCCCCCTATTTATGTTACAATGAAATGAATACTTTCACAGGAGAAACACATGGATAGTAAACTCATTATCGCTCAAGAGCTCAAGACTGTCCTACCTGATATGGACCTTGATGCGATTGTTAATCTATTAGAAATCCCTAAGAACACTGCGATGGGGGATTTAGCCTTCCCTGCTTTTTCTTTAGCCAAGATATTGCGTAAGGCCCCCCAAGCCATTGCCAGCGAACTCGTTGAAAAAATTAACACGGATAAATTCGATAAAGTCCAAGCTGTCGGCCCCTATATCAATTTCTTCCTCAACAAGAAAGAGATTTCCCGAAGTGTTCTAAAGGAAGTCATTACTCAAGGTAGTAACTACGCCACACAGGATTTCGGTCAAGGACGACATATTACCATTGATATGTCCAGTCCTAACATCGCCAAGCCCTTTTCTATCGGTCACCTGCGCTCGACTGTTATCGGTGACAGTCTAGCTAAGATTTTCGAAAAAGTCGGCTATAAGGCTATTAAAATCAATCACTTGGGCGACTGGGGCAAACAGTTCGGCATGCTGATAGTAGCCTATAAAAAATGGGGTGACGAGGAAGCTGTCCGCACTAATCCCATCGATGAGCTACTTCAGCTTTACGTCCGCATCAATAAGGAAGCTCAAACCCAGCCTGAATTAGACGAAGAAGCTAGAGACTGGTTTCGGAAGCTAGAGGCTGGTGACGACGAGGCTATTAACCTCTGGCAATGGTTCCGTGATGAGAGCCTGATTGAATTCAACCGCCTCTATGACCAATTAGGGGTCCAATTCGATAGCTATAATGGGGAAGCCTTCTATAATGACAAGATGGATGAAGTTGTTTCTATCCTAGAAAATAAGGGACTCTTGCAGGAATCGCAAGGAGCTCAAGTGGTTAATCTGGATCAATATGGCATTGAAAACCCTGCCTTGATTAAAAAATCAGACGGAGCCACCCTTTACATTACACGGGATTTGGCTGCAGCTCTCTACCGCAAGCGGACCTACGATTTTGCTAAGTCTATCTACGTGGTCGGCAATGAACAAGCCGCTCATTTTAAGCAACTCAAGGCTGTCCTTAAAGAGATGAGTTACGACTGGTCAGACGACATCGTTCATGTTCCTTTCGGGCTAGTCACCAAGGATGGTAAAAAACTCTCAACTCGTAAGGGAAATGTCATCCTCTTGGAACCAACCATTGCCGAAGCCATCAAACGGGCTGGTGATCAAATCGAAGCTAAGAACCCTGATTTGCCAAATAAGGACATCGTTGCTCACACAGTTGGTGTCGGAGCCATCAAGTTTTATGACCTCAAGACGGATCGCCTCAATGGTTACGATTTCAACCTCGATGCCATGGTTTCCTTTGAAGGAGAAACCGGTCCCTATGTCCAATATGCCTATGCCCGGATTCAATCCATCCTCCGCAAGGCGGATTTCAAGGCTACTCCAGCTGCTGGCTATTCCTTAGATGATGCTGAAAGCTGGGAAATTATCAAGTTGATTCAAAATTTCCCAGCCACCATCAAACGAGCGGCCGATAATTTTGAACCATCTATCATTGCCAAGTTTGCCATCAGCCTAGCTCAAGCTTTCAATAAGTACTACGCCCATAACCGTATTTTGGACCAAAGTCCAGAGCGTGACAGCCGTCTAGCCCTTAGCTATACAACAGCGCTGGTCCTCAAAGAAGCCCTGCGCCTTCTGGGTGTGGATGCCCCAGACGAAATGTAAAATAAGACCATCGGATTTCCGATGGTCTTATTATTCTAATCGTCCTCTACAAAACGTCCTAAGATATGGACATCCTCAGCAATGGAAACGAAAGCTTTGGGGTCAGCCTTGTGCATAACATATTTGAAATCGTTGAATTCTTCTCGAGTGATGATAGTAATCAGCACTACCTTTTTCTCATGATTATAGGTCCCTTCGGCATCATTGATCTGGGTCACTCCCCGATGGAGCCTCTTATGAATTTGCTTGGTTACTCGGTCAGGCTTGCTGGTAATAATAGTGGCCTGCATTTTCTTTTGCTTGGTAAAAATAGCATCTGTCATTTGACTAGAAACAAAGATCGTCACCATGGAATAGAGGGCATACTGCCAGCCAAAAAGCAACCCCGCAAATACCATGATGGTCCCATTGACCATGAGAGAGATACTTCCAACAGCACGCCCTGTCTTCTTGCGAATATAGAGGCTAACGATATCCGTCCCCCCGCTAGAAATCCGCGATCGCAAGCCATAACCAATCCCGGTTCCCATCACTAAACCTCCAAAGATAGCATTAATTAGGGGATCACTAGTCAAAGTAATCTGAGGCATGATTTGGATAAAGAAGGAACTGATGGTTACCGTAATAAAGGTAAAGATAGTAAACCGGTGGCCCAGATTGAACCAGGCCAAGATCATCAAGGGAATATTGATGGCATAAAAAGTCACTGAAACCGGAATAACAAAACCAACAAAACGATCACTGAGTGCCGATAAGACTTGAGCTAGACCAGTCGCTCCGCTTGAGTACACATGCCCTGGTTGAAAAAAGAAGTTAACCGCAATACTAGAAAGTATTCCGTAAAAGAGCGAAGCCGAAATCTTCTCAGCATACTTCTCGCGGGAAATACTGCGCACTGTATGGAGCAGGCCGACCTTTTTAGCTGCCTTACCAACAGCATATTTGATTTGTCGCTTAGGCTGTGTTCTTTTAGTCATGATCTTGCACTTGCAGAGCTAGTTCTTCCAATTGTTTATCAGCAACCAAGCTAGGAGCTTGAGTCATAGGATCTGACGCCTTATTATTTTTAGGAAAAGCAATAACTTCACGAATATTGTCTTCCCCCGCTAAAATCATCACAAAACGGTCCAAACCGATAGCCAGCCCTCCGTGTGGTGGGAAGCCATAATCCATAGCTTCTAGCAAGAAGCCAAATTGCTCTTTAGCAGACTCTGCTGTAAATCCAAGAGCCTTGAGCATACGCTCTTGCAAGTCTTTTTGATTGATACGCAGGCTGCCACCGCCGAGCTCATAACCATTTAAGACAATATCGTAGGCAACTGCACGAACCTTGGATAGGTCACCCTCCAGCTCAGCAGCGGTCTCTTCTGTTGGTAGTGTAAAGGGATGGTGAGCTGACATATAACGTCCTTCCTCTTCTGACCATTCGAACATTGGCCAGTCAACTACCCAGAGAAAGTTGAATTGCGATTGATCAATCAAGCCTAATTCCTTAGCTAGACGCGTCCTCAAGGCGCCCAGTGTTGTGTTAGCAACCTCTGAGGTATCCGCAACAAAGAGCACTAAATCGTTGTCAACTAACTGTAAACGCTCTGTCAACTTAGCAGTAATCTCTGTCAAAAACTTGGCTACAGGTCCTGTCAACTCACCGTCAGCGACCTTAACCCAGGCGAGACCTTTAGCACCGTATTGTTTAGCCACTTCTGTCAGCTTATCGATATCTTTACGCGAGTATTTATCAGCCGCATCTTTCACCACAATAGCCTTGACAACTGGAGCTTGAGAGAATACTTTGAATTCAATTCCTTTGACAAGATCTGTCAAGTCTTGTAAAAGCATTTCAAAGCGAGTATCAGGCTTATCTGAACCATAGTTATTCATGGCATCATTATAGCTCATGCGTGGAAAAGGGAGTGTCACATCGATGCCTTTAGTTTCTTTCATAACACATGCAATTAGGCCTTCTGTGATATCTTGAATTTCCTGGTCGTCAAGAAAGGAGGTTTCCAAATCAATCTGTGTAAACTCAGGTTGACGATCCCCACGCAAGTCTTCATCACGGAAACACTTAACTATCTGATAGTAACGGTCAAGCCCAGCG
Source organism: Streptococcus tangpeifui (assembly GCF_011038795.1). Classification (GTDB taxonomy): domain Bacteria; phylum Bacillota; class Bacilli; order Lactobacillales; family Streptococcaceae; genus Streptococcus; species Streptococcus tangpeifui. The sequence goes on from NZ_JAAKDU010000008.1 coordinate 17,692, forward strand.
TTCATTAACAGCTGCTTTGTAATTTGTGGACTTTGAGGTAGAGCATAGAAATGTCCCTGACTGACACGTGACGGTACAAGATAATCACGCGCTCCTTCTGGTGTTGACTTGGTCAGCGTCGGTGTTTCCACATCGATGAATTCAAGCGCATCTAGATAATTACGAACACTGTGGGTCACTTTGGCACGCAGCTTGAGGTTTTCTAACATGCTGGGGCGACGCAAGTCCAAGTAGCGGTAGCGCAGACGATTATCGTCCGTCATTTCCGCATCATCTTTGATTTCAAAAGGTGTCGTCTTAGCTGTATTAAGAACGGTTAACTCGCTGACATGAAGTTCAACTTGACCGGTAGGAATCTTATCGTTGGCTTGCTCACGCGCTTGAACGGTACCAGTCACTTCAATGACGTACTCGCTGCGAAGGCTCTCAGCTGTCGCCATCACTTCGTTAGAGACAGCTTCAGGATTGATGACCAACTGCATGATCCCTTCACGATCACGCAAATCAATAAAAATCAAACCACCAAGGTCACGGCGGCGAGCTACCCAGCCCTTCAACGTCAACTGATGGCCAACATGATCACTGCGAACGCGACCAGCATACATACTACGTTTCATACTTGAGATACCAAGCCCAACTGGGCTTTATCCTTTCTCTATCTGAGTTTTTACATTCCCTATTATTATAGCAAAAAGCACACTAAAACCCCACCCATTCGGACGGAGTTTTTTAGATAGCCCTAGTACAAATTAGTATGTGATTCAAAGTTCGACAACTCCTCAACTTTGATCTGCATCTTTTGCGCCTCATTAATGAGATCATTATTCTTCTGTTCATCTAATTTAAAAACTTTATGGTCCCAAGTTTTACCTGAATCATCTGTCATGGGAAATGCCTTATCACTCACAATCCAACTCTCTCCTTTTTTCTCAAAATGTGGATACAAAATATCTAAGTACTCTTGAAAGTCAAACGTTTCTTTTCCACTGACATTTCGGTAATTCGTAAGAATTGAAGAATAAGCTTCTGAAAAGTCTAAATTACTATCTTCATTCAGTGCCCCCTTTGTGTTATGCAATAAAATGGCTTCTGAGACAAGTTGACTCCCTTCTACTCGCTTTCTATAAAATATACCAGCATACTGCGGCTTACCAGAATAATCATTTTCTAATCGCATCAACTTAAAAAAGTAGTCACTATTAGCGATATAGTACCATTGATCCATTTCAATATTGCTTACAGGCTTTTCAGTATTATTCTTCAGGTTAGAAGGATCATAGCTCCAAGATAAATTTCCAGAGTAGAGTTCCCCTTCAGCAATAGTTTGATAACTTCCTAACTTTTTACTATTCTTATACGATGTAACAGTATAGGCAATCGTCGAATAGGTGACAGAATCAATGGTTATTTTTATAGTATCGGCATGAGTATTAAAAAATGCCACACCTTCTTTATCCGTAACGACAAGTTTTTCACCTTCATATTTAAAAGGAAAATCATGGTCTGTAACAGCATCTTCAATATCTGTGTCATCAAAGGTATGAATCCTACCATCTTTAAATGTTATAGTCGAGCTGTAATCTGAATTGCCGTATTCCCAATCAACTTTGTCAATCCCCGGATAGCGTTGTACCAAAGTTTTTGTCGGTTTTCTATTGATAGATACTTTTTGAGAATTAACTATTTTACCAATTTGGACTCCCAAAATGAAAACCATTCCTATACTAACAAGGATTAAAGCCACCCATAAACTTATTAACTTCTTCATAATGATTCTTCCTTTTATAAAATAACCCCACCTATTCCAGTGGAGTTTTTAGCTATTTTCCAAAAGCTGCTATCAAATCACTCGTATCAACAAATTCATCCTGAAACTCTTCAAATTCATTAAAGTGATAATCCGCTTCATCAGCCAGATGGTTCCAGCTAAAGCCATAAACATCTTGAATGGAGATGCCCCATTCATCGGTCTCCTCGTCATATTGCCAGCCAAGAAATCGTTCTGTCGGCTTGAAAACTAAGATAACCTTTTGGTAGTCATGGTCCCATTGCTGGCCGAGAAACTGCTGACACATAAAATGGTCGCCGGCCTTTTCGCCATTAAACCAAGGTATATCATGCCGATCCAAATAGCCAATCATCTTCCAAAACTGTTCCTGAAAGTGAATGGGCTGACTGCGATCAAAACTCAGGCTAAAGGTCTGCTCCTCTTTTAATAACTCTTCAATACTTGTCACAATTTTCTCCTAAAAGTCTAAACTCTATCCTTCAATCTTGGCCAAAACACGAGCAAAGTCTGTACTGATTTCTTCGAGACTGACAATCACTTCTTTGCGGGTCTGATTATTCTTAACAGCTGCTTTACCGCTCTCAACTTCGCTTTCACCAAGTGTGATAACCGCCTTAGCCCTGAAAGCATCTGCAGATTTAAACTGAGCCTTGATCTTGCGGCCCAGATAGTCACGTTCGGCCTTGAACCCTTGCTGACGAAGGGCTTGAACTATCTCGAGCGCCTTAAGGTTAGCACCATCACCAAGAACGGCTAGGTAGACATCCAAATCCTCATCGATTGGAAGTGAGATGCCTTGCTTATCCAGAACCAGCAAGAGGCGTTCAATCCCTAAACCAAAGCCAAATCCTGGAGTTTGTGGGCCATCAAAATACTCAACTAAGCTATCATAACGGCCTCCCGCACAGATCGTTAGCTCCGTTTTATCAATGGTCGTGATGAACTCAAATATCGTATGGTTATAGTAATCCAAGCCGCGCACCATGTTGGTGTCAATCACATAAGGAATTTTCAAGGTCTCCAGCATCTGACGGACAGCGTCAAAATGAGCTTGACTCTCTTCATCCAAGTAATCCAAGATCGATGGCGCATGCTCAACGGCTTCCTTATCCTCTTTTTCCTTAGAGTCCAGCACACGTAAAGGATTTTCATCCAATCGTCGCTGACTGTCTTTTGAGAGCTGATCACGCATGGGCTCCAAATAGTCAATCAAAGCCTGACGATAAGTTAGGCGACTCTCAGAATTACCAAGGCTGTTGAGGTGCAGGGTGACATTCTTAATACTCAGCTCATCAAAAAGCTGATAGGCCATAGCGATGGTTTCTGCATCGGTTGCTGGATTGCTGGAGCCAAAGCACTCTACCCCTACTTGGTGAAACTCACGTAAGCGTCCAGCCTGAGGGCGTTCGTAACGAAACATAGAACCAATGTAGTACATCTTGACAGGCTTTTGTACTTCAGGCGCAAAGAGCTTATTTTCCACAAAAGAGCGGACAACCGGAGCTGTTCCTTCCGGACGCAAAGTGATATGACGGTCGCCCTTATCGTGGAAATCGTACATTTCCTTGGTCACGATATCTGTCGTATCACCAACTGAGCGCGAAATTACCTCATAGTGCTCAAACATAGGGGTGCGAATTTCACCGTAGTTATACTTTTTAAATGTTTCACGTGCAACATCTTCCACATACTGCCATTTAGCACTCTCAGCAGGCAGGATATCCTGAGTCCCTTTTGGTTTTTGAAGTTTCATAATTAAGATACAAAGGCCGAAAAGAAAGCGACTGAAATCAGGAAGACAGTTCGTCTTCCTGATGACTAGACTGACTTGTCTATTTTCCGAGCTTTTCGACCGTGTTCAATTCCTTTCATAGATTTTAATCAATTTCTTAAGATAGCATGAATCACTGCCTGTATCACTACCAGCATCGATTATAATGCTCTTCTTTACACTTATAGCTCCCTCTATTCTACCATAAAAACAGCTGCCCTAACAGTTTAAGTCATTTCAAAAGCCCCTTAGCAGAAGCTTGAATAACCTTATCAAACTATTACAGTTTAGTATTGATAGCGCCGATATCCCTTTTGATCATCACATAATTAAACACATAGATAGCAGCATAAAGAAAGCTGATGAAAACTAACATGCCAAGCAGGCTTGTCACACTAAATTGGAACCATCTCAGGTACCAGCCCGCCACTAGCAGCGGTACTACAATGAGGCTATAGTGCAAGCAAGTCAGCCAAAGTAAGGAATACTTTTCTGCCTGATGAAAGACAGATTCAGCTATCCCCTGAGCCATGCCCAGACCAGCAAAAATGGCAAGTTGGACACCAACCGCGCTGATATCAGACTGAAATTGTTCCATAAAGGCAGGGACTGCTGGTGAGAAACCTCTACCAACCACTAAGCTAGCAAGGTAGGTGGCTAAACTTCCCATACCTAGCCCCATTAAAGCATAAACGAGCATCTTTTTAAGTACTTTCATGATATCTCCTCCTTTTCTAGTCGTTACAAACCTAATTTCTCTTTAAATGTTTTGAGGGAGCGTCGGGATACAAAACTCTCACCGCCAGTTTTCAAGGTGAGTTTAATCGTTACCCTGATACTGAGATCCAATTTTTGGATGGCACTGATATTAACGATCTCACCTTGAGAAATCTTGATGAAATCTTTTGTCAACTGCTCCTCTAATTGATAAATCCGGTATTTAGTTGCATAGACTTTATCTGTTGTCTCTGGGAAAACTTTCTTATCCTCACTGTAAATACGGATAATATCAGGAAGGGCTAAGAGGTATACTTTTTCCATCCATACGCCAAGCAGATGGTCTGACTTCCCTTCGGCAAGATCGATAATCTGTTGGGTCTTACGGTCAATATGCGCTGCATAAATTTTGATCAGTGTCTCCGCTAACCGCGAGTCTCTAATGATTTCGAGCTTCATTGCTTTTCCTCCTCTTTTTTAATTTAGTATAACCTATATTTTTCAGAGAGACTATATTTTTAAGATAAGCGGCTGTTTTTTACAGATATACGGTCATGCTTTCAATTAAATAATGGTTACAATTTAGCTTTTTCGATGATAGTTATTGATTTTCTAAAAAAATGGGATTATAATGCCTTGTCAAATAAATTTAGAGGAGGAAAGGGATGCTTTCTAATATCAAATATTTCCTTTTAGGGGCCCCTTTAAAATCTGATCCTGAAGAAGAGGATAACCATTCTTTGGGTAAATCACAAGCTCTGGCTATGCTATCCAGCGATGCCCTGTCGTCAATTGCCTACGGGCCTGAGCAGGTCATTCTTGTGTTGACTGCTCTATCAGCTGGTGCTATCTGGTGGTCACTACCTATCGGTATAGCTGTCCTGATTCTTTTAATCAGTCTAACCATTTCTTACAGTCAGGTCATCCGTGCTTATCCTAGCGGCGGCGGGGCTTATATGGTCTCTACTGAGAATTTGTCACCATCTCTAGGACTGGTGGCTGGCGGCAGCCTCTTAGTCGATTACATGCTGACGGTAGCTGTTTCAGTATCATCTGGTGCTGATGCTATCACATCAGCCTTCCCGATACTGAGAGCCTTCAATTTGGAAATCTCTATTGCTCTTGTCCTCATCCTGATGATTATGAATTTACGTGGACTCAGAGAGTCGGCGGCAGCGCTCTTTGTACCTGTCTATCTCTTCATTATCTCCACACTTTTTCTGCTAATTTCTGGTATTTTCCAAATCATCACAGGCCATATAGACTACTCGGCAACAGCCCATATCGGTCAGCCTATTTCGGGACTAACCGTATTCTTGCTCCTTCGGGCCTTTACCAGTGGTTCGGCATCTTTGACTGGAGTTGAAGCCATTTCAAACGCTGTCCCATTTTTCAAAAAACCAAAAATCAGTAATGCTATTAAGACCCTTGTCATGATGTCTATGATTCTTGGTTTTATGTTTGTTGGCATTACCTTCCTCAACTACTGGCTTGGCATAGTTCCACAATCTGGTGTAACCATTTTGTCTCAGATCGCTCAGAGAATTTTTGGTGCTAGTGTGGTCGGTCAGGTGCTATTTTATATTTTCCAAATTGCTACCGCTCTAATCTTAGCTGTAGCTGCTAATACAGGATTCTCAGCCTTTCCAATACTGTCTTACAATATGGCTAGAAACAAATATATGCCCCACCTTTATTTAGAAAAAGGGGCACGTCTTGGTTATTCTAATGGTATTATGACCCTAGCCTTCGGTGCCATTCTTCTGCTCTTTATCTTTAAGGGAAGTACCGAACGGCTAATTCCCTTGTATACAATTGGGGTGTTTATTCCATTTGCTCTTGCACAGACTGGTATGGTGGCTTATTGGAAAAAACAAAAGCCTGATCATTTCCTTAGGCGGTCTTGGGCTAATCTGTTAGGAGCTGTCATTTGTTATGGCATTATCCTCATTCTTTTACTTTTCCGCTTAACAGATATCTGGTATTTTTTCCCAATTATCATTATCTTGATCCTTATGTTTCAGAAGATTCACCGTCACTATCAAAATGTAGCGCGACAGTTACGCATTTCTGAACAAACCAAATCTATCCAGTACTCTGGTAACACGGTTCTGGTTCTCGTCGGCAATATGACTAACGCCACTGTCGGAGCGATCAATTATGCTAACTCTCTTAGTCAAAATGTTATCGCCTTGCACGTCTCAACAGCCGAGACACAGATAAAAGATGACGAGGTTAGGGATGAATTCAAACACTATTTCCCAAATACTACCTTTATTAATATTTATTCCGATTATCGCGATATTATCAAGCCAACTGTTGATTTCGTCAATGATATGAGTAAGCAAGCCAAGGCTGCTAACAATACTTTGACCGTTATCATTCCACAATTTGTCCCACGAAAGCGTTGGCAAACACTACTGCACAACCAGATGAACCTTCGTCTTCGTTATTTTCTCAGATGGAACCAGGATATAATCCTAGCCAGCTATTCCTTCCATTTAAAAAATTAAAGAGTTAATGTCAAGTAACTTTACTTTACAAAAATAATATGATAAACTGTTAGAGTTGATTTAAAATCAAGATTAATCTATTGGAGGAAACATAAAAATGGCAGTACCTGCACGTCGCACGTCAAAAGCGAAAAAAAATAAACGTCGTACACACTACAAATTGACAGCTCCAACTGTGAAATTTGATGAAACTACTGGAGATTACTCACGTTCTCACCGTGTATCCCTCAAAGGCTACTACAAGGGACGTAAGATCGCTAAAGCTAACGCTGCGGAATAATAGAAGGGAGATACCATGCGCGTAAATATTACACTTGAACACAAAGAATCTGGTGAACGCTTGTACCTTACTTCAAAAAACAAACGTAACACTCCAGACCGTCTGCAATTGAAAAAGTACTCACCAAAATTGCGTAAGCACGTAATTTTTACTGAGGTGAAATAACACAAAGAAAGCCTATGAAATCAACGTTTCAAAGGCTTTTTTGTTGACTATTAGTTTCAATTTTTAAAGAACCGGTAAAAAATCCGGCATCAGTTGTGTAACGAGCTGTGTTGGCTCATAAAGGACTTATAATTTTGTTATAAAAATTGTCAAGTTATGAATTGAAAACCATTTTATTCTATCATTTATCTATTTATCAATTATTGCAGCCACTTATAACTTTTAAGCTTAAAACAACTAAAATAGGGCTTTATCCCCCGATCCAAGCAGCCAATAATAGATACTAGATTAAAGATTTAAGCAAATGAGCCAATTGGTGAACTAGTTGAAATAGTAACAATTTGTAGTACTCACTGTAACGCGCCGTGCTGACTTGTATCTATATATTCTAAAGGAAGTCAATTATTAACAATAAAAGTCAAAAAATTCGTCCCTATTTCTTAAACATCCCAGCTTGTGCATATAAGATTAGCGATAAAGCAATTGTTCCAGCAGCGAAGACTGATATACCCGAAAAGCCTGTAAAGTTTGCAAAGAGGATGCCACCAACAACCCCTGCAATCGTTTCACCCAGATACATAGCTGCATTGGACAGGGAAGAAATGGTACTGCGTGCATTCTCCACGGTGCTTTGCAATGTTGTCATAAACAGTGGGAAAATAAATCCATTATTGATATAAATAACAGTTAACAGGATTTCAGCAGTCCAAAAATTAGGCGCAAACGGCAAAATGAGATAGAGGATAATCAGTGCTATCAACTCTGTTTGAAATGCCCTTTGTAAACCAAACCGTTTAACAATTTGACTTCCAAAAAGAGAACCCAATAAATTACCGGCTCCGATAGCAATAATAGCCGTACTGATATTGGTTAAACTCATATCAAAATCATGCGTATACCAAGTCGAAATAAAGGTAATAGCAGTAAAGGAGCCTGTTTGAAAAACAAAATAAGCAATGAGGTAACTAGTAGATTTCTTATTGGTGAGAATATTTTTATAAGCTTCTCCAAATGAAACTCTATTATGACTGCTAATTTCTAATTTAGGCAAATAGATATAAATGAGTGCAAGTAATACCAAAGAGGATACTGCAATAGCGAAAAATGGTGTTTGCCAAGAAACATTAGCTAGATAACCGCCAATAGGGACACCTGCCATTTGAGAAACAGATAAACCAGCCGTCGCATATCCCATTACTTGTACAATGAATTTCTTGTCAACGACAATAGGAATTGATGCCCAAACTTGAGGCGTCACAAATGAGGCACTAATCCCTGCAAACAAACGAAAAAGCAACATTAAAGGAAAACTTACTGCAAACCCACAAAGAAATGTAGAAACAGCAAAAGCAGCTAATCCGTAGACCATGACTTTTTTTCTATCTCGGCCATCAGAAATTGGTCCTGATATGAGTGCAAATACAGCATAACCAATAGCGTAAGCACTGACCATCCAACCCGAAACAGAAGAATCTATTCCATATAATTTGGTTAAAGTCGGCAATAAGGGAGAAACTAAAAACGTATCAGTCCCGATGATAAACATGGTAAGGAAAAATAAAACCGAATACTTCTTCATTATTTTTCACTCCTTCTATTTTTTAGTTTAACAGTTGTTTAACTATTTAATAAAATATATCACTCATGGATAAGGAAGTCAACACTAAGAATAGAGAAATTGACATAAAAGTTATCAAGTAGTACAATTTTCACATGACTATTAAACTATTAAATAATGAAACCGATGACTTAAGAGTGAAGCAGCTAAAAGCCTTAGCCGATCCTGTCCGTTTAAAAATTGTTCGCTTGCTCGTCCAAAAAAATGATGAACTAAACTGTGGAGAAATTGGAACTATCCTAAAGATGAGTAAGTCGGCAGCTTCATATCACTTTAAAACTTTGAGAGAGGCCGGGTTGACTACTACTCGAAAAGTAGGGCAGAGTAAATTTGTTAAATTAAATGAGACTGCTTTTCAAGAGTTTTTACCTGGATTTTTGGAATCTCTTTAATGACAATATATTTGATGTCATAATTGATGAACCATCAGTTACTTTTTATCTTTTAAAAACCTTCTAAAACCAAGGTTATTACTGTTAAATACTTCTATAGATTGCACAATTTAATTTATTATTATAAAAAAGCGAACAGTCTCACTATCCTAACTGATAGGAAGGGCTGTTCGTTTCTTTATGATTTAACCAATCATTTTAGAAAACTTTTCCCAAAAGTCTGTCTATCTTTGATTGGACCTTTCGGTGATTCTTTTTTATTTGATAATTTTGAAGTTTATTACGCCTATTAAACTGCAAATAACCAAAACGATAGTAATGGCCCAACCAACTCGTGTTGCTAATAGGAGATTATTGGGCCAGAGATTTAGACAAGCTGCTCCAATTGCTGAGCCACTGGAAATAGCAACATTTTGTACCATACGCTGCAGTGCCCCTGCACTGCCCTGTATTTCTATAGGACTGGCTTGCATAATACTAGAAATATTGGCAGGTTGAAAATAACCGCCACCAATACCATAAATAAAAAGCCCTAAAGTTAGAAACAGATAAGGCCATTTAGGATTAAGAAGCAGTAGAAAAACCAAAGATAGGCAGATGATTTTCAAGCCTAAACGGCTAAACATTTTATTTTTATGACCATTGTTTAATTTGCCGGATACTCGCGAAAATATGACTAATCCCGCTGGAGCACCCAATACAAGAAAACCGGTAAGTCCTACTCCTAAATGATAGAGCTGTTCAAATATAAACGGAGGCAATAAAAATATTACAGCAGAAGCAAAACCAAAGGCAATTGTTTGGAATAGATAAGAAATAATCTTAGGGTTATTTTTGAGTTCTTTAATATTAACAAGGGGATTACTTTTATTACGTTCAATCCGGTAGAATAGACCACTGATTAGCAAACTCATCGTAATTAACACAAGGCTAGTCATTAATAAGTGAGGTTTGCTTAATAAGGACAGGCCTAACAAAAGACAAATGAGCATTGCCGCATTGATCAACGTTCCAACTCTATCTAATTTTTGACTGTTGGTCTGCTCAGAGATTTTCCTAAGAAGATAGTGATTACAAATGCTGGCTATAATGGCAAAGGGGATGTTTATCCAGAAAATAAAGCGCCAACTATTTAAAGAAAGCAATATTCCACCAAGGGATGGGCCCAACACAGGTCCTAGACCTATCATAACTCCTAAAATACTAATGGCACTATTTTGGCGTTTTTCAGAGACCAGCGTTGTAATTAAGGCAGCAGATGTAGCTTGCAAGGCTGCGGCTCCAATTCCTTGGATAATCCGTCCTGCAATAAGCCAACTGATACTATTGGCAAATCCGCAAAAAAGTGAGCTAAGTCCAAAAAGAACAAATCCTAAGTAAGAAATCCTTAGTTTTCCAAATTTGTCACTAAGAACCCCCAAAGGTAGGATAAAGATAGCCAATGCCAAAGAGTAGCCTGTTACTGTAAGAGCTGCGGTATTAGTTGGCGTTTGGAAATGTTCCTTTAAAAAAGATAGCGCTACATTGATAATACCTGTGTCTAAGGTTGACAATAGCATCCCCAGACCAGCGATAATAGTTATTAGTGAGTCCTGAATCCGTTTGTTCATCCTTCTTCTCCTTATATCAGAATTGTGAATATGATACAATGAAAACAAGCGATAATCAATCGATTTCAAAAATATCGAATCGTTTGGAGGTGTATTTTTATGGCTATTACTGTTCAATTCAGCAATTATGCTCGTAAAACCGATGAAACGCTGACACAAAGGATACAATTTGTCTATTCCCCACTTAATGAACTATTTAGAAGTTTACATGTCTTATTGAATCCTCGCCACCATGGTACAAATGTCGACTGGGTCATTGACGTACAGGATAAGCTGACGGATGTTTTCTACGAAAATCTCCATTATTTTCAACTTTTTTATGAACTGGGTGTTCCTCCCATCTTGCTTTGTAATTTTCGTTACCATGCCGCAACTATTGAAGAGGAAATACAAAATTTAAAGACATTCCTTACTGATTTGCCTACTGTCCAGTTGATTGAACAATTGAAAAAAGTAAGCAGCGATCGAGAAAATTCTTTCATTCCTGCATTAGCAAAAGGATTAGAATGGAAAGATTTCTCATTAGGTGACGATAAACAGTTACTTAAGGATTTAAAGAAGGATGCTTCGGGTGTCTACCGACGGCTTTTCTCCTTTATTGATTGGTACAGGCGGGAAATATTTGATCAGACTTGGAAAAAGAAAAGCATCCAGCAGAAACTGCTAGATGAAATACAAAAGCAATCTTCTTTTTTAAGAAAAAACGGTTTAATCGAAATGTTTAATCATTTGCAAGTTGACCGTATCCATTGGAAAGGGGATGAGCTAGCCATTATCAAGCCATTTGACCAAGAAATTCAACTGCAAGATCGTGATGCTATCATGTTGATCCCCAGTTACTTTATTTGGCCTCACTTGTTTGTTGAATCTTTCGATCAAGGAATTGCTATCACCTATGATATCACAGAGCAGCCAAGTTACTATAACGCTTCACCAGAAAATTTGCTTACTATTTTTAAAGCTTTAAGTGACCCTGTACGGCTGCAAATTATGAATTATGTGATTAACAAACCAAGTACAACCCAATCTTTAGCGCAAGTTTTCTTGATGAGCAATTCCAGTGTATCCAGACATTTACAAATTTTAAAGGAAGCAAAATTGCTAACTACTAAAAAAGTTAAAAAGTTCGTACTTTATGAGCCAACACAGCTCATTACACAACTAATGCCGAATTTCTACCAGTTCTTTAAGAATTAAATGATTTGAAAATTTTTAAACAATCTGAGTGAAACTAGTAAGAGGCTGAGACAAAAGTTCTCAGCCTTATTTATTGGGTCAACTTTATTGATAAGGTGTTTAAGGTGCTAAAAGAGCAGGATCATTGACCTGCTTGATGATTTTAACTTAGGAAGAAGACATTGACTCCTTCTCCGATAACGATAAGACGGTCGCGACTGCTATCATCCCATTGACTGGCGGCCTGAGCTCCACTTGGAGTCGCTACACCTGCTGGAACGACATAGTAATTCCAACCATATTGATTTGAGAAGCCGGCTGATTGACCATCTTGGTGATAGTTACTGAATTGGCATTGAAACTCACCGTCTGACTTGCTGATGGTGCCTGTACCATCTGTGCCTACGGTAAAGTTGATAGCACCATTTTGACCAGTATAGGTTCCTGCAATACTAGAAAGGTCACCCTTAGCTACAGCAGTTATATTGATGTTAGGATTAGGCTGAGATTGGGAATTTTTTTGATCCTGACTAGACGATTGTGAAGGGGCTTGGGACGATGAACTTGGAGAATTTTGAGAGCTCGTCTGCCCCTGAGAGCTATTTTGCACTTGCTTGCTTTGACTGGAGCTGCTCAAATTTTTCTTGCTAGCTTTTTTACTGGTCTGAGTCGTCTTGGCAGAATGGTCCGTCTTAGTTTTAGAACTATTCTTCTGGCAGGCTCCTAGTAAGAGTGTGCTTGTCAGCGCAAGCATGATTAAGCTTGTACCTTTTTGAACTTTTTTTCATAGTAGATGAGTCCTTTCTATATTTCATCTTTATTATAAGAGGATTTTAAATAAAATGCAATATTTTTGTAATTATTTTGTAATTTTTATCTTGCTATCTTTTTATTCGAAAATTATTTTAAAAATTTAGGAAAAATAAAAATGAGAATGGAACAGACAGTCATGTGGATCAGCTTTCACTTACAATGTATTGGAATCTCTGGAGATTACGTATAAAAATCAAAATCATCATGAAATGGTGATTTTGATTTTGCTGTCCCACTCTCACTACTTTTTAATAATTGACACTTTGGCACAGTGGTTAAAGGAAGGCTAAAACAAAATCGATTGGTATTTCTAAGCTTTCTAAGCCATCGATTTTGTTCTCATTCTCAAGAAATCGTACTTATGAGGCCTTACTGTGAGCTCGCAAGGCTGATAATATAGCCACGGTATCGACAACTTCTTGAAGTATAGCTCCTACTAGAGTTGGAATGACACCGGTTGCGGCGACTAACATGAGGACGACACAGACAGCCAGACCGATTAGGACTGACTGACGGGCAATGCTCATGGTGTGTTTAGCAATCTTAATAACTTGAGCGACCTTGCTGAGGTCGTCTTTAAGAATAACAACATCGGCACTCTCGCTGGCGGCACTGGAACCACTGGCTCCCATGGCCATCCCTACATCGACCATTGCTAGAGCGGGAGCATCATTAATCCCGTCGCCCACCATAAGAACTGGTTGTTGGTCGGGTGCCACTGTTTTCAGAAAGTTAATTTTGTCTTGGGGAAGACAGTCCGCGTGAACTTGAGTGATTCCGACTTCTTGGGCAATCTTATCAGCAATACCTTTTCTATCTCCTGTTACCATGACCAGATTGTTCACGCCGAGGCCTTGAAGTTCAGACATGGTCCTTTTTGCTTCTGGTCGAACGCGGTCAGTAAAGGTGATATGACCGATATAACAGTTATCTTTAGCTACATAAATACTAGTTTTATCAGTCTTTTGATCATCAGTTAAGTCAGGCATCATGGCTATCTTTCCAACTGAGAAGAGACTACCTTGGCAGTTGCCTTGTACGCCTTTGGCGGTTATTTCTTCAATATCACTAACTGGAAGCATTTTAATACCTTGACTCTGGGCATAATGAACCAGACTTTGAGCTAAGACATGAGAAGAGGATTGTTCAATGCTGGCTGCATAAGTCAGAAGTTCCTCTTGGCTAACCCTCTCAGCTACAATTTGGTCAACTTTTAGGTCTCCCTGAGTAATGGTCCCAGTCTTATCGAAAGCTGCTGTTTTGATTTTGGAAAGTTTTTCTAAGACCGTTCCGTTTTTAACGATAACACCATTTTTTGAAGATTGGCTCATACCAGCTACCAGAGCAATTGGCGCTGCTAAAATTAAAGGGCAAGGCGAAGCGACTACTAATACCTGAGCAAAACGGACAGGATTCTTGGTGATCAACCAAGCTAAACCACCAATTAGATAGGCAAAGATGGTAAAAGGAACAGCATAACGGTCGGCCAGTCGGACGAAAGGAGCAGTGTTCCCTTTTGATTCTTTGACCAATTTCACCAGTTGCTGATATTGACTATCCTTGGCCAGAGCCGTTACTTTGAATTGGATAGCGTCGGAACCATTGAGTGAGCCCGACATAAGGCTATCACCAGGACCTTTTTCGATTGTCTTAGGCTCCCCAGTTAGAGAAGCTTCATTGAAATCAGAACGGCCTTCTAGGATTATGCCATCAACAGGTACCATCTCCTGAGGACGCAGAAGAACAGTATCGTTAATCCTCAGATCATCAACATCCACCACTTCAACATTAGTTCCAACCATCTTATGAGCCAATTTAGGAGTATTATCTAGGAGGCTAGTCAGTTCGCGGCTGGCACGGCGGCTAGCATAATCTTCTAGACTTTCCCCACCCGTTAGCATGACCAAAATAATCAAACCAGCCCAGTAGTCACCAATAGCCATAGTTGCAATAATGGCTGTGATAGCTAAAATATCAACTCCATAGCGACCTTCCTTGAGAGTCTGGATCATATCCCAGAGCATCGAAATAGACATCATACCAGCTGATACAGCTACTAGTATATAGGCCAAGTGACCTTGACTTAAGCCAAAGGTTAGAACCAAGGCTAGCAGCCCAATCAGAGATACTATCATAAATTTTTTGAAGTTGCTCATGATTGGCCTCCGCTTATTCTTATTTTTCTAGCTTAATTATAATCATTATAAATAAGAATAGCAAGTTAAAAAATAAAACTCTTAAACATAAAGCCTGCTTTTGCTGCATCAAGTAAAAAAATAAAAGGAAGGTCAATAAAAAGTACTGACAAAATATGTTGACAGAGGTGTAAAGAAAAGGCTCTGATAATCAATCAAAGCCTTTATTATTAGCTTTTCAGCTTAGAAAAGATGTAAAGCATATTTACAGATAAAGAGCAAAGGAATGATGATGCCCCAAAAAATCATTCCGATGGGTCGGACAACAGGACTCTTCCACCAGAGAAAATCATCCTTAGAATTAGAAGCATGAAGAGACTCTCTAGGATTCGTACGGTGCTTACGAGACAAGGGAATATTCTTAGTCAGTGGGTACTTCTCATCAAGACGGTCTCTCCAACGTGTCTTACGAATGTATTTAGAAAGAATCAAGCCAGTTAGGAATATAAACGTCCAA
The DNA here is from genome assembly GCF_011038795.1 of Streptococcus tangpeifui. GTDB lineage: Bacteria > Bacillota > Bacilli > Lactobacillales > Streptococcaceae > Streptococcus > Streptococcus tangpeifui. Next base: position 33,188 of record NZ_JAAKDU010000008.1, read on the forward strand.
ACTAGACCAAGAATCGTTTGCAGCAGCTCACCTGAAATAAAATTGATGCCAGTTGCCAACAAAACCATAATAAAGATATAACCCAGCCGGAAAATCGAAAAGAGTTTATCTTCGGCATCTCGCTTTTCTAGTTGGCTAGCCTGCTCATCAGCATAGGCAGCTACTTTTTTCAATTTTTGACTATCTTCATCATCGTTAAAGAGCTCATTAACGGAAATGTCCAAGGCGTTGGCAACCAACCCAAGGGTTTCTAAGCTTGAGTCATCACCTTTTTCGATACGTTGAATGGTCCGCACACTGAGACCTGTTTCTTCAGCTAAGCGTTCTTGAGTCCACCCTCTTTGTTTACGCAGCCTAGCAACAATTGTTTGATTTTTCATGATTATGATCCTTTCTGGCAGATAGTTTTTTTGGAAGTTAGCCTTGCTAGCTCCTCACCTGCTTACTAAGCTAATTATAAGTCTAAGCAGAAAATTTTAGAACGACAGCTAGACGACAATGACCTGTCAAAAACCTGACAGGTCACCGACAAAGCTATAGACAGATTTTTACGAATTAATAGTTCTTGACAGCCATGTCAAGATAAAATTAGGAAACAAGGAAAAATCAGCTAAATGAAAGTTTTAGCCGATTATTTGAAGCTTTACACAACTGTCAATTGCTGCTATTTTTTAGAATCTCAATGAAACGGGCGGTGAATTGCGCAGTAATACCCCAGAGATTTTCTCCACCTAGATCATAGAAGAGGACTTTACGACTATCTTTACCAAAATTATAGTTAGAACCATTTGGAATCCGCTCAAAGGGAAAATTGGAGTCTGGCTTAGGTGTTGCAGTTAGGTGGTAAATTTTGGGTTTCGTTGTCAGAAGCTGGTTCAAGGGGAGAGTAAAAAGTCTTTCCACCTCGTCAGGATTTGCCTGAATAGCCTGCCAGTCTCCTAAAATCTTACCGACAAAACAGCGGATGGTCCGATCATGATGGATAAAGTAATCTATTTCACCCAAAATTTCAATTTGAGAACTGGTAATATTCAACTCCTCAGCTGTCTCTCGAACAGCTGCTTCTTGAAAGCTTTCTCCTGTTTCCACTCGACCACCCGGAAAAGAAACCTCCCCAGGTTGAGAAATATATTTACTGCGAATCTGATAAAGAATCTGCCAATCCTGATTATTTTCATCCCAGACTAAGGGCAAGAGAACAGCATAACACCTCTCTTGCCCTAAAGGTCGGGGTTGGTACTCTTTTATTCGTTCGATACAATTTTCTATCATTTCTTTTCCCTTTTCTTTTTTCTCTTACCATCATAACATGTTTGCCTATCTTTTTAACAGGCGGAATTCTTTTTTCAAAATTATATAAAAAATTTATATATTTTTATTGACAAGGTCTAATAATTATTTTATGCTTAATATATAAAAATAATATATATTTAAGGAGGTGCCTATGTATTTTCCGGTATCATCCATCCTCATTGAATTTTTGATTCTAACTATTATTGAGAAAGGGGACTCCTATGGTTATGAGATTAGTCAAACTATCAAAATCATCGCTAATATTAAGGAATCAACCCTCTATCCCATTCTCAAACGGTTGGAAAAAGCAGGCTATCTGACAACCTACAGTCAAGAATATCAGGGAAGACGGCGTAAATATTATTCCATCACACCAGCGGGGCTGACACAATTAGCCCTGCGAAAAGAGGAATGGCAGAAGCATATCTCAACCATCGACGGCATTATCGAAGGGAGAATCAGACATGACAAAAAATGACTATTTACAGCAACTGGATAAGTATCTAAGAAAGTTGCCCCATCAAGATTATCAAGAAGCCATGGATTATTTCACAGAGTATTTTGACGAAGCAGGCCCCTCAAATGAGGCACAAGTTATCCAAGAACTGGGCAGTCCCAAGGAAGCTGCTAAAGATATTATTCACAATATCTTAGACGAGAAATCGGACCGTGACCGTGATCATGCTAGTTCTAAATCACGTCTAGCCTTGATTTGGATAGCTATCCTTGCCTGTCTTCTTAATCCTTTTAGTTGGGCTCTCTTAGCCGTGGTCTTTACCATTCTTGCAACAGGCGTCGCCATGATTTTTATCTTTTTTATGCTGGGTATTGCTGGAGCTATTTCAGGTATTGCTATTTTTATTGATGGACTAACCTATCTCGGTTCAACCTGGGCTGGTTCCCTGATTGGTATCGGAATAGGAATGCTTTTCGTTGGCTTTGCCTGTCTCCTTATTTTAGCAACTAGCGAGGCTTCTAAATGGCTTGGTCGTGGTACGGTTGGCCTAGTTCGGTGGGCAAATAAGAAAGGAAAAAGGTCATGAAAAAGTGGAAAAAAATAATATTGATTTCTGGAATTAGTTTAATTCTTTCCGGGGCCGTATTGGCTTATATTGGACAACTCAGTGGCGGTTTAGATGCTATCCAGTATAAAAATCATGGCAAAGTTAGCCATGTGAAGAAGAAATTAGACCCGTTTGATCACATTGATCTAGAAGGTGATTACTATGACATTCTTGTCAAATCAACAACAGATAAGGAAGCAAGTATCTCCTACTACACTAACAAAAAGGAAAAAGTCGACTTTAATGTTACTGATAAGAAGTTAAGTGTGAAGCAAAGCTCAAAGGGGTTGGCTCACTTTATAAATCTATCTATTTTAGCTCAGCTAGCTGATGCTAAAACGAAAAACTTGAATACCATTGTTATCTCTCTTCCCAAAGGGCAAACAATTTCTACTCTTAAAAGTAAATCTTCAATTAATGGCCTTAAACTAGATGGCCTTACGGTTAATCGTCTTGATGCTAATGTTGATACGGGGAATCTCACAGTCAAAAATTCTAAAATTTTAGCCGGACAGGTAGATATCGATACGGGGAACGCTGATATTTCTAACTCACAACTGTCTGATTTGACTCTTACTAACGATACTGGCAGTATTGATCTGGATACTGTCACACTAATTTCAAGTAAAGTTTCTGTTGATACTGGCAGTCTGGCTGGCCAACAATTAACCTTCAAAAAAGACAATCAGATTTCCGCTGATACTGGCAGCATTGATCTTAGCCTTAAAGATTATCATTTGACAGTATCTAGTCACGCTGATACAGGTAGTGTCGATGTTAGTGACAAACTCATACACTCAAGAGATAATTTTCTTGATTTAAAGGCCGACACCGGCAGTATCACGCTTGAATAAACGACACATAAAAAAAGCTAGCTTGACGGTTCTGTCAAGCTAGCTTTTTATTACATTTAACGATCATCTTGCTGACGATAGATTAGTAGACCCAAAAGTATTGCTCCAAGTATGAAGGCTAACAACATACCAAGCTCTTGCCCCACATCTCCAGTTAGGGATATCGTTTTACGTAACCCTAACACTGAATAGGACATAGGTAAATAAGGCTGAATGACTTTAAAGAATTTTGGACTGAGCTCAATTGGATAAGTCCCTGCACTGGAACCCAGTTGTAAAAGCAGTAAAATCAGACTGGCGAAGGCTCCATAGCGTTGATGCCAACCGACTAGAGCTGTCACAACAGCCATCAAGGCCCAAGCAGTAAAAAGGGTTACCAGATAGGTTTTTCCAGAATAATTAGGATGGACCCCAATAACCTGAACTGCAAAGAAAAGAATAGTAGCTGATACCGTAGCAATTAGGCCGTTAATCAAGAGCTTGTTTTTAGCCCAGGCAAAGCGGGTTCTGGGTTCATTACCAGAAAGAGCCTTGGCAAAAATAACATTACTGGATAAAGCAACAACCATCAGAGCTACTGACATCATATAGGGAGCCATACCGACACCATTGGTTGCAACATTATCCTTATCGCTATGTTTTATGCTTAAAGGCTGAGCTACTGCCTTAGCATTCGTTGGTTTTACGGAAACTACATTCAACTGGTCCTTGGCTTTAGCTAAAGATTGAGATAGAGTATCGGCGCCACTTGACAAAGTCGACAAGCCTGTTGTCAAGGCTGCACCACCTTGGGCCAATTGGTCAGCTCCTGATGATAATTGGTTAGTCCCTGAGGCCAATTGACTAGAGCCATTGGTAAGTTGACCAGACTTGCTGGACAGTTGACCAGCTCCGTTAGCTAAGGTGGAGGTAGCATTACTCAAAGTTGACACACCTGTCAAGAGTTGGGAAGAACCACTGGATAACTGACTTTGCATGGTCCCAATACCGCCAGCTACCTGCTGACTTCCTGGTAGGACTTGTTGATTAAGCGTTGTATTAACAGTTGTCAAACCTGATTCCAGACTGGATAGACTACTGGCAGCTCCTGGTAAGACAAGATTAGCCTGCGCAGCTAGACTACTGATATTGGTTTGTAAACTAGATAAATCAGGGCTCGTTGACGTTGAGGGGGATGAGCTGGTTGTAGTTGTCGTACTAGTATCAGTTCCAGCATTCGCCAGCGTTGCTTCCAAGCTTTGAACCGTGGCAATCAGACTGCTAACATCAACAGAACTGCTGCTTGTTTGTGGGGCATTATTAGTAACAGCATTAGAAATTTCCGCCTGCTGCTCTGGCGTCAAGGATTGATAAGCTGAAGTTGATTGAACTGCTGCTAATTGACCAGAGGTGTCCGCGGTTGTCGTACTCGTTCCTGTGCCAGATAAAGATTGCAGTTGAGACTCAATACTGGCCAGACTAGCCTCTACTCCAGATAAATCTGGCCCACTGGTTGTTGTCGTGCTAGTCGTTGGGACTCCACTCATTCCTGTGCTTCCCTCAGAATTGACTGCTTGATTCAGATTTTGAATAGCTGAATTGAGAGCAGGAAGAGCAGCGACCAATTGGTCAATCTGGGTCTTTTGATCGGATGTCAGGCTAGTATTGCTAGCTAATTGACTGAGGCCAGTTGAGAGCTGATTAGCCCCTGTTATTAGAGGTTGAGCAGAATTTGCTCCAGAAGAAAGAGCAGATACCCTATCTACCAATGTTCCCATGTTGGCATTCATGAGGTTAAGGCCAGACGAGAGCTGATCTACACCGCTGGCATAAGCTTGCAGGCCTGTATTCAGACTACCAGCACCAGAAGCTAAGGCTTGGGTCGAAGTTGATAGCAAGTTGAGACTGTCGCCAAGAGTCTGACTACCAGACTTAGCAGTATCCGCACCGGTCGCTAGGGCACTGCTGCCATCAGCAGCTTGGCCCATCCCATCTTTCAACTTGGACATACCTTGAAAGACCGCCTGTGTATAAGTTTGGGTCAGAGAGTTAGAGACACTGGCCTCTAACTTGGACATAGCCGAATCACTCATTTTAGAAGCAACAAAGCTTCTTCCCTTGGTTGTTTGGTAATTAATCTGCAACTTTTTGGGATGGTTTGTCAGCAAACTGGCGGCATTCTGCGAAAGATCTTTTGGCAGAGTCACAACCATGTAATAATCACCGTGCCTCAATCCTCTATTGGCACCGTCTTTTGAGGTAAAATGGTAATCAAGACTATCATTTTCAGCCATATTGCGGACCATATTTTTTCCAATGGTCAGGTCTTTACCATTTAGCTCAGCTGTTTTGTCTTGATTAACAACAGCAACGGGTAGGTGGTTGACATTCCCATAAGGATCCCACATGGAGCTCAAAAAGATAATATTATAGAGCATAGGGACCAATGATACTCCAAAAATTGTTACCCAGAGTGTAGGTTTTTTTAGAATAGCTTTGACTTCTTCTAACATTTTCTCCCTCTTTTTTAGACGGATTGTCTATATTTTTGATACAATATATTATACAAGTAAGAAGTATTTTTTCAAGGTTCTAACCCTTTATTTTAGACACCTTGTATAATATTGTTCAAAAGGAGATGCGATGACAAAAGACAGTCGAAAAACACGCACGCGCCAGGCTTTAGAAAAGGCCATGGTCGAGCTATTAATTGAGAAAGATTTTGATGAAATTACTACCAGTCAACTGGCTAAAACGGCTGGTATTAGCCGTTCAAGCTTTTATACTCACTATAAAGATAAGTACGACATGATTGATCAGTACCAGCAAGCTATTTTTAACAAGCTAGAATACGTCTTTGATAAAAATCACATGGATATCGAAGCTACTCTTCTAGAAATTTTTGAATTTTTAGACAGAGAGTCTCTCTTTGCCACCCTAATTACCCAAAACGGCACCAAGGAAATTCAAAACTTTATCCGCAATCACCTGCAGCGTATGATTTCAGCAGATTTCTATAACAGTGATCTGACTCCTCAGCGAACTGCGCTAGAAAAGCTCTACAATAGTGTATTTATCAGTCATGCTATGTTTGGCGTTTACCAAATTTGGATTACTAGGGGCAAAAAGGAGAGTCCTAGACAAATCACCAAACTCTTAATGAACTTGCTTCCCAGCCTTGATTAATGAATTTGATTTATAGCAGAAGGCTCTTGTCTCTGGGACTGGGCCTAATTTTCTCCACAAGAAAAGGCTTTTGGAAAAGATCCAAAAGCCTTTATTCTTACTGATAAAATTAAAGCATCTTGTTATAGAATTCAACGACAAGGGCTTCATTGATTTCTGGGTTGATTTCGTCGCGTTCTGGCAAACGAGTCAATGAACCTTCAAGCTTTTCTTCATCAAATGATACAAAAGCTGGACGGCCAACAGTTGCTTCAACTGCTTCCAAGATTGCTGGAACCTTAGCTGATTTTTCACGAACTGAGATCACTTGTCCTGGCTCTACACGGAAGGATGGGATATCAACGCGTTTTCCATCAACAAGAATGTGTCCGTGGTTAACGAACTGACGTGCTTGACGACGGGTTGTCGCCAAACCGAGGCGGTAAACCACATTATCCAAACGACGCTCCAAAAGAAGCATGAAGTTGTAACCAAGTGTTCCTTCTTTGATCTTAGTCGCTTGTACAAACAAGTTACGGAATTGTTTTTCACCTAAACCGTAAGTAAAGCGCAATTTTTGCTTTTCAGCCAATTGTAAACCGTATTCAGAAAGCTTTGAACGGTTGTTTGGACCGTGTTGTCCTGGTACGTAGTTACGACGTGCCAATTCTTTACCTGTCCCTGTAAGCGACAAGCCAAGGCGGCGTGATTGTTTCCAAGATGGACCTGTATAACGTGACATAAAAATGTCCTCCTCTAAAAATTTATGAGGAAATAACGTCTTGGGTAAACCTAATTCGTGCAGATGCCCTTCGCCTAAACAGCCAAGGTTACTGGTTTTTCAGAACATCTGTTGACGAGCTTTATTTTGCCCTGCTGCTATTTCACACAAAGAATAGTCTACCATATAAATGGGGTCTTGTAAAGCACTAAAGTCCTGTAAATCAAGTATTAACTTGGATTAAACGAGGCAAATTAATTTCAAAGGTCCAGAAACCTGATTTATCTTTACTGACCTAAACGAAAAAACTAGGGTTAGAAGCACTTCCTTTACAAACTTGTCAAGATGTGTCAAGGGGGGATATAAGAGACTATGAAAAAATTGAAGAAAAGAAAAAAGGCAGCGAAGCCTTTCTTTTTCTAGTCAAAATAGCGAATTAAACTCTTTTGGGTCAAAATGTCTGAATAGGTGTAGGATTCTACGTAAGTGTTGCTGATTTCTCCAGGTTGACTGGCGTGGTCGCTGTACTCAACAATAAAGAGAGAGGGATAAACTTCAATTAGGCGACCAACCTTAGTTTTTTCCCGTTTACGACCATGATCCAGAGTCATTTCGACCTCTTGGCCCTCATGATTTTTGACATCTTCTTTGATTTTTTTCATTTTAGCAACATCTGCAAATGCATCACTCATTTAATTTTTACCTTTCTTCAAATTGCGCAATGGATGAAAATTTGTTGTATTCCTTTTGGAAAATCAGTTTAACCGTTCCCCGAGCTCCAGCCCTGTTTTTCTCTAAAATAACTTCGATGGTATTATCCTCAAGCTGGTCACCGTCTTCCTTGTCCCCTCGCTCATAATAGTCATCGCGATAAAGGAAAGCAACAATGTCGGCATCCTGCTCAATGGAACCAGATTCACGAATATCTGAGAGAACTGGACGCTTGTCCTGCCTTTGTTCAACACCACGTGAGAGCTGACTAAGGGCAATAACAGGGACTTTTAGCTCCTTAGCCAAAATCTTGAGCTGACGGGAAATATCAGAGACTTCTTGTTGACGATTTTCTGATCGAGTTCCTGTAATCAGCTGGAGGTAGTCAATAACAATCAGGCCAAGGCCGCCAAGCTCCTGCGCCAGTTTTCTGGAGCGAGCTCGGATTTCTGTAACCTTAATCCCAGGAGTGTCATCAATATAAATCGGGGCATCAGCCAAGGTTCCTTGAGCCAAAGTCAGATTTTGCCAATCTTGATCGGTCAGCTGACCCGTTCGCAGGTTGTGAGAATCAACTAAGCCTTCGGCTGCTAACATCCGATTAACCAGACTATCTGCACCCATTTCTAGCGAGAAGATGGCAACAGGGGCATTTTGCTTGGTACCGACATTCTGGGCAATATTGAGGACAAAGGCAGTCTTACCAACTGCAGGACGAGCCGCCAAGATGACTAGTTGATCAGGATGAAGACCAGTCGTAATCTTATCCAAATCACGAAAACCAGTCGGTAGACCAGTTATTTCGGAAGTCTGTTGCGAGCGTTCTTCTAGGGCCTCATAATTTTCCTTGAGGACATCAGAAATTTTACGGAAACCACTGTTGCTGGAGCGCTCATTGATATCGACCAGAGCCTTTTCAGCGTGGGCAATAATATCATCTGACTCAATTGAGCCATCATAAGCTTCATTGACTGTCTCGGTCAAGCGGTTTATGATATTGCGAAGCATGGCCTTTTCAGCCACAATTTTAGCATAATACTCGGCATTGGCACTGGTTGGTACACTGTTGACCAACTCGACCAAATAGGCAAGACCGCCGATATTTTGTAAGTCGTCTTGGCTATCTAGGATAGCCCGAACAGTCGTAGCATCAATGGCATCATTGCGGTCGTTTAGCGTTATCATAGCGTTGAAGATAACCCTGTGTGAATATTTATAGAAATCTTCAGGCTCAATATATTCCCGAACAGAAATCAGCTTATCTGGACTAATAAAAATAGAGCCCAAGACAGCTTGCTCAGCAAGCAAATCTTGCGGTTGGACCCGCAACTCCTGAGCTTCTGGCATACGTCTTACCTCCTTGCTAAGAATGGTCTCAACTACTGAACCAAGGACTCGTCGTTATAAAATGATGATTGAGCATTTTCTCAATCACATTACAAGTCCCAGAGTGAATTTCTTGCGATAGGAAACTTACTTAACAGGCAGTTGACAAATCTGTCAACTAGGCTTGGTCAATTTTTAACTTGATTTGTCCCTCAACCTCCTTGTGAAGCTTGACAGGAACCTCAATCAAACCAATCGCTCGAATAGGATGATCCATTTCAATAGAACGCTTATCAATCGTGATACCAAATTGCTTGTGTAGCTCTTCGGCGATTTTTTTAGCTGTGATAGAGCCGAAGGTCCGACCATCTGGACCAACTTTTTCGCTGAATTGAACCCGAGTTTCTTCTTTGGCTAATTGCGCCTTAACAGCCTTAGCTTCTGCTAAAATTTCAGCAGCTGCTTTGGCTTCTGATTTTTGCTTACCCTTGAGCTCATTGATAGCTTGTCGGGTTGCTTCCTTGGCCAGCTGCTTTTTCAAAAGGAAATTTTGAGCATAGCCTGTTGGGACTTCCTTGATTTCGCCCTTTTTTCCTTTACCTTTAACATCTGCTAGAAAAATAACTTTCATCTTAGGTTTCCTCCTCAAGAATTTGGTCAATAATATCTGTTAACTCATAATACGTTTGCTTGACAGTCTTGTCATCTAGTTGACAAGCCGCTAAATTAAAGTGACCGCCGCCACCCATTTCTTCCATAATCCGTTGAACGTTGATTTTATCACGACTGCGAGCCGAAACGGCAGTTTGACCAGAAGAGTTTTTAGCAATGACAAAGCTAGCTTCGATATTAGCCATTGACAGAAGGGTGTCAGCCGCCTTACTTGCAATGATGTTGCTGTAAGCTTGATCCTCTGGTCCACAGGCAATGATCATATTGCCACCGTAGGATTGACCTGTCAAGATGAGTTCATTAACTTGACGATAGTCATCAAAGTCAGTTGCTGAAATTTTTTGAATTTCCGTACTGTCGCTACCCATGGTTCTCAGGTAACTAGCCACATCAAAGGTTCGATTGGTAACCCGAGTTGAAAAATTCTTGGTATCCAGCATGATCCCAGCCATCAGAAGACTAGCTTGAATCTTAGACAGGGGATCTCGGCCATTTTGGAATTGAAGCAACTCGGTCACCAATTCACTAGCAGAGCTGGCTCCACTTTCGATAAAGGTTAGAATGGCCTTGTCAGGAAAATCTTCATCTCGCCGATGGTGGTCAACTACAATAACTTCTGTAAACTTATCGTAAAGCTCTCTTGACAGGGTCAGACCCAATTTGGAGTGATCCACCATAATCAAGAGGTCATTGTCACTTGCTTGTACTAAAGCTTGATCAAGAGTGACTAGAGTCGTTTTCCCTTCTTCTTGTAAACGTTTAACAGCTCGAGCAATATCGGTGTTCATATCTTGCTCATCATAAACCGCAAAACTGTTTTCTAGGATATTAGCTGCAAAATGTTGCATCCCAACTGAAGCACCCAAGGCATCCATATCCAAGCGGCTATGGCCGACAACAAAAACCTGTTCAGCACTCTTTATGCGATCAGAGATAGCAGTCATCATGGCTCGAGTCCGCGTTCTGGACCGTTTGACTGTTGAAGCAGTTCCGCCACCAAAGTAGAGAGCCTTCTTATGCTCATCTGTCTCCTTAATAACAGCCTGATCACCGCCCCGCATCAGGGCAATGTTGAGGTTCTGCAGAGCTGCCTGACCAATTTGTTGATGGTTGTCTTCCCCAAAGGAAATTCCCATACTGAGGGTCAAAGGCAGTTCCAAATTTCTAGCTTCATTGCGGAAACTTTCCAGAACCGTAAACTTGTCATCAATCAAGGCTGCTAATACCTTGTAATCACTGAAAAAATAGAAGCGATCCATGCTGACCCGACGGTAGTAAATCTGATGCTGCCCAGCAAAATTAGAAATAAAATTAGCAATAAAACTATTGATTTGGGCCACATCGGTATCAGATAGGTTGGTTGTGATATCATCGTAGTTGTCAACAGAAATAACCCCGATAACCGGACGCTTTAGAGAACTGTCAAAGCCTGCCTCTGTTCCTACAGAATCGAAGAAGTAAAAGAGACCGGCGGATAGATCAATATTGACCACATAGATATGGTCATTGACTTGGATACGATGGTTGGCGGAACCAGCCTTTTGCTCCTGGATTGTTGTTCGCAAAAGATCGACATTGAACTCCCCTTCATCATTAGTAAAAATCAACTCTGCATAGGGATTGAACCAGCCGATATCATCCGTTTCAGGGTCAAATTGTACCACTCCAACAGGCATCTTATCAAGAAGAGACTTGAGACTGAGCTCCGTTTGATCATTGAGCCGCTCGATCTGTTCCAATTCTGATAATTCATAGGCCTGCTTTTGGTAATACAGCAAACCGACCATAGCTACTAGGACGACAAAAATAGCCAGAAGGAGAGCTGTTTGCGAGCTCATGGTCCTGACACAGATGGCTAGAATTCCAAAGAAAATTAAGCCAATCATCACAAGATGGATGGTCTCTAAACGAATTTTTCTCATTATTAAACCTCTTAATCTCCTTATTATATCATAAGAGGCCCTAAAATCCTAGGTCTCTTTTAGCTATTAAAACAAGGGGGTTAGGATTTACGGCTGGCCTTTTGATTTCCCTCTAAATAAACCATGAGAATAGAAATATCAGCTGGATTGACGCCTGAGATCCGACTGGCTTGGCCGATGGTTTCAGGATTGATCTTTTTGAATTTTTGGCGGGCTTCGGTGGCGATGGAGTCAATGTCGTCCCAGTCAATGTTAGCGGGAATTTTCTTTTCTTCCATACGCTTCATCTTGGCTACTTGATCCAAAGCCTTGTTGATGTAGCCTTCATACTTGATTTCGGTTTCGAGTAGTTCGATCACTTTGGGACTGAGATCTTCCGCAGCTGGTCCGATGAATTTGACAACATCTGTGTAGCTGACCTCTGGCCGCCGCATAAACTCTTTGGCTGTTACTGCATCTGTCAAGGGCTTAAAGCCCATAGCTTCAACCTGCTGATTAGTGTCTTTGACAGGTTTTAGCTTGATAGTTGACAGACGTGCCATCTCATTGTCAAACTGGGCTTTCTTGATCTCGAAGCTGAGCCAACGCTCTTCATCAACCAGACCGACTTGACGACCGATTGGAGTTAAGCGCATATCAGCATTGTCATGGCGCAAAATGAGGCGGTACTCGGCACGAGAAGTGAGAAGGCGGTAAGGCTCCAGGGTTCCTTTTGTCACCAAGTCATCAATCATAACACCAATATAGGCATCGCTGCGCTTAAGAATAAGCTCAGGCTTGCCTTGCACCTTGAGAGCTGCATTGATTCCAGCCACTAAGCCTTGACCGGCTGCTTCCTCATAACCTGAAGTGCCATTGGTTTGACCTGCTGTAAAGAGACCAGAGATCAGCTTGGTTTCAAGAGTAGCCCGCAGCTGGTGGGGCAGGACAATATCGTATTCGATAGCATAGCCTGTGCGCATCATCTCTGCCTTTTCGAGGCCTTTGATGGAGCGTAGCAGCTCTCTTTGAACGTCCTCAGGCAGACTCGTTGACAGGCCTTGGACGTAAACTTCTTCTGTGTCACGCCCTTCTGGTTCCAGGAAGAGTTGATGGCGATCCTTATCCGAAAAGCGGACAATCTTGTCCTCGATCGATGGGCAGTAGCGTGGTCCAACCCCCTTGACGACACCTGAAAACATGGGTGCACGATGGAGGTTTTTATTGATGATGTCATGGCTGGACTGGTTGGTATAGGTCAGCCAGCAAGGGACCTGATCCTGCAGGTAATCCTCATCTTTTGATAAAAAGGAGAAGTGGTTGGGCGTGGTATCGCCGGGCTGGATTTCTGTTTCATCGTAGTTGATCGTTGAAGCCTTGACACGTGGCGGGGTTCCTGTTTTGAAACGCCCAATTTCAAGCCCTAGTTTTTTAAGGTTATCCGCCAGAGTTACAGAGGCTAGGCTGTTATTGGGACCTGATGAATACTTGAGGTCACCGAGGATGATTTCCCCACGCAGGGCAGTCCCAGTCGTTACTACGACAGCTTTGGCACCGTACTTGATCCCAGTTGCTGTGACAACACCGATAACCTTACCATCTTCGATCAAGATATCATCGATCATGCTTTGGCGCAGGGTTAAGTTTTCCTGCTGCTCAACGGTGTGTTTCATCTCACGCACATAGAGAGCCTTATCAGCCTGGGCACGCAGGGCACGAACCGCTGGACCCTTACCGGTATTGAGCATCTTCATTTGGATGTAGGTCTTGTCGATGTTCTTGCCCATCTCACCGCCCAGCGCATCGATCTCACGCACCACGATCCCCTTGGCAGAGCCGCCGATGGACGGATTGCAGGGCATAAAGGCCAGCATCTCAAGGTTGATGGTAGCCAGCAAGGTCTTACAGCCCATCCGGCTGGCAGCCAAGCTAGCTTCAACACCAGCATGCCCAGCCCCGACCACGATAACGTCAAATTCTTCTGCAAATATGTGTGTCATTTGTATCTTCTCCTTACTTTTCCTCTTAGAGAGTTGATGTTTGTGTTTGTGCTAGTGTAATATCTGAGAGTTTTTAAGTACCTTTCTAAATTCCATAATTTATATCTTTTCCCAAATAAGGGATCTCCAAATAAAAAAGGAGTTGCGAAATAAACCACACCTAGTGCAGCTACAAACATAGCAATTAAGACCAAAATGTAGATTTGTATCATTTTTTCATTTACTTTTGAATGAGTTATTACAGCTGTAAGAAAAGCAATACTAGGACTTAAGAGAACTATCACAACCAGTTTACCAATTGTCGAAAGTAACCAATTTCTCGTTTCTTTTCTTTGATTTTCAACTTGGAATAATTCTGACAAGAGAAGATCAATATTTTCTCTTGTCATTTCAATATCTATTTTCTCTGGAATCCTTTTAGCACGTTTCATATGTGCTTCACTTGATGTATATTCATTGTTTGTTTTTCTTAGATCTTTGGATTGGGAATACAACACAATAAAAGTTACGATTATCCCAATTATCCCAAATAATATAATATAGCCGTTATAAGAAAATAAACCATATACAAAAGTAATATACCATATCAATATTATGGTAGCTATAACACAATATCTACGAAACTCTTTTGTGTAATCTATGTTGTTCTTTTCGGCTTCTGCTTTCCTGTCTTCCTTTTCCATATCAGAAATAATCTTCAATAGTCTCTCAACGACCTTGCTCATTTCCCTTCCTCCATACAAAAATAGCCAAAACTCTCGAAAACTGTACGTCAAAAAACGCACAATTCTCATGAGCTTTGACCATCATGATTATTGTTGGGATTAGTTTATCAAAAAATGAAAATCATTTCAATCTCGAAATGCTTGTAGATAGTCTAATAAGGTTTGATTTACTCCATTTTCTTGAAGAAATTGGTAAAAGTCCTGCCTTGCTAAAACCTTATGAAGGAGGACAGGATTGATCTGATCAATAATGTCCAAAAAAGATTTTTTCGTCAGGCTATTCAGCTGCAATAACAAATCAGCTTCTTCCCGCTTACGACTAGCATCTTGAGGTGGATAACCTATTCCAAACTCTCCGTCAAACAGCTTATCTAAGGTATACTGCAAATTTAATTCGGCAGACCAGCCAAAGTTTAGTCCTAGTGATAAGGAGGCAACATTGCCATTATTGATTCTACCAAAAAGATAGGCGTCTTGAGGGGTTTGGATAAAACCAGCTCGCAAGCCTGGTAGGCTATTGCAAGCCATCATCATTCCTTGTCCAGACGAGCATCCTGAAACCACAAAATCTAAGCTCCCTGTTTCAATCAGCAGGCTAATCATGATAGCCACTTCAACATAGGAATAATTGACGGTTTCGTTCGGAAAGATACCAAGATTAAAAACATCATGTTTTTGTTGAGTCGCTTTGATAACCGCTTGATAAAGCAAATCATTGACATCAACTCGTGTACTAGCTTGAATAACTCCAACTTTCATTTCTTAAATACCTTTACAACAGTGTCAACTAAATATACTGGCAAGCCTTCTCATCTTTATAGGCCATATCAATGATACCACCACCAAGGCATTCGTCACCATCGTAGAAGACAACAGCTTGTCCTGGTGTGATGGCACGCTGAGGCTCATCAAAGATGACCTCTGCCTTGTCGCCTGACACCTTGACAGTTACTTTACTGTCTGGTTGACGGTAGCGGAATTTGGCTGTGCATTCAAAGCTGAATTCCTCAGGCATATCACGGGTGAAGTGAACTTGACTAGCCTGTAAAGAGGTTGACATGAGGGACTCATGGTAGAAACCTTGGCCGACATAGAGGATATTTTGTGATAAGTCCTTGCCGACAACGAACCAAGGGGCATTGTCACCGCCGTGCTGGCCGCCGATTCCCAGACCGCCGCGCTGGCCAATGGTGTAGTACATAAGACCGGCATGCTCACCCATATCACGACCATCAACGGTCATCATGCGACCGGGTTGCGCTGGTAGGTAGTTTCCTAAGAACTCTTTGAAGTTCTTTTCACCGATGAAACAGATACCGGTCGAGTCTTTCTTTTTAGCGGTCGCTAGACCAGCTGCTTCGGCAATACAGCGCACTTCAGGCTTTTCAAGATGCCCCAGAGGGAACATGACCTTTTGCAGCTGCTCCTGTGAGAGCTGGCTGAGGAAATAGGTTTGATCCTTATTGTTGTCAGCCCCACGCAGCATGTGGACAGTGCCGTCTTGGTCACGGCTAACTTGGGCATAGTGCCCAGTTGCCACGTAGTCAGCGCCCAGACTCATAGCGTAATCAAGGAAAGCTTTGAACTTGATTTCCTTGTTGCACATGACATCTGGATTTGGCGTACGTCCGGCACGGTACTCGGCCAAGAAGTATTCAAAAACACGATCCCAGTACTCTTTCTCAAAGTTGACAGAGTAGTAGGGGATTCCAATCTGGTCTGCAACTGCTGCGACGTCCTTATAATCTTCAGTCGCTGTGCAGACACCGAACTCATCCGTGTCGTCCCAGTTTTTCATGAAGACGCCGATGACATCATAGCCCTGCTGTTTGAGCAAGAGGGCTGTTACTGATGAATCAACACCGCCACTCATCCCAACGACGACACGTGTTTTAGCATTATCCGTCATAGATAATCTCCCATCAAATATAAGATGCTCAGGACTAAAAAGGCTAAAATACAGCTGTTTTTAGCCCCTGCTCAATTGGAAATAGTGACCTAAATTTAGCCACTATTTCTTGGTTAACATAGACTTGAAGGGTCTAGTTATTCAACAATCGATTTGAAGGTCGACAGTGAAAAACGGCGTTAGCAAGGCTAACACCGTAAAAGATTATAACATGATTTAATCAGAAAGCAAAACTTGGAAACTACGCCTGCGAGTTTTGTGGTAGAGCCAGAAAACAGCTAAGCCTAACCAGCTAAAAATAGTTAACCAAAGGACCACCGTAAAGTAAGTGGGAACTGTAAAGTTAACTGTCAACTTATTGACACCCTTGTGGTCTGCTACCGTTGGAATTCCAAAGGCTGATAGACTATAATCTTTTGGGGTCAAGGCCTTGTTATTTAAAAGCAGGCTGGTCTTCTTATAAACTGTTACTGGCAACTCAGTCTGGCCACCATTGGAAGTCCATGTTATGGTCAAACTGCCATCATTATTGACAGTTTTTGTAAAGCCAGATTTGAAAATAACCTTTTCAGCATAGTAATCATAGGCATTGTAACCCTTAGTCGAACTGTAAATTGGGAGGTAGTCAGGTGTTGATTTTCTAATTTTTCCAAGAAGGTCAGCCAGATCTTTATCAAAAACAGCCTGATATTCCTCTTCGTAAGTCCCTACTAAATGAACATGCCTTGTAGGCTCTAAAACATGTTGCTCTGTCTCGGCTTTATGTGCTTTTTGATAAGCTCCGTCAATAGCCTGCAAACCTCCAGCAAAGGCCAAGACAACTAAGATCCAGCTGATCGGTTTACGCCACTTGACAAAGTGATTGAGAGTCATACCGCCAATCAAAAGCAATAAAATTGTAGCCGGAATAAAGAAGCGAAAAGGAAATTGGATTAACTGAGCAAACTTTACACCATGATTAACCAGCCAATTCCAAGGAATAATACTGGTCGAAAGGAGGATAAACAGGAGATAGACTGAGTGCAAAATTCGTTTCCAGTTGGCCATACTGCACCAACGAAAAAGAACATAGCCTACTTGCCCGATAAGAAAAAGAACCAAAGAATAAGGAGCTGTAATCCAATAAGTCGAACCTGTATTAATAGCATTGTTATTCATTAAATCATTGATGAAAGGATCTAATAACTGATTATCCTTTTTTAAAAACAGTAAGGCAACCCAAACGTTAGCTGTTAAAAGAAGAGTTAATCCCGTTGATATAAGACCCTGTATCATAATTTTCATTTTTTTCTTGCTTTGAAAAAAACCATAAACAAAGAAGGGAATATACATGATTACTAAAAAGAGTGTGCTCAGCAGATGAATTTGAAAAATCAGACTGATGGCAAAAGCTAGCTGTAGGGGGTGAACTTCTTTATAAAAGGTAAATCTGATAGCAGGGATGAAACAAAAAGGCATGACGGCTGCTCCCCAGCTGCTGAAACCTTGTCTAATAGTCCAGTATTGGATTGAGAAGGTCGTCACATAAAGTAGGGCAATAGGAAGAGAGATTTCTTCTTTAATCTTGGCTGCCTTAAGCAGGGCGTACATAGACAGGCCGGCAATAAGTCCCAGTATAAAACGGGACACGAGCTGGTAGCCAAACCAAGTGCGACCGATAAGGACTAGCAAGCCTTGAAAATAAGCAAAAAAAGGGCCGTAGACTGCATTAACAATCCGACCAGATTGTTGAAAGCCATAAATCGAAATGAAGTAAGAAAAATTCCAATGCTTAATCTGCATAGCAGCTTCATAGAAGCGATTGTAATGAAAAATGGAATCTGATCCAAAAATAATCCCTTTAGTCACCCACTGGGGAAGCAATAAAAGAAAAGAAAATAAGGCAAGCAAAAGAAAGGGCCTTATTTTTAACCAATAGTCTCTTTTCATATCATAAAATCCTCGTAACTTTTTTCATAAACCTAGCTCAAGTATAGCACAAAAAAGTGAATTGCCTGAATTTAGGATTGAAAACTTTCAAGAAACCAAAGCAGCTTATCAACTTATTTTAATAAAAAAAAGCCAGTCTCATGATAGAGATTGGCTTTGAGGTGAAGATTTATATATTACATACCCCAGGCAGACATGCCTTGAGCATTGTAAGCATTTATTGCAGCGTTAACTTGGTCTTGGACAGTGGCTGTTGAACCCCAACCTGGCATGGTTTGGAAAAGACCTGAGGCACCTGAACCATTAGCAACGTTTGGATTCCCATTAGATTCCCGAGCAATGATGTATTCCCAAGTTGCTTGACTCACTCCAGTCGCTGCAGCCATTTGAGCTGCGGCATCTGAGCCAACCGCACCTGCCGTATTACCATTACCGAGAGAATAATTGCTAGGGCTGGCCGTGCTAGCTGCTTGGGTAGCTGTTGCTGGAGCTACATTTGCCTTACTAGCTACCACTTCTGGCTGAACTTGCTCGGACGTTGAATCCATTCCTTCCGACTGAGGGGTTGAGGCTTCTGTTGGAGCTGTTGCTGTTGAAGCCACTGTTTCAGTAGCTTGAACTGCTGCTCCCTCATTTTTACTGTCTGATGTCGACGATAATTCTTCTGCAAATGATGATTCTGACACTGAGATTTTGGTGTGCTCTGAAATAAATCCAAAGACTAAAGCTGCTACAGTTGTCAAAATTGTAATGATAAATAATTTATCAGAAGTTTTTTCAACTCTTCTCTTAGGCATGCCGTACTCCTTTTCAATTAACTTACTCCAATATTCTAACTTAGTATTATTACTAACTAATTGTTTTACTATTAAAAATATTACAATTTATTTTAATTTAAGTGAAAAAGCCCGAAAATTCAACATTTCGAGCTTCATCTTATCGTTAATCAATGCTTTTACTTAGTACCAGCCGTTAGCATTCCAGTAATCAAGGGCTGCTGACCATGAACCATAGCGGCCATTGACATAATCATCTGCCGTCTTTTCTTGGTTTTCTTCGGAAAGGTCATTGTTCAAATAGTCCCTGGTCAATTGGTAGCGGCCGTAATAAGAACCATTCTCTGCTGTATAGCTACCACCAGATTCACGTTGAGCGATCTCTTCCTTAGCTGCTGCATCTGCTGCACTGAGGTTTGAAGAATATCCCGTTGGAGCAGGAGCAGATTCTGGAGCTGGGGCTGTTTCAGGAGCTTCACTTGCAGGAGCGGTATCTTCTTGAGGAGCCTCACTACTTGCTGTCTCTTCTGAAACAACGGCATTAGCATCTTGTGGCGCCTGAGCTTCTTCAGAACTTGCTGTTTGGCCAGTTTCTTCAGAAGTTGGGGCTTCACTTGTTGTATCAGTTGTTGCCGTTGCTTGATCAGTAGGAGCTTGGTCCTGTGCGGGAGCTTCGCTGCTTGTAGCAGGAGCTTGTGTTGCTGTATCCTCTTGAACAGGAGCTTCTTCCTCTGCTTGAGGCGCTTCACTCGCTGCAACAGAAACAGCCTCTTCTTGAACAGGAACTTCGCTAGTCGCTGCGGTATCTTGACTATAGTCAGTCACCACTGCCTCACTTGTTGCAGAAGTATCAAAGTCTTCTTGAGGTTGGGCTGGAACTTCTTCAGCACTTGCTACTGCTTGGTCAACAGTATTGACATCATCTTGAACAGCTTGGGCAGCACCAAGATTTGATACTGAACCCCCAATTTCAATAGTTTGACCAGCAAAAATAAAATCTGGATTAGAAATATTGTTGGTTTGTGCTAAATTATCAACAGTTGTGTTGTGACTTTCAGCAATTTCTGAGAGGGTATCTCCTGCTTGAACAGTATAAGTCTCAGCGTGAACGACATGCGCAACTGTTGTTGCACCGAAAGCTGCCGCTGCTGACAAACCTGCTAAAGCCAACTTTTTAGAATAACGTATATCTTTTAAAACTGATTTTTTAGACATATAGAAATATGTTCCCTTTCTGAGATGGTATGTTATATATCATACACTTTTATTATTACTCTCCCTTTAGTCTTAGATTAAAAATATTACAGATATTTTTAATCTCTATAAAGAAAAAACGTCTAAGACTAGACGCTTTAGGGGGCTTTAAGAAAGAAGAGGGCTAGACCCAAAATTAATAAGGAAAGCAGAGCAAAACTATCTGCAAGTGCCCAATTTAGTCGGCGATACTTGGTCCGCCCATCACCCCCTCGATAGCCACGCGCCTCCATGGCAATGGCTAAGGCATCCGCCCGCTTAAAGCTAGAGGCGAATAACGGAATTAGGAGGGGGACAATGGATTTAACTTTTTGGATAAGATTTCCTTGGCCAAAATCAACGCCTCGGGCTCGCTGAGCCTTCATAATTCGAGTCGTATCATCCATTAAAGTTGGGACAAAACGCAGACTCAGAGACAGCATCAGACCGATTTCGTGAACCGGAACCTTGAGCGGTTTAAGGGGCTTGAGCAAGGATTCAACAGCATCAGCTAGACTCAAGGGCGTCGTCGTCAGAGTCAACAGAGTTGAAAAACAGATAATTAGGACAAAACGCATAAAAATCAAAGCTGCCTGACCAAGACCATAGTCCGTTATTGTTAAAAACCAAAATTGCCAGAGCAAACTGCCTTTGTGGTTAAAAAATATTTGAAAGGCTGTCGTAAAGAGGATAATCGCGAACATGGACTTGAGACCGTTGAGAAAGAAGGATAGTTTCACTTGAGACAGTAAAATTAAAAAGAGAGTGAAACCAGCCAGCAGAAGGTTGGTAACAAGGTTATTGGCCCAAAAAACGATTACAATAAAGAGAAACATGGCTATTAGTTTACTGCGGGGGTCTAGGCGATGAATGAGAGAAGACCCTGGTACATAGCGCCCTAAGATTAATTTATCCATGCAGATCCTCCACAAATTCATCAATAGTAATAGGCAGGCGGTCCATCGTTAGACCATGTTCCCGTAAGTTTTGAGCAAACTTGGTAATTTTTGGCACACCTAGTTGTTTGCTTTCCAAAAACTCAACCTTTTGGAAGACATCTCTTGGTTGACCGGAAGCTACCAGATGCCCTTTTTCTAAAACATAAACCTGATCAGCATAGTTGGCCACATCATCCATAAGATGGGTGACCAAGACAATCGTTTGACCCTGCTGGTGGAGTTGGGCGAAAAGCTCCATCAGTTCTCGCCGTCCTTTGGGATCAAGTCCAGCTGTTGGTTCATCTAAGACTAAGATTTTTGGCTCCATAGCCAAAATACCAGCGATGGCAACCCGTCGCATTTGTCCACCAGATAAATCAAAGGGATTTTTTTCAAAAAGGTCTGGTGTTAATCCAACTAAGGCTAGTTTTTCTCGAGCAATTTTTTCTGCCTTGTCCCTAGGAACACCGAAGTTTTGCGGACCGAAAGCTACATCTCTAAGGACGGTTTCTTCAAAAAGTTGACTTTCTGGGAATTGAAAAACCATACCGACCTTTTGGCGAACTGACTTGATTTCTTTATTTTTAGAATCTGGATTAATCACTAAATCATCAACTGTCACAGTTCCTTGGGTGGGTAGGTTGAGACCATTTAGCAGCTGCATGATGGTTGACTTGCCACTTCCAGTATGGCCGATAAAGGCCGTGTAAGAGCCATCCAGAATTTCTAAACTAATATCAAAAAGGGCACGCCCTTCAAATGGCGTTCCCGCTTGATAGGTAAAACTTACTTGTTTGAGACTAATGCCCATAGTTCATCTCCTAGTTCAGTTTCATCCAAATAGGGCTTGCTGAGAGCAATCTGATTATCTTTCAAGGCCCTAATAAGCTGCGAGGTGAAGGGAATATCCAAACCTAGGTCCCACAGATCATCCCCTCGACCTAGTAATTGTTCTGGTATTGAACTGGATTCTACTTGACCATCCTTCATGACCAAAACTCGATCGCTCATGGCAACCTCATCCAAATCGTGGGTAATGGAAATAACCGTCATAGCATACTGGTTTCGAACTGTCTGAATCGTTGCCATCAGTTCCAAACGTCCTTCGGGGTCCAGCATGCTGGTAGCTTCATCCAGAATCAGAATGGCTGGTCGCATAGCAACGATACCGGCGATGGCAACTCTTTGTTTCTGACCACCTGAAAGACGAGCTGGTTCTCGCTCAGCAAAGTCAGACATGCCGACCAAATCCAGAGCCTCCCGAACACGAACTTTCATCTCTTCGTAGGGCAGACCTTGATTTTCCAGACCAAAAGCTACATCATCAGCTACAGTCGCACCGACAAATTGATTGTCTGGATTTTGGAAAACCATGCCAATTTGGCGACGCAGGTCCCAGACATTATTTTCGGTCAAAACCTGACCAGCAATCTTGATTTGGCCGGACTCTGCTTCTAACAGTCCATCAATCAGACGAACAACCGTTGATTTTCCTGAACCGTTGTGACCAACGATAGACAGCCATTCGCCTTGTTTCACGTGAAACGTTACATCTTTGAGGACATAGTCCTCTTGATATTTAAAATTTAACTTATCAACTGAGATGATTTCTGTCATAATTATTTAAAAGTGTCTTTAAAGAGGTAACCTGCCCCCTTGAAATAATCATAGCCTGAATAGATGGTAAAGAAGAGAGCGATGTAGAGCAGGATGGTTCCTGGCCAGTAGAGGTGGCAGAGAAGAAAGATGATGGAGAACATTTGAGTAACTGTCTTGATTTTACCTGGCATAGCTGCGGCTAAAACAGTCCCACCATTTTCGACCAAGAGCAAGCGCAAACCTGTAACGGCTAACTCTCGACAGATGATAATAGCTGCAACCCAAGCAGGAGCCATCTTTACTCCAACTAACATGATGAAAGCTGACATAACTAACATTTTATCAGCTAGAGGATCAGCAAATTTACCAAAATTGGTGACAACCTTCCATTTGCGAGCCAAATAACCATCTAAATAGTCTGTAAAGCTGGCAACTGCAAAGACGATTGCTGCAACAATATGCCACTTGATGTCATTTGAAATAGAGGTCAAAATCAAGAAGACGGGAATCATGAAGATACGGATAAGGGTTAAAAGATTGGGGATGTTTTCTTTTTTTGTCATGGTAACTTCCTTTACTTGACGGTTAGGGTGATATAACTTGTACTATCTTTGGTTAAACCTGAAAGATCCAGATTTTCACCATTGATTTTTACACTGACATTATCGATACTAGCTAGAGTAATAACAGATTTGTCAACACCTGATATTAGAGTTGCTGTTGCATTCTTAGTTGTGCTGTTCAGGATGAAGCCTTTTTTACTCATATCAGAATTAGTTACTGAGATAAGATTTTCCTGATCTGAATCCTGAGTGATTTCAATTGTAACCTGATCAGTTTTATCAGTTAATTTTACGGACATACTGGAACCTCTGACCTTAGCCGTCAGTTTATTGTCACTATCACTAGAAGATGGAGTGGTTTCCTGATTAGCTAGTTGACTGGTTTCTCGATCAAGAGAGGAGCTTGGCTGGGCTTCTTGTCTAATCTCATCACTAACTTGAGCATAGATGGCAAATCCTATCAATCCAATAATCAAGACAGTCAAAAGAGACATAAGAACCAAGGGCAGACGACGTTTTGGATTTTCTAGGTATTCAAAACGGTCCGAACGAGACCACTTGGTAAAAGGTTCAACTGTTTTAGGATTTGGACTTTCTTCATCTGTGACTTGATCTAGTTCCTCATGCTCACCCTCAATTTCAATTTGAAAATCTGGATTTTGGTAACCTTCCAACAAAAAATCGCTATCTAGACCAAGATAATCTCCATAAGCTTGGAGATAAGGCTTTAGCTTCTCCTCGACGAGAAATTGAAACTGATTGAGCTCCATCACAGTGATATACTGCATAGGAATGTTCAAATCCATCGACACCTGCTCAACCTTTAAATCTTTGGCGAGACGAGTATCATGAAGATACTCACCAACGCTCGTTTTTTTCATAGTAACACCTCGAGATAATAATTACCCTCTATTATAGCAGATTTCAGCTCAATTTTATAATTAGGTTGGAAAGATTGTAAACTCAGAAGTCACCATTTTCTTAAGTAGTTTTTTACCAAGCTGTTCAAGATCTGGCAGCTGGATTGAAGATAAAATTTCAGGTAAATCCAAATAGGATTCTTCCTTTGTTTGATAAGCCGCTAGCTGATTGGCAAGTTCTTCAATGTCGTCTAAGCTTCTCATAAATTCCCCGTATGCCTCTCGTTTGAGCAAGTCCAAATGTTCCTGATTAAAGTCAGTGGAGGTGGAGAAAGCCTTTAAAACTGATTTGATATTATTAGCCAGTTTAATGGGTTCCATGGTATCCATGCTCAAAATGACAAATTGAAAACGCGAAGAGACTTCAATATCGATATCAAAGGAATCATCTAGCAACCCTTGGTCGTACCAATTTTGATACGTTTGACTGGTCCACCCGAAAAGGAGAGAAAAGAATAGTCGCAAAGATAACTTTCGTTTAAGTAAGGAGCCATTTTCTTCTGGTAAACGAAAACCAAGTGCTAATTTAGGTTTTGCAACATCTAAATTAATGGAACTCCGCTTGATAGGTTTTGTCAAGTTTAATGGAATTTTGTCAACCTTTGTCAACTTAGTAGTAAAGTTTTCTTGAGACTTCTTGATGATGTCAAGAGCTGACTCAAGCTTAAAACTTCCAACTAAAAAAAGGGACATATTAGATGATTGATAGTAGCTTTTATGACTGTCCTTAAGCTGTTCTAAGGTGATTTCATTTAAGCTTTCTCGACTGCCAGCAATATCTTGAGAAAATTTAGTATTAGGATACAAATTTGCTAAAATACCACTGTAAAGTTGGTAGTCAGGGCTGTCAAGGTACATGTCAATCTCTTGGACAATAATCTCTTTTTCTCGCTCAAGTGATTTTTTATCAACATTGATTGTCCTGACAAAACTTTGTAAAAGTTGTAAAGCTTTCTGATTTTCACCCAGACTGGTAAAATAAAAAACTGTCCTTTCAAAACTGGTAAAAGCATTACTATCGGCTCCCAATTCAGAAAATTTCAGACTAGCATCTTGATCATGATCCATTTCAAAAAGTTTATGCTCTAAAAAATGAGCAAGTCCGGCAGGGTACTCCTTAGACCTGTTGTCACTCTTTGACAGCTGCTCGTCAATGGCACCAAAATTTACCTGAAGTAGGGCAGCCATCTCTTGAAAGTCTGATTTTGGCAGAAGATAGATATTCATGTCATTTTCGAGTTTAGTGGCATACAATGTTTCTTTGATAGTAGGATAGTCAATTTTTTCCAGCATCTTACTTTTTTCCTTCTAGGTAGTAAACGGCCTGTAAATGAATCTTTCTGGCTAGATGCATAATATCACCTTTATTGACCGCATTAATTTTATCAGGCCAGTTAGAAAAAGTCTCATCCGTTTTGACAAGATATTTTTTATTATAAGTTCTCTCAATTAAAGCTTTTGGCCAATCTTCTGCCAGATAAAAATTGTTAAGCAGAAGCTGCTTGGTTTCTCGTAAAAGTTGACCAGAAAAGCGGCCTGTTTTCAAATTGTGCCACTCTTTATTTATCAATCTGAGAGTTTTTTCTCGGTGGCTCTTATCAATACCAGCGTAAACTTGTAGTAAACCTGTATAAGGATGAATTTGACTGGAAATTGAATAAGCTAATCCTTCTTTTTCCCTCACTTCTGTAAAGAGACGGGAGTGGGCAAAACCTCCTAGTATACCGTTTAAGACTTGGGCAACTGGAAAATCAACTTGACCGTAAGTCACAGGTAAAAGATAGCCTAGCTGTAAAATTGACTGATGATCAAAGCGTCGGTCAATTTTTTCTTTTGTGATATTAAGATGCTCTTGACTATAGTTGACAAGGTTGTAAAGCTTTCTTGCTTGGAAGGGAAAACGATTGATTTCCTCTAGGGCGGAAGAAGCCTCAAAATTTCCAAAGAGAAAAATATCTATCTGATCCTCTTTGAGCATTCTTTGAAATTCTTGATAAGCTGTAAAAGAGTTTTCTTGTTCCACCAGATCTACTCTAGCATACTTGGAAATTTTTAAATTCTCATCTTGATAAAATAAATCGTAAAGCCCTAACTCACTGATATAGAAAGAGTCTTCTTTGTCAGCTTCAAGATAGGATATCAAATTGGCCTTTTCTACATCGAAAATCTTAGATTGAAATTGCTCCAAAGTGATTAAAGGCTTGTAAAGAATAGTATAAAGCATGTCAAAAATTTCATGTTGAAAGGTCTCTTCATTAAGATAGGCTGGATTAATAAATTCAAGATCTATATCAATGATATGAGCCTTTCCTTTGGTTGACACTCTAGTTGACAAACTAGTTCCATAAAGCTTGGCCAAGGCTTTACGTAATTTTTGTGAAGTGGGATAGTGAGCATTGGCAGTGGCCAACATTTGGGCAACTAAAACTCTCTTAGCTACTGTTTTTTCTAAATGTTCACTTGTGAAGCGAAGCGTGATGCGATTGGTTTTAAATTTTTCAGTCTTTATCAGGTGTAGATTGACACCCTCAACAATTTTCATGGACTCTCCTCGGGTCAGTTATTGTCTTAAATTATATCATTTTATGCTATAATATTCTCATTAGAAAGTCGAGGAAACCATGGATTACAAACTGTTTGAGGACTTTATTACTCTACAAGCTTTGCTAAAAGATTTACGGATCATCAGAAGCGGTGGAGCTGCTAAGTTTTTTTTGGCAGAGAACATTGTCCTATTTAACGGCCAAGATGAAAAAAGACGAGGCAAAAAATTGCGGATCGGTGATAACATCAGTCTGCCTGAACAAAATTTAATCATCAATTTGGTTCAACCCAGTCCTGAGGAACTCGCTCAACACCAAGAGGATGAGGCTGAAAAAGAAAGAGTTGCTGCCTTGGTCAAAAAAATGAATCAGAAAACGGCTAAGAAACAGAAACAAGGAAATTCCAAAGGCAATCAGTCAGCAAAAGGGAACTCTAAAAAGTCTGTTCGTAAGCCTGTTCGCTTCCCTGGTACCTAAGATGTGGTTAGAATCTATCTCTCTCAAAAATTTCCGCAATTATTCTGAAATGACAGCTGAATTTTCCAGCGGTCTCAATATTTTCCTCGGTCAAAATGCTCAAGGCAAGACTAACTTTCTCGAAGCTATTTATTTTCTTGCTCTAACTCGCAGTCATAGGACTCATTGGGACAAGGAACTAATAAATTTTCACGCCAAGGGACTCTCTGTCTCAGGGCTTTTAAGACGGACGAGCGGTAAGCTTCCCCTAGAGATCAATTTGTCTGATAAGGGACGAATTACTAAAGTTAACTACCTTAAACAAGCGAAATTATCCGATTACATTGGCAACATGACTGTGGTTCTCTTTGCTCCTGAAGATTTACAGCTGGTCAAGGGAGCTCCTAGTTTACGACGAAAATTTTTAGATATAGATTTGGGACAAATAAAGCCTGTTTACTTATCAGATTTATCTAATTATAATCATGTTTTAAAACAGCGAAATTCCTATCTCAAGACAGCGGAGATTGTTGACAAAGATTATTTAGCCGTCATTGATGAGCAATTGGCTGATTTTGGAAGTCGGGTGATGGAGCATCGTTATCAGTTTGTCCAAAATTTGACTTTAGAAGCAGATAAACACCACCATATTATTTCCAATCAGCTGGAACACCTAAAAATTTCCTATCAATCATCAGTTAAGTTTCAAGAACCAGCTGATATAAAGCAAAATTTCTTAGAACAGTTAGCGAAGTCTTTTAGCCGCGATAGTTTTAAAAAAAATACGGGTGTAGGTCCGCACCGAGATGATCTAGCTTTTTTTATCAATGATATGAATGCCTCCTTTGGCAGTCAAGGCCAGCAGCGTAGCTTAATTCTATCTCTAAAACTAGCAGAAATCGAATTGATCAAGGGAACGACGGGAGATACTCCGATCCTCTTACTTGATGATGTCATGAGTGAGCTTGACAATAACCGTCAACTTCGTTTACTTGATGGCATTAAGGAGAATGTTCAAACCTTTATCACCACAACCAGTTTAGACCATTTACAGAGGCTACCAGATAACTTAAAAATCTTCACAGTTGACAAGGGAACTATAAAAACCACCGAGTGAAATCGGTGGTTTTCTTGTGTTTTTAAGAGTCTGATACAAAAGTCCAGACTCGTTAGCATTGTTCTAGATTTACTAGATTGACGCAGTGGTTGGGGATAAGACTTGTTGGCTATGCCAAGAAGTCTTACCCCTGCACAGTTCATTAGGTGCTTTAATACCAATGAACCACTGCTGATTGGGTTTTTCTGTAACTGGAGCTTCTTAGTTTTTAAGCGCCCTCCTAAACAGTCTACAAGACTGTTTGAGAAAACCAATATCAAACTGTGCGGAGGTGGGATTGAAATGCTCCAGTGGATTTTGGCAGTCTGGGGATAGACTGCCAAAGCCTGCCACCTAAAAATAAGAAAGTGGCAGAGGCTTGATCCTTAAAACGGGAGAGAGCAAAATCAAAGTCATGATTTTATCACGATTTACTGATTGAGTCCCACTCTCAACTTGACAAAACTGTAAAGAAACAAGCTAACTCAGAAAACCTTAGTAAAGTATCCAATGTTCGAGGGACTTTCGTGATCTTGTACTTTTCTTATCTTTTTCTTCTGCTACAACAGGTAATCTTTTTTAATCACTTCACTAAGCTTAAGAAAGCCCTGTAGCCTCAATAACTTTTAGAGGCTTGTTTTATTCCGTTGACTAGAGCAGAAAATGCATACAATAAAGACACTAATACTACTATAAGTATTCATAATATAAAAATAACTTCATAATTAATTAGTTAAAGAATCTCCTGATTTATATTCTAAAATCATACCGCTTACGCCTTCCATAACACCGTCAGCAATGACTTTGAAAATAATAATCTCTTACCAACTCTCGGAATGACAACGAGCAAAGCACAATCGTCAGCGGTTGAGCCTGCACCTTGAACCGCACCAATACTACCATTAGTGACCATGACTCTAATCACTCTTCTTCCTTCAACATTACTGCTGTTCGTTTTTGAAGGCGCAATTGATTCTGCTAATTAAAATAATCAAAAAACATTGTATCTGATATAGGTGTATTCATAAAAAATCTCTTTAGTAAATATTAGTGTATTTAGACATCAAAACATCCGATTCCTGCGTATTTAGGAATCGGATGTTTCTGCTTTTGTTTTACTTTTAATTAACTATCATCATGCCTTCTATTTTCATAAAGGTAGTTAATTAGAGTAATAACTTTATTTTTATAATATCTCGTTTCTTTTTTACTGAACTGAGTAGTTTGGTGCTTCGTTAGTAATTTGGACATCATGTGGGTGACTTTCAATCAAGCCAGCTCCTGACATTTCAATGAATTGCGCCTTATCATGAAGGGCTGGAATATCCGCCGCACCTGTGTAGCCCATACCTGACTTGATACCACCGACCAATTGGAAAACAATATCAGCAGCAGCACCTTTATAAGCTACACGACCTTCAATTCCTTCTGGAACCAACTTGTTAGCTTCATTGACAGAACCTTGGAAGTAACGATCGCTTGATCCCTTCTTCATAGCGGCCACAGATCCCATACCACGGTAAGTTTTAAATTTACGCCCTTGGAAAATTTCTGTTTCACCTGGCGCTTCATCAGTACCAGCTAACATTGAACCGAGCATAACAGCATGACCACCAGCCGCTAAGGCCTTGACGATATCACCTGAATACTTGATACCGCCATCAGCAATAATCGTCTTACCGTATTCACGAGCAACACCGGCTGCATCGTAGATAGCTGTTATTTGTGGGACACCAACACCAGCAACGACGCGAGTCGTACAAATTGAACCTGGACCGATCCCAACCTTAACGACATCAACACCAGCATCATAAAGAGCACGCGCCCCTTCAGCAGTTGCAATATTACCAGCAATTAAGGTCTTATCTGGGAAAGTTGCACGAATTTCTGCAATCTTGCGGAGAACACCAGCTGAGTGACCGTGAGCTGTATCAATAACAATGGCATCGGCTCCAGCTTCAAAGAGAGCTGTTGCCCGTTCAAAAGTATCTGAAGTAACACCAACCGCAGCTGCCACTAGGAGACGACCAAATTCATCCTTAGCGGCACTTGGAAACTCAATAACTTTTTCAATATCTTTGATGGTAATAAGTCCAGACAAACGGCCATCTTCATCAACTAAAGGTAATTTCTCAATACGGTGTTGCTGCAGAATAGCTTCAGCTGTCTTTAGATCTGTGCCTACTGAAGCCGTCACCAGATTGTCACTGGTCATATAAGTTTTAATAGGCTGGCTATAATCCGAAATAAAGCGCATATCGCGGTTGGTAAGAATACCGACTAATTTACGATTTTCCAGAGTTTCTACAACTGGAACACCAGAAATCCGATAGCGCCCCATCAATTCATCTGCTTCAGCAACTGTGTGGTCTGGGGTTAGGAAGAATGGGTCAATGATAACGCCATTTTCCGAACGTTTTACCTTACGGACTTCTTCAGCTTGAGCTTCGATTGACATATTTTTGTGGATCACACCCAAGCCACCAGCACGTGCCATAGCAATAGCCATACCGCTTTCAGTTACAGTATCCATGGCAGCTGTAATAATCGGGATGTTTAATGTCAAATTCTTTGCCAGTTTTGTCTGCATGTTAACCTCATTTGGAAGCACATGACTTTCTGCTGGAATAAGCAAAACATCATCGAAAGTGTAGCCTTTTTTCAAAAATTTAGTGTCCCAATTTGACATTAAATCCATCCTCTTTTCTATAAAAATTAGCTCCAAAAGCTCTTATTATTAGTATAATATCATATCATGCTTTAAAAATTTGTCAATAAAATTTTAAGGGAAAACTATAAAAAAACTGGCCCTGTTTTGGTCCAGTAGATAGGAGAATTTGATGTTTAAAAAGGAAGCGTGAAGAGCTTAAAAATTGAAAATTTTGGTTCTCATCACGCCCTAGTTTCAAGGTGATGACCTGAAACGTTCTCTCCCAAGCCGTTTTTGACACTTGCTTTGCAAGCTTCATTTCTTGACTTAAACAGGTCTCCCAGACCTTTTTAACCCACCTCCGCACAGCTCAAAAGATCCAGGGAACCTTTTGAGATCTGAAATAAGATGAACGATGGTCATCACATTCGTTTAGTTTTTCCGGTTTAGCCTTGTGGCAAAAGGAAAGCCAACCAGCAGCGGGTTCATTAAGGCTGGGGAAAAAGTATTCCAGTCTTCTATCTTTTTGCAGTAATAACAGTTTAACACAGTGGTTGATTGGAGGTCCTTATCTCGGGGCGCATTCCTATTTCAGGCGCCCCCTTAAACAGTCTACTGGACTGTTTAACTACCACGCAAGTGCTAGCGGTCACCCTAATCAACTGTGTAGGGGCAAAAGACTTGTTGACTAGGCCAAGAAGTCTTGTCCCCAACCACTGCGCTAAGAATTTATTCCAAAATAAGAAGACTGGACGAGTTCTGGCCAGCCTCTGTATTTTCTATTTAAAGTAATTGAGACCCATAGCTGACTTAACATCATCTAAGGTTTGGGCAGCAGCTTGACGTGCTGCTTGGCTTCCTTTTTCTAACATGCGATAGACCTCGCCCATATCCTTTGCAAACTCCAAACGGCGTTCACGAATAGGCCCTAGCTCACGCTCCAAGATTTCAAGTAAGTAGCGCTTAGTCTTAACATCTCCCAGACCACCAGCTTGATAATGCTCTTTCATGGCTTGAATATCTGCTTGATCTTTTTCACGTCCAAAGACATCTAAATAATGGAAGACCATATTTCCTTCGATCCTTCCGGGATCTTCAACTTTGATATGATTGGGATCAGTATACATACTCATGACCTTTTTCTTGAGTGTGTCAGCATCATCAGCCAGATAGATACCATTGCCCAAAGACTTGGACATTTTAGCATTTCCATCAAGACCTTGCAGTCGGCCAGCCGCTTCATTTTCAGGATAGATGCCTTCTGGCTCGACTAGAACATCACAATCATAGGTATGGTTAAAACTGCGGACAATCTCGCGTGTCTGTTCAATCATCGGCTTCTGGTCAGTTCCGACAGGAACTAGGTTGGCTTTAAAGGCTGTGATATCAGCTGCTTGGGCAATAGGATAAACCAAAAAACCTGTTGGAATGGACTCCCCAAAGCCTTTTTGGGCAATCTCTGTCTTGACAGTCGGATTGCGTTCCAAACGGCTTAGAGATACCAAGTTCATGTAGTACATGGACAATTCAGCTAATTCAGGAATCTGACTTTGGATAAAAATAGTTGATTTTTCTGGATCCAGACCGGCTGCCAAATAATCTAGCGCTACGTTTCCTACAGATTCCACAATAGTTTGAGGGTCTTTAGCATGATCTGTCAGAGCTTGTTGATCTGCTAAAAAGACAAACATCTGGTATTTTTCTTCATTTTGTAGACGCACACGGTTTTGCAAGCTACCAACATAGTGACCGATATGTAATTTACCAGTTGGTCTATCTCCGGTTAAAATAATAGGTTTTGTCATATTAATTTCTTCTCTCTTTTTTCTTTCAATAGCTCTTTAGATTATATCATAAATCCTTAGTAAAAGGCCGACTCCTTTTTGTCTTTGACTTGTCATCTACTTTAGATTGAAAAATCACCCTATTTCTAGTAGAATGAGAACACGTATTATAAAGAATAAAGAGGTAACACTTTGCTTACAGTATCAGACATTTCTCTGCGTTTTAGCGACCGGAAGCTTTTCGACAACGTCAATATTAACTTTACAGCTGGCAATACTTATGGCCTGATTGGGGCTAATGGAGCCGGTAAATCAACTTTTCTCAAGATTTTGGCCGGTGACATTGAGCCAACTACGGGCCATGTTTCTCTTGGTCCTAATGAACGCCTCTCTGTCCTTCGGCAAAATCACTTTGACTACGAAGAAGAGCGGGCTATTGATGTTGTTATCATGGGTAATGAACAGCTCTACAAGGTTATGAAGGAGAAGGATGCCATCTATATGAAACCTGATTTTTCCGAAGAAGATGGGGTCCGTGCAGCGGAGTTAGAAGGTACTTTTGCAGAACTTGGCGGCTGGGAAGCTGAAAGTGAAGCCTCGCAGCTCCTTCAAAACCTCAATATACCAGAAGATTTCCATTATCAAAACATGAGCGAACTGGCTAATGGTGATAAGGTCAAGGTGCTCCTAGCCAAGGCTCTCTTTGGTAAGCCAGATGTTCTGCTTTTGGACGAACCGACCAATGGGCTTGATATTCAGTCTATTTCTTGGCTGGAAGATTTTTTGATCGACTTTGAAAATACCGTTATTGTGGTTTCCCATGATCGTCACTTTTTAAATAAAGTTTGCACCCACATGGCTGACCTTGACTTCGGTAAGATTCAGATCTATGTTGGTAATTACGATTTTTGGAAAGAATCTTCCGAACTGGCTGCTAAGCTACAGGCAGATCGCAATGCCAAGGCCGAAGAGAAGATTAAAGAATTGCAAGAATTTGTAGCTCGTTTCTCAGCTAATGCTTCTAAATCCAAACAGGCGACCTCTCGTAAGAAAATGCTGGATAAGATTGAGCTAGAAGAAATTGTTCCATCCAGCCGAAAATATCCTTTTATCAGTTTTAAATCTGAACGAGAAATTGGTAATGATCTTTTGACTGTGGAAAATCTATCGGTTACCGTTGATGGAGAAAAAATTCTCGATAACATTAGTTTCATCCTGCGTCCAGGTGATAAAACAGCTCTGATTGGCCAAAATGATATTCAAACCACAGCTTTGATTCGAGCTTTGATGGGCGAAATTGAGTACGAAGGGAGTATTAAATGGGGCGTAACAACTAGTCGCTCTTATTTACCAAAAGATAATTCAAAAGATTTTGCATCTGGAGAATCTATTCTTGAATGGCTGCGTCAGTTTGCTTCTAAAGAGGAAGATGACAACACCTTCCTGCGTGGATTCTTGGGACGTATGCTTTTCTCAGGCGACGAGGTTAACAAGTCTGTCAATGTCCTATCAGGTGGAGAAAAGGTGCGCGTGATGTTATCCAAGCTCATGCTTCTTAAATCCAATGTTCTTGTCTTAGATGATCCAACCAACCACTTGGACTTGGAGTCTATTTCCAGCCTCAATGATGGTCTGAGAGATTTTAAGGAATCTATTATTTTTGCCAGCCACGATCATGAATTCATTCAAACCTTAGCAAATCATATTGTTGTCATTTCTAAAAATGGGGTGATCGACCGAATTGATGAAACTTATGATGAATTCTTGGCTAATGAAGAAGTTCAAGCTAAGGTTCAAGATTTGTGGAAATAAAACAATTAAAGAGTCTGATGCTAGAAAGTATTCAGGCTCTTTAAAATAAGGAAAGTTTATTATGCTAGCAGTTATGAAAAAACATCAAAAAATCCTCGCTTTCTATGGCTCCGCCTTTCTTCTACCTGCTCTGATTATGCTAGTAGTACTCTGGTCCATAGATATTTACTGGGGCAGTAAAACAACTATTTTAGCCAGTGATGGTTTTCATCAATATTCTATTTTTGCAACCCAATTGCGTAATATCTTGCATGGTAGTGATAGTTTCTTTTATACCTTTACGTCTGGTCTAGGACTAAATTTTTACGCTCTCTCTGGTTATTATTTAGGGTCCTTTCTATCGCCCTTTTACTATTTTTTTAGTGTCAAGTCTATGGCTGATGCGGTTTATCTCTTCACTCTCATTAAGTTTGGCTTGATGGGGGTGTCAATGTCCTTTACACTTCGTAAACGTTTTGTAAACCTTCAAGAACCTCTGATAATTAGCCTATCAACGTCTTATGCTCTCATGAGTTTTGCAGTTAGCCAGCTAGAAATCAACACTTGGCTAGATGTTCTTATCCTGGCTCCTCTAATTATCTTAGGATTGCATTATCTTTTAGAACAAAAGAGTTTCTGGATCTACTACTTGACACTGACGTTACTCTTTATCCAAAATTATTATTTTGGTTTTATGATGGCAATCTTCTTAATGTTCTATTTTCTAGTCCAATTGACTCGAAATCCCAATTGGCAGAGACTTGTCACTTCCTTTAGAAACTTTACAATTGTGTCAATTTTGTCAGCTTTAACATCAGCTATTATGTTGTTACCAAGCTATTTGGATCTGTCAACTCATGGAGAAAAGCTGTCGACTTTTAACACTTTACTAGCTGATAAGGTCTGGACTTTTGATCTCTTTGCTAAAAATTTTGTTGGATCCTATGATACCACAAAATTTGGTGCTATTCCCATGATTTATGTTGGTCTTTTCCCATTAGCTCTGGCTCTTACTTTCTTTACTGTTAAAGAAATAAAGTGGATTGTTAGATTGGCCTATGCCTTGCTTATAGGAGTTATAATCGCCAGCTTCTATCTCAATCCTCTAGATTTACTTTGGCAGGGAATGCACGCGCCAAATATGTTTCTCCACCGCTATGCTTGGCTATTCTCAACCCTTATAATTTTAATGGCTGGCGAAAGTCTTAGTCATCTGCAAAAGTTCTATGTTAAACGGCTATTAGCAGTTTTCTCTTTTTTAATTATCGGATTTATCCTAACTTTTATCTATGTCAGACACTATACCTTTTTAAAACCAATTCATCTGGTTTTAACCCTAGCCTTTCTAATAGCCTATGCAGTTATATTAATTGCCTTTAAGACAAAGCAATTAGGACTCCTAGCCATGGTTGGCTTCACTCTTATTTTTACACTTTTTGAAACTGGCCTCAACACTTACTATCAAGTTAGTAACTTGAATGATGAATGGATTTTTCCAACCAGAGAAGGTTATGAACAAGACCAGAACCAAATTGGTCAATTGGTCAAATATACCAAGCAACAGCAAGATACGTTTTTTAGAACTGAACGACTTTTACCCCAGACTGGCAACGATAGTATGAAATTCAACTACAATGGTATCTCTCAATTTTCTTCTATTCGTAATACCGCTTCCAGCAGCCAGTTAGATCGACTGGGCTTCCAATCAAATGGGACTAATCTTAACTTGCGCTACCAAAATAATACGATTATTGCTGATAGTCTTTTTGGCGTTACTTACAATCTTTCCAATGAGGATGTTGGTAAGTATGGTTTCAAAGTGGTTAAAAGCTCTGGCTTTCTTTCGCTTTACCGTAATAAAAATGCTAGCCAATTAGCAATTTTGACGGATAGAGTTTACAAAGATGTCAAGTTTACTATCAATACATTGGACAATCAGGCTTCTTTACTCAACAATCTAACGGGGCTTGACCAAACTTACTTTACACATTTGTCAAGTCAGACTCAAGACTCTTTGACTAACTTTAACGATCACCTAACTGTCGTTGCTCCTGCAGGTGAAAATACTGCCAAACTTAGCTATCAGGTCAATGTTCCAGCCAATCAACAAGTTTACATCAGCCTTCCTAATCTTTCACTTAGTAACGAAGATGCTAATAGTGTAACAGTAACCGTTAATGACAAAGTTTATAACTATACTACTGATAATGCCTTTAGCTTCTTTAATTTGGGTTACTTTCAAAAAGAAAGTCAAGTAAAAGTTACCTTGGCCTTTCCAGAAAATCATCAAGTTTCCTTTGAACGACCAAACTTCTACGGCCTCAATACTCAAACTTATCAAAGGGCTATGGACAAAATTAAATCGCAAAGGGTCACTGTTACAACTCAAAATAATCAGGTTACTGCCAACTATACCGCTAAAAAAGCTGGTTCACTCTTCTTTACTCTTCCCTATGATAAAGGCTGGTCAGCTAAACTAAACGGCAAGCCTGTCAAAATTCGTAAAGCACAAAAAGGTTTCATGGTAGTTGATGTCCCAGCGGGTAAAGGGAAAGTTAAGTTGAGCTTTATTCCAAATGGTTTTAAATTAGCCAGTCTCATTTCTATAGCAGGTCTTATTCTTTTTCTTCTCTATAATTATAGTTATCATCGTTTTGTAAAGAGACAAACAAAGGCTTCTGGATACTAGTCCAAAAGCCTTTTTCTGGGTAAAATAAAAGTTGCTTACGCAACTTAAAGTCTTATCATAGTCCGTACGGGATTCGAACCCGTGTTACCGCCGTGAAAAGGCGGTGTCTTAACCCCTTGACCAACGGACCAGACTTCAATAGTATATCCTAGTCTATCAGATGTGTCAATAGTTTTTTAAAATTATTTTTAAAGTTCTTTAAGTAACTTGCAAAAGGCCTGTCTCTTCTAGAAACTAACAGTTTTTTTACAATATTGACAGCAAAAGGCTTATTTTGATAGAATAAGAAGAGTTGGTTCCATAGCTCAGCTGGATAGAGCATTCGCCTTCTAAGCGAACGGTCGCAGGTTCGAATCCTGCTGGAATCATTTTTTGCTAAAAATCTAAAAAATAAGCTTGAAAGTCTACAAGGCTTGTTTTTTTATTTGTGATAGGGACTGCCTTCCTGAATCATAAAGGCCCGATAAATCTGTTCCACCAAAACAAGACGCATTAGTTGATGAGGCAAGGTCAAACGTCCAAAACTCATCAAGAGATTAGCTCGCTTCTTAACTTGAGGAGATAGGCCCAGACTTCCACCAATTATAAAAGTAATATCAGAAAAGCCTCGTAGAGCAACATCAGCCAATTTCTTGGCAAACTCTTCTGACGACCATTCCTGTCCTTCAATGGCCAATACAATGACAAAGTCCCTATCAGCTATCTTACTCATAATTCGGCCAGCTTCTTTTTCCATAATTTGTTGCTTTTGGGCAAGACTGGCCTTGTCAGGTGTTTTCTCATCTGCTAATTCGGTCATTTCAAATTTGGCAAAACGCCCCAGACGTTTTGCATATTCGGCAATCCCTTCTTTAAGATATTTTTCTTTCAGTTTGCCAACTGTAATTAATTTTATCTTCATAACATCATTATACCATAGGCCGTTTTCGACAGTTTTTCCACATAGAAGAAGGCCTCTTCTTCCCTAATCCAACAGCCTTTTTCCCCTATTTTAACAAAGTTATCCACAGCCTGTGAATTCTTGCTTTTTCCCTAACAATAGGGTATAGTTAAGAGGTATTTTTAATATAAGAAGATTTTATTTTGGAGGATTGATTATTGGAAAATTCAAAGAAAATACCTTGGAAAAAAATTCTAACACCTTTTTTGGTACTGCTCATTGGCTTTATCGGGGGGTTGCTGGCTACTTTCTTGATGTTGAAACTCAGCGGTGTTACAACTTCTATCGGTAAAACATCTGTCAGCAATATCAAATACAATAATTCCTCAGATGTGACCAAGGCTGTTGATAAGGTCAAAGATGCTGTTGTTACTGTTTCTAATTACCAAGAACTATCTGATGCGGAAGCTGAAGCTGCTGATAAGGCTGGAATTGAAAAAGATAAAGATGGCTTAGTTCAATACGGCCAAGGTTCTGGGGTAATCTATAAAAAAGATGGTAAAGATGCCTACGTTGTAACCAACGCCCATGTAGTTGACGGTGCTGAAAAGTTAACTATCATGATGGGGACTGAAAAAGACCAGAAAGAAGCCATAAAAGGAGACTTAGTCGGTTCTGATACCTATTCAGACTTAGCTGTGATTAAAATTTCTTCTGACAAGGTCTCTAAAATAGCAGAATTTGCGGATTCTTCTTCTGTTAAAGTGGGAGAAACGGCTATTGCAATCGGTAGTCCGTTAGGTTCTGAGTTTGCCAATACTGTCACCCAAGGGATTGTTTCCAGTCTTGATCGGACAGTGACTTTACAGGCTGAAGATGGTTCAACTGTTCAAACTAAAGCTTTTCAGACTGATGCTGCCATCAATCCTGGGAATTCTGGTGGTGCCCTAATCAACATTGAAGGACAGGTCATAGGCATTAACTCAAGCAAAATCACCATGGAAGGCTATGAGGGAATGGGATTTGCTATTCCATCAAATGATGTCGTTTCAACTATTAATCAATTAGAAAAAGATGGTAAAGTTGTCCGTCCAGCCCTTGGTATTACTATGGCTGATTTGAGTAGTGCAAGCTCGTCAATTCAAGATAAAGTGGATGTTCCCGATGATGTGACCAAGGGAGTTGTTGTTGGTTCCGTTCAGTCTGATATGCCAGCTGATGGTAAATTAGAGGAATATGATGTTATCACTAAAATTAATGATAAAGAAGTTACCTCTGTCGCTGAACTCCAAGAAGAACTTTATAAACATAAAATTGGTGATACAGTTACCTTAACTTTCTACCGTGATGGTAATAAGAAAACTGTTGATATCAAACTAACTAAAACTAATAATGATCTGGATACTTCTTCCAGCAGCAAGTAAAACTTGATAGTTTATAAGTTGAGGGTGGAACAAGAATTAGAAAATCGATACAGGTGATAAAATACCTAGAAGATTTTATACTATCAGCAGCCATATTGGTAAGGAACAATTATGTCTCTGATTCCACAGCATTGTAGGCGAGTTGAACTATTAGCTATCACTTGCATGATAGTTATAAGTTCAATAATTGTTTTTAAGGGCACGCTTGAAAATGAGAATGCGCCTCAAAATCAAGACTTTTAATCAGCAGGGGTTCATTAGGTGCTTTAGCACTAATAACTGTGCAAGGGTAAGACTAAGTTGGCATAGCCAACAAGTTTTACTCCCAAGCACTGCATCAATTGCTTTATCTAAAATAATTAACACGAGGCTGAACTTTTGTCCCAGCCTCATCTTTTTTAATTTGAAGGGATGGTTATGACTGTAGAACTAAAAGAGTTAAATTTAAACGAAATATATCCCAATCCTTTTCAACCTCGTTTAAGTTTTAAACAAAAGGAATTGGAAGAGTTAGCAGACTCCATCAAAGAGAATGGTCTCATTCAGCCGATTATTGTCCGAAAATCACCTATCATTGGCTATGAATTAATTGCGGGTGAGCGGCGTTTTAGGGCTTGTCAGCTGGCCCATTTACAAACAATTCCAGCGATTATTAAGGAACTTTCAGACCAAGATAGTCGTATTCAAGCGATTATTGAGAACTTACAGCGGTCTAACCTCAATCCTATTGAGGAAGCCAAGGCTTATCGAGACTTGATTGAAACCAACCAGATGACTCATGAGGAAATCGCTAAATATATGGGGAAATCCCGCCCTTACATCACTAATTTTTTACGTCTTCTTAATTTATCTGACTCTTTGCAAACAGCTTTGGAAGATGGCAGTCTATCTTCTGGCCATGCACGCCTCTTGCTGGGCTTAAGCGATAAAGAACAAGAAGCTTGGTTAAAGAGAATTAAAGCTGAAGGACTATCGGTCAGAGCTTTAGAAAAATTACTCAAGCCCAAAAATAATCCCAAATACTCGGTCAAAAAGCAGAATATTTTTAAAAAAGATTTGGAGAAAGAACTGACCAAATCTTTGGGAATTCCCGTTACCATAAACATGGCTAACAATCAATCAGGTAAGATAGTCATTCATTTTTCATCCTCAGAAGAGTTAAACAGAATTATCAACAAGCTAAAATAAGCTGTGGATTCAAAAAACTCTTGGGCAGACCTTTTACACATATAAAAACTCACTAAAACCTTGATTTCAAAGCTTTTCTGTTATTCTCCACACCCTGTGGAAAACTTTCGTCAACAATGTGAATTTTTTCTTTTCTGCCTGTGGAAAACTTCTTTTTTTTATGTTAGAATACGGTACAAGATATTCTGAAAATGGAGAGAGCTATGACAGAAAATGAAACGATTTTTTGGAATAGGGTCCTCGAGTTGTCTAGGGATCATCTTACTCAAGCTACTTTTGAATTTTTTGTTCTAGATGCCCAGTTGATTAAAGTAGAAAATGATACAGCTATCATTTATATCGACCGCATGAAGGAACTTTTTTGGGAGAAAAATCTCCAGCAAGTCCTGATTACTGCTGGCTTCGAAGTCTTTAATACACAGATTAGAGCCCAATATATTTTTGAAAGTGCTGAAATTGAGAATGTCCTAGCTAGCAAAGCCAATTCGAATCAGGAGGGACAGGCAAATGCTTATTCTCAATTGGGCTTTACCCAGGCGACTCAGCCTCCCGTTCCGTCAAATTTAAACCCCAAGTACCAGTTTGACAACTTTATTCAAGGAGATGAAAATAAGTGGGCCAAGGCAGCTTCGATTGCTGTCGCCAACAGTCCTGGTACAACCTATAATCCTCTTTTTATCTGGGGTGGACCTGGTCTGGGGAAAACTCACTTACTCAATGCTATTGGTAATACTGTTTTGGAAAATAATCCCAATGCACGGGTTCGCTATATCACAGCAGAAAACTTCATCAATGAATTTGTCACCCATATTCGCTTAGAGTCTATGGAAGAACTCAAGGAAAATTTCCGCAGCTTGGATGTTCTCCTGATTGATGATATTCAATCTTTAGCCAAGAAGACTTTGGAAGGCACTCAGGAAGAATTTTTCAACACCTTTAACGCCTTACATGCCAACAACAAACAGATTGTTTTAACTAGTGATCGGACACCTGATCATCTCAACAATCTGGAAGAGCGGCTGGTGACTCGTTTTAAATGGGGACTAACAGTTGATATTACGCCGCCAGATTATGAAACTAGGATTGCTATCTTGACCAATAAAATCCTTGAGCAAGGCTTTCCTTACACCTTTTCTCAGGATACGATTGAGTATTTAGCTGGCCAATTTGATTCCAATGTTCGTGATCTAGAAGGTGCCCTTAAAGATATCAATCTGGTAGCTACTGTTAAGCAGTCTAATATCATTACAGTTGATTTAGCTGCCGAAGCTATTCGGGCTCGCAAGCAGGATGCGCCAATTATCAATATTATTTCAATTGAAGAAATTCAAACACAGGTCAGTAAATTCTACGGTGTAACTGTCAAGGAAATCAAATCGACCAAACGTAATCAAAACATTGTCCTAGCTCGTCAGGTCGCTATGTATCTGGCACGAGAGATGACCGATAACAGTCTGCCTAAGATTGGTAAAGAATTCGGTGGGCGTGACCATTCGACTGTCCTGCATGCCTATAACAAAATCAAAAATATGTTAACTCAAGATGACAGTCTTCGGATTGAAATTGAAACTATCAAAAATAAAATTAAATAGACTTGTGGATATGAGCTGTATTTCTAGCAGGTTTATCCACAGCTTGTGCACAACATCTTAGCCTTATCCTAGCTAGGTTAGTTCGATTTTTCCACGCTCTCCACAAGACCTACTACTACTACTAAACTTATACTTAATACTATAAAGGAGTTTCCATGATTAATTTTTCAATTAATAAAGCCTTCTTTTTGCAGGCCTTAAATACCACTAAAAGAGCTATTAGTAGCAAAAATGCTATTCCTATTCTCTCTAGCCTTAAGATTGATGTCCATACAACTGGTATTACCTTGACAGGTTCTAACGGTCAGATTTCAATTGAAAACTCAATTGCTAGCAACGATGAAAATGCTGGTCTCTTAATTTCAGAAACAGGCAGTATCTTACTGGAAGCCAACTTTTTTATTAATA
Source organism: Streptococcus tangpeifui (assembly GCF_011038795.1). Lineage (GTDB taxonomy): Bacteria > Bacillota > Bacilli > Lactobacillales > Streptococcaceae > Streptococcus > Streptococcus tangpeifui. The sequence continues at coordinate 75,967 of NZ_JAAKDU010000008.1, forward strand.
TCGTTTCCAGTCTGCCAGATGTTAGCTTAGATTTTAAAGAAATCGAACACAATCAGGTCCTTTTGACCAGCGGTAAATCAGAAATTACCCTCAAAGGGAAAGATGTTGAGCAATATCCTCGTCTGCAGGAGGTTGCGACTAGCAATCCTTTAATTTTTGAAACCAAGGTTTTGAAGACTTTGATTGCTGAGACTGCTTTTGCTGCCAGCACTCAGGAAAGTCGACCAATTTTAACAGGGATTCACTTGGTTTTAACAGAGCATAAGAATTTCAAGGCTGTTGCTACCGATTCTCATCGAATGAGCCAGCGTAAACTTGTTTTGGAAAATTCTGGGGATAACTTTGATGTTGTTTTACCAAGCCGTTCTCTGCGTGAATTTTCAGCTGTTTTTAGTGATGATATTGAAACCGTTGAAGTCTTTCTATCGGGCAGTCAAATTCTTTTCAGAAGTGAAACCATTTCTTTTTATGCTCGGATGCTGGAAGGGGCTTATCCAGATACCGATCGACTTTTAGTCAGTGATTTTGAAACTGAAATTCTCTTTGATACCAATAATCTTCGCTCAGCTATGGAGCGGGCTCATTTGATTTCCAATGCCACTCAAAATGGTACTGTTAAGTTGGAAATTGTGAATGGTCAGGTATCGGCCCATGTTAATTCCCCTGAGGTTGGGAAAGTCAATGAAGAAATCGATACTTTAGAAACAAGTGGCAGTGATTTAACCATTAGTTTCAATCCAACTTATTTAATTGAAGCTCTCAAGGCTCTTAAAAGTGAAACAGTTCGGATTCGTTTTATATCGCCAGTTCGTCCATTTACCTTGACACCAGGTGATGATGGGGAAAACTTTATTCAGCTGATTACTCCAGTTCGGACGAATTAAGAAAATCTTTTAAATTTTTGAAATGTTTTAAGCAGAAATTAAGTGCTCAAAGCTATACTATAGTCAATCCTAAATAAACTTTTCTTTTTCATAATCTCCGAAAGAAGTCTGATATTAGTCAGGCTTCTTCTTTTGTAGTCTCACCCCCGCACGGTTGATTAGGAAAGGCGCTATCCCCTATAAATAATGAAAAGGGATAAGTACTTCCAATCACCCACTGCGATGTGGTTCTTAAACTTACTTTCCCTAGGGCAACTCCACTGCCTTAGAATACGACGACAGTCTAGCTTATTATGTGTCTCAAGCCTGTCGCATCTTTTTATAATCTCTGGAAAGTGCCTAGCCATTTGGTTAGGTTCTTTATTATTTTTATCCTATCGTAAGAAATAAGCTTTTCTTAATGCGATTCTCTGTACGAGAATTCATTACCCTAGATTTGTTAGCTACTATCGACTATTTTAATAATATTAGGCCAGTCTGATTTTTATTATTATTCTTCTAATTTTATCACTAATTAGTAATTTAAAAATCTATCATTTTATCTTACCTAGTGACTTTTTAATAGATTTGTCAGCTTAGGGCATTTTGTTTATAATAAGGCTAATATTTAGATATTTTGGAGGTATTTATGTATCAGGTAGGTTCTTTGGTTGAAATGAAAAAGCCCCATGCCTGCACCATTAAGGAGACTGGTAAGAAGGCTAACTGCTGGGAAGTGACGCGTTTGGGGGCTGATATCAAGATTCGCTGCACTAATTGTGACCATGTGGTCATGATGAGTCGCCATGATTTTGAGCGAAAGCTAAAGAAGGTCTTATGACTCTTTTTATTATTGCCAATCCTAATGCTGGTCCCCACAAAGCCCATCAAGTTGTGGAAAAAATTCAAAAAGATTATCCTCAACTTGATCAGGAAATAGTTTATACGACTGGTCCGGATGATGAAAAGTATCGAGTAGACCATGTACTAAGCTCTTGGACAGATGAGGATCGTCTTCTGATTTTAGGAGGTGATGGTACTTTGTCTAAGGTGCTTTATTATTTACCAGAGGACATTCCTTTTGCTTATTACCCAGTTGGTTCAGGTAATGATTTTGCTAAAGCTTTACAACTACCAGATTTAGATGGGACTATGGCAACTCTTTTAACTGGATATACAAAAGAAATTACTATTTTTGTAGGTCAGACAGGTGCCTTACTTAATAGTCTAGATCTCGGCTTTTCAGCTTGGGTAGTCAAACAGGCAGCTCAGTCTAAAATTAAGTTTGGGCTCAATCGGTTTCATCTAGGAAAAATGACCTATGTTTTAATAGCTATTTTATCTCTCTTTAAAAAGCCGCTGGCTAGTGTTCAGCTTAAGAAGGGGAATGGTGAGCTTTTAGAAGTTAAGGATATTTACTTTTTCTCCCTAGCTAATAATACTTATTTTGGCGGGGGCATTATGATTTGGCCTAGTGCGACGGTATTTGACTCAAATTTGCATCTCGTTTATGCTAAAGGGGAAAATTTTTGGCAGCGTTTGGTGATTTTATTGACCCTTGTCTTAAAAAAACATGAGACTTCCTCTTGCTTAAATCATGCGTTACTGGATGGTCTGACTTTGACTTTTCCAGATAAAACCTTATTGGCAGTTGATGGTGAAATTCTCCACTGTCAGCAGGTAACTCTGACAGCTCAAAAGAGAAAGATTTATTTATAGTTTGTAAGAAATTGCCATCAGCAACTATTACTTTCCTTTTATTTTCAGGCTTTGGACTAGTTTTGCAACCTCTAGTTGCTGGTGAAAGTGCTAGGAAAATAGGCTTCTCTCGTCTATACTAGGCTTAGAAAACGAAAGGAGTTTTACCATGATGATGAAAGTAAAGAGAGATTCATTTTTCTCGCCCTTAATGAAGGTTCTACTAGCAACAATTGGATTCTTGCCCTTTAACAGTCTTCTAGCTTTATTATCTAATGGATTGTATGGAAATATCTCTAGTGGTCCAATTTTTGTTCTTGGCTATTTATTTTATACCTTATTTTTTATCAAGGTATTGGATAAGCAAACTTGGAAAGTCTTGAATTTGTCCTTTAACAAGAAGTCGGTCAAAGGATTTTTGCTTTCTTTCCTATTGACGGCTGTTTTAATTGTTCTAGGGTCGGTCATCGCTAGATTTCTTTTCCATGACAACCCATTTCAAATTCAAAGAAAACTTAGTTTGGCTAATATATTCATTTACACTTTAACATCCTTTTCGGCTGCTTTTCTGGTTCAAGGATTTCCAGAAGAGCTAGTCTTTCGCGGCTACATGACCCAAGCTTTACGAACTAAGTATTCATCGATTGTTTCCCTTTTCATAACTAGCGGACTCTTTGCCCTAATTCATGCCTTCCATATTTTTAGAGAGGGATTAGTATTTGGCCTCTTAACCATGTTCATTGCTTTTAGTTTTGCTTTTCTAGCTTATTTGCTGAAATTTATCTTTGAGACAACTTGGGCAGCTGTAGCTGTTCATGGCGGGGTTCATTTTACTCGGATGATGTTGGTCTTATTGGGATTTTCAGAATCAAATACAGCTATCTTGATGCATAGCTTATTCTTATTACTAGCCGCTTTAATTATTTTTTCTAGGGTTAGAAAACATTTAACTAAAACATTGAGGTAAGATTATGACGACTTTTTCAGAACAACTAAAATCATTGCGCTCGACTAAAAATCTCTCTCAAGAGGTTTTGGCACAAGAATTGTTTATTTCTCGTCAGGCTATTTCCAAGTGGGAAAATGGAGAAGCTACTCCTGATCTAGACAATTTGGTCAAGTTGGCGGAGATTTTTCAAGTAAGTTTAGACCAGCTAATATTAGGTAAGGAGCCAGAGAAAATTATTGAGCGGGTTATTGAGAAAGATGATAATCGGCCTATGAATATTTGGGAATTTTGTGATAAAAACCGAGGATTAGTTATCATCATTTGTTTCTTAATCTTTTTATCTATTGGTGCCTTAGCTGGTGCTTTAGGAGATAGATAAGTTTGTGGTGTGCAGTTTTTTTATTATAATAATTTCTGTTTGAAGAGCGAATGGAGTCTAAAATTCGTAGTTTCAGTAGTTGGAATTGTTGAGTTTGCCCAGTGTTGGAAAATCAATGTATTTAATGTTAAGGTGGAGCAAAAAATGCTAACGATCTTTTTTGAGATTTAATTTATAGTATTGTCAATTATTTGCATAATGGAGAAGTAATAATGGCAAATAATCCAATTCTTGTCCGTATTGAATAAAGAAACTGTTTTTAGATTATCTATTGCTGCCTACCTTCTATGTTTAATGGTTCTTGGCTTATGTTTTTACTTTTAGAAAAAATTCCAGAATGTAGCATGTTCCCACAATCGATTGCTAGCGTGATCTCTGTTTTGCTTGTTATTTATGATTATATGGATTTTTATGGAGGAATCTTTAAAAAAGGATAAGCGTCATTTAGGAGATCTATTTGTCAAAACACAGATTGTTGTGAAAATTGAGAAAAGAAGCAAAGAGTAAAAATAAAAGTCTGTTGAATAGCGGACTTTTTTGCTATAATAACCATGATTGAAAAATTTGAACGGAGACTAAAATTCATGGCTTTAACAGCTGGTATTGTTGGTTTGCCCAACGTTGGAAAATCAACGCTTTTTAATGCAATCACCAAGGCGGGGGCAGAGGCTGCCAACTATCCTTTTGCCACTATTGATCCCAATGTCGGAATGGTTGAGGTGCCAGATAGCCGTCTGCAAAAATTAACGGAGTTGATTAAACCTAAAAAAACAGTACCAACGACTTTTGAATTTACCGATATTGCTGGTATTGTTAAAGGTGCTTCAAAAGGCGAGGGTCTTGGAAATAAATTTTTGGCCAATATCCGCGAAGTAGATGCTATTGTTCATGTAGTGCGAGCTTTTGATGATGAAAATGTCATGCGGGAGCAGGGACGTGAAGGTGCTTTTGTCGATCCTCTGGCGGATATTGATACGATTAATTTGGAATTGATCTTGGCTGATCTAGAATCTATCAATAAACGCTATGCGCGTGTTGAAAAAGTTGCACGCACTCAAAAGGACAAAGACTCTGTTGCTGAATTTGCTGTTCTTGAAAAAATCAAGCCCGTTCTTGAGGATGGTAAGTCTGCACGTACCATTGAGTTTACCGAGGATGAGCAAAAGATTGTCAAAGGACTCTTTCTTCTGACAGCTAAGCCCGTTCTCTATGTGGCTAATGTCAATGAAGATCAGGTTTCTGATCCAGATAGTATTGACTATGTTAAGCAAATTCGTGATTTTGCAGCGACAGAAAATGCCGAAGTGGTCGTCATTTCAGCGCGTGCTGAGGAAGAGATTTCTGAGTTAGATGATGATGACAAGGAGCTTTTTCTAGAAGATCTTGGTTTGACAGAATCAGGTGTGGATAAATTGACACGCGCAGCCTATCATCTACTTGGTCTTGGCACCTACTTTACTGCTGGGGAAAAAGAAGTGCGGGCTTGGACTTTTAAGCGAGGTATTAAGGCTCCGCAAGCTGCTGGTATCATTCACTCAGATTTTGAACGGGGCTTCATCCGCGCTGTTACTATGTCGTATGATGATCTGATTAAGTACGGCTCAGAAAAAGCGGTTAAGGAAGCTGGTCGTTTGCGTGAAGAAGGTAAAGATTACGTGGTTCAAGATGGCGACATCATGGAATTTCGTTTCAATGTTTAAGTAAAAAAGTAATAGCAACCAAAGGCTGGAACCGTCTTCCAGTCCTTTTGGTCTTTCTGGAATAGGAAAAGTAAAATGACAAAATTGATTGTTGGTCTGGGAAATCCAGGTTCAAAATACGATAAAACCAAGCACAATATTGGCTTTATGGCCATTGATGAGATTGTGAAGCATCTAGATGTGACTTTCACAGAGGATAAAAATTTTAAGGCCTTGGTTGGTTCAACCTTTCTTAACGGTGAGAAGGTTTATTTTGTTAAGCCTCTGACCTTTATGAACGAAAGCGGTCAGGCTGTTCAGGCTCTGTTGACCTACTTTAATATCGCTATTGAGGATCTACTGGTTATCTATGATGATTTAGATATGGCTGTTGGGAAGATTCGCTTCCGACAAAAAGGATCTGCCGGCGGTCATAATGGTATTAAATCGATCATCAAGCATATCGGTAGACAGGAATTTGACCGAATTAAGGTTGGTATTGGCCGGCCAAATCATGGGACAAAGGTGGTCCACTATGTCCTGTCTACATTTTGTCAGGATGATTATGCAACAATTTTAGCTTCTCTAGAACGAGTAGCTACTGCGGTTAACTTTTATTTGGAGTCTGGTGATTTTGAACAGACTATGCAAAAATACAATGGATAAGACACTTTTACATCTTTTTAATCAAAATAAGCACCTGCAGGAATGGCAGGATAAGACAGCTCTGCTGGGACGACAGTTAATTATGGGCTTGAGTGGGGCTAGTAAGAGTCTGGCTATTGCTGGAAATTTTTTGGCTAATCGAGGTAAGTTAGTCATATTGACGGCTAGTCAGAATGAGGCTGAAAATCTAGCCAGTGACCTAATTGGTCTCATCGGTGATGATTCGGTCTATCAATTCTTTGCGGATGATATTGTTGGGGCAGAGTTTGTTGTTGCTTCACAAGAAAAATCTCTTTCTCGAGTGGAGAGCCTCAATTTTCTGCTGGATGAAACCAAATCTGGGATTTTGGTGACTAGTCTTTTGGGAGCTAGGGTCCTGTTGCCTAAACCTGAGGACTATGCCCGTTTTGTTTTGACTTTCACAGTTGGTCAAGACTATGATTTGGCCAGTCTAATCAAGACTTTGACCAGTCTTGGTTATAATAAGGTTTCTCAGGTATTCTCGCCGGGTGAATTTAGCCAGCGGGGGGATATTTTAGATATCTATGATGGTCAGACAGATCAGGCTTACCGTTTGGAATTTTTTGGAGATGAACTAGATGGTTTGCGAATTTTTGATCCTGAGAGTCAAAAATCGCTAGAAAATCTAGAAGGTTTTACTTTGAGTCCTGTTGATGAGGCAATACTGACTGAAGAGAATCGGCGTAAGGGTCTAGCTAAGTTAGAGTTGGAACTAGGGCGAGTTCAAAATGACCAACTTAAGGACTATTTGGATGGTCTTTATACTACGCTGGCTGATGGCTATCGGCATCAGGATTTTAAAAAGTTTCTGGCTTATTTTTACGATAAGACCTATAGCCTTTTAGATTATCTACCTCAGGGAACACCAATTTTCTTTGATGATTTTCAAAAATTAACTGAGCGCAATGCTACATTAAATCTAGAAATTGCTAATTATCTGACCGAAAATTTACAACAACATAAGGCTCTTTCAAGTCAGGTCTACTTTGCGGATGTCTTTCAGAACCTGAGAAGTTATCAACCTGCTAGCTTCTTTTCAAATTTTCACAAAGGACTGGGCAATATTCGCTTCCAGAAAATCTATAATTTCACCCAGTATGCTATGCAGGAATTTTTCAATCAAATTCCTCTTTTGGTGGATGAAGTCAATCGTTATCTCAAGACTAGGGCAACAGTTGTTCTCCAATCTGATTCGCAAGTCAAGCTGGAAAAGTTGCAAGAAAGTCTTCAGGAGTACGGTTGTGACTTGCCAATAGTAGCAGCTGATGATTTGCGTGAAGGGAAGGCTCAGCTGACTCAGGGATCTCTGACCAATGGTTTTTACTTTGCGGATCAAAAACTGGTTCTGATTACAGAAAAAGAAATTTTCCATAAGACTCCAAAACGGCGGATTCGCAGGCAGAACGTCAGCAATGCTGAGCGACTTAAGGATTATAATGAGCTGCAAAAAGGCGACTATGTTGTTCACAATGTCCATGGCATCGGGCGTTTTCTTGGTATTGAAACTATTGAAATTCAGGGTGTGCACCGAGACTACCTGACGGTCCAATACCAGAATGCTGATACGATTTCTATTCCAGTTGAACAAATTGAGTTGCTCTCCAAATATATGGCCAGCGATGGCAAAGAGCCAAAAATCAATAAGCTTAATGATGGCCGTTTCCAAAAGACTAAGCAAAGAGTTTCCAAGCAGGTTGAAGATATCGCTGACGATCTTTTGAAGCTTTACGCTGAACGCAGTCAACTCAAAGGTTTTGCCTTTTCAGCTGATGATGACAATCAAAGGGAGTTTGAAGACGATTTTGCCTATGTTGAAACAGATGACCAATTGAGATCCATCAAAGAAGTCAAGCAGGATATGGAATCCGACAAACCTATGGATCGGCTTTTAGTCGGCGATGTTGGTTTTGGCAAGACTGAAGTAGCTATGCGGGCAGCTTTCAAGGCAGTCAATGATGGTAAGCAAGTTGCCGTTTTAGTGCCAACAACCGTTTTAGCCCAGCAGCACTATAATAATTTTAAGGAACGCTTTGAAAATTATGCTGTCCAAGTTGGTGTCCTCAGCCGCTTTCAAACTAAAAAAGAACAGAGCCAGACCTTGTCTGCTCTGGCTAAGGGGCAAATTGATATTATTATCGGAACTCACCGCCTGCTCTCTAAGGACTTGAAATTTATGGACTTGGGCCTAATTGTTATTGATGAGGAGCAGCGTTTTGGTGTTAAGCACAAGGAGAAACTCAAGGAACTTAAGAAAAAGTCTGATGTTTTAACTTTGACTGCTACCCCTATTCCTAGGACCTTACACATGTCCATGTTGGGTATTCGGGATTTATCGGTCATTGAAACGCCACCGACTAATCGTTATCCAGTTCAGACCTATGTTTTAGAAACCAATCCTGGTATGATTCGCGAAGCTATCATGCGGGAAATTAGCCGAGGCGGTCAAGCTTTCTACGTTTATAATCGTGTTGAAACTATCGATCGCAAGGCTATGGAACTGCAGGAGCTGGTTCCTGAAGCTAATATTGGTGTGGTTCACGGTCAGATGAGTGAAATTCAGTTGGAAAATACTCTTTTTGATTTTTTAGATGGTGTTCATGATGTCTTGGTAGCTACAACTATTATTGAAACAGGCATTGATATGCCTAATGTCAATACCCTTTTTGTTGAAAATGCTGATCGAATGGGACTGTCTACCCTCTACCAATTACGGGGACGGGTTGGCCGTAGCAATCGAATTGCCTATGCTTACCTCATGTATCAGCCTGACAAGGTTTTGACAGAAGCTTCTGAAAAGCGGTTAGATGCCATCAAAGGTTTTACCGAACTAGGTTCAGGCTTTAAAATTGCTATGCGGGATCTCTCTATTCGCGGAGCGGGTAATATTCTGGGAGCTTCACAGAGTGGCTTTATTGATTCGGTTGGTTTTGAACTTTATTCACAGATGCTGGAGGAAGCTATTCAGCATAAGCAAGGAAAAAGTCAGACTCGTCAGAAGGGCAATGCTGAAATCAATCTGGGCATTGATGCCTATCTTCCTGCTGATTACATTAGTGATGAGCGGCAAAAAATTGAAATTTACAAGCGAATTCGAGAAATTTCTTTGCCGGAGGATTATGAAAATCTTCAGTCTGAATTGATTGATCGCTTTGGCGATTACCCTGATCAGGTAGCTTATTTGTTAGAAATTGGGCTGGTTAAGTCATATCTGGACAGTGTTTTCGTTCAATTCCTTGAAAAGAAAAATGCGGAAGTGATTGTCCGTTTTGAAAAAGCCAGTCAGGCTCTCTTTTTAACCCAAGATTATTTTGAAGCTTTATCAGTAACTAATCTAAAGGCTAGGATCAGTGAACACCAAGGTAAAATCGAAGTTATTTTTGATGTTCGTCAGAAAAAAGATTATGAAATTTTAGAGGAATTGAAAAAATTCGGCCAAAAATTTTTAGAAATCAAAAATCGAAAAACTGCTGAAAGGGTGTAAAGTCCTGCGTTTTTTAGAAATTCATGATAAAATAGGGAAAGTTACAGGTATGAGAGAGAACTTTTCTCTCGAGTTCTGGAGGAAAAAATGAGATTAGATAAATATTTAAAGGTCTCTCGTATCATTAAGCGCCGGCCTGTTGCCAAGGAAGTAGCCGATAAAGGCCGTATCAAGGTCAATGGAATTTTGGCCAAATCATCAACTGACCTCAAGTTGAATGATGAAATCGAAATTCGCTTTGGTAATAAGCTATTGACAGTGCGCGTGTTAGAAATGAAAGACAGTACTAAAAGAGACGATGCCCAAAAAATGTATGAGATTTTGAGTGAAAAAAGGGTAGCAGTGGATGAGTAAGACTGATAAGGTTGTTCAGCTGAACAATGATTATATTAAAGAGAATAACCTGACCAAGCGCTATGAGGAAGAAGAAGCCCGCAAACGTCATCGTTTTATGGGCTGGACTTTAATTTTTGTCATTTTGCTTTTTATTCTACCAACCTATAACCTGGTTTCTAGTTACCGTGATTTGCAAAATAAAAAAGCAGAAATTGTTAAACTAAAGGCAAATTATAAGAAAACCAAGGCTCAAACAAGTAAGGAAGAGCAACTTGCTGAGCAGCTTAAGGATGATGAATTTGTTGAAAAATACGCTCGTGCCAAGTATCATTATTCTGATTCTGGTGAGGTTACATTCATCGTTCCGGAATTGGTTCCTCAATAATTATGGAAAATTTGATTGAAACAATTGAGAAGTTTTTGGCTTACTCTGATGAAAAATTAGAGGAGCTCCATCAAAAAAATCAATCCTTAAAAGCGGAGGACTCTCATGAGGATTAAAACAGGCAACGGGACAGTAAAACTCTTTGCCTTTTTGGTTTTACTGCAAGTTTTCCTTGTTTCATTTTCGATAGCAAGAGGTGATCGTAATACCAAGGACGAGGAAGGACCAACAAGAAATTTTTCCTATGTCTATTTTGCTAAAACTCCTGCTAATCCTAATGTTTACACCAAGGTAAAAACTTATTTAGATTCTAGCTTAACTAAACAAGCTGGTCAGCTTCAGCCAGATTCAAAAATTATTATTAAGAGACTGCTTGAAAATAAAAATGGAATGCCAATTTTCCAATTAGCTAACGGTAACTATGTCAAGGCTAGCTATCGAGACTTTTATGATGACCAGATAAAAAAGCAAGAAGTTTTTAAAAAGTCAAAAAGTTATTGGACTCATGACAAGGTAACTCTTTACGACAAACCTTACGTTGCAGGACAAGTTCCTAAAAAAACAAATCTGCCAACCTATAGTAAAATTCAGGTAACTCAAAGGGCTAAAACTCAGCATGGCAGCTACCTCTATGTGCAGGGGCAGGGTTGGATTGATGCTAAGGCAGTTTCTAAGCATGATGATAGAATTAGGTTGATACAAGACCTGCTGCAGGCTAAGTACAATAAGGCAGATAAGTACAGTATCTACGTGAAGCAGCTTAATACTGGCAAGACTGCTCAAATCAATGCCGATAAGATGATCTATTCTGCCAGTGTCAGCAAGCTTCCTTTGCTTTACTATGTGCAGGAACAAATTAATAAAGGGAAAATTAAAAGTTCTCAGAATTTCACTTACACGCCAGCAGTTAATGATTTTAAGGATGCTTATAAGCCAGAAGGCAGCGGAAATCTTAGTAAAACGGCTGATAATAAGCCATACAGTGTCGGAGACTTAGAAAAACGAATTACTCGGTCTTCTGATAATGTTGCGACCAATATTTTAGGTTATTATGTAGCTCATCAATATGACAAGGATTTCCATAAAACCATCAAGTCAGCTATTGGTCAAGATTGGGACATGAAGAGCCGTAAGGTTTCTGCTAAGACAGCCGGTCTGATGATGGAGGCTATCTATAAGCAAAATGGTGATATTACTGACTATCTCTCTTCAACTGATTATGATGACCAGAGAATCTCTAAGGATATCTCTGTCAAGGTAGCTCATAAGATTGGAGATGCTTACGATTATCGCCACGATGTGGCTATTGTCTATGGTGAAACTCCCTTTGTTCTATCTATCTTTACAGAAAATGCTAGCTATGACGATATTACAGCCATTGCTGATGATATCTACAGAATGTTAAAATGATTTACCAAAAGATTTTAAAAACCATTCAAAAAGAAGGTTATTTTACTGACCATAATAAGGTCTTAATAGCCGTATCCGGTGGAGTAGATTCAATGAATTTACTCCATTTCTTACATCAACATCAGCAGGATCTAGCCATCTCTATTGGTCTTGCTCATGTTAATCATAAACAGCGAATTCAGTCTGATGAGGAAGAAGCTTATTTGAAAACTTGGGCTGACCAGCATCAGCTCCCCTTTTTTGTAACTAATTTTACGGGAAAATTTTCAGAAAAAGCTGCACGTTCCTTTCGTTATAGCTTTTTTAGCCAGATTATGCAGGAAGAGGGCTATACAGCTCTGGTGACAGCCCACCATGCGGACGATCAAGCTGAGACTATTTTTATGCGTCTTTTACGTGGAAGTCGACTCAGGCATTTGACTGGTATGAAAATAATTCAGGACTTTGGTCCAGGTCAATTGATTCGTCCCTTTTTAAATGTTGAAAAGTCTGACCTACCTCAGGTTTTTCATTTTGAGGACGAGACTAATACTAGTGGGGATTATCTGCGTAATCGGATTCGTAATACCTATCTTCCCAATCTGTCTCGAGAAAATCCTAAATTGTCAACAGCTCTCAGAGAATTAGGGCAAGAGGCAGCCTATCTTTTAACTGCCCTTTCTGATTTGAGTTTTGGATTAGAAGCAACAGATTTGCAGACTTTTCAGCAGAAAACCGTAGCCGTTCAATATTATCTCCTGCAAGATTATTTGAGCCAATTTACAGATTTGGAGTTATCCAGAAAACAGTTTACAGCTCTCTTAAACAGGCTGAAAGAAAACAAGCAGGAGGAAGATAGCTACCTAAAATCAGACTACTATCTACATTTGAGAAAAGAGCAGTTTTGGATTGATAAAATCGGCCCTGAGACGGATAGCCCTTTTGCAAGGAAAGTGTTAGAATATGGCAAAATCGTCAGTATTGGTCAAAATAGTTTTGAGTTTAATCAGACAGGAGAGATTCCTTTGACCAGTCAGAAACCTATTATTTTACGGCCTAGACGATCTGGTGATCAGATTGATTTTGGCAGTTTTCATAAGAAGCTACGCCGTCTTTTTATTGACGAAAAAATTCCAGCAAAAGAGCGTAAGAAAGCTATTGTAGGTGAACAGGATGGCCTCCTTCTCTTTGTCCTTGTCAATGGACACTTATATTTGAGAAAAGCTCCCCAGTGTGTTACAATTAAAGCTAAATTGTGTATAAAAACTAAAGAAATTGGTGATTTATGACCTTAGATAACGATATTGAAAAAGTGCTTTATTCGTCTGAAGAAATCACGGCTAAGGCTGAGGAACTTGGTAAGCAATTAACAAAGGACTACCAAGGGAAAAATCCTTTACTTGTTGGCGTTTTAAAGGGAGCTGTTCCCTTTATGGCTGAATTGATTAAGCATATTGATATACATATTGAAATTGACTTTATGGTGGTTTCATCATATCAAGGTGGCACCCAAAGTAGCGGTGAAGTTAAAATTCTAAAAGATGTTGATACTAATATCGAAGGCCGCGATGTCATCTTTGTCGAAGATATTATCGATACAGGAAGAACACTCCTTTATCTGCGAGATATGTTTAAATACCGTAAGGCTAAGTCTATTAAGATTGTCACCCTCTTTGATAAACCTGAGGGTCGAGTTGTAGATATTGATGCTGACTACGTCTGCTATGATGTTCCTAATGAATTTGTAGTCGGGTTTGGTCTTGATTATGATGAAAAATATCGCAATCTTCCCTATGTCGGTGTTCTCAAGGAAGAAATTTACGCAAACTAAGTATTAGAAAGTTTTTAATTAGCCAATGAATAATAAAAATAAAAATGGGCTTGTCAAAAATGCCTATATTTATCTGGTAGTCATTGTTTTGGCGGTGACAGCTGCAAACTTTTATTTTAGCAGTTCCTCTGGTCAGACTAGAGAAGTTGGTTACTCAACCTTAGTTAAGGAAATAAAAAAAGGTGAGATTAAATCAGTTACTTATCAGCCTAGTGGTAGTGTTGTAAAAGTGACTGGTGATTATGCCAAAGCCAAGAAGGTTCCATCAAACAGCTCAAGCTTTAACCTTTTGAATTCTGATAGTTCTGAAAAGGTTACAAAATTCACCTCCGTTATTTTACCGAGCGATTCTTCTATGAATCAATTGGAAAAAGCAGCTGATGAATCTGGTACTAAAATTAAGGTGGTTCCTGAAAGTTCTAGTGGGGCAATTATGTCCTATGTCTTTAGTCTCTTCGTCCCACTACTTGTTATGGGACTGCTCTTCTATTTTATGATGAGTCAAGGAGGCGGCGGTGGAGCTCGTGGTGCCATGAGCTTCGGCCGTAATAAAGCTAAGGCTGCTAGCAAGGATGATATTAAGGTTCGTTTTTCTGATGTTGCGGGTGCCGAGGAGGAAAAGCAAGAGCTAGTTGAAGTTGTTGACTTCTTAAAAAATCCTAAAAAGTATCGGGCTTTGGGTGCCCGCATTCCGACAGGTGTTCTTCTTGAAGGTCCTCCCGGAACTGGTAAAACTCTCTTAGCTAAGGCGGTTGCTGGTGAAGCCGGTGTTCCTTTTTTCAGTATTTCAGGTTCTGACTTTGTGGAAATGTTTGTCGGTGTCGGTGCTAGTCGAGTTCGTTCCCTCTTTGAAGATGCTAAAAAGGCTGAAAGAGCTCTGATTTTTATCGATGAAATTGATGCTGTCGGTCGCCGTCGCGGTGCCGGTATGGGCGGCGGAAATGATGAACGTGAACAGACTCTTAACCAACTCCTAGTCGAAATGGATGGTTTTGAAGGTAATGAAAGTATCATTGTTATTGCTGCAACCAACCGAAGCGATGTTCTCGATCCAGCTCTTCTTCGTCCTGGACGTTTTGACCGTAAAGTTTTAGTTGGTCGTCCTGATGTTAAGGGGCGGGAAGCTATTCTTAAAGTCCATTCTAAAAATAAACCATTAAAAGATGATGTAGATCTCAAGGTTATTGCTCAACAAACTCCAGGTTTTGTCGGTGCCGACCTTGAAAATGTTTTGAATGAAGCGGCCCTTGTTGCAGCTCGTCGCAATAAGACTAAGATTGATGCTAGCGATATTGACGAAGCTGAAGACCGTGTTATTGCAGGTCCTTCTAAAAAAGATAAAAAGGTCTCTGAAAAAGAACGGCAAATTGTGGCCTTCCACGAAGCTGGTCATACCATTGTTGGTTTGGTTCTCTCAAGTGCTCGAGATGTCCATAAGGTTACTATCGTTCCTCGAGGACGTGCCGGTGGCTACATGATATCCTTACCTAAGGAAGATCAGAACCTCCTTTCTAAGGATGAGTTGAAAGAACAATTGGCTGGTCTCATGGGTGGCCGTGTTGCTGAAGAAATCATTTTTAATGTCCAAACTTCAGGTGCTTCAAATGACTTTGAACAAGCTACTGCCCTAGCTCGGGCTATGGTAGCTGAATATGGTATGAGCGACAAACTTGGACCAGTTCAATATGAAGGCAATCATGCCATGAACCCAGGTCAAATGCCAACTGATAAGTCTTATTCTACTCAAACAGCTGTTATGATTGATGAAGAAGTTCGTGATTTGCTTAATGAAGCTCGAAATAAGGCTGCTGACGTTATTAATTCTAATCGTGAAACCCATAAATTGATTGCAGAAGCTCTGCTCAAATATGAAACTTTGGATGCTGCTCAAATTAAATCTATCTATGAAACAGGTAAGATGCCTGAAGAAGACTTAGAAAACTCTGGAGATGACAATCATGCTCTTTCTTATGATGAAGTGAAGGAAAAGATGTCTGAAACAGATAGCAGCAACGATAATTAAGAAAAGGAGAAAAGTGCTCCTTTTTCTTTTGTCTTTTAATATCTTTGTTTTGGGTACTATATTTTGCTTTATTCCAAAAAGTATTTACAATCATTTTTCCCTATGATAAACTTACAACTATAGAAAATTCAAGGAGAGATAAGTGAATATTTTTCGAAAAAAAGACCCGCGTCAAGCCAAAACAGAAATGGCTAGAAGTTTAGGGGTTACTGACCTCGTTTTTCTTGGTTTAGGTTCAATGGTAGGGACAGGTATCTTTACTATTACTGGTATTGGTGCTGCTAACTATGCTGGACCAGGTTTGGTCATTTCTATCATTATTGCTGCTGTTGCCGTTGGTATTTCAGCTCTCTTCTTTGCAGAATTTGCATCTCGTTTACCTGCAAATGGTGGCGCCTATAGCTATGTTTATGCAACTTTAGGAGAATTTCCAGCTTGGATGGTCGGATGGATGATTATAATGGAATTCCTGATTGCCATTTCTAGTGTTGCTTCGGGCTGGGGAGCTTATTTAAAAGGACTTTTGGCCAGTTTTAATATTACTTTGCCTACAGCACTTAATGGAACTTTGGATCCAAGCAAGGGAACCTATGTTGATTTGTTGCCTGTCTTGGTTATGATAGCTGTAACAGCTCTAGTTTTGATGAATTCTAAATCAGTCTTACGCTTTAATAGTTTTTTAGTTATTTTGAAGTTTTCAGCTTTAGCCCTTTTTATTGTCGCTGGTTTCTTTTTTATCAAACCGAATAATTGGTCAAACTTCATGCCATTTGGACTGGGTCAACTTTATGGTGGCAAAACGGGAATTGTTGCTGGAGCATCGATTATGTTTTTTGCCTTTCTTGGTTTTGAATCGTTGTCTATGGCAGTTGACGAGGCTAAGGAACCGCAAAAAACAGTTCCTCGCGGAATTACTCTATCTTTGATTATTGTGACGATTGTCTATATTGTGGTTACTCTTGTCTTAACAGGGATTGTTCATTACACTAAGCTTGGTGTTGCTGATGCTGTTGCTTTTGCCCTGCGTCATGTTGGCTTGTCATGGGCAGCCAACTATGTTTCGACTGTAGCCATTTTAACTTTGATTACGGTCTGTATTTCGATGACCTACGCTCTTTCACGAACAGTTTATAGTATTAGTCGAGATGGACTTTTACCGAAATCCTTCCGCCATATTTCAGAAAAATCGAAGATTCCAGATAATGCGACACTATTAGTTGGAATCTTCGCCATTATCTTTGCTGGTATTGTTCCTCTAGCAGCTTTGGCAGAGTTTGTTAATATCTGTACTTTAGCTTATTTGATTGTCCTTGCAGTAGCCTTGATTAAGCTGCGTCAGGACAAAGGAACCCCCCAGAAGGATCAATTTAAGACACCTTTAGTCCCAATTTTACCGATTATTTCAATCATTATCTGTCTATCTCTCATGAGTCAATTTATGACTGTTACCTGGATCGCCTTTGGTATTTCTGTGCTTATTGGTCTTCTTATCTATTTTCTTTATGGTTATAAAAATTCAGCTATTGACTAGTAGCAGTGAGAAGGCTGTCTGTCCCAGCCTTATATAAAAATTTCGACAACCAAAATAAAAAATGAACAGGATTAGATTTTTAATAACAAGAAATCTAATTTTGTTTGTTTTTTTACTTTCCGTATCAAGTACGACTAATGACAAAGAATTTCCAAAATGAAAGTTCTTTTTATTTCTAGCTTTATTTAAAAACAATCCTAGGTTTACCATTTTATAATACATAAAAAAATTAATCTAAAGGTATTGACAAAGGAGGAGGTGTTTGCTAGAATAAGGGAGCTGTCCTCGAGAGAGGGGCAAGACCTTTGAGAACTGAATAGAGACGAACCAAGACGTGCGGGTTACGAGAGTAACCTGTCAAAGGACAATAAGTCAGCGATGACACAAGTGAGTTAAGCGCTCAAACTATTAGATGAGAGTTTGATCCTGGCTCAGGACGAACGCTGGCGGCGTGCCTAATACATGCAAGTAGAACGCTGAGTACTGGAGCTTGCTCTAGTACGAGGAGTTGCGAACGGGTGAGTA
>NZ_JAAKDU010000009.1 GCF_011038795.1 Streptococcus tangpeifui
AATCAGACTTCCGATGGTTTTGATGTCCTGATTACCAATGTGTCGAACAGCAACGG
Source organism: Streptococcus tangpeifui (assembly GCF_011038795.1). Taxonomy (GTDB): domain Bacteria; phylum Bacillota; class Bacilli; order Lactobacillales; family Streptococcaceae; genus Streptococcus; species Streptococcus tangpeifui. The sequence goes on from NZ_JAAKDU010000009.1 coordinate 57, forward strand.
TATTGTAGCGGTCAAGGTTCCTGTTTGGACCAGCAATCGTGACCAAGATGATATTATCTGGTATGATGCTAGTAAACAGGCCGATAATAGCTATAAAGTGACTGTGAAATTGTCTGAGCATCAGTATGAGACGGGTACCTATATGGTTCATCTATACTATGTTGACAACAATAATCAGTTGGTTGGTGTCACGGGAACAACTTATGAGGTGCCAGCTAATGAGAATAGAGAGCAGGTAACGGTAACCACTACCTATAAGGGAACTGGAAACTACCTGATCACGGCTCATAATGTTCCCAGTAATGGTGATATTCTAGTGGCTGTTTGGTCGGACACTCATGATCAGGATGATATCATTTGGTATGAGATGAACCGTTCCAACCTAGAGGCTTCCCTGCAAGTCAATACTCAAAACCACAATGGTACTGGAACCTATCATGCCCATGTTTATCAACGACTTGGAGATAAGATGACTGCTTTGGCCGGTTATGATTTCCAAGTTAATAAGTCCAACTATGACACACCTTATTACAATCAAAGAGATGGCCGCTGGTCTGGTCTGAAATATGGCCGCGGATATCTTGGCCCAACAGGCTGCGTACCAACTGATTTAGCAATGGTTATCAGCTCACTCAAGGGCCAAGAAGTTACCCCGAACCAAGTGGCCGATTACCTTTACAACAATACTAATGAATTCAACAAGAACTTTGACGGAACCAGTGGTCAAGGGATCCTACAAGCTGCTAGTCATTGGGGTCTGGTTGCGACACCTCTGGGAAGCTTAGGTCAGGTTCAAACAGCCCTATTGCAAGGCTATCATGTTCTGGCCGCTGTGCAGAATAGTGTCTTTGTCAGCAATGGCAGTCATGAATTGGTTCTCAAGGGCTACAACAATGGCAGTACCCATGTATCCGATCCTTATACTTCTGGACTCTCTGGCTGGTATTCAGTGAGTCAGCTTTGGAATGACCAAAGTCATGACCCGATTGATACCAGTGGTATCGGTGCTCCGTTTATCAAGATTACAGATGCCTAGCCTGACGAGATTTATCAATAACAGGCCCTGCTGCCTAGTGTTTTAGGAGACACTAGGGACAGGGCCTTTTGATAATTGCGATATAAGAAATGCTCGCCTTATGAAAAAGATACGAGCATTTTTATTATAGTTGCAAGTCAGAATAAAGCCTGAAAAGCTGGTTCTCAGGCTTTTCTTCTGGTATAATGGGTTAAGTCAATAAGCAGAATAAGGTATAAAAGAGCTCAGGCAGAGTTAATGAGGGACGTATGACTTTTAAAGATTATAATTTCAAGGCTTATATTAATCAGGCTTTGGATCAGATGAATTTTAAGGAACCCACTCCGGTTCAGGCCAAATTGATTCCAGTAGTCCGTTCTGGCCGTGACTTAGTTGGTGAATCTAAGACGGGATCGGGCAAGACCCACACCTTTTTATTGCCAATTTTTGAAAAAATAGACGAAGGGGTCAAGCAGGTTCAGGCAGTTATTACGGCTCCTAGTCGGGAACTGGCTACTCAAATTTATGAAGCAGCTAAACAGATAGCTGACCAAGCTGATAGTGAGATTCGCCTTGTCAATTATGTCGGGGGAACGGATAAGCAGCGGCAGGTAGACAAGTTGAAGGCTGGGCAGCCTCAGATTGTCATTGGAACGCCCGGTCGGATCTATGATTTGATAAGATCAGGTCATTTGGATATTCACAAGGCTTCCACTTTTGTTGTCGATGAAGCTGATATGACCATGGACATGGGCTTCTTGGACACAGTTGATAAGATTGCTGCCAGTCTGCCTAAGAATGTGCAATTCCTAGTCTTCTCGGCTACCATTCCACAAAAGCTCCAGCCCTTTCTGAAGAAGTATCTGACAGATCCTATTATTGAAAAAATTAAAACTCAGACGGTGATTGCTGATACCATTGATAATTGGCTGATTTCGACTAAGGGCCGCGATAAGAATAGTCAGCTTCTGGAAATTTTGACCCATCTTCATCCCTATTTGGCTATGATTTTTGTCAATACTAAGGAGCGGGCGGATGAACTTCATAACTTTTTGCTAAGCAATGGTCTCAAAGTAGCTAAGATTCACGGTGGTGTTCCGCCAAGGGAGCGTAAGCGACTCATGAACCAAATTAAACGTTTGGATTTTGAGTATATCGTAGCGACTGATCTCGCGGCTCGGGGGATTGATATTGAAGGGGTCAGCCATGTCATCAATGATGCCATTCCGCAGGATTTGTCCTTCTTTGTTCATCGGGTCGGCCGTACGGGACGTAATGGTCTGTCTGGTACAGCTATTACGCTCTACCAACCTAGTGATGACACTGATATTCGTGAACTGGAAAAGATGGGGATTGGTTTTATACCTAAGGTCTTTAAAAATGGGGAATTCCAAGATACCTATGATCGTGACCGTCGGGCTAATCGTGAAAAATCTTACCAGAAACTGGACACGGAAATGATTGGTTTGGTTAAGAAGAAAAAGAAAAAAATTAAACCGGGCTACAAGAAGAAAATTCAGTGGAAGGTTGACGAAAAACGTAAGCGAGAAAGACGAGCACAAGTCAGAGCCAAGGGCCGTGCTAGTCGCAAAGCTAAAAAACAGAGTTTTTAAATTTAATATATTGGTTAAAGGCTGGGGTTAGGTTTCCGGCCTTTTATCTGCTGTTTCGGCTGATTTTGCCCTTCGAATAGTTTCTTAACTATTCATCTAAAAGTTCTTTTTAATTTTTTGATAGTATCTATTTATCACTTGATAGAAATTCCCTATTATTCAAAATATTCATGACATGTTAAACTAGTGTCACGATGAAGACTTTAAGGAGACTGTCTATGAAATTAAAGAATGTTTTTCTAGTTGGCTTGGTACTTGGTTTAGCTGTTTTAACTTTAACGGCTTGTTCGTCTAAAACGGATGAGTCAGCCAAGCAGGATATCATTGTTGCAACAGATTCTGATACGGCTCCCTTCACTTTTACTGGCAAGAATAATAAGCAAACTGGCTATGATATTGAAGTCATGAAGGCTATTTTTAAAGGTTCAAAGAAGTATCATCTCAAATTTGAGACAGCCGAATTTGAGTCTATTTTGCCGGGCATTGATTCAGATCGCTATCAAATTGCAGCTAATGACTTCAATTACAATGCTGATCGGGCTAAGAAGTATCTCTTTTCTGATCCAATCTCAGTCTCTAACTATGCTATTGTGACCAAATCTGGCACCAAGTATGACAAGCTGGAGCAGCTCTCTGGGAAATCTACTGAAGCTTTGGCAGGTTCCAACTATGCTCAGACCCTAGAGGATTGGAATAAGCAGCATCCTGATAAAGAGCCAATCAAGGTCAATTATGTTTCTGGTCAAACAGGCTTCACTTCACGTCTTCAAGATTTGGATCAGGGTAAGATTGACTTTATCTTTTACGACCAAATTTCTTCCAGCTATGCGGCCAAGGACCAAGGTTTTGACTTCACGGTCAGCAAGTTACAAGATAAAGTCGGTTCTAACAAGGATGGTAAGGAATACCTCCTCTTTGGAAAGACAGATCAGGGTAAAGAGCTGCAAGCCTTTGTTAACCGGCGGATTAAGGCCCTTCAAAAAGATGGTACATTGAAGAAATTAAGTCAAAAGTATTTTGGTGGAGACTACGTTTCCAGTCTTAAGTAATAGAAAAATCGGCTGGGATAAAAGGCCTGCCTCGTGTTAATTATTGTTAGATGGAACAGTTTGATACGGTAGCTGGGACCTGCTGTCTTGAGCAATTGGGTCTTGTTTCTGCCTAAGCTATTCGATGTTCGATCACCAATGAGCCGAGTCGCTGTTGATTGGAAGTTCTTATTTAGGGCGTGTATTCTTATTTTCAGGCTGCTTTCAACAATCTAGTGGTTTTTTAATGACCATGCAAGAGTATGGCAACATGCTGAAGGTTAGGAGTAGAGCAAGCAAAGCTGCCGCGCCTTGAAACAAGAGAGTGACAGAAGAGGCCTGAGCCTTAACATAAGAGAGTGAGGAAAATCGGAATCGCTATTTCTGGTGATTTATCGATTTTTTATACGTCATTTTCAGATATTGCGATATTCATGGGTTAGGGCAGAGCCATCATGGCTGTTGTCCTACCTGTTTCATGCTGTTTTCCTATCTAGTTCTAGTCTTAGAAATCAACTATTTTACAGCTGCTGCTTAGGATGATACAATGAACTGATAGTATAACTTGATAAAAATAAAAATTAGGAGATTCTATGTCAGAAACGAATAACTCACAAGAAGGGCTGAGTAAGTTCTTTAAAACAACTAGAGGAAAAATGGCTGGTTTCTTTATCGGCTTAATCCTTGTTATCCTGATTTTGATGCAGGTATGGGGTTATCTTATAAAAACAGGTCTCTATGACAAGTTTGTTAATACCTTGCCTGATGGAATGCTTTTTAGCGTACGCGCTGTTTTTGGTGCTATTCCTGATATTTTAAAGCATTTACCAATGACTTTGGGGCTGACGGTTTGGGGCTCTATCTTTGGCTTGATTTTGGCCTTGCTTTTTGCCATTGTCAAAATTAATCGAGTGCCTGTTCTCTACCAAATTCAGGCTTTCTTTGTCAGTTTTTTGCGGGGAACACCTATCTTGGTTCAGCTTATGTTGACCTATTACGGGATTCCGCTTTTATTGCGCTATATTAATATGAAGACCCATTCGGGTTGGAATATCAATAATGTCTCTCCACTGGTCTTTGCGGTTGTAGCCTTTGCTTTCAATGAAGCGGCTTATACCAGTGAGACTATTCGAGCAGCGATTCAGGCGGTTGATTCAGGTGAAATTGAGGCGGCCAAGAGTTTGGGAATGACCAATGTTCAAATCTACCGTCGGGTTATTATTCCAAATGCAGCTGTTATCGCAACCCCAACCCTCATCAATACCTTGATTAGTCTGACCAAGGGAACTTCTCTGGCCTTCAGTGCTGGTATTATTGAAATGTTTGCCCAAGCGAAGATTATCGGTGGCCGAGACTATCGCTATTTTGAACGTTACATTTCAGTTGCCCTGATTTATTGGATTGTCAGCATTATCATTGAAAATATTGGCCGTTATATTGAAAAGAGTATGGAAATTAAATCACCAGAAAATATTTCCGGAGAAGAAGGAGGCTTACGCTAATGATCAAGATTAGAAATTTGACCAAAACCTTTTCCGGTCAAAAGGTCTTGGATGGCCTTGATCTGGAAATTGAAAAGGGACAGGTTATCGCTCTCGTTGGTGCCTCTGGTGCTGGGAAATCGACCTTCTTACGCAGTATGAATTACTTGGAAGAAGCGGATTCTGGCACGATTGAGATTGATGATTTCAGGGTAGATTTTGAAACCATTACTAGGGAAGAAATCCTGACTCTGCGCCGCAAACTGGCCATGGTTTTTCAACAGTTCAACCTCTTTGAACGGCGGACAGCTCTGGATAATGTCAAAGAAGGACTCAAGATTGTCCAAAAGATGCCCGATAAGGAAGCAACAGCTCTTGCAAAAGAGGAATTGCGGAAGGTCGGACTAGCTGATCGAGAAAATCATTACCCACGCCACCTCTCCGGCGGACAGAAGCAACGGGTGGCCTTGGCAAGGGCCCTGGCGATGAAGCCAGATGTTCTTCTTTTGGATGAACCGACTTCGGCTCTAGACCCTGAATTGGTAGGCGAAGTGGAAAAATCTATTGCTGATGCTGCTAAGACTGGCCAAACCATGGTTTTGGTCAGTCATGATATGAATTTTGTTGCTCAGGTAGCTGATAAAGTTCTTTTCTTAGAAAAGGGAAAAATTCTCGAGCAGGGAACGCCAGACCAGCTCTTCAACCATCCAAAAGAGGAAAGAACTAAAGAATTTTTTGCTAGTTACAAAAAATCTTATGTTTGATATAATAGGAATAAGTTTGAAGCTCGTTTGGCCAGTCAAGCGGGTTTTCTTGTGGATTCGGTCTCAATTGCTTGGAGAGCTGGGGCGTCTTTTACCTTGGTCAGTTCAAGTGGTTAGATTCTATTAAAGTGCCTAAGGTTTTTTATGTTAGTAGATATTTTTAAATTTTATTTGCAAGGTCTATTTATGGCTATTGCCTTTGTTATTTTTGCCGTGATTGTCTGGCTGTCTTATCGGGCTCTCAAGTTAAAAGATAAGACGATCAAGGAGCGGCAAAATGCCCTTTATGATGGCATTATGATGGCTTTGATTTCTATTCCCATCCTATCCTTCGCTTTTATGGCTATTGTTTTGATGGTAAAGTCATAATAGTTGACCCTGTTGCACTTCTGGAGTAAACTAGGTCTACTAAAGATATCCTAAGGAGGAAAGATATGATTTATGATACATTGGTGATTGGCTCTGGTCCTGGTGGTATGACCGCTGCTCTCTATGCTGGTCGTTCTAATCTCAAGGTTGGCTTGATTGAGCAAGGAGCACCTGGTGGTCAAATGAATAATACTTCAGATATTGAGAATTATCCAGGTTTTGAGACTATTTCTGGTCCAGACTTGTCTATGAAAATGTATGAGCCCTTGGAAAAATTTGGTGTCGAAAATATTTATGGCATTGTTGAAAGGGTTGAAGATCACGGTGATTTCAAGCGGGTAATTGCAGGCGAAGATCACTATGATGCCAAAACCATTATTTTAGCAACAGGTGCCAAACACCGTTTGGTTGGTGTTCCCGGTGAGCAGGAGTACAATAGCCGTGGGGTTTCTTACTGTGCGGTCTGTGATGGGGCTTTTTTCCGCAATCAAGATCTCTTGGTCATCGGTGGTGGCGACTCAGCGGTTGAAGAAGGAATCTACTTGACCCAGTTTGCTGATAAGGTGACTATTGTTCACCGCCGTGATGAATTGCGAGCGCAAAAAATTTTGCAGGATCGAGCTTTTGCTAATGATAAGATTGACTTCATCTGGGATTCTGTGGTTGAGGAAATCAAGGGTGATGATGTTAAGGTTCGCTCGGTTGACATCAAGAATGTTAAGACTGGGGAAGTGACTAACCATGAATTTGGCGGTGTTTTTGTTTATGTTGGTCTAGATCCAGTGTCCAGCATGATCAGTGATCTTGGGATTACCGATCAAGCAGGCTGGGTTATTACCGATGAGAAAATGAGGACTAACCGCTCAGGTATTTTTGCGATTGGTGATATTCGCCAGAAGGACCTGCGGCAGATTGCAACAGCTGTTGGCGATGGTGCTATTGCCGGTCAAGAAGTCTATAATTATATTACTGAGCAGGCTTAGGCATTACCCCAAAAGACTGGGGAACCGCTATTTGACAAGTATAATAGTAAAAGATTAGGCAATGGCCTTGTTCCTCAGTTCAAGAGGAGCAAGGCCATTGTGCTTTTCTTGATAACGATAGTTAGTGTAAAAATGGATATAGGTATCAATATAAGTGACTAATTCCTCAAAAGTCTTGTAAGTGTTGAGTTGAGGGGTGTAGCACTCTTGAAGTGGTCGAAAAAGCTTCCAATCGATGTTTCTTCTTTGTACATATAGATGCTTGGTAAGAGACCAGTTTACATCCTAATCTTACTTGTTGTTTCGCTTTTGAGCCTTATCTAACCTTTTAGAGTAGGCCATTCTTTATTTATTATTGAAGACACTACTTTTCAAATGTACAGCTCTAATCGGGAGAAACAAATAAAATTTACTAAAAGTAAATTAAAATCTGATGGTATAATAGGTTTTATAGAAAAGTTTTCTAATACAGACGCTAATGAATTTTTTAAACGTGAACAAATTAAAGATATCTATTTTAAAAGACGTTTTTTCTCAGAAGAAGATATTTTCTTAAAGAAGAAAAATGTTTTATCTGATATGAATAACGGCCTTGTTACACTTGAACAATTTATAGATGCTTTATCGAAGTTTTTTGCCTATGCCGTGATTAACTGGAACTCTGGGAATTTCTATACACTTTATGCCTCTAACAATAAAAACAATTTATTAAATTTTTTATCATATATGCCTTCCTCGTTAATACCTGATAAATATGTTCACATTGAACTTCCAACAGCATTATTAACTTTGAATAAAAGTGAAATAAAATATAGAACAATAAAGGAAAATTAAAATGGCAATATCAATCTGGGTTTCTTATGTTATAGCCTGTATTTTACTTATTTCTCCACCAGGTCCAACTGTAACATACTTAATAACAACCAGTATGGTTCATGGGAAAAAAACTGCTTACGAAGTGGTATGGGGGAGTTTTTTTGGGGGATTAGTATGTTTAGTCTTATCTTTTATTGGTATTGGAACTATACTCAATACATCGATTATCCTATATAGTCTTTTCAGAATTTTAGGGATAAGTTATTTATTATATTTAGGGATAAGAAGTTTATTAGAAATAATCAAAGACTCTAGTGTTGCGAGTCAGGAAATAGTTCCCCCCAAAAAAGGAGAAGGATTTAAAAATGGTTTTCTGCTTATCTTTTTAAATCCTAAGAATATTATTTTTTTTGCTTCTTTCTTACCACAATTTATTGATGAACAAAGTTCTCTCTATGCCCAAGTAATTATTTTGAGCGTAACTTATTTAGTAATTGGGCTGGTCAATGATTTTCTATACAGTTTTTTTGCTTCTCATATCGGCAAATTACTAGGGCAACATTCAGAAAAATGGATAAACGGTATAGGAGGTTTAGCAATGGTACTATCAGCTATTATTGTGATCTTCCAAAATTTTTAAGTTCTCACTATATATTAGATAACTATATAAAGATAGAATATAAGGTGAAGAAGGTATTCAATCTAAGAAAACTATCTGGAGCTCTCTTCTAAGATTCATTATCATTGGAAAGTTACCCTGATTTGATAATTCAAAAACTTCGGTAAGTATTACAAAAGTGCTGTTATCACACTGGTTTACTGTGAAGAAAAATTTTCCAGCTGGTAGTCCACTTCTAATCAAAATGATATTGATATTTTCTTTGTTGGCTCCTAGTTAACGGGGGCTAATGGATACTCTAATGGGTTATTGAGACGAGGGCTCCTAAGCATATGAACTTTAATAGTACTTCTCAAAAATGATTATAAGCTATAGCTGATAAGAGAAATAGAATTCCAAGATATTATTTCACTGCCCACTATGGGGGAGTATATCAATTCATTCCGTCTGGAGTGCTTTTTTCTTATTGTTCGAATTGTGCTATAATATTACCTATACTTCAAAAGGAGGAAATTCTTTGAACCTCCAGCCTCTAAGCTGGCAGGTAAAGATGACAAGCTCAAATGTCAGAACAACGTACAAACGGGGCAGATGTCGAAACGACGAAAAATGGTATGGATCGGGGATTGACCAACCGTCATGTCCAGATTATCGCCATTGCCGGAACCATTGGGACAGGGCTCTTTCTGGGAGCTGGGAAGTCCATTCACCTGACGGGGCCTTCCATTGTCTTGGTTTATATCATCACAGGAATTTTTATGTACCTGATGATGCGAGGAATTGGGGAGATGCTTTTCCAAGATCCCGACCAACATACCTTTATTAACTTTATTACCAAGTACTTGGGACAGGGCTGGGGCTATTTCGCTGGCTGGTCCTACTGGATATCCTTGGTACTCTTAGGGATGGCAGAGTTGACTGCCATTGCTAAATATGTTCAATACTTCATTCCCAGCGCTCCCAGTTGGCTGATTCAGTTGGTCTTTCTCTTGATCCTCTGCGGTGTCAATGTCGTCGCCGTAGCTGTCTTTGGCGAAGTAGAGTTCTGGTTTGGGATGATTAAGATCATTGCTATTCTAGCCTTGATTGTGACAGCTATTTTTATGGTTCTGACAGGTTTTCAGACTCCGGTTGGTCATGCCAGTCTAACCAATATCTTCCATGGTTTTAATTTCTTTCCTTTGGGGATTGATCATTTCTTTATGGCTTTCCAAATGGTCTTCTTTGCCTATCAGGCTATTGAGTTTGTCGGGATTACAACATCTGAAACTAAGAATCCTAGAGAGGTTCTGCCTAAGGCCATTCATGCTATTCCAAGTCGAATTATGTTCTTCTATGTAGGAGCCTTGATTGCTATTATGTCAATCTTCCCTTGGAGGCAGCTGCCTGATGACCAGTCCCCTTTTGTTATGGTATTTAAGTTAGCCGGTGTCAACTGGGCAGCTGCTCTTATCAACTTTGTGGTTTTGACAGCAGCAGCCTCCTCCCTCAATTCTATGCTCTATTCCAGCGGCCGTCATCTCTACCAATTGGCCAGAGAAACGCCTGCCTTGGATCGCTACAAACTTAACCGTTTGTCTCGGACCAATGTTCCGCAAAATGCTATTTTTACCTCAGCTGGATTTATGGTTATTGCGGCTATTCTCAGCGTAGTTCCATGGATTTCCGATAGTTTTACCGTTATCACCTCATCTTCTTCAGGGGTTTACATTGCTATCTATGCCCTTACTATGCTGGCCCATCTACGCTATCGCAAATCGCAAGACTTTATGGCGAATGGCTTTCTCATGCCAGCCTATAAGGTGCTTAATCCCTTGACTATTGCCTTCTTTGGCTTTATCTATTTGTCACTCTTTCTGCAACAGTCAACCTTTATTGGAGCAGTCGGCTCGACCCTTTGGATTTTGGTCATGGGAACCATTTGTCAAATGGTTACGCGTAAGAATGATTAATTAATGCTATAGTCCTCATGTAGTGAAAAATAAAATCACTAGAAACTATATGCTGGATTTTCGTGTGTCTAAAGAAATCTAAAGCCAATATAAGAAATATTAAAGATTGTTTAATCAGCTTTAACTCTTGCAAAATCAATATATAAATAGTCCTAGAAGAGTTTCTCTTCTAGGATTTTTTTAGGATAGTAAAACCTTAGCACGAGCTCAAAGTTTTTTAATTATGAGGATTAATTATTATTTTCATCATCTTGATAGCAAATTTTTTTATTGTTAGTATCAATCGGTATTTGATGAATGTCATAGGTATTAGGAATGATAAATGAACTTTTCATAAATTTGATGGTCATTGATGGGAATTTGGAATATTTCAATGTATTAGCAAGCCAATAATTTTCAGTTAGAGCCAGTACATTTAGTTCAAAAAAATGTAAATCGCTTATCTTCATATAAAAAGTTTATATCCCAAACTTAAAATAATAGCCTTTCAACTTGAGGAAAAAGTAATGGTGTTATTGATGCTGTTGTTTTTGCATTAATGAGGCAATATTAAAAACCAGAGGATCACATCTTCGTGCCCCTCTGGTTTTAGTTAGTCGAAAAATCTTTTTGCCTAAGATTCTTTAATTACCAAAAGATATTCTCTATTTTCATAATAATATCAGTGATTTCTGAAGGTTTTTCTCTTAAATCATTTTTTATCCAAGATGAAATGACGGTTTCAAAAGAAGCACAAAAAACCTGAATAATAATATCATTAGAGATTCCAGTGTGAGTTTTCATTTTATTTTTTAAAGTAGGGTTATTATTTATAATATTTCTTATTAACTCTTGAACTTTTTGGGAAAATTCCATGTGAGAGGCTTGAGAGATAGCTTTAAAGTGTTTAAAATCCAATTGAATCTCTTCTAGGGTTTCCACTATTTTTTCTCTTTTGGACAAATTACCTTTGGAAAGGATATTCCAGAATCTTTCCAATGTTTCTTCACCAATAGTATAGGCTAAATCATCTTTATCCAGAAAATGTTGATAAAAGGTGCCTCGACTGACATTTGCCCGTTTTGCAATTTCACCAATCGAAATTTTGAAGTAATCTTTCTCTAATAGTAAATCGATTAAGGCGTTTTTGAGATGTTTTACACTTTGTGTCTGTCTTATTTGACTCATTTTTTTTCTTAATTTAACAACTTGTTCAATTTTGTCATGGCTATTTTTTACGTACTATTATATTCTTTTTTTATAAATTATCAATAAATTCCGGCATCCTTCTTGGAAATGCTTGTCTAGTATTTTATTGCGTAGTTTATTATTTTACATTTATTCTTTATTCAGAAAGGAGACATATTAAATGTCGAATATAAGAAAAATTATCGGTTTTATCGGTCTTATTCTGGCAATGTTTATGGGAGCTTTAGATGCTACGATTGTCAACATTGCCCTTCCTGATATCATGGACAATTTACACACAGGGCTGACTGATACTAGCTGGGTTGCTACAATTTATGTTTTAGCTATGTCAGCTTTTATTATTACAGCATCTAAACTGGCGGATATTTACGGTCGAAAGTTAGTCATGCTCATTGGGGTGATTGTATTTGGAGGCTTTTCATTTGCTTGTATGACCGCAAGCTCACTTTTCCCTCTTATTATTTATCGCTTTTTTCAAGGACTTGGAGGAGCGATTCTTACTCCTATTGTTTTGCCTATGGGGATTGAACTGTTTGGAAAAAAGAAAACAAGTCGCATTACTGCAGTTATAGGGGCTTTTGGAGCTATTGCAGCGGCAGGAGGACCTGTCATAGGAGGGATAATTATAAATTGGACCAGTTATCACTGGATTTTTGGTATTAATGTTCCGATAGCTGTCTTAGCCTTACTTTTTATTTTAATGGGAACACAGGAATCATACGACTCAAGTATAACTAAGAATATTGATTGGCTAGGCGTGATTTTTCTAACGCTTGCACTAGGAGGATTGATTTTTGGTCTGTTAGAAGGCCGAGAATACGGTTGGACTTCTCAGGCAATCGTATCAAGTTTCATGCTGAGCTTGGTAGGATTAGTTCTTCTTATTCTTACTGAGAGAAAAGTCCAATCACCAATTATAGAGCTCTCCTTATTTCGAGAAAAAACATTTACGGCTTCCAGTATTGTCTATATGGTCTTTGGATTTGCCATTATCGTGCCTTCATTTGTAGTGAATTATTTTTTGCAAAATGTCCGCAACTACTCAGCATTGCACTCAGCTTATTTAATCGTTCCGGCTTCTCTAGCTATAGCAATAGGTATGCCCTTGGCAACAAAGATGTATCAAAAACTCAGTGCTAAGCTGTTAATTGGTATTGGAATAGCAGTTACGGCTGGCGGCTTATTCATGTTGGGATTTGTTGAACAAAATACTTCAAAAGGTATTATCGTTTGCTGTAATATTATTATTGGCCTTGGCCTTGGTTTTATGGCGATGGCGCTTACTTCCTCAGTAAAATATCTGCCAGTTACCAAAACAGGGATCGGCTCAGGTATTGTCAACGCTTCAAGGTATATTGGACAGGCTTTAGGTATAGCTTTGCTTGTTACTATTTTAAACGGAAATATTAATACAGCAAAAGCTAATATTAAAGAAGAAGCTTATCATCAAATTGATCATCGTGTTCTATCAACAAAAGTAAAGAAAGTCGCACGTGAAGAAATAAGAAATACTTTTAAAACATCTAAAAATAGTACTAATACATCAAAGAAACAAAACACAATGGTTAAAAGAATCAAGCAAGCAGCGCAGGATAAAAGTAAATTGCCTAAGCCTAAAAAGGGTAGTGATTATCGTAAGCTTTATGATGCTAATGAGCTGATGGTTGCTGGTTCTGAAAAAATTGCTGGGGCTGTTCCGCTTCCACAGTTGAAATCAAGCTTGTCCAGCCTGTCAATGGGTCAAAAGGAGATGAGTACGGCTATCCAATTATTAGCACAAAAGGAAGAGTTAACGGATTCTCTAAAAAATATTGTAAAATCTAAAAATGATGAATTAAGTCAAGCATTCGACCAAGTATTTAATATTGGCGGTATCATCGTTCTAGTATGCTTACCCCTTGCCTATATGACAGATAAGAAAAATCAATGATTATATAAATACGATTTTATTTCATTCAAATTTAAATTAATATTCCTCTAAGGAATAATGTATTTTCTGGTTCAACTTTATACCTAATATCCTTAATTGTATAGATTTTAAGCGGGTACATTATTTACTTCTTCTTTCGAATACTTGAGGCTGGGCAGGAACTCATCCAGTATTCCTGCTTTGGAATAAACTTTTGGCGTAGTGGTTGGGAGTAAGACTTATTAGCTATGCCAAAAAGTCTTACTCCTGCACAGTTCATGAGGTGCTTTAGCACCAATGAACCACTGCTGGTTGGTTTTCCTTTTGCCATAAGGCCAAAGCGGAAAAACTAAACGAATGTATCTTATTTCCAATCTCAAAAGATCCCAGACCTTTTGCTTGCAAAGTAAGTGTCAAAAACGCTCTGGCAAGAGACCCTTTCAGGTCACCACCTTGAAACTAGGGAGTAGTGAGAACCAAAATTTTTAATATTGGGGTTGACCCCACTCCCAAATTCTCTAAAATACGACTGATATTAATTAAGAAAATATCTAATGGTTTGAGAATGGCCTGGTTAAGGTATTTAATAGCTCTGTATCTTTTGAAATTGAACAGGAGCTGAAAGACTGATAATTTAGACTGCCGTCCTAATAAATCGACATTTTTGTCTGTCCTCTAAAATTCTTCATTTTTCTTACTGCCCTTAGTATTTTCTATTATGTTATAATAGTCACAAACTCAAAGGAGAACAGGCAGATGTATGCAGACAACAGTTTAACTTTACATACTGATTTATATCAACTTAATATGATGCAGGTCTATTTTAATCAAGGGATTCACAATAAAAGATCTGTTTTTGAGGTTTTTTTCCGCAAAGAGCCTTTTGCTAATGGTTATGCGATTTTTGCCGGTTTAGAGCGAATTATCGACTATCTCAATCATCTGACCTTTTCACAAACAGATTTGGCTTATTTGAAAGATTTGGGTTATCCTAAGAATTTCTTAGATTACTTGGAAAATCTTGAGATGACCTTGAGCGTTCGTTCGGCTAAGGAGGGGGATTTGGTCTTTGCTAATGAGCCTATCGTGCAAATCGAAGGTCCTTTAGCACAATGTCAGTTGGTAGAGACGGCTATCCTTAATATTGTCAACTACCAAACCTTGATTGCGACCAAGGCTGCTCGGATTCGATCGGTTATTGATGATGAACCCTTGATGGAATTTGGAACCCGTCGGGCTCAAGAACTGGATGCAGCGATCTGGGGGACTAGAGCTGCAGTCATAGGCGGTGCTAATGCTACTTCCAATGTTCGGGCTGGTAAGCTGTTTGGTATCCCAGTTTCCGGAACCCATGCTCATGCTCTAGTTCAGGCCTATGGTAATGACTATGATGCTTTTATGGCTTACGCAGGGACCCATAAAGATTGTGTTTTCTTGGTGGATACCTACGATACTTTGAGATTGGGCGTACCAGCAGCTATCAAGGCGGCTAAAGAGCTAGGTGATAAGATTAATTTTCTGGGTGTTCGCTTGGATTCGGGGGATTTGGCTTACTTGTCGAAAAAAGTCCGCAAGCAGCTGGATGAAGCTGGCTTCCCAAATGCTCATATCTATGCTTCCAATGACCTTGATGAAAATACGATTCTCAACCTTAAGATGCAAAAAGCTAAGATTGATGTCTGGGGTGTCGGTACCAAGTTGATTACAGCCTATGATCAACCAGCTCTAGGGGCTGTTTACAAGATGGTTGCTTTAGAGGATGACGAGGGCATCATGCAAAATACCATTAAGCTGTCCAACAATGCTGAAAAGGTTTCAACGCCTGGTAAAAAGCAGGTTTGGCGGATTACTAGCCGCGAGAAGGGCAAATCTGAAGGTGATTACATCACCTATGATGGCGTTGATGTCAATGAGGTTAAGGAATTGAACATGTTCCATCCAACCTATACTTATATTAATAAGACTGTTAAGAACTTTGATGCTGTTCCCCTTCTGCAGGACATCTTTAAGGAGGGAAGTTTGGTCTACGAACGGCCGAGCTTGATGGCAATCAAGGATTACGCTAGGAAAGAGTTGGATCATCTTTGGGATGAATACAAGCGAGTCCTCAATCCGCAGGATTATCCAGTTGATTTAGCTCCTGATGTTTGGCAAGACAAGATGGACTTGATTGCCAAAATGCGGGAAAAGGCCAATCAAACTCAGGACTTTTAAGGATAGTCCTGACTAAGGGGTTAAAGCAAGGTTTTCAATTGGCTGATAGGCTACTTTCAGGGTCTCATTTTCAAGTGTGATAGTGATGTTTATAAATACAGGACTAATTTTTTCGGAGACAAGATGACTTCTCTTGTGTGTCAGTAGTCAGCAGCAAGTCGCTATTCTCTGGCAGTAATTTTTGCTAAAGCGAACGTCCTTTAGTATTTTGTCAATTGAATACGGCTAAAAGCTCGGGATTTAGACAAGTTTCCTTGTGTGCAAGCACACAGTATCACCTTTCTAAAATCCTAATTGCTTTTTACGCCCTTTGTATCTTAATTTAACTGAACACGCTTACGACTGAGCAGCGTTCAGTAGTCTGAGGAGAGCCTGCTGAAGCTTGCTTCCTAAAAGCTAAAAAGCAACAATTAGGCAAGCAGAAACTTCAGACTTTTTAAAATCCTTTGAGTCGCTTGATGGCTTAGTATCTTAGTAATCGAATATGACTACACTCCTGTGAAAAAAGTCACTTTCTTTGAATCTATGTGATTCATTGTCAGGTTTCCAATTTTTCTTTGGAGTGTTTAATGGCTTAATATCTTAAATAGAGGAGGTAGCGATGAGCTTACAGGAAGATATTATTAAAGAATTAGGGGTTCAACTACATATTGATCCCAAGCAAGAAATCAGACGCTCAGTAGATTTTCTCAAGGCTTATTTGAAAAAGCATAGCTTTTTAAAGAGTTATGTATTAGGCATCTCTGGCGGTCAGGATTCCAGCTTAGCCGGTCGTCTGGCTCAAATGGCTGTTGAGGAACTGCGTTCTGAAACAGGTGAACTCTACAAATTTATCGCTATTCGTCTACCTTACGGGGTTCAGGCCGATGAGGCTGATGCTCAAAAGGCTCTGTCCTTTATTCAACCGGATGTTTCGTTGACCATTAATATCAAGGAAGCGGTCGATGGTCAAGTAGCAGAGCTGGCGAAGGCGGGCGTTAAAGTTTCTGATTTTAACAAAGGGAATATCAAGGCCCGCCAACGGATGATTACCCAGTATGCTGTAGCTGGGGAAAATAGCGGAGCGGTTATTGGGACAGATCATGCGGCTGAAAATCTGACTGGTTTCTTTACCAAGTTTGGTGATGGGGGCGCTGATATTTTGCCTCTCTTTCGTCTTAATAAGCGTCAAGGGAAGCAGCTTCTAGCAGAATTGGGGGCTGACCAATCTCTCTATGAAAAAATTCCGACAGCAGATTTAGAAGAAAACAAACCTGGTATTGCTGATGAAGTAGCTCTGGGTGTGACTTATCAGGATATTGATGATTATCTGGAAGGGAAGCGTGTTAGTCCTCAGGCTCAAAAGACGATTGAAACTTGGTGGTTCAAGGGTGAGCACAAGCGCCATCTGCCAATCACTGTCTTTGATGATTTTTGGAAAGATTAAGTTCAAGTAGTCCTCTGAGGCTACTTTTTTGAATACATTTGGGGGTAATCCCTTGCTTGGCTTGTTTTCCTATGTTATACTACTTGTAAGTTATAAAACTAATGATGAGGTGAGGCTATGTTTTCGGCTGAAAAATTGAAAAATCGTCGTAAGGAATTGGGAATGTCACAGGCTGATGTTGCCAGACAATTGGGAATTTCCCGTCCCTCTTATTTTAACTGGGAAAACGGAAAAACCAAACCTAATCAAAAGAACTGGAACAAGCTCAGCAAGATTTTGCAGGTGAATCCTTCTTATTTTTTGTCAGAATATGAGATTGTTGAGACCTATGTTCAACTCAATAAGGGTAATAAAAAGAAGACTGTGGACTTTGCCAATCATCTTTTAGCTGAACAAGGCAAAATAAGATCTGAGTCTGGACGGAAACTCTTTGCTTACAAGGTCTACGAACGCCTGTCAGCTGGTACGGGTTATACCTACTTCAATGATGGCAACTATGATGAGGTTTTCTATGACGAGGAACTGGATCATGATTTTGCTTCTTGGGTCTTTGGAGATTCTATGGAGCCAACCTACCTTAATGGTGAAGTAGTTTTGATTAAGCAGACTGGTTTTGATTATGATGGGGCTGTTTATGCGGTTGATTGGGACGGTCAAACTTACATTAAGCGGGTTTATCGCGAACCAAATGGTCTTCGCCTAGTTTCTATCAATCAGCAGTATGCGGATAAATTCGCTCCTTACGATGAGAACCCTAGAATTGTTGGTAAAATTGTTGGCAACTTTATGCCAATCGATGCTAGTGCTTGAGAATAAAAAATAAGACTTCTGGAGAGATTCTTCTGAATCGACTCTAGGAGTCTTTTATAGTTTTATTCGATGGATCTAATTTTAACCATAGGGGAGTAAGAGTTTAGAGTGAGCTAAATCTACAGTCAGCTGATAGTCGCTATCATCGCGAATGGTATGCTCAAAATCAGTTGTGTAAAGAACCAGACGGAGCTGATCTCCCTTAGCTAAGCGGTAGATGCTAGGCTGCAAGTCTAACTGAATGGTCATCCATTGATTAGCTTGGACTGTCTTAATGGACAGCAGGTCCTGACGATTTTGAAGGTTGAGCACGGCTTTGCTGATAACCCGATATGGTGTTTGTACAAAAGGAAGTTCCATACAATTTTCGCGAACATAATTGCGGCCATTGTCAATACCTCGGGCTTCCTTGGTGGTCGGGACATCTTTGTAGCGCTTCTTGGGTCCAAAATCTAGAATTTGAGCGGACAGGATTCCCTTGTTGGCTGAGGATCTGATTTTCAGGTTCAGGCGTGGACGACCATTGAGCAGGAGGTCGTTATCCAAGGTCAAATCGAGAGTAACTTGGTTAGCCTTGCCCTCAAAGAGTTGGGCCTTGAACGTATTGAAATCCTTGGCATAACGATCAAAATCTTTTTGGTTATAGTGGTTATCAATGACCGCTTGATCTTGGCCTAAAACAAGGGAGTGATAGTTGGTCCCGCCAAAATCTTCTAAACTTTGCCAGCCTTGTTCTTGGCTATTGTCCTGCCAGATGATGCTTGGTAACCAAAAACCGTTGTTTAGGCCCAAGAGTTTATGAGTCAGGAGGGCGTTCATGCTTTCTCGGAAATCAATGGATTGCCAGTTATTCATGTAAACGTGCATGCCATTGTGAAAGAAAAGGTGTTTTTTAATATCAGAAGGAAGAGCTTTAAAGAATTGATAAGCATGAAGTGGCTTGACATTCCAATCCTGACTACCGTGAGTTAGAACAACTTCAGCTTTAACTGCTTTGGCATGACTGACATAGTTTCGGTCCTGCCAAAACTGGCTATAGTCTCCCCTGTCTCTTTTGAGGTCTTGGCTCATCTGCTTGAGGAAGGCCTGATAGGCTTGGTTGCTGCGAAGGTATTCGCCGCCTAGGAGATTTCTGGAATAAGTATATTCGGTCAAAACATCTAAGTCTTCACCAGGATACCCCCCTGGACTAGACACGAGGCCGTTTTCACGATAGTAGTCATACCAGGAGGAAATACCGGCTTCGGCAATGATGACTTCCAAACCATCGACAGCAGTAGTAGCCAAGGCATTGGACATCGTTCCCAGATAGGAAATTCCTGTAGTAACCACTTTGCCAGAAGCCCAGTCAGCTTTGACTTGGCTGGTTCGTTTGAGACTGGTATAGGCAACAGCCCGGCCATTGAGCCAGTCAATGACAGCCCGAAAAGCATTGACTTGCTGATAGTCTCCGCTGGTCATAAACCCTTCAGAAGCCAAAGTGCCTAAACCTGAGACATAGATATTGGCAAAACCTCGAGCTAGAAGGTAGTCGTTGAGGCTGTAGTTGGCAATATGGGTAAAAGTCTCACAGGCAGGTTCTTGAGGGGCTTGTGATTTGTTGTAGGTCACTTGAGGGATGGGCTTTTCTTCGATTTCAATCTGACCAGTAGGTTTAACAGCTAATTCACCATCCATCTTGTGCATTTTTTTATCATTTGCCACAGGATTAGTACCTTGATGGTATGGGCTGGCGGTCATGGTTGTTGGAATAGGTTGATTGGCTTGAGGCCGCAGAATATGGACGCGAATCAAGTCGTTTTTCCCATCTTGATCGCTGTCAATACTGGTTTCAACATAGACAACTTCGCGAATAATCTGGCTGGTATCGAAGGTTGCCAAACTTTTCCCATTGAAGTAGTGATAATGGTTGTCAGCAGGAATAAGTCCCTGACTGACCAGTTTATCAATCAGGGTCATGCCTGTTTTTTGTCTGGTTGCCAATAATTGATAGAGATTTAAAATAAACTGATCCTCTTGGTATTGAATAGGGAAATTTGTCTGATCCAGAAAATCAGTGACCTCTTCAAAATCGACATGGGGAACAAAGTCCAGAATTTGGCAAGCTATCGTATAAAAAATTTCTTCAGTCAGATGTCTGTCAGATTGAAAGAAAGACAGTAGATCTGTCTCAGGATCGGCTATCCAATTGCTTAAGGGAATATCAGTATCACCATAGTGGAAGAAAATTTTGCGAAGGAAACGTTCCAGATTGGCCTTGGCTGATTCTTTTAGGGAGACAGAGAAACCTAGTTCTTGTAATTCTGCTTCAGCTTCTTGGACTGAAAGGGGAATGTAGCTAAATTGATTGAAGCGCATGCTCTTACCTCACTAGTAAACGTTTTATTTTCAGTAATACCTTTACTTTATCTATTATACTTGATAAAATGGTAGCTGTCTAAATACTTGTTAAGGAGAAAGGAAGTCTAGACGAATGAATGAATTTTTTAAAGAAGCCCTGACACATGAATGGCTGGTGAAGTATGCCACAGAGGTTATTGCAACTGCTCTCATGGTTTTGATTGGGAATGGTTCTGTTGCCAATGTTGAACTGAAGGGAACCAAAGGCCATAAATCAGGTTGGCTTGTTATCGGTTTTGGTTATGGCTTTGCCGTAATGTTGCCAGCTCTTATGTTTGGTACCGTTTCTGGTAATCACATCAACCCTGCCTTTACGCTTGGTTTGGCTGTTTCAGGTCTTTTCAAATGGACCTATGTCCCAGGTTATCTGATTGCTCAAATGTTGGGAGCTATGTTGGGACAAGGTATCTTGGTAATGGGACATGCGGCCTACTATCAAAAGACAGAAGATCCAAATGCCATCCTTGGTTCTTTCTCGACTATCTCTGCCTTGGATGATGGTACAGAAGAAAGTCGCCGTCCTTCCACTATCAATGGTTTCATCAACGAGTTTATCGGAACTTTTGTTCTGGTCTTTGGTGCTTTGGCATTGACTCATAATTACTTTGGATCTGAGGCTCTTAAAGATGCTGCTCAACAAACTGGTATGACTGTCGATGCCTTGACACAGCAAAGTCCGCAAATTCCTTTGATGACTGGTGGGGCTCTGGGGGCTGCTCACCTTGGTCTTGGCTTCTTAGTTGCAGCCTTGGTTATTTCCCTCGGTGGACCGACCGGCCCTGCCCTTAATCCAGTGCGTGACCTTGGTCCTCGTTTGCTCCACCATCTTTTGCCTGAAACCGTTCTTGGTGAACATAAGGGTGATTCAAAATGGTGGTATGCTTGGGTGCCCGTTGTTGCACCAATCATTGCCGGTATCATTGCTGTGGCTGCCTTTAAAGCGCTGTATATGTAATTGGTCAAAAGAAAGGAGCAAGTTTGTCTTGCTTCTTTTTTATCCTTAATCATATTCTCTGAGCTTTTAATACTCTTTGAAAATCAAAATGATCCTTTGATGATGTCCCCTACCACACTCCAGTATTACAAGCTGTTGCTTGCTTAGTCTCTAGCCAAGTTATCAGTAGCTCGTTGTCTAATCTGGTTTTAATTTTTTGACTATCAATCATTGCCAGTTTTGCAAGTAATTTTATAAAAAAATCTAGCCAAAGCTAGATTTTTTTAGTTAGGGATGAGCGGATAAGCATGGTACCAGTAAAGATAACGATACCTACGACTAAGACTTTTAAAGTATTGAGGTCGATATTTGTAAGAAAGAATACAGCGATGAGAACACCGATAATGCCTCCCAAAACTAGGCCGGCATAACCGGTCCAGTTGACGCGGTCGGCTTTGATAAATTGAGTACTGGAGGCTGTCATAATCATAGCAGCATCCAGCATCATAACTGGCATGGCAATGGTTGGGCTCAATCCCATCAAGGAGAAGAAAATCAACTCAGGAGCATAATTCCCTAGTCCCATGGTCATAAGCACACCGATAGCAAAGTTGAAGCCAACACCGATAGCCAGCCAAATACCGTGTAAGCCATGGACAGATGTTGATAAATTCCCGCCGGGATTCGTTAGCATACGGTAGACCATGATCAAAGCGGCAACAATCAGAAGTAGCCCCAAAATTCGTTGGACAAGGCGTTCATTCCAATTTTTGGTGATTCGAGTGCCAAAAAGGGCTCCAAAGAAGGAGGCGGAAGCCATTAGAATTAAGGTTAAGGGTTCAACCTTGACGACTAAAATGAAGCAGAGGGCCTGTACCATGACAGGGATAACATGAGCCGTGTTCATAGTTCCAGGCAGTTTACTATCATCATCGTTGAGTTTGGTGATTTTAAAAAGAGTAGTCGTCGTTGCGAAAGAGCCAATCCCCAGCGTATCTAGCATATCGGTGACTAATCCAATCCAAAATCCAGTTGTAAAACGCTGGAAAATATTTATTTTTTTATGGCGAATATGAAGGGTCAGCTCAATGATAACGATAATCATAGCCAACACCAGTACTGTCTGAATCAGGTGTAAAATTAGATTTTCATTCATGTACCTAGTTTACAGAAAAAGCTAGTAATAGTAAATAGTTTTTGCTTAAAGCATATAATTATTTGTCAAATGAAAAGAATTTGACTAAAATGGAAGCAGTTAGGAGAAAAATGATGTCATTATTTGAAGGAATTACTTTAGCAGCACCGTTTTTTCGTATCAATAATCGGGAGCGTAATACGGAATTTTATCGCAAGAACTTAGGGTTTAAAGTTTTAAAAGAGGAAAATTCTGAGGTTTTTTTCAGCGGCTATGTCAATAAAAATGTCAAACTTGTTATTGAAGAATCCCCGTCCATGCGCGTGCGGGAGGTCGAAGGACCAAAGAAGCTTAATCGCTTAGAAGTTAAGACTCAAAATCCTGCTGAAATTGAGGCTCTTTTAGCTCAGGGAGTAGCTTATAAGCGACTCTTTAAGGGGGAGAGAGGCTATGCCTATGAAGTCATTTCGCCAGAAAATGATGTTGTCCTCCTTCACGCCGAGGAGAGTAGTGATTGTTTGGAAGAAATTTCTGGGATTGGTCTGACCTTCGCTGCTTTGCCAGATTTTCAAGGGCTGTCCGATTTCCAAATTGCTAATTTGGTTCTGAACGTTGCTGATTTAAAAGCTTCTCAGGGGTTTTACCAAGTCCTAGCTGGACTAGCCTTTTTACCGACTTTAAAGGCAGCTCAAGGTCCAGATCTGCAGGCAGCTGAGAACACCACTTGGGATCTTGAAATTATTGATTATCAAGTTCCAGCTGATTATGATTTTACAGCTTTGAAAGCTTATTTGGAAGCTGCAGGCCTTTCAGTATACCTCGACAAAGGGAAAACTGTACTTGTGATTTCTGATCCTAGTCAAATTGAATTATGGTTTAGCAAATGAAAAAGATTTTAGACAAAATAGAGCGACAAATTGAGGCTGACATCTATCATGGTGCCAGCCTTGCCCTTTACAATGAACATTGGCAGGAATTCTACTTGGGAACTTTAGATGGTAAGCAGCCAGTTGTGCCAGGGTTAACTTATGATTTAGCCAGTGTGTCCAAGGTGGTCGGTGTGGGGACGGTACTGATTCAGATGGTTAAGGAGGGCGTCGTCAAATTAGATTGGCCGCTTAGGGCCTATTATCCAGCTTTTGCTAATAATAGCGTGACTATCCGCCAGCTGCTGACTCATACATCGGGCATTGATCCCTATATTCCCAACCGTCACAAATTAGACGCTGAATCCTTGATTGAGGCTATCAATCATATTCAGGTAACCAGTCAGCATGAGTTTAAATACACGGATATCAACTTTATTTTGTTGGGGCTGATGCTGGAAACTCTGACTAGCCAAACTCTAGCTAATGTATTTAAGCAGAGGGTTTTTAAACCATTTGCCATGAAGGAAACTAACTTTGGTCCAGTCTCAGTAGCAGTCCCGACGGTCAAAGGAGTATTACCCGGAGTGGTGCATGACCCTAAGGCCAAGGTCTTGGGAGTTCATACGGGATCGGCAGGGCTTTTTTCGACGCTGAAGGATTTGGAAAAATTTTTGAATGCCTATTTACAAAGGGATTTTGCGACTTATCTCAATCACAATTTTGCACCTTCGGGTTCAAAAGAACGCAGTTTGGCTTGGGACAAGCAGGGTGACTGGCTCCTGCATACGGGCTACACAGGAACCTTTGTTCTCTACAACCGGAAAGCGCAGAAAGCAGCTATCTTCCTTTCCAATCGGACTTATGAAAGGGATGAACGTGCTCAGTGGATTTTGGATCGGGATCAATTAATTACAGTCATCAAGGAGGAGCTCTGATGCGTTCTACCTTGCTTCTAAGAGGTATCAATGTAGGTGGTAAGAATAAGATTGTTATGGCTGACTTGGTTAAGTAGCTGAGTAGTAGGGAGTAGGGTTATCGTCAAGCTGCGACCTCTGTTAATTCCGGCAACCTCTTTTTTAATAGTGAAAGACTAGAAGCTGACATTATTGCGGAATTCAAAGCCTTCTTGCAGCCAACTTTCTGTGCAGACCTTCGCCCTTATAGCGTCCAAGGGTTTTGCAGCAGACGAGCTGCCGAATTGGTGACTGATGATTTAACCAGAAAGAATGTGCTTTTTACAATTGGATAGTAAGATGGTGCAAAAGCTTATTGAAACGTTGGGACTGGCTGATGAGACTGTCCATTTTGGGCATTTAGGTATCTACTGTACTGGGGCAAATACCAGGAAAAAAGTTTCTTCAAGATGGCTTACCATAAGGTCCCTCTCAAGCAACCCTTCTATAAGGAAATGCCTATTCGCAATCATAAGAAGACCAATGCTAAGCTGGCAGATTATCTTAGGCTTTCTCATGACCATCTGTAATATCTGTTAAAGCCTTTTTAGAAGCTAACTGTGACTGTTTTTTAAAAGTTTCATAAAATCCGCTAGGAAGTAGCCTAGCGGATTTTTCTAAAGCTCAAAAATTGCCACAGACTTTGAAAAGGCCCATGGCAAATCTAGCTTATTTATGTTATTTTCTTTTCAGATCTCAACAACAACCATTTGTTTCGTCTCAAAATAAAGTGCAATAGTACATATAAGATATAAGCAAACACACCGGTCGCAAAGGTATAGATAGTCCATTTTATCAACTGGATGATAAAGATTGTTGGACTGGCTGCCAAAGTCGTTACCCAGTCTCTGAGATTCCAAAGTTCGTAATAGAAGCGATTATCATGGATAAGGTAGACCATAAAGGTCGACCGTCCCAAAAAGGCCATTAGTCTACTATCTGGTAGTGACAGGCGTCGGAAGAGTTCAAAAATACAGATAGCAACGATAATAACGACTAAACTACTATTATTAAAGTTAGGAATACGCTGGAGAAAGATTTCTGTAGAGTCACTTTTTATGTAGGTTTGAATCCTAGTTACGACAGTATTATAACCAGAAATCAAAACCAAGACATAAACTAGCATGGGAAGGAGGAATAAAACATAGGTCCGTACTCTGGAAAGGACGTCAAACCTCCTAACAAATCCTGCAAAGGAATAGAGAAAGACTCCTGTCAAGAAGACCTCTAACCCTGTCGCAAAAGATCTCATAATATGATTGGTCCAAGAAAAAGTTATCAGAGCTAAAAAGACAAGAAGAAAACTAGCATACTGCTTATATTCCAGTTGTTTGAGAAACTTATTTAAGAACAGTTTTCCAAAAAGAATCACAACAAAATAATAACCGACAAACCAAAATCGCTCATTGATCCGCATAAATCGCTGGAGACCTGAAAATATATCTGGCCGTAGGTGATGCAGCCAAGGAGAAAGGCAGGTTAATAAGATAGCCGCAAATAAAAGTTGATAGAGCAGCTTCTTAGAAATCTTTCCGATCTGAATAGTATCAGGTTCTCTATTGGCCATAAAATATCCAGAAACCAGAATAAATAAGGCATTGCCAATACTACCAAAGGTCATAATAACATTCAAAATTAGCAGACGAGGGTAGAAGACAGGCTGATTAAAGACTTCTACTGCCTCTCTCCCCAAGTCTTCGGGAGAGACTAGCTGGACTCTGATACAGTGTCTGACAATGTGGTACATAATAATCATAAACAGAGCTACAATACGTAATAACTCGATATTTGCACGTCTTATTTTCTTTTTTGTTTCCATCTTCATTTCTTAATTTACTATTACACCCTCTGCTAAATCATCCCCAGTAAGCAAAACTGGTTATGGATACACAGGGAAAGCCTTGACGAATTAACTTATAGCTGTAAAACTATCAAGTTTCAGTTTTCAGTTTATCAATAATCTGGCTTGACGTCCATTATTAGGTTAAAATCGTTAAAAATGCAGTTGGTAGATTGTAGGTTTGAACTATATTAGATGAGTCCGGAAACTGATTTATTTCGTCATTGATGGTAGCGTTCGTCATTGATAGTAACGCCAAATAACTCAAACTCAGCTTTTGGTTTAAATCTTTTTCCCAATTGTAATAAGGTTGAGCCACGATCTGAAAAGTCTTGAACCTCGCATTATAATCAATCATCCATTGGCGGCCACGAAAAGTGCTTGAGCACTAATCAGCGGGCTAGCCCAAACAGCCTAAACTGATGTTACTTTGTTCAGATGATGCTTGGCACTTAACTTGACTGACAATTCAAACCTAGAAATAATCAAAAAAGGGGAGAATTTTATATACTTTAAAAATCGAAATCATACGTCGGTGTATTGTGTACTTATAATGAAGGGATGAGAGAAATCAGTAATTCAAAGGATTGATTCTCTCTCCCCACCTTTGCCATCTTGTAGACTTGTTGTATTATAAGTAAAGTAAAAGACTCTGCCAAAATGGCAAAGCCTTTTTTTATTAATGGATTTTATTTAGCTTGGCCTGAGAGAGCTTCAGCAGCATCATCCATTGAAAGAACTTCATGGAAGACACGTTGTGTCAATTCAGTCTTTTGTTCCTTAGTCAGGTACTTAGTGTTGACACAGTATCCAGAGATACGAACGATAACATCTTCCCCGCTCATAATCTTGTCGTAGACATCTTTGAGATCCATGACATTGAGGTTGACGTGTTGGCCACCGTTTTCAAAGTAACCATCGAGGATAGTAACCAAGTTATCAACTTGTTCTTCACGAGTCTTACCAAGAGCACGTGGTGAAACTTGGGTTGTCAATGAGATACCATCAGCTGCATAAGCAAAGTCAAGGCTAGCAAGAGAGTTAAGATTTTGCAACCAGCCACCTTTAGCCTTGTTTGATGGGTTGGCACCTGGTGAGAAGAATTCCAACTTAGATAGGTTGACAGTGCCATCTTCGTTGAGGTAAACACCCTTGTGGACTGGTGAGTTACCTGTTTGTTTAGAGTAAGCTACATTAGATGTAATGGTCAAGAGTGATACAGTTGCTTCGGCATTCTTGTAGAGCTTGTGGCTACGAAGACGAGTTGTGTAAGCTTCGATCAACCATTCAGCCAATTCATTAGAACGAGGGTCATCTTCACCCCAACGTGGATAGTCACCAATTGTTTCGTAATCGTAGATGTAGCCATCTTCGTCGCGGATTGGTTTAACAGTAGCATACTTGATGGCAGCCAAAGTATCAACAGTATTGGCAAAACCACAGATACCAAATCCCATGTTAGCCCGTTGATGAGTTGGCAGGAATGCCATTTGAACAGCTTCGTAGTTATATTTATCAGTCATGTAGTGAATGATATTGAGGGCATCTACATAAGTATCAGTCAACCAATCAAGAGATTTTTCGAAATTAGCTTTAACGGTGTCAAAGTCAAGTACGTCGTCACGAATAGGTTCGATATCGAAGACCTTGTAGTCCTTATGAACATCATCATAACCACCATTAAGGCCGGTCAAGAGAGCTTTCAGCACGTTGACACGAGCACCGAAGTATTGGATGTTGTGACGTTGTTCTTCATTTTCTGGGTCGAGCGGTGATACACAGCATGAGATACATGACATTTCACCATACCCATCTTTAGCCATCGTTGTTACACCTTCATATTGGATAGAAGAGTGCTTGTGGCTCATGTGCATACAGTAGTGACGGAAAGCGTATGGTAATTTGTCAGTCCAAAGAACGGTCAAGTTTGGTTCTGGAGCATTGCCGATGTTATCCAAGGTGTTAAGGAAACGATAGTCCATCTTAGTAACACGGTGGCGACCATCTGCTCCCATACCTGCCATAGAGGTTGTGATGAAGGTTGGATCACCTGAGTAGAGCTCATCGTAAGCTTTGGTCCGAGCAAACTTAACAGTACGCAATTTCAGAACGAAATCATCAACAAATTCTTGGATTTCGCTTTCAGTATAAGTGCCGCGAGCCAAGTCACGTTCAGCGTAGATATCAAGAACGATTGGCACACGTCCGAGAGAAGTAGCAGCACCATTGATGACACGGCAGACAGCCATGAAGGCGATATTGGTCCATTGGATAGCTTCCTTAGTATCCATTGCAGGACGACGAACGTCAACACCGTAGAGATCACCTAATTTAACAACATCTTGCAGGGCTTGATATTGCAAGTTAACTTCTTCACGCAGACGAATGGTTTCTTCGTCAATTTCAGTCAAGGCGTTCCAGTCATTAACTTTTTCTTGCATGAGGTAGTCAGCACCATAGAGAGCCAAACGTGCGTAAACCCCAATAATACGACCGCGTGAATAAGCATCTGGCAAACCAGTTACAGTGTGAGCGTGACGGGCACGACGGATGTTGGAAGTATAAGCACGGAAAATACCATCATTGACAGTTGTTGCATATTTGGTAAAGATTTCATGCACTGTTGGATCTGGTTCATATCCATGTTCCTTTAAAGCAGTTTCAGCCATACGGATACCACCCTTTGGCATGAAATTAAGCTTAAAGAGTTCATCATTTTGGATACCGTAGATCAACTCTTGGTCTTTGTCAATATAACCTGCATCAATATCAGCAATTGATGTTGGACGCGTATCCATCGGGAAACGGCCAGTTTCTTCATAGCCAGCTTTCGTATCTTCTACAATTTTTTTGACATGAAGCGTCCGTTCAGTTGGACCAGCTAAGAAGCTTTCGTCACCATCATAAGGGGTGTAGTTATCTTGAACGAAACGAGCAATACTTGCTTTTTCCTTCCAATCAGTTCCTTTAAACCCTTCCCAAGCTTTTTCAAAGACATCAGCATTTGTTTTAACAGTTGCCATAAGACTAAATTCTCCTATTTCTAGTAACATGGTGGCTCTACCACCTGTTACAATTTACAGTATAATAGTAACACAGGGTAACCGTTTTCACAAGGAAAAACGGGAGAATATCCACTTTCTTTTATAATACAGATAGAATTTTTTGCTGAACTGTATTATAAATTTTTCTGCTTGGCTCTTTTGCATGAAAGTTGTATAATAAACTAACTGAGTTGTAGTCAGAAAGGAAACGTATGTTAATTTTTCCCCTCCTTAACGATACCAGTCGAAAAATCATCCATATTGATATGGATGCCTTTTTTGCCTCGGTTGAAGAGCGGGATAATCCTGACCTAGTTGGTAAGCCCGTTATTATCGGGGCTGATCCTAGAAAAACAGGTGGTAGAGGTGTCGTGTCTACCTGTAACTATGAGGCTAGAAAATTTGGTGTACATTCGGCCATGAATTCCAAGGAGGCTTTGGAACGTTGCCCTGAGGCTATTTTCATATCAGGTGACTATCAGAAGTATCGTCAGGTTGGACAGCAGATCCGAGAGATTTTTAAACGCTACACGGATTTGTTCGAACCCATGTCTATAGATGAGGCTTATCTGGATGTCACCGAAAATAAATTAGGGATTAAATCGGCTGTCAAGTTGGCTAAGATGATTCAGTTTGATATCTGGCAGGAAGTCCAGCTGACTTGTTCGGCTGGGGTTTCTTATAATAAGTTTCTGGCTAAATTGGCTAGTGACTATGACAAGCCCCATGGCTTGACCCTGATTTTACCTGATAAGGCTGAGGATTTTTTGAAGGGTCTTCCCATTGAAAAATTTTATGGGGTAGGCAAGCAGTCGGTCAAACGCTTGCATGAGCTAGGGGTTTATACGGGGCAGGATCTCTTGGAGATTCCTGAGATGACCCTGATTGATCACTTTGGACGCTTTGGTTATGACCTTTATCGCAAGGCTAGAGGTATTTCCAACAGTCCCGTTAAACCCAATCGCGTGCGCAAATCCATCGGCAGCGAGCGAACTTACGGAAAGTTACTCCGAAATGATGAAGACATTAAGGCTGAAATTTCCAAACATGTCAAGAGAGTCGCTGATACCTTAGAGCGACACAGTAAGCAGGGCAAGGTTATTGTTCTAAAAGTCCGCTATTCAGATTTTTCTACCCTAACAAAACGTCACAGTCTGGAGCTAGCCACACAGAATAGGGAACAAATCGAAAAGGAAGCTTATGCTATCTTTGCGGAACTGGAAG
Source organism: Streptococcus tangpeifui (assembly GCF_011038795.1). GTDB lineage: Bacteria > Bacillota > Bacilli > Lactobacillales > Streptococcaceae > Streptococcus > Streptococcus tangpeifui. Next base: position 30,643 of record NZ_JAAKDU010000009.1, read on the forward strand.
AAGAATCCAGTCTGGGTATCCGTCTCCTCGGTGTTACCGTAACAGATTTAGAGGATACAGGAGCCAGTGAAATGACTTTGTTTTAGCTGTTATTGCCTAACGAAGTGAAAAACTGCTTGTCTCAATTGTGTGAGACAAGCAGTTTTTTATGGAACTTTCCTTGTAAAGGGATGATTAAAATTCTGGTAATAAGTAATACAAAGATTAGAAAATCACTGTTATCAGAAAGCTAGTAAAGTCTAAATTAGAGAAAGGGAACAAACCAAATTAATAAGAGGTTTGTTCCCTTAACTTTTCTCGTAGGTGATTCTAGCTCTCAATCAGGAAGCTTAATAATAGAATAGGCTGGAATGATTAGCCCTTTTGAACCTTGAGCGGATTTTTGAGAAAAGTATCGAACTTATACTCTCTTAATCAAGCAGCGCAATCAATAGTTTAGTGACGATGGCAAAACTGCTAATCCAATAAAAGTCAACGCTATTGCGAGCAATATTAAGAGGTTGGCTAGGGAGAGTAGATTGCCTTTGTCAGTGATAATAATAAATTCTGTTAAGCAGACGGCAGCAATTATGCAGAGAAATAATGTTAGATATCAATTGAAGAAAGGAAGGCGTCAAGGGAGATGAACTGAAAGGATCATTATTATTTTGACACCAAAGTTTATGATGTTTTGAAAGAATCTGTGAACCAAGACTTAGTTTAAGGCATTGAGCAGTTTGGCTGAGCGACGGCTATTGATATAAAGTGGCAGATAGAAGAGTTGCAAGACCATGTTGAGATTGAGTCCGACAGCCATGAGGTCGGCAAAAATATTGATGAAAAAGAGGCTGTACCCCAGCATATAAGGAAGTTCTGAAAGGTTGTCCTTCCGTTTGAAGCGAATGTGATTTCTAAAGGCCAAGCTCATGATAGCAATGTTAAAAATAATATTGACACAATGATTGAACTGAACGCTGGTCGTGACCGAATGCAATATCTCTTTAATATAAGCTAAATCGGCCTGACTCAGTCCGCTATCCTGATAGATGCCTGACTTGAGTCCAAAGTGCAACATTAGCAGTCCCAGCAGGGCCAGAATATTTAGTACTAAATTAATTAAGTGGAGGATGGCTACGGTACGGTTGGATTCCCTAAAGATCGTTTGTATGTCTTTGATGGGCATATTAGTCTCCTGAGTTTATGAATGGTTCTTAAAAAAGTTGGCAATATCGGCTTGGCTGATGCCGATCATGGGGGCAATGGTGAGCAGATTGTCCTCGGTTAAACGATAGATTTCTGGAGCAGTTTTTATGTTTTCTTCTGACAGCAGTCCGGTACCTGTAGTCCCATTAAACTCTGCTCTTCCCATATCTGAAGTTGAAGCAGAACCAGTTTTCTTTGGCTTGTTATCAAGATCCTGCGATAGTGGAGCTTCGGCTTGAACTTTTGTCTGGGAAATTTTCTCATTGCGGTCAGTTGGGTTAAAACGTTGGACAAGATAGGTTTTGCGCTGAGTTCCCTGATTTTTAACAGCATAATCAAAAGCAGACATCTCTCCCAACATGATCAGCTTACTCTTGGAACGGGTGATAGCTGTGTAGATGAGATTGCGCTGGAGCATACGACCGCTCTGGCGCGTGAGAGGCAGAATAACTACCTGAAACTCACTTCCTTGGGATTTATGGATAGACATAGCATAGGCTAGGGTGATTTTGTGCCATTCATTGCGGGGATAAACCACTTGGCTGCCATCAAAATCTAGCCAGATTTCATCCTGTTTACTCTCGGTATATTTTCCGGGAATCAAGTCAGTAATATAGCCGATATCACCGTTGAAGACATTGAGCTCAGCATCGTTAATCAGGTGGAGGACCTTGTCATTTTTTCTGAACTTTAGGTCGTTAAAGAGAAACTGACTGTTTCCGTCTTTTAAGGGATTGAGTAGTTCCTGCATAAGAGTGTTAAGATTAGTAATTCCCGCTTGACCGCGGTACATAGGAGCCAGAATTTGGATTTCCTGAGCTTTGATGCCGCTGCGGATAGCAGAGCTAACAATCTGTTGGACCATACTAGGAATATGATTAGCTTGAGATTCAAAATAGGAGCGATCGGCTTTTTTAGCTGTAAAGTCATCCGGCAGCTGTCCTTGACGAATCTGACTGGCTAGGGTGACGATAGTGGAATCTTCTGACTGACGAAAAATTTTTGTCAAAGTTACTTGGGGCAAACCAGCAATTTTTAAGAGATCTGCCAAAACTTGTCCAGGGCCAACAGAAGGCAACTGATCACTATCGCCAACGATAATGATTTGAGTATTACTTGAGATAGCGGTAAACAATTGATTGGCTAACCAAGTATCCACCATGGAAAATTCATCAATAATAATTAGATCGCAGTCCAGATAGTCATCTAAAGCCTGAAAATTGCTGTCATCAGTGGTCAAGCCTAGATGGCGGTGGATAGTAGCTGCTGGCAGACCAGTCAGTTCACTCATCCGTCGGCTGGCTCGACCGGTAGGAGCAGCCAGTATGATAGGAATATCTCCCTTATGGAGGTCAATTTGATTGAGCTCGGCATAGGTCTTAATTAGTCCCTTGATGACAGTAGTTTTACCAGTACCAGGACCCCCTGTCAAGAGAAAAATCTTACTGGTCAGAGCTTTGACAATGGCTTGCTTTTGACTGTCATCGTAATGGACCCCCAGTTCGGTTTGAACAGTCATCAGTTCTTCTTCAATTTGCTGAGCTTGATAGTCTTGCTTGAGGGGAAAGTCGAGAATCCGCCGGAGGTTGTTTTTGATTCCTTCTTCGGCGTAGAAAAGAGTGTTATCAAAAATGCGGGTTTCTATATTTTGTACCTTGTCTTCGGCAATTAAATTGGTTAATTCATTAGCGACTAGAGCTGGATTTAGTTCTATCTGACGGGCCTCTTCTAGTAGATTGACGGCATTTTCTAGTAAGTCACGCGCCTCGACATAGGTGTCTCCTCTTTCCAGCGAAGTTTCGGTTAGGCTGTGGACAAGGGCGGCTCGGAAACGTTGAGGAGAGTCGCTCTCGATGCCCAGCTGTTCAGCGAGGTTATCCGCAATTTTAAAACCAATCCCTTTGATATCTTCAACCAGCTGGTAGGGATTTTCTTGAATGATATCCAGAGTTTCTTCTTTATAACTGTCATAGATGTCCAGCGCCTGACGGTTGCTGAGGCCAAACTCAGCTAGCTTTGAGAGAATTTGTTCTGTTCCATAATTGGCTCTCAATCTGGCTAGAAAGTTGGCTCGATTGGCCTTAGAGAAACCTGCAATAGCTTCTAATTTTTCAGGCTGGGCCAGAATTTTGTCAATGGTATTGTCATCACCATAAGTCTCGACAATCCTTTGGGCGGTTTTTTTCCCAATACCTTTAAAGTTATCGCTAGAAAAATATTTGATGAGACCGGCCGAGGTTAACTGGGCTCGCTCATAGCGACTGGCTTTGAGCTGTTCTCCGTACTTGGGGTGCTGGGTCAGCTGGCCCCAAAAGGTATAATCTTCGCCTTCTATGATATCTGCCATAGTACCCGTTATGATGATTTCAAAGTCATCATAATCGGAAGCATTAGTTTCTTCGATTTCGAGCAGGAGAATTTTAAAGAAGTTACTGGCATTTTCAAAGATGATGCGATCAACAGTTCCTGAAAAGTAGAGTTCCGTCATGATTGTTTTCCTTGCTTGTTTGCCTAATTCAGGGGTTGTTTTCTTCTGGGTTAGTTTTATAAATTTTCTTGAACTTTGAGAGATAGTTTAGATTATTATAGCGGCTGCCTTAGCAAAAAAGAGGGGGCGGGGAGACGCAGCTGGGCGCCGTCTCCCCGCCCCCTCTTATCATTTATTCTGGATTACCAATTTCGGTCAGAGGCCAGAAACGGAATTTCACTTCCCCGATGATGCTGTCTTCTTTAAAGGTTCCAACTGCTCGGCTATCTTTGGAAACGATGCGATCATCGCCTAAGAGTAAGTAGGATCCCTTAGGCACCTTGACCGTGAAGCTGGCGTTGCCTTCTTTGTCAACAGTAAAGGCCTGAGCTGACCGAGCTAATTGTTGAAAGTAGCTATTGTAGCTGTAGGTTGACTGCAACTTATCCTGAGCAAATTTTGTTTGGTAGCTCTTGAGATAAGCTTCCTTGACTGTCTTACCATTAACGGTTAATTTGTCATGATCGTAGGTGATGGTATCGCCAGGCATCCCAATGACGCGCTTGACAATTTGCTTAGATCTGCCGCTTTCTGTTTCTTTGGCAACGACAATGTCAAAGCGGTCAATTTTGGCAGTCCTAGCGACGAAAAGCCTTTGGTGGCCGGCTAGGGTTGGGTCCATAGAATGACCATCAACAGTTACGAGAGTCCAGAGAAAGATACGACTGAGGAGGATAGCGATTATAATGATGAGAAGGACTCCCCACTCCTTCATAAAGTAGAGAAAAGGGGAATCAAAGTAACTAATTGTTTTTTTCTTAGATGTAATAGCAGACATGCGGTGTGAAATCCTTTAGTTATTATTCAATAATTTTTGTGCTTTTTTCGTATTGGCAAAATGGAGCTTGGCACAGTGCTCCAATCCTTGCATACCATAAGCAGCCAGTATCTGACTGGCTACCTTGTCCGACTTAGAACCTGCTCCACTGGGTAACGAGTAGCCCAGGTCGTCTCCTAGTTTTTTAAGACTTTCGAGGAAGAGGTTGCGGGCGATAATAGAGCTGACAGCAACGGCCAGATATTTTCTTTCGGCTTTTTCTTCAAGGGTGAGTGGATTGTTGAACTGATTGCGCTCATTTTTTAGGTATTTATTGTAGTTATCCTGACTAGTGAAGGCGTCGATGACAATCTTATCAGGCTTAGGAACTTCCTGCAGGAGGAGGTAGATCGCTTGATTATGTAAGGCCACCTTGACTGATACAGCGTTGTGAGGCTTTCCGGGACCTACCACTTCATTGTACTTAGCTGGAGATAGAAGCAAGGCCTTGTGCGGAATTTTTTCCTCCAAGATAGGAGCAATTGTTTGAATTTTTTGGTCGGTTAAAATCTTGGAATCCGCTACGCCTAAATTTTTAAGCAGAGAATGGTCAGCTGGTTTGACCAGACTGGCTACAACGGCCAGACCTCCAAAATAAGAGCCGTTGCCAACCTCGTCAGAACCAATCAGAGACAAATTTTGTTGGTTTTGATTGATTCCCTTTGTTTGACTGGCTTTGATTGGAGACCTGTCATCTTCTTGATAACCAAATGCTTGAGCAAGGCTCAAAGCCTCCTTACCTTGAAAGACGATCTTGCCAGAAGTGTAGACAAGGACGGTCGTATTCTTGTGTTTAGCTGCAAAGCTGACGTAAGGATTCTTGTTAGCGATTTGGTAGTCAGCCAGCTCAGTCGTAAGACTATTTATCGACCTTTGGTCCATTTTCATGACAAGTGTATCCATGAGGACTATTTTATCACAAATGCCCCAGTCGTGATAGCTAGAAGTAGGAAAATTTAGAAAAGATTGACGTGTTATTATTTTCATGATTGGCTTATGCATGAAGTTTATCAATTTAAAAAATTCAATGACTTAGAAGCTGCCGACTAAAATTTTTTCACCAACAGGCCATAGTCTTCTTAATAGAATGAATGGTCGGTCAGGGCTCTCAAACTGGTCTGATTTTTAGAAAAACAGTTAGCTTAGATAAGGAGTGAAGGTCTATTGTTTAGCCATTGTCTAAAGGCTAAAATTACGGTATAATGACAGGCAAAGAGGTGCTCTATGACAAAGACAAAAAATCGCTATAAATTTACATTTGGACAAAAACCTTTGACCTTGACCACAGATAAAGATAATCTGTTCATGGAAGAAGTTGAACGAGTGGCGCGTGAAAAGTATGACAGTATCAAGGAAGCCTTGCCAACAGCTGATGATGAGACGATTGCTATTTTAATGGCTATCAATTCTCTGTCAACTCAGCTCAGCCGCGAGATTGAGTTCGACAAAAAAGAAGCAGAACTGGATGCTCTACGTAAGAAGACTTTGACTAATATCAAGGGACGTAAGGCCAACAAGACTCATGGAGAATAATTGATGGTTTCACTGGTGATTCTCCTTATTTTGGCATGGAATTTTTACCTTGGCTATAGTCGAGGTCTTTTCTTGCAGGCTTTTTATTTTTTGGCTAGTTTGGTCGCTATTATTGTAGCGAGTATTTTTAAGACTAAGTTAGCCCAGGCACTCTATCTCTGGGTTCCCTATGCGAACCCAACACAGGGAGGTCAGATGAGCTTTTTTACCTCTGAGAATGTTTTCGAACTCAATCGACTTTATTATGCAGGGGTAGCCTTTCTCATCATTTACTTGGCTGTTTATTTAATATTTCGCTTTTTTGGGATTTTTGCTCATGCTTTTGAATATTCACGTTTGGAGGAGTTAGCCTACCAGCGGTCAATTGCAGGTGGGCTGGCTGTTCTGATTACCGCCTTTGGTCTAGCAACATTTTTCACCATTCTAGCCACTGTGCCTATGACGAATCTGCAAAATTTCTTAGCCGATAATTGGCTGCTTAAGTTACTGATTATGATATTCCCCAAGGCTTTATTTAGATAAGAAGGTCAAGCTACTAATTTCAAAAATCATAATCATCTGTTTAGACGAGAGATTATGATTTTTTAACACTTTTTGAATTTCTTAGGGGGATTAATAAGAAAGTCAGATTTTATAGGGGCTGTAGTGAATCTGTAAGCTTATGGTAGCTATTGTGCGGAAGCTAATAAAATTTCAAGGTTGGGACAAAAGTCCTGCTTTTTTTATGCGCAATCTTCAGAGATTACAATATTTTGTGGAGGATGACTAAACCATTATGACTGTTTGTCTCATTCTCAATATTTCGTTGGTTCTGATTTTCTTAGGGAATTTGTTATAATAACCGTATGAACACAAAAATTTTAGAGGCCTTGGAATTTGCTAAGGTTAAAAATCAATTTGAACCCTACTTACAGACAGAAGTCGCTCAAGAGGAGTTGCGTGCTTTACTGCCTGAAACCAATCGGGAAAAGATTGAGCGCTCCTTTGCAGAAATTGCTGATATGCAAGCCATTTTTGTGGAATATCATAGCTTTTCAATTGGTGCTATCAGGAGTTTGGCTGAGCCCTTAAGACGTTTAGAGCTGGAGGCAGACCTTAATGTTGATGAACTTTTGGCTGTTAAGCGAGTCTTAGAGGTATCTTCAGAAATCGGTCGTTTTTATGAAAATCTGGAAAATGTTGAACTTTCCGCTCTCAGCCGTCTTTTTGAGAATCTGGAGGCTTTTCCTAGATTGCAGGGAAATTTACAGGCTGTTAATGATGGTGGTTTTATTGAAGATTTTGCCAGTTCAAGTTTGAGCCAGATTCGCCGCCGCATTCATCGAGGAGAGAGTCAGGTTCGGCAAATCTTACAAGACTTGGTCAAGTCCAAGTCGGATATGTTGGCAGAAAATCTGATTGCCAGCCGTAACGGTCGGTCTGTCTTGCCTGTTCGCAACACCTATCGCAATAAGATAGCTGGAGTTGTCCATGATATTTCAGCTTCGGGAACGACAGTTTATATCGAGCCTCGGGCTGTGGTGCAACTTAATGAAGATATCACTCAAGCCAGAGCAGATGAGCGGCATGAATTGCATCGGATTTTGCGGGAATTGTCAGACTTGCTTCGCCCTCATACCCATACTATTCGTAACAATGCTTGGCTGATTGGGCATTTGGATTTCGTGCGTGCTAAATATCTCTACATGCAGGAGCATCAGGCTAGCCTGCCCAGTCTGTCAGAGGATAAGACGGTCAACTTACTCAATGTCCGTCATCCTTTGCTGGTCAATCCTGTTGCCAATGACCTTCACTTTTCTAAAAATCTCTCTGTCATTGTTATTACCGGTCCCAATACAGGTGGTAAGACGATCATGCTTAAGACCTTGGGGTTGTGTCAAATTATGGCTCAGTCCGGTTTACCAATTCTAGCGGATCCAGGCAGCAAGGTAGCCCTCTTCAAGGAAATCTTTGCAGATATCGGTGATGAGCAGTCGATTGAGCAAAGCCTGTCAACCTTCTCTAGTCACATGGGACATATTGTTGATATTTTGAATCGGGCTGATCATCAGAGTCTTGTCCTGCTCGATGAATTGGGAGCAGGAACCGATCCTCAGGAAGGTGCCAGTTTAGCTATGGCTATTTTAGAGCACTTGCGTCTCAGCGATATCAAAACCATGGCCACGACCCATTATCCTGAGCTTAAGGCTTACGGAATTGAAACTGCTCATGTCCAAAATGCCAGTATGGCGTTCGATATAGACAGCCTCAGACCAACTTACCATTTTATGCAGGGGGTTCCGGGACGTTCCAATGCCTTTGAGATTGCTAGACGTCTGGGGTTGTCTAAGGTCATCGTAGATGATGCTGAACAGATGACTAACCGAGACAGTGATACCAATGCTATTATTGAGCAGCTGGAGACCCAAACAGCTGAAAGCCGTAAGCGTTTGGATCATATTAGAGAAGTTGAACAAGAAAATCTTAAATTTAATCGGGTAGTCAAAAAGCTTTACAATGAATTTTCGCATGCTTATGATAAGGAATTGAAGAAGGCTCAAGATGAGATTCGTCGGTTGGTAGCTAGAGCGACGGACGAGAGCAACCAAATTCTTAAAAATCTTAGCGACCGTTCGCAGCTTAAACCGCATGAGGTGATTGAAGCTAAGGGCAAACTTAAGAAATTGGCACCAAGTGAAGATCTTTCTAAAAATAAGGTTTTACGTAAGGCTAAGAAACAAAAGGCAGCGCGTGCGCCTAAAGTGGGAGATGATATCATCGTTATCGCTTATGGTCAGCGTGGAACTCTTATCAATCAGCTCAAGGATGGTCGTTGGGAGGCTCAAGTTGGCTTGATTAAAATGACCCTAAGGGAAGCTGAGTTCAATCTAGTGAAACATCAGGAAAGTCAGAAAGCCCGTAAGAAAAAACAAGTTAATGTTGTCAAGAGGTCTGCTAGTAAAGGACCACATGCCCGTTTGGATCTCCGTGGCAAGCGCTATGAAGAGGCTATGCAGGAGCTGGATGACTTTATTGATCAGGCTCTTCTCAACAATATGGCTCAAGTTGATATTATTCATGGCATCGGTACCGGTGTCATCCGTGAAGGTGTGACCAAGTACCTGCGTAGCCATCGTCATGTCAAGAGTTTTGGCTATGCGCCTCAAAATGCAGGTGGTTCGGGCTGTACTATTGCTAACTTAGGTTAAACAATGGTAAATAAAATGACAGCTGGCTTAGGCAGCGCCAGCTGTCATGCTAACTAGAGAGGAAAAGTGATGAAAGGTTTTACTCATAAGGTTCAATACTATGAGACCGATCGGATGGGCATTACGCACCATTCCAACTATGTCCGTTGGATGGAGGAGGCGCGTGTCTATTTTTTGGATGAAGTAGGTCTCCCCTATGATAAACTAGAGGCTAACGGTATTATTTCGCCGGTTACTGCAGTAGATTGTCACTATAAGGCAACGTCAACATTTGCAGATGTTATCGCTATTGACATCAGTGTCAGTACACTTAAGGGAGCCAAATTGGGATTTGATTATGTGATGACGAATCAAAACGGGCAACTGGTTTGTCAGGCGCATTCGGAACATAGCTTTTTAGATAAGACTGGACGGTTTGTTGCGCTCAAGAAGGTTTATCCTGACTTTTATATAAAGGTCCAAGAAATGATCAAGCAAGGTTAACGGACACTTGTCACGGAAAATCAGTCTCCTCATGAAAATTAGAAAGAAATTAAGATGATTAAACTTATTGCTGTTGATATGGATGGCACTCTTTTAAACAGTCAAAAACAACTGCCTCCGGAAAACATTGAGGCTCTTCAGAAAGCTAGTCAAGCCGGTTACGATGTTGTCCTTTGTACAGGTCGCTGCCAATCTGGCGTTGAACCCTATGCGAGGGAGCTAGGATTGGGAGAAGACAAAGAATTTGCGATTTTGAACAATGGCTGCTCAACCTTTGCGCTCAAGGATTGGGGCTTGGTTGATTATGTGACGCTGAGTGATCAGGAGGTAAAGGAGCTATTAGATAGGGTCGCTGATTATGATAATATCTATTTAACCTTGACAGAGCAGGAACGCTTTTTGGTCTTTGCGGATCAGGTGCCCGAGATTGTCGCCTATGATGCTAGTTTAATTTTCACTCAGGCTCAGGCTATCTCCTGGTCAGACTTTCAAGCAGGGCACGGCCGTATTTTTCAAGCGATGATTATGGGCGATCGTGATGCTTTAGACCGTTTTCACGACGAAAATCGCCCCTATTTTGATCAATATTTTTCTCATGTCCGCAGTCAGCACTATATTATTGAAGCACTTCCTAAAGGTACAAGCAAGGCTTCTGGTCTCAAAGCATTAGCCCAGCAACTGGGAATCGATCGCTCTGAAATAATGGCTTTGGGCGATGCTGCTAACGATTTAGAAATGCTGAAATTTGCCGGCCACAGTGTGGCTATGGGCAATGCGGCAGACAGCGTAAAAGCAGTTTGTAACTACCAGACAGCCAGCAATGACCAAGCTGGTGTGGCTAAAGCTATTTATGAGTATGTGTTAGATTAAGGTACAAAGAAGTTTCTTACTTAACGAAAGTTTCTAACAGAAAGTGGGGGAGCTAAGCTAGAGTCTTTAAAAGACTTATGAAATGACAGTTATACTCCAAATTCAATTAAAAAAGATATGAAGCCTTGAATGTAGTAGTTATTTTTAAGGCTTTTTTATTTTAAGTTAAGAAATTTAAATGAAATCTTTTTGTAATCTATTGACAAATTATATATATATATATAATATTTCTATCAATTAGATGGGAGTTCTAAGATATGAAGAAATTAAAAGGTTGCTTAAGTGTTATTGTATTGCTAATGGTAATTGGTGCTATTGGTAGTACATTTGGGAAAGATGGTGAGAGTAGTGCGAACACTAGCAGTGATTCTAAGGTACAAAAAGAAGTTACTAATACGATTAAATCTACTAAAAAGAAGGCCAGTCAGAAAAAGGCTCGCAAGACATACGGAGTTGGTGATGTTGTTAAAGTTGGAGATGTAGAATATACGGTCAATTCGTTATCACAAGCAACTAGCGTAGGCTCTGAATATTTTGGAGAGACTGCCCAAGGTGTTTATCTATTGGTAAATATTACTGTGAAAAATAATGGTAAAGAGTCTTTAAGTGTTTCAGATGATTTCTTTAAAATTTACAAGGGAGATACTGAATATAAATCTGATTCTGAGGCTTCTTTGTACGCTAATGATAATACTGGGTTTTTCTTGGAAGAAATTAATCCAGGAAATTCCGTAACAAGTACAGTAGCCATTGATGTTCCCCAAGATGTCGCAAATGCTAAAGGCCTGCAATTACAAGTTCAAACAGGTGTATGGGGAACTGAAAAAGCAAGAATTAATATCCAGTAATTCTATCTATGAACACGTATTAGATTAAAAGGTTTGGTTGTGTTCCAAGCCTTTTAATATTAGATTTGTTCGATAACCAAAACTGATATGCTAAACTCATGAAAACCGTATACGAAAGGCCCTAAAACTTTACTCAGAACATTTAAAATGATTAAGCTGAGTTGATTTGTGGCATTAGCAATTATGAAATGCCTTAGTTTTCGATCAAATCTATTATTTGAATAACAATGTCAATGTTAGGTTGTTGATTGGACACGCCTATGCTTTTAGTGCTTTTGAATATTAAAAAGAGAGAAGATGAATTTCGTCTCCTCTCGTGCTTTATTTATAAATTCCACACTGCAATTGGCAAAAAGTCGAAAATTTTGAAATAAACGGTTCAGTCATTTCAGTCGGATAGTTGTTATCTATTTTTGATATTGCCTTCGTCAGCTCTTTTATCTGAATAAATCCATACATACCTAATCTCGCAACTGATTTAAGTATTTTTCAGATTTGTTCATAACTCATTAGCCTAGGACTAAAACAGTTCATAGAGAGCCAACAAGACTGTTATCAACAAGACAGATGTGGAAGATAAGGCTTTTAATTTCTTGTTTTTAGAAAACTTGATAAAAATGGTATCTAGAACAACCAAAATTATCCAAAGGATAAAAATAATCACATATTTCATAACACTAATTAGTCAAACAATCTCCTGCTCTATAACTTAAAACTGAGAGCCATATTACCTTCAAACGATCCAGCTCCTGAAGGCCCTGAATCATTATCAAAAAATCCCCGACACCAATACGGAGGCGGGGAAGGTGAGGGAGATATTAGATATGCAGCTTAATATTTCCCAGTTATTTTTTTAAAAACAAATAAATGTTGATTAGCATTAGTAAAATGAAAAATACAACCGATAAACTCTTTGATATAGGCCACAAAACATAGGTTAGCGATACTGTACAAATTATCAAAGCAATTGCAGTAGCAATTTTTTCGTCATAGTTCTTTTTTTCCATAAAATCATTACTTTGCTTTTCAATAGTTTTATCCGAAAAAAATTGCAAAAGATTAACAGCTGTGATAGCAATAAATGCTGTTACTGCAATAATCTTTTGGTCTGACCAAAAACCTATGAGAAAGGAAAAAGCGACTAAAATCCAAGCTAATAGATCTACTATCCTTCTCAGTTTCCTATCTTTTATCATTCTCTATAACTCCACTATCAATGTCTGCTATAATAAATAGCAGCAGCACCTGCACAAGCTTCTGCACCAATATATAGAGCTGCACCAACCGAATTAGTATATGCTATCCTTGCTGCTGCATAAGGGATCATTGCAAGAATAGAAGTTACAACTCCCTCTCCATTAAATCCGCCCTCTAAATTTGCTAGTGTATCCATATCCGCTACTTCAAATTTATCAAAAGCTGTTGTGTCTAGGAATACAATGTTCATTATAGTTTCTACTTGCGATAGATATTGGTAACTTTCAAAAGCTCAAGTTACTAATTACTGATTATTAATTCAAAGTTTTGCTTGAAATTTTTTCTCACACTTGAATCTTCAGGAATCCTCTGTAATATACAGGCAAAAGTTTATTTTCTTTTTTGCTTATATATTATATAAAAAATCGTAGCATATCCTACAAGGATAATAAATGTTACAGTAGAAATGAGTTCGGAGTGAGCCCAATTTAAGTAAAATCCCACCCCACAAAGTATTAAATAAGACACATAGCAAAGTAAAGGAATTAACTTTTTCATGGTAATCATAAATTCAAGTAGCTTACAATCTAGTTATTTAAACTTTATTATACCTAATTTATATAAAATAACAGATGCTGCAATTGCAACTAAAACACCAATAATAAAATACTTCATATTAATAACTCATCATCAATCCCAACAAGTAGCACCAGCAGCTGCAGTTAAGCACTCCTGCTTGTATGACCTCCTTCTGAAAAAGAGGCGATAAAGTCTGTATCTACAGCTTTAAAGTTATTAGGAACTATGTTGCTGTGTTCAGCATAAATCTTTCCTATTCTAATTAATATCTTTTATCAATATGTAGTTATTAAAGAGAGATGATTTAAGTTTTAGAGGCTCTCTTTATTTGTTGTAGAAAAAAGATAGTAAATTATTACTAAGGCAGAAGCAGATATATTTACAAAAAAAGCAGTTATTTTAGCTATTTTTGTACCAAACTTTTTTGAAAATTTACTAGCAGTACTAATAGAAAAAAGCCAAAAAAGAGCAATTATTAGTTCTTTCATTTAAAAGTTACCTGTTTTTAGTTAATCCGTCTCATTAAAATAACTTATCTCCTTGTTTTAAAGTTATCCAAAGGATAAAATAATCACATATTTCATAACTAATTAGTCAAATAAATCTCCTGTTCTGTATCCTAAAACTGTACCACTCACTCCCTCTGTAACACTACCAGCAATGGCTCCGAAAGTATATACCTTCGCTATTTCAATAACTCTATGATAAGACAATAGCCTTAATATGACCACTGTCTTCACAATATTTTTAGCCTAAAGCCTTGATAGGCTTGACAAATGGTAAAAAAGAGAGAACTACGATCCTCTCTCACCAGTGTTTAGTTATAAGTCGGCATCCACCAGAGCTGACAACTAAACACTTAGATCAAATAAGAATAAGAAATTATCTGATTTGGTTACTAGGTATTTTAACCTTTTTTACTTACAAAAAATTACAAAAGATTAATAGCTGTAATTGCAGTAAATACCACAATCGCCATCATTTTATGATCTGACCATAAAACTATTGTACTTGCTATCGCCATCATTAACCAAGCTATTAATACTACTACTCTTCTTACTTAATCTGTTATTTTATCTACTCCTAATTTAGTCCTGTATTACCTCTAATTAAAAATAACATAAGTACATACACCGAGAAATAGCAAAAAACTAATAAATGAGACAATTATATTTTTACTATAGTAAGAAATAACAGCCAATACACAGAGAATGAGCATCAGTGAAATTCCTGGGAATTTTTCCATAAATCCAGCTCCTAACGACCCTAAATCATTATAAAAAGGCCCCTGACACCATGATGGAGGCAGGGAAATCCAAGTGTGGACTACTTTTTTCTAAAAAGTTGAAAAAACCTTATTGAGTAAATGATTATTATACTTAAAACCGCTAATGCCAGTAAGATAAACACAAACTTTCCAAAATGCTTGTTTGGCGAACAAACAGCAACAAGGGCTAATAAAACGATTAAATAGATCAGGAAATTTTCTTTTAAAAAATTTTTCATAACAATAATTAAAGCTGTGAACCAGCAATACCACAGGTAGTTCCTACTACCATTCCCTCACCAACACCGCCAAGAACAGCACCTACAACACTTCCAGCTCCTGGTTCTACAGCTGTACCGGCTATTAAACCTTTACCCGCACTGTCAATTACTCCACCTGCAAAGCCTATCGCAGCTCTCAAGCATTAAATTCACCGCCAATTTCTACAAGATTTTCTTCAAAATCACTAAATGCGATAGAATTCATGTCTACCTCCAATTTTGCTTACGGAAGATTATATATAGAACTGTACCATATCCTATAAATATAATAAACTCTATGATAGACCTCAGTTTAGAATACTCCCAATTTAGGTATAAAAATATCCCACAGAGTATCAAATAGCTTACATAACAAAGCAGGAGAACTAAATTACGCATAAGCTAATTACCCGATAAATATTGATATCCATCATAAATAAAATTAGCAGTTGTCAATACAGCAGTTGGAACTGTAAATAAAGCTGTTGGAGGAGCAGTGACCCCAGATACAGCAACAGCAAAATCAGCGGCCACGACATCCCACAAGTCATTTTGAAGGGTTTTTATGCTAGTTCCTCCTCTCAATTCAGCAAGGTAATCACACGGAGCTACCTGAAAATAATTACTGGCACTCGCATTTAATCCATTTGTATCTCTCATAACTTTACCTCTAATTAATTAATTTTTTAATATTGTTATTCGTGTCTAGTTCATTCCATTCATTATAAGTATAGTAGGCCCCAATCGCAACGCCCACCAAAGCTAACGGTGGGCAAGCAGCTGCAACAGCATATGCGCCACCGTATACACCTAACGCTTTAATTCCATCTGCAATACCAGAATGCCAATCAACTTCGCCACCAGTTATTTCAGAAAGAGCAGTAATATCTGCTATCCCAAAGTTTTCAAAAGCCATTGAGTCCAAAGCTAATGTGTTCATAACAATTCTCCTTTAAAAAAATTATGCGATTATTGTAACGCTTAAAATTTACTTATGCAAGGGGAATCAGGAGGATTTTGTAATATCTAACATAAATAGTAATAAATGGAAAAATAAAGGCAATTTTTCTGATAGTTATCATAAAGCGAAAAATCAGTGGTTTGAGCAGTGATTTGGCTAAAACTAGCTCGTTTGCAGAGATCTAGAAATTAACTCCATAATTTCTGTAGTTAGGAACCCTACTATGAAAATCATGGAGCTTTTGAGTCCTCTATCTATACGTCAAGGCCCTGTCTATCTTTGTTTTTCCTTAGATATTAGAATTAGCAGTACAGTTTATAAGATGACTGGTATATACCATTTACAAACTATCATAAAAGCACTATAATAAAAGAAAGAAAAACTCGTTGGAAGAGAGGAATAACAATAATGGCAACCTACCTTAAGGCAGATCGTTTTTATTATGCTCATGAGACTAAGCCAGCTGGCTATCTTGAGTTGGTTGATGGCCGCTTTGGCCAGTGGACAGAGAATATGCCAAGTGCTGCTCAAGTTTTAGATTATACAGGGTATCAGATTGCGCCAGGATTAGTAGATACCCATATCCACGGTTATGCCGGTCATGATGTCATGGATAATTCTGCGGATGGTCTTCGCAGTATCAGTCAGCACTTGCCAGAAGCTGGGGTGACTTCTTTTTTACCGACGACTTTGACAGCTAGCAGTCAGCAGCTGGAAGATATCTGCGCGACTATCGCTGATGTATCGGGGTCTGAGACAGGTGCTAAGATTCAAGGAATCTACTTCGAGGGCCCCTATTTCACAGAGAAATATAAGGGAGCGCAAAATCCTTCCTATATGCGCAATCCTAGTTTTGAGGAGCTGGAGCACTGGCAAAAGGCAGCTAAGGGGCTCCTGCGTAAAATCGGCTTAGCGCCTGAACGTGAAGGAACGGTTGAGTTTATCCGCAAAGCTACAGCTTCTGGGGTCATTGTTGCTCTGGGGCATTCTGATGCCAGCTATGAGGATGCTGCACAAGCCGTGCAAGCAGGTGCTAGTGTCTGGGTGCACGCCTACAATGGCATGAGTGGGCTGAACCATCGCGAGCCCGGCATGGTGGGTGCTGTTTATAATCTTGGGAATACCTATGCTGAGCTCATCTGCGATGGCTATCATGTGTCACCAGTGGCTTGTCAAATCCTCCTCAAGCAAAAGGGAACAGAGCACGTGGCCATGATTACCGATTGTATGTCAGCGGGAGGCCAGCCAGAAGGCGATTATATGCTAGGTGAACTCCCAGTTGTGGTTAAAGGAAAGACTGTTCGTCTTAAGGATGGGGGTAACTTGGCAGGGTCTATTCTCAAGCTTAAAGACGGACTCAAAAATGTAGTGGATTGGGGCATTGCCACTCCTGAAGAAGCAGTTCACATGGCAACTTACGTTCCAGCTAAATCCGTTGGTCTGGAAGAACGATGCGGTCAGATCAAGCTTGACCTGCCAGCTGATTTTGTCGTTCTCAAAGATGATATGAGTCTAGTGGCGACTTATATCAATGGAGAAAAGGTTTGGGGCGAATAGGTGGATCGACTATCTTTTAATTTTTGGCACTCACCCCATAATGCTGGTAGCAGATTTTTGCACCAGCTTTTTTCTTTTGCTAAAATATGTAGCAAGAAAGCGGTTTAGGTTAGAGCAATAGGAGCTGTATTTAAAGGAATTAATGTGGTTACTTTTGGTCCGATCCCGATACACTCTTAATGGTGCTCCCTCCACCCTTTTGGTTGTTAAATCATTTACCTAAATTGATAGATGGAGGAAATTATTATGGAATTTATGAAAACACGCGCAGCCGTGGCTTGGGCGCCTAATGAGCCTTTGAAGATCGAAGAGGTTGATCTGATGATGCCCAAGGCGCATGAAGTCTTGGTTCGTATAACAGCAACAGGGGTTTGCCATACAGATGCCTACACACTTTCAGGTAAGGATAGTGAAGGGGTCTTTCCGTGTATCTTAGGGCATGAAGGGGCTGGTATTGTCGAGGCAGTCGGTGAAGGGGTCACTGAGTTTCAGGTTGGTGACCACGTTATTCCGCTTTATACGGCTGAGTGCGGTAAGTGTGAGTTTTGCTTATCAGGCAAGACTAATCTTTGTTCAGCTGTCCGTGAGACCCAAGGTCGTGGTCTTATGCCAGATGAAACGGTGCGTTTTTACAAAGACGGTCAGCCTATCTACCACTATATGGGAACGTCTACTTTTGCAGAGCATACGGTGGTTGCTGATGTGTCCTTGGTTAAGGTACGCGACGATGCTCCTCTTGAGGAAGTCTGCCTGCTTGGTTGTGGGGTGACGACTGGTATGGGGGCTGTGCTCAATACAGCTAAGGTCGAAGAAGGTTCAACGGTTGCTATCTTTGGTCTGGGCGGAATCGGACTTGCCGCGATTATCGGGGCTCGTATGGCTAAGGCTGGTCGTATTATTGCCATCGATACTAACCCTGATAAGTTTGAAAAAGCTAAGGAACTTGGGGCGACTGACTTTGTTAATCCTAATGACTATGATCGTCCAATCCAAGAGGTTATCATCGAGATGACCAATGGTGGGGTGGATTATTCCTTTGAATGTATCGGAAATGTCGAAGTCATGCGCTCTGCCCTGGAAGCTTGTCATAAAGGTTGGGGAGAAAGCATCATCATCGGGGTTGCCCCAGCAGGTGCTGAAATTCATACGCGTCCTTTCCAACTGGTTACAGGTCGTGTTTGGCGCGGCTCAGCTTTTGGCGGTGTCAAGGGGAAAACAGACCTACCAGGTATCGTCGATCAATACATGGATGGAGAGTTTGCGCTGGATGACTTCATCACTCATACCATGCCGCTTGAAGACATTAACAAGGCCTTCGACCTCATGCATGAAGGTAAATCTATTCGTACCGTTATTCATTACTAAGATATCACTGACTTACTCGAACTGAGAGTGGGACAAAAATCAGTAAATCGTGATAAAATCACGACTTTGATTTTCTTCGCTCTCCCATTTTAAGGCTCAGGTAGAAATCCTCCACTGGAGCATTTCAATTCCACCTCCGCACAGTTGATTAGGTTGGCCGCTATCCTTTGCTACGAAAGGGATAATGACTGCCAATCAACCACTGCGTCAATCTAGTAAATCTAGAACAATGCTAACGAGTCTGGACTTTTGTCCCAGACTCATTCTCCTACGAGAATTTCTATGGAAATTCTCTATATCACTTACTAATCCTAAACGTTCAGTATTATCGACTGAAAGTTTAGATGGTGCCAAGCCGTTAAACACTTCAAAGAAAATAGGGAGCCTGACGTAGAATCATTAAAGATTCAAGGAAGGCGAGTCTTTTTTAACAGGAGTGTAGGCGTGTTCAATTAAACCAAGGCTTGTTATTTAAGTGTTTTGCTCTTGATAACAAAGGCCAATAACTCTCAACTAGTGTCGCAATGACAGACAGCAGTGCCTTAGCTAGCTAAGTGCATTCTAGTTATCAAATATTTACTTAAACCTATGAAAAATCTAGAATTAATTTCAAGCAACCGTTCATTTGGCGGTCAACATCAACGCTATACGCATTTGTCAACCAGTACCAAGACGCAGATGACCTTTGCCATCTACCTGCCACCTCAAGTAGAAGAAGGAAAAAAGGTCCCTGTTCTTTATTTCTTATCAGGTTTGACTTGTACAGATGAAAATTTCTCGACCAAGGCAGGCGCTCAGCGATGGGCCGCTAAGTATGGCCTAGTACTCGTTATGCCAGATACTTCACCGCGCGGTGAAGGTGTAGCAGATGCAGAGAGTTATGATCTGGGGCAAGGAGCAGGCTTTTATGTCAATGCCACTCAGGAACCTTGGGCTAAGCATTATCGCATGTATGATTATGTGGTAGAGGAGTTGCCTGATTTGATCGAGGCCAATTTCCCAGTGACTGATCAGCGTTCGATTTTTGGACACAGTATGGGTGGTCATGGGGCTCTTCAGATTGGTCTCAAAAATCCTGAGCGTTATGCGGCTATATCAGCCTTTGCTCCTATCGTTAATCTTATGGAGGTCCCTTGGGGGCAGAAGGCTTTCACCGCCTATCTCGGTAAGGATAAGAAAGCTTGGGAAGTCTATGACAGCACCCGGCTGCTGGCTCAGGTGGATCCTGATAAGTGCTTGCCGATCTTAATTGATCAGGGACTGGCAGATGGCTTTTATTCTGAGCAGCTCCAGCCTGAGCGTTTTGAAACAGTGGCTAAGGAGCGTCAGCTTCCTGTCACTCTTAATCTGCATGCCGGTTACGACCATAGCTATTACTTTATTGCCAGCTTTGTGGAGCAGCACCTTGCTTTTCATGCCAAGCATTTGGGGTTAATGGAGGATTAGTCTTTGAGCAATGAGAGATTTTAGAACAATCGTGTAATTTTTAGAGAGCAGTTTGGACTGCTCTTTTTTGTTGCTGTCTAATAATTCTACCGTGTCAAAATATAACATGAAATGCTAGTTATCAAAAGGTGGGATCAACCTAAAAATTGAAGATCTTGTTTCTTATCACTCCCTAATTTTAAGGTGGTAACCTAAAACAGTCTCTCTTCCAGAACGTTTCACTCCTATCCTCGCATATTTGACTTTGCGGCCACAGGGGAGCTAGCCAGTAGTGGTTCATTGGTGCTAAGCACCTCATAACTGTGCAGGAGCAAGACCAAGTTGGCCTAGCCAACAAGTGTTGCTTCCGATCACTGCGCTAAGGGCTTACTCCAAAACAGGAATACTGGATGAGTTTTAGCTCAGCCTCTTGACTAATATTGTAAGTTAACTTATAATATAAAAACTTATGAAAAGGAGGAGTTTTTATGAAATTTTCTTTTGAATTGGCTGTCAATGCTAAAAAAGAGGATGCTTGGGTCTACTATTCTCAAGTTGATCAGTGGTTTGTCTGGGAGGGTGATTTGGAACAGATTGCTTTGGACGGTGCTTTCACTACAGGACAAAAAGGGAAAATGAAGCTGGAAGGCATGCCTGAACTTGCGTTCACTTTGGTTGAGGTGCGTGAAAATCAGTGTTTTTCTGATGTAACAGCAACGCCTTTTGGCAACGTTCTCTTTGAGCATGAGATACTTGAAAATCCTGCTGGTGGCATTAGCCTGAGACATTCCGTTTCTTTGACAGATGGTGATATGACAGAAGACGCTTTGGCCTTTTTGAAACAGATTTTTGACGATGTGCCAGAAAGCGTTGAAAAATTGAAACAGACTTTGGAGACAGCATGACAACGGTTTTTCATTCCCAGTATGCGGACAACCACCAGGAATCGACGGGTCTTTTATTTGCTCGGGTCTACAATGCCTGGCATAGCCGAGTAAAAAAAGCTTTGCAAGAAGTTGAACTGACGCATCCACAGTTCATTATTCTGACGAGTTTAGGGGCTCTGGAGATGAAACAGGATTGGATTACTCAGGTCAATTTAGCCGCTTTTTCGGATATGGATGTGATGACGGTCTCTCAGGTTCTCAAGCTCTTGCTAAAAAAAGGCTTAGTTGAGCGGCGGGAGCATCCGCAGGACAGCCGGGCAAAAGTTGTCTTTCTGACTGATGCAGGCAGAGAACGCATGAATCAGGCTTTGCCTCTCGTTGAGGCAATCGATCGCTCTTACTTTGGTCAGTTGGACAATCAGCTAGCGGACTTCAATCAGCTTTTAATAAAACTGGAGGAAAGAGATGGTTAAATTTTGGGTCGGAGTGGTTTCGGGAAACCATGTCCAACGCGGTGTTGAAGGTGAATTTTGTCAAGTTTGTCATGGCAAAGGCGGTCCCTTGAAACGCATGAAAAAAGGAGACTATCTGCTTTATTATAGTCCCAAGGTGGCGCTGGATTCTGATCAAAAGTTGCAGGCTTTCACAGCTGTGGGTAAAATGAAGGATGACAGGGTTTATCAATTTGAAATGGCACCGGACTTTATCCCTTTCAGGCGGGATGTTGAGTATTATAGGTCTATTCGTCCCTGCCCAATTGAAGTGGCAAGGCAGCATCCAGACTGGAAAGCTTATGCCAGTCAGTTGCGCTACGGGCATTTTGAAGTCAGTCGAGATTTCTTTATGTATATTTTTGAGTGGATGAAGGTTGATGCTACCTAGACAGTTTGATGATTTTTTGCTATAATACTCGTCAAGAAAGAGGGGCTTATAGGCATTTCTCAAGCGAGCTCAGGATAGTGAAAGCTGGGTGTGGTGCGATAAGCAACTGGCGCTTTCTGTAACAATCTATATAAAAATGAAGTAATAAATTAGGGTGGAACCGCGTTTTGACGCCCCTATGTCAGCTGACATGGGAGTGGAGAGCGTGGTTCTTTTTGTAGCCTAGCTTTGCTATTTATAGAGGAAAAAGGAGGACAGCAATGTCAAAAAAACTAACCTTCCGCTTCGTCAAAGGTGCTAGTGCTCCTAAAGGAGCGAGCACCTAACGGCAATCCCTATGAGGATTGCCTAGACGCTGCACTAGATTTTTCAAGTTAAAATATGGTTTACTTGAAAAATCGTCGCAAAACATACTTATTAAAAAAGGGAGAACCAATGAGTAAAAAACTAACTTTTCAAGAAATTATCTTGACTTTACAACAATACTGGAATGATCAGGGTTGTATGCTGATGCAGGCTTATGATAATGAGAAGGGGGCGGGGACGATGAGTCCTTACACCTTCCTGCGGGCCATCGGTCCTGAGCCATGGAATGCGGCTTATGTGGAGCCCAGTCGTCGTCCAGCTGATGGGCGCTATGGAGAAAATCCTAATCGCCTTTACCAGCATCATCAATTCCAAGTGGTCATGAAACCATCGCCAAGCAATATTCAAGAGCTTTACCTTGAGTCTTTGGAAAAACTGGGGATCAACCCATTAGAGCACGATATTCGTTTTGTCGAAGATAACTGGGAAAATCCGTCCACGGGTTCTGCTGGACTTGGTTGGGAAGTTTGGCTGGACGGTATGGAAATCACTCAGTTTACGTATTTCCAACAAGTTGGTGGCTTGGCGACAAGTCCAGTAACGGCTGAGGTCACCTACGGTTTAGAACGCTTGGCTTCCTATATTCAAGAAGTTGATTCTGTTTACGATATTGAGTGGGCACCGGGTGTTAAGTACGGTGAAATCTTCAAACAGCCTGAGTACGAGCATTCCAAATACAGCTTTGAAATCTCAGATCAAGATATGCTCCTTGAAAACTTTGACAAGTTTGAAAAGGAAGCCGGTCGGGCTTTGGAAGAAGGTTTGGTTCACCCAGCCTACGATTACGTTCTCAAATGTTCCCATACCTTCAACTTGCTGGATGCGCGTGGTGCTGTCTCTGTTACCGAGCGTGCTGGCTATATAGCCCGTATCCGTAATCTTGCCCGCCTTGTCGCTAAGACTTTTGTAGCTGAGCGTAAAAAATTGGGTTACCCACTTTTGGACGAAGAAACACGGGCAGAATTACTCAAAGAGGAGGCAGAGTAATGGTGAAGAATTTATTGATTGAACTGGGTCTGGAAGAACTTCCAGCCTATGTGGTAACCCCAAGTGAAAAACAATTAGGTGAAAAAATGGCGGCTTTTTTGGCAGAAAATCGTCTGTCATACGACGCTATCCAGACTTTTTCAACCCCTCGTCGTTTGGCTGTGCGTGTCATGGGACTAGCTGATGCTCAAACGGATCTTTCAGAAGATTTCAAAGGTCCTGCTAAAAAAATTGCCCTAGACAGTGATGGTAACTTTACCAAGGCGGCTCAGGGATTTGTGCGTGGTAAAGGTTTGACCACTGATGATATCCGCTTTGAGGAAGTCAAAGGTGTTGAGTATGTTTATGTGACCAAAAATGAAGCTGGCAAACCTGCTGAAGACGTTTTGGCAGGCATCCCTGAGGTGCTTAACAGTCTTACCTTCCCAGTCAGTATGCACTGGGCTAAGAATACCTTTGAGTACATTCGTCCTGTTCACACCTTGACCGTACTTTTAGATGACAAGGCTCTTGATATGAATTTCCTCGATATCACCTCAGGTCGTATCAGCCGTGGTCATCGTTTCTTGGGTCAAGGAACTGAAATTGCTTCTGCAGATTCTTATGAAGATGACCTTCGTAAAGAATTTGTGATTGCAGATAGCCTTGAGCGTGAGCGCATGATTGTGGAACAGATTAAGGCTATTGAAGCTAAGGAAAATGTCCAAGTTGATATCGAGCCAGACCTTCTCAATGAAGTCCTTAACTTGGTTGAATATCCGACTGCCTTCATGGGAAGTTTTGATGAAAAATATTTGGAGATTCCAGAAGAAGTCCTTGTAACTTCCATGAAGAGTCATCAACGCTACTTCGTTGTCCGTGATCAGGAAGGCAAGCTCAGACCTAACTTTATCTCGGTGCGTAATGGTAATGATGTCGCACTAGAAAACGTCATCAAAGGGAATGAAAAAGTGTTGGTGGCCCGCCTTGAAGATGGGGAATTCTTCTGGCATGAGGATCAAAAACTTCGGATTGAAGATCTTGTGGCTAAGCTGTCTCAGGTGACCTTCCACGAAAAGATCGGTTCTTTGGCTGAACACATGGCCCGTGCAGGTGTTATTGCGGACTATCTCAGCGTGATGGCAGGTTTATCCTCCGATGAGGCGGCAGCTGTTGCGCGTGCAGCTACAATCTATAAGTTTGATCTTTTGACTGGTATGGTCGGTGAGTTCGATGAGCTGCAAGGCATTATGGGTGAGAAGTACGCTCTTCTTGCAGGCGAAGAAGCGGCTGTTGCGACAGCTATCCGTGAGCATTATCTGCCTGATTCGGCTGATGGTGAGCTTCCAGAAACCAAGGTCGGTGCTGTTTTGGCTCTGGCTGATAAATTGGATACCCTGTTTAGCTTCTTCTCGGTCGGCCTTATCCCAAGCGGTTCTAATGACCCTTACGCTCTTCGCCGTGCGACACAAGGGATTGTCCGCATATTGGATACCTTCGGCTGGACCATTGCGATGGATGAGTTGGTGGACGACCTCTATGGTCTTACTTTTGACAGCTTGACTTACGATAATAAGGCTGAGGTCCTTGATTTTATCCGTGCCCGTGTAGATAAGATGATGGGCAAGACACCAAAAGATATCAAGGAAGCAGTTCTCGCTGGCTCTACTTTTGTTGTATCAGACATGTTAGCTGCAGCAGATGCCCTTGTAGAAGCATCACAAAAAGACAGCTACAAACCAGCGGTTGAAAGCTTGTCTCGTGTCTTTAATTTGGCTGAAAAAGCTGATAAGAGTGTTGCTATAGATGCTAAGCTCTTTGAAAATGACCAAGAAAAAGCTCTGGCTCAAGCTGTCGCTGAGCTTGAGTTGGGTAAGGATGCAAGTGCAAATATTGAGCAACTCTTTGCCCTCAGTCCAGTTATTGATGCCTTTTTTGACAATACCATGGTTATGGCAGACGACCAAGCGGTGAAAAATAATCGTTTGGCTATCCTCTCAGACTTGGCTGATAAAGCTAGTCAAGTTGCAGCTTTTAACCAGTTGAATACCAAGTAAATGCTGGCGCAAGTGCTCTCGCAAAAATAATATAAGAAGGTGATGACAATAGATCCTAAAAAGATTGCTCGCATTAACGAGCTTGCTAAAAAGAAAAAAACGGTTGGGTTGACTGGTGAGGAAAAGGTTGAGCAGGCTAAGCTTCGTCAGGAGTATATCGAAGGCTATCGTCGCAATCTGCGTCACCACATTGAAGGAATCAAGGTGGTTGATGAAAAAGGCAATGACGTGACCCCAGAAAAACTCCGTCAAATTCAACGTCAAAAAGGCCTGCATGGCCGCAGCCTAGACGACCCGAATAGTTGATGAGATAAGCAAAGGTTAGCGGTTTTCGCTGACCTTTTTGTATGTCCAAATGTAAGAGGGTTGTTGAGATTTTAAAACGCTTTTGTAAGAATGGGTATTTAAAGTGAGGATAAGAAAAAAATGACCGTTGCAATGGCCATTTTTTAATAAGCGGACTTCTTTAAGAGCTATAGAATAAAGGTATAAGTGGGGAAAGAATTATGGTTGAAAGTCGGAAAAAAATTGATGAGCTTTTGTTCTTTTTGAGCCAGCAATCAGATTATATGACGGCTAGTCAATTAGCCCAGGCTCTGGGAAAATCAGAAAAGACCATTTATCGAATGATTAAGTCTCTCAATCAAGAGCATAGCGGTCAGTTGATTGTCTCTCGAAAGGGCAGGGGCTACTGGCTGAATCAAGAAAAATACCTGACCTTTACTCAACACTCCTGTCCCCTCCATGATGACTTAACGGTTGAGAATAGACAGGAACTGATCTTGGAGCGCCTTTTGCTTAGAGCCCCCAAAGGGTTGGCACTTTACGACTTGTGTCAAGATTATTTTGTCAGCGAATCTGTCATTCAAAAGGATAAGTTGGAATTACAAAAGCTGTTGAATGATTACCAATTACGTTTGCTTAGCCGAAGACGCATTCTTTCCATTCATGGAGAAGAACAGAATATTCGCCGGGCTATTGCGGATTTGGTTCCAACGTTTAGAACAATTGATTTGGAGCAATTATCCCTTGAAAAGGATCAAACGATTGATAGGGAGGTAGCCGGCTTTATTCAGGCTGAGCTTCATTCTATTGAACAACATCTGCAAGCAGTTCTTCCCTACCCTTATGATGTTAATGTTTTTTCCCACTTATATATCATGATTATGCGTTCTAAGAATGGGAAGGTCTTCCTAGGTACACATCAGTCTCTTCAGAATTTTGAGGAAATGAACTTCTTGATGAAAGAGAGCTGGCGGGTGATTCAGGATGTTAGAGAAAAATTAGGGATTAGTGTTGATGATAGTGAAGTCTATCATCTCTATCAATATTTGATGGCTTCCCACTTTCAGGATATTCATGACTCCGCTCCGATTTATTTTTCTCAGCGAACGTTGGCCATCACTCATTTCTATTTTGAGCAGATGTTTCCTGATAGAGGACAGGCTATTATGGAGGATTCTCCTATCTTTGTCGACTTGGCCAATCATATTAGTCCCATGCTCAGGCGCTTGGATCACAAGATTCGAATAAAAAATGCCATGCTGTCGGATATACGATTGACCTATCCTAAAATTTTTAATCAGGTTCGCCGTGTTTCAGAAGTAGTCAGTCAACGGTATGGTTTTCCAACTATTAATCTGGATGAAGTTGGTTTTATTACCCTCTACTTTGCTCGCTATCAAGAGACTCAGTCACCGCCGATTCCTACTTTAATTATGTGTACTTCTGGCATTGGAACCTCAGAGTTGCTTCGCTCCAAGATTGAACAGCAATTTGGCGATTTAGCTATTTTATCGGTTCTGCCCTATCGAGATTTGGCCGATGTCAGTCGGCAATATCCAGAGGCCCAGCTGTTAATTACAACCGTTAATGTAGCGATACCAGAGAATATGACCAAAATCCTAGTCAGTGCCTTGATGACGGAGGATGATCAGAGGCGTATTCGACGAAAGATTGAGGAGATTCGCTATGGCCACTAATCTTTATGACATCCACTTAGATTTAGCTCTGGCTGGTCGGAAAGAGATCTATCAGTATTTAGCAACGGAGCTTGCAAAAGATTCACCCATTGATCAGTCAGCTATTTTGGAGGCTTTGGTCTGGCGGGAAAAATTGGGTAGTATTGAGATTGCACCGGGAGTAGTCTTGCCCCATGTCGAACTTCCAGGTCTAGCCAACCGCATCATTATTAGCAGACTGGCATCAGCAATCAACTGGTCTGAGACTGTTAATCGCGTCCAGCTGGTGCTTACAATTGCCTTGGACAGTCAGGCTCGGGCAACGGAGCAATTCGCTATTAAGGCCTTTGTGAGAAAGTTAGCCGATGAGCACTTTGTTCATCAATTGAGAAAGGTAGATTTAAAACAGTTGGAAATCATGTTAGAAAATTTATGAAGCTGGTTAATAGACTGTGTCTGGTCTTTTCCCAGAAGCCCTATCAAAAGGAGACATTTATGGAAGTAACAGATGTGATTGATAAAAACTTGGTATTGACAGATCTCACTGCTAGAAGCAAGGATGAGATATTGCGGAAGCTCTGCCAGCTGCTGGAAGAGCAGGCCTATCTGGAGGATGCCGATAGTTTTTTAGAGGATGTTTATTTGCGTGAAAAAGAAGGGCAGACAGGCATCGGTAATTTTGTGGCGATTCCCCATGGTAAGAGCGAAGCGGTTAATAAAATTGGTGTGGCCATTGCCATTAACAAGTATGAAATCCCTTGGGAAAGCTTAGATGGTAAGGGGGTCAAAGTAGTGATTCTCTTTGCCGTTGGCAATGACACCGACAATGCTCAGGAACACTTAAAGCTCCTAGCACTCTTTGCTAAGAAATTGGGCAAGGATAGAGTGGTTGAAAATCTTTTAGCGGCCCAGTCCGTTGAAGATGTTGTTGCAGCTTTTGCCTAAAAGGAAATAATTGGAGTTGCTTGAGGTTCTTGATTGAGGCAAGCAAAATTTAGACCAGAACTGAACTCGCCTACGACATTGTGCCAAAAGATATGCAACGGTTTCAGCCTTAGCTGATTACAGGTGCAGAGACCTTTAAGTATATAGACTTCCTAGATGCCGAGCCTCTGCGTCTGCTTTCCTATTTTGCTGTGTGTCGCTTAACACTTTTGTATTTTAAAGAAAGGAGATCATTTATGAAAATTGTTGGAGTTGCTGCTTGTACGGTTGGGATCGCCCACACCTACATTGCTCAGGAAAAACTTGAAAATGCTGCTAAAAATGCCGGTTACGATATCCATATTGAAACTCAAGGAACCATTGGAGTAGAAAATGCATTAACAGAGCAGCAAATTCAAGAAGCGGATATCGTTATTTTGGCTATTGATGTCAAAATTTCGGGGATGGAACGATTTGAAGGGAAAAAGGTCATCAAGGTTCCAACCGAAATCGCCATCAAATCTCCCAATAAACTCTTGCAAAAGGCTGCAGAAGTAGCTCAGGGATAGAGAAGTGAGGTAAACTAGATGAAAGATACATGGAAAAAATTAAACCTTAAGGGGCATCTTCTGACCGCCATTTCCTATTTAGTTCCCATTGTATGCGGAGCTGGTTTCCTTGTCGCCATTGGCATGGCCCTTGGCGGTACCGCTCAAGATGCCTTGGTTCAGGGGAAATTCACCTTTTGGGATGCCTTGGCCACAATGGGCGGTAAGGCTTTAGGGCTGTTACCTGTTATTATTGCAACGGGGATTGCTTATTCTATCGCGGGTAAACCAGGGATTGCTCCCGGATTCGTTGTAGGCTTATCAGCTAATGCGATCAGTGCTGGCTTTCTGGGTGGTATCCTAGGCGGCTACTTTGCCGGATTTTTGGCCTTGGGGATTCTAAAAACTTTCAAAGTTCCCGAATGGGCCAAAGGGCTGATGCCAACGGTCATTGTTCCTTTATTATCCTCTCTAATTTCTGGTTTGCTGATGATTTATATTGTTGGTATTCCGATTGCGGCTTTTACTAACTGGTTGACGACGGTTTTGCAAGGGCTAAGTTCTTCTTCCATGTTAGTATTTGGTCTTGTTGTAGGATTTTTGAGTATTGTTGATTTCGGTGGGCCAATCAATAAAACAGTTTATGCCTTTACCTTAACCCTGCTAGCGTCAGGAGTAAAAGAACCGGTTACGGCCCTGCAATTAGTTAATACTTCAACGCCTATTGGCTTTGGTTTTGCCTATTTTATAGCTAAGTTACTCCGTAAGAATATTTATGGCAGAGAACAGATTGAAACCTTGAAATCCGCAGTACCCATGGGGGTTCTGAACATTGTTGAAGGAGTTATTCCTATTGTTATGAATGATATTGCACGTGCTATTACAGCAGCGGCGATTGGTGGTGCTGCTGGTGGTGCGGTTTCCATGGCTATGGGAGCAGATTCGACGGTTCCGTTTGGAGGTTTTCTGATGATTCCGACGATGTCACATCCCTTAGCTGGTGTTCTTGCTATTGTTGTTAATGTATTAGTGACGGGTCTTGTCTATGCTTTTATTGCCAAAAATAAAACAGCCGAGGAATTAGCGACAGTCTCAGAGGTAGAAGAAGAAGATATTAGTCTAGATGATATTGAAATTTTATAAATGAAAGGAAGGAACCCTATATGGCACATGTTCATTTTTCGCCGTCACTAATGTGTATGAACTTGGATAAATTTACCCAAGAAATCACCTTTTTGAATGATCATGCTCAGTCTTATCATATTGATATCATGGATGGTCATTTTGTTCCGAATATTACACTTTCGCCTTGGTTTATTGAGGAAGTAAGAAAGCTCAGTGATGTACCAATGTCAGCTCACCTGATGGTGACTGACCCTACTTTTTGGGTAGAACGGCTGATTAGTATTAGGTGTGAGTATATCTGTATGCATGCAGAAGTTATTAACGGTCTCGCTTTTCGACTAATCGACCGTATTCATGATGCGGGACTAAAAGCTGGTGTTGTCCTGAATCCAGAGACACCGGTCAGCGCTATCTTGCCTTATATTGACTTGCTGGATAAGGTGACGATTATGACAGTCGATCCTGGTTTTGCAGGCCAACGTTTTTTGGAAAGCACACTTGATAAAATTGTCCAATTGCGTAACTTACGGAAAGAGCATAACTATCCTTATTTAATTGAAATGGATGGTTCGTCCAGTCGTAAGACTTTCAAGAGGATTGATCAGGCTGCCCCCGATATTTATGTTATCGGCCGCAGCGGTCTCTTTGCAGTTGCGGATACAATTGAAGAGTCTTGGGCAAAGATGTGTCAGGATTATTTGGAGATGACAGGAAAGACTGTTGAATAACGGAGCCCGAAATAAAAAGATACTAAGGACTTGTATTCACATTTTTTTGACAGTTAGTCTGATGTGGCAGGGACGCAAGCGACCTCCTAACGGAGTTCCATTGCTCATTTTCAAGCCTAGGGTCTTGAAAATCCCCTCGACGATTGACTTAAATAGGGTCAATCGTCTTTTTCCCACGGCGGCAACTGTCTGTTTTGAGAGTGGGACAGAAGTCGATTTTTTATATAAATTGACTTCGTTGTCCCACCTCCGCACAGTTGATTAGGATGGCCGCTAACACTTGCGGAGTCGTTAAACAGTCCAGTGGACCATTTAAGGGGGGTGCCTGAAAATAGGAGTGCACCCCAAGATAAGGACCTCCAATCAGCAGTGGTTCGTTGGTGCTAAAGCACCTAATGAACTGTGCAGGGGAAAGACTAAGTCGGCAGAGCCAACAAGTCTTTCTCCCAACCACTGCCCACTGCGTCAAACTGTTATTACTGCAAAAATAGAAGGCTGAATACTTTTTTCCCCAGGCTTTTTCCAGCTGACGCTAAGAATTTAAACTTGTGAATACAGTTTCTAAGGTAAAGATTCTGTAAGAATTTATTCTTATGAAGCACTAATATTAAAAACGGATGAATAGCACATTCTCACGATTTTGAAGTGGCTATTCATCCGTTTTTTTGATATCCAAGTGTCAACTTGTCAACTGTCTAAGATTTTTTGTTAAGTCAAGCTTCTTATTTTTGGATTAAGGGTAAAATAAGTCAAACGGGAGTGCAAGCCCACAGCTAATATTCTTAGTTGAAAAACCAAACTTGATTTCGTGGGTATAAAAATCAGATGTCGGTAGCAGATCTTTATTTGTGGTATAAGGAAATTACTCTACATATATGGTTTCAGATTTCTTTCCACTTGGCAAAGAAGAAATCTGCTATAATAACAGGTTAGAGAGTGAATTTTAAAGTAATGTTATTCGTTGAAAGTATAGCGTCTTTTAGCAAAGAAATGAACCCGCCTACACTCCTGTGAAAAAAGACTCACCTTCCTAGAATTCAAGTGATTCTTCGTCCTTTTTACAGTAATTGATTGGTAACTCTTGTTGTATGCACGACAGCGACTTGACTAATCAACCTTGTGGCGGTGCTATGACGCTACCACAGATAGCTGTAGCACTCGCTATTTTCTTTGGAGTGCTAACGGCTTGGCGACACGAAAAAACTTCGGTCGATATTAACGAAGTTTTGAAGTTAGTAAGGGGCACAGGAAACTACTATAGGAGTTCCCGTAGTAAAGCAAATGCTTTTGCATTTAGTTTTACTTTGCCCGTTATATCTTAGAAAGGAAATGACCCCGCCTACGACTCTGTGGAATTAGATAAAATCTCCTAGGTGTCTTTTCACCTGAGTTTCTATCACAGTAGTTGATTGGTAACTCTTGTCGCAATAGCGACAGCGACCCACCTAATCAACCTTGTGGCGGTGCTACGACGCTATCATAGATAGCTGTAGCACTCGCTAAATTCCTTTGAGTCGTTTAACGGCTTGGTATCTTAGTTATGCAAGATAAGTTAGTGATTCATGGGGCACGTGCCCATAATTTGAAAGATGTAGATGTAGAAATTCCACGAGATAAGCTGGTGGTAGTGACTGGTTTGTCTGGATCTGGTAAATCCAGTCTGGCTTTTGATACCATCTACGCAGAAGGTCAGCGGCGCTATGTGGAGAGTTTGTCTGCTTATGCCCGTCAGTTTTTGGGTAATATGGAAAAGCCTGATGTAGATAGCATAGACGGTCTCAGTCCAGCTATTTCCATCGACCAAAAGACGACCAGTAAGAACCCGCGTTCAACAGTTGGTACGGCAACGGAAATCAATGATTACCTGCGTCTGCTCTATGCGCGTGTAGGAGTACCTTACTGTCCAAATGGTCATGGGGAGATTTCTGCCAGCTCGGTTGAGCAGATCGTTGATCAGGTACTGGATCTGCCGGAGCGCACCCGTATGCAGATCTTAGCACCGGTTATCCGTCGTAAGAAAGGACAGCACAAGACCCTTTTTGAAAAAATCCAAAAAGAAGGTTATGTCCGTGTGCGTGTGGATGGCGAGGTCTATGATGTGACTGAGGTGCCTGAGCTGTCCAAATCTAAGATGCATAATATCGAAGTGGTTATTGACCGTCTGATCAATAAGGAGGGCATTCGCAGCCGTCTCTTTGATTCTGTCGAAGCTGCCCTTCGGATTGCGGATGGCTATGTCATCATTGACACCATGGACGGCAATGATTTGCTCTTTTCAGAGCATTATTCCTGCCCAGTATGTGGCTTTACAGTCCCTGAGCTGGAGCCCCGTCTCTTTTCATTCAATGCCCCCTTTGGTTCTTGTCCGACTTGTGATGGTTTGGGGATGAAGCTGGTGGTGGATATGGATCTCCTCATTCCAGATCCTAGTTTGACTCTGCGGGAAGGTGCCTTAGCTCCTTGGAATCCCATTTCTTCTAACTATTACCCAGCCATGCTGGAGCAGGCGATGGAAGCTTTCGGGGTTGATATGGATACGCCCTTTGAAGAGCTCTCGAAAGAGGATCAGGATCTGATTCTTTATGGTTCTGATGATAAAGAATTCCACTTCCACTATGTCAATGATTTCGGTGGGGTGCGTGATATTGACATTCCTTTTGAAGGCGTGGTTAATAATGTCAACCGCCGCTATCATGAAACTAACAGTGACTTTACCCGCAATGTCATGCGGGGCTATATGAACGAGTTGACTTGTACGACCTGCCACGGCTACCGTCTCAACGATGCTGCTCTCTCTGTTAAGCTTGGGGGCGAAGATGGTCTTAATATTGGCCAGATTTCAGACTTGTCCATTCAGGACCATTTGGCTCATCTTGGAACCTTACATCTGTCGGACAACCAAGCAACGATTGCAGGACCGATTCTCAAGGAAATCAAAGACCGCTTGACTTTCCTCAATAATGTCGGCCTCAACTATCTGACTCTGTCTCGGATGGCAGGAACCCTGTCAGGCGGAGAAAGTCAGCGCATTCGCTTGGCCACTCAGATTGGTTCTAATCTGAGCGGCGTCCTCTACGTTTTGGATGAACCCTCTATCGGCCTTCATCAGCGTGATAATGACCGCTTGATTGCTAGTCTCAAGAAAATGCGTGATTTAGGCAATACTCTGATTGTTGTTGAGCATGATGAGGATACGATGCGACAGGCTGACTGGTTGGTGGACGTTGGCCCGGGTGCCGGCCAATTCGGCGGTGAAATCGTTGCTTCCGGTAGGCCAGATCAGGTTGCCAAAAATAAAAAATCGATCACTGGCCAGTATCTGTCTGGTAAGAAAGAAATTCCCGTACCAATCGAAAGGCGAGAAGGAAACGGTCGTTTCATTGAAGTTAAGGGAGCAACTGAGCATAACCTGCAAAATATTAATGTTAAGTTTCCTCTTGGGAAATTTATCGCCGTTACTGGTGTGTCTGGTTCAGGGAAATCAACCTTAGTCAACAGTATTTTGAAAAAGGCTATCGCACAAAAACTGAATCGCAATTCGGAAAAACCCGGCAAGCACAAGAGTATTGAAGGGATTGAACATATTGAGCGTTTGATTGATATTGACCAGAGTCCAATCGGTCGGACACCGCGTTCCAATCCAGCGACCTATACAGGGGTTTTTGATGATATTCGTGATCTCTTTGCCAAGACCAATGAAGCCAAGATCCGCGGTTACAAGAAGGGCCGCTTTAGCTTCAATGTCAAGGGAGGGCGTTGTGAGGCCTGCTCAGGTGATGGCATTATCAAGATCGAGATGCACTTTCTGCCAGATGTTTATGTTCCATGTGAAGTTTGTCACGGCACACGCTACAACAGTGAGACTCTAGAAGTCCACTACAAGGAAAAAAATATTGCAGAAATCCTTGATATGACTGTTAATGATGCGGTGGATTTCTTTGCGCCAATTCCAAAGATTGCCCGCAAACTTCAAACCATCAAGGATGTCGGACTGGGTTATGTGACATTGGGTCAGCCAGCTACTACCCTGTCAGGCGGGGAAGCTCAGCGCATGAAGCTGGCCAGTGAACTGCACAAGCGTTCAACTGGCAAGTCCTTCTACATTTTGGATGAACCAACTACCGGTCTGCATACCGATGATATTGCCCGTCTGCTCAAGGTCTTGGAACGCTTTGTCGACGAAGGAAATACAGTGCTCGTTATCGAGCATAATCTGGACGTCATCAAAACGGCAGATCACCTGATCGATCTAGGACCAGAAGGCGGTGTTGGCGGCGGCCAAGTTATTGCTACGGGTACCCCCGAGGCGGTGGCTAAAAATCCCCAGTCCTTTACCGGCCAATATTTACAAGATAAGTTGAAATAGCCATAAGAATGGAGTGGAATCACCCAAAAAATTGAAAATTTGGGGTGTCTTTTCACCTCGACATACTTGGCTAAGTTTTCCGTTTTGACCTTGTGGCAAAAGGGAAACTAATCAGCAGTGGTTCATTGGTGCTAAAGCCCCTAATGAATTGTCAGTGGTAAGATTAAGTTTGCGTAGAACAAGTCTTACCTCTAATCACTGCGCCAAGCGTTTAATCTAAAACAGAGATGCTGGACAAGTTTTGTCCCGCATCTTTTTTATGTGAAAAAAGCTAGATGTCTATATCTAACTGAATCAAGTTCTAAAGTATGCTAGTCTAGTGGCCTTTAGTCGACAGGATTTTAGCAATTTTGATGTTATAAAAGTATCATAAATGTAATATTATGTCATAGATTCTTTACCAATATTGCTCTAGGCCTTCTTGTTTGTTATACTAAAGATGTATCTAATTTTTTAGAAAATTATCATTGTATAAAATGGAGGGAGAAAATAGTATGGATGATTGGAAAATCAAAAATTCCATAGACCGCAATACTTGGGAACAATCGAGGCAGAGTTCTGCATTGGAAAAGATGCAGCGAGATCAGGAACGTTTTCATCAGGAACTCATAGATGAGCAACAAGAGAGGGAGATGCGGGAGAAAATTTCCCGTTTGGAGTTAGCTCTAGCTCAGACAAGTGATCCTAAAAAGCGACAACAAGTCAAAAATTTATTAGATGAAGCAATTTTGGAGCAAAATCTTTATTATATAGAAAAGGATAAGTTGGAGCGCCAAGAAAGGCGTAAGCAACTTATTTATAATATTTTAACGATTTTGATTCTGGCAGTTTTAGCCTGCATTGCCCTTGTGCTTTGGACTTCTTATCAAAATAAGAAGAACCAAATTGACCAATTCCAAGCAAGTTCAGTTTCTTTGTCATCCAGTCAGGCTTCCTCAGATTTAACTTCTTCCTCTACTCAGGCAGACGGTAAAAGTTCCACTTATGATGGTGTGTTTCCTAACCAAATGATTGGAACTTGGAAGGGAACTATGTCAGGAACGCCAACTACGATTACTTTCTCGAGCAATGGCGACTTAAGAATAAAGGTTAATGGAAGCGATAGCAGTAGTTCTGAAGTCTCTGGGACAGTCTATTCAATGATTCCAGTTGATGAGACAACTTATAGAATTGTGGATTATTCAGGAACAGTGTTGCCTGCGCAGCTAGGGGGGAGTGGTATTCAATACGACTTTGGTTACAAATTAAGTTCTGACGGACAAACGTTATATCCTATTCTTTGGCAGTATGGAATGAATGAGGAGCCAAACTATTCCGAGTACAGTATCTATGAGAATGATTCTTATACTAAGGTCAACAATTAATCTATATCATTTAAGGGAGGGACTATGGTTTCGGTAACGCAACGTATCAGAGAAATTAAGCAACCTCGGGGTGGTTATCCTTTCTTTTAAGAACTTCCAAAAACTGCAGAGGATTGAGCTAAAAGGATTAGAATGTCAAAAATATATTAGATTTCTTCGGTAACCAAAACTGCGTACGAAAGGCCCTAAAACTTTACTCAGAACATTTAAAATGGTTAAGCTGAGTGATTTGA
Source organism: Streptococcus tangpeifui (assembly GCF_011038795.1). Taxonomy (GTDB): domain Bacteria; phylum Bacillota; class Bacilli; order Lactobacillales; family Streptococcaceae; genus Streptococcus; species Streptococcus tangpeifui. The sequence continues at coordinate 67,109 of NZ_JAAKDU010000009.1, forward strand.
GGCATTATCGATTATGAAATGCCTTAGTTTTCAAACAAGTCTATTAAAGTCAGTCTTTGTATAAATTCTTTCAAATTAGTAATTTACCCTCATTCATGCTAGAATAAAGCTATTCGATGGGAGGTGTTTTCAGGTGTTTGAAGCGCGTGTAGAAAAACTGCTGGCAGCTTTGGAGAAGACAGCCTGTGATGGCTTTTTAGTTACTAATTTAACGAATATCTATTATTTGACTGGCTTTTATGGCACGGCAGGAACAGTATTTATCTCTAAGCAGCGACGGCTCTTTCTGACGGATTCCCGTTACAGCCTTTTGGCTAGGGAAAAAGTTAAAGGCCTTGAGATTATTGAGACCCGCCAACCGCTTGCTGACATTGCTGAGATTATTAAAGGTGATCAATTGACTGTAATTGGTTTTGAGGGAGAAGCTGTTTCCTATCACTACTATCAGCAGTTGAAGGAGAACTTTGCAGAGTACCGTCTGCAATCTCTGACTGATTTGATTGAACAGTTGCGAATGATTAAGGACAGCAGTGAGATTGAAACCATTCGTCAAGCCTGTAAGATCTCTGATCAAGCCTTCTTAGATGTTTTAGATTTTATCAAGCCTAATCAAACCAGCGAGATTGAAGTTGCCAATTTTCTTGATTTTCGGATGCGAGAACGCGGAGCGACCGGACCATCTTTTGACTTTATCGTGGCTTCGGGTCAGCGTTCTGCCATGCCCCATGGCCGGGCTAGCGAAAAAATTATTAGTCAGGGTGAGACCCTAACCTTAGACTTCGGCTGTGTTTATCATCACTACGTCAGTGACATCACACGAACGATTCATGTTGGTCAGCCTTCTGATGAAGAGCGATCTGTTTATGATCTTGTCCGCAAGAGCAACCAAGCCGTGATTGACTCCGTCAAGGCTGGCATGAGACGCTGTGACTATGATGGTCTTGCACGTCAAGTTATTGCCCAAGCTGGTTACGGCGCTTGCTTCACCCACGGTATTGGTCATGGTATCGGTCTTGATATCCATGAAGGGCCTTACTTTGGGCAGTCAACCGACTTAGTGGCGTCTGGGATGACTATCACTGATGAACCTGGGATTTATTTGGACGGAAAATTCGGTGTGCGGATTGAAGATGATATACTGGTGACTGAGACAGGCTGTGAAGTCCTGACCAAAGCACCCAAGGAATTGATTATTATTTAGGAGGTTTCCATGACTGAAAATCGTCTATCTTGGCAGGATTATTTTATGGCTAATGCCGAGCTGATTTCGAAACGGTCAACTTGTGACCGTGCCTATGTTGGAGCAGTTCTGGTTAAGGACAAACGGATTATCGCTACGGGCTATAACGGCGGGGTTTCTGAAACAGATAATTGCAATGAGGTTGGCCACTATATGGAAGACGGTCACTGCATTCGGACAGTTCATGCTGAGATGAATGCCCTGATTCAATGTGCCAAGGAAGGTATCTCGACCAAAAATACCGAAATCTACGTCACCCATTTTCCTTGTATCAACTGCACCAAGGCTCTTTTGCAAGCAGGTATCAAGAAAATCACCTATAAATCCGACTATCGTCCCAATGCTCTGGCTATCGAACTGATGAGGCAGAAAGGTGTGGAATATATCCAGCATGATGTTCCCCATATCACCTTAGGGGAGGACTAGGCAAGGCTGCTTATATTCATAAAGAATTTGAGTAGCATCACAAATTATGATAAAATAAGCTGATAACTAAATTAATGAAGAGGTAGAAAACATGATTGAAGCAAGTAAGCTTAGAGCTGGTATGACTTTTGTGACAGGTGATGGGAAATTAATCCGTGTTCTGGAAGCCAGCCACCATAAACCAGGTAAAGGGAATACTGTTATGCGGATGAAACTGCGTGATGTTCGTTCAGGTTCAACCTTCGACACAACCTATCGTCCAGAAGAAAAATTTGAACAAGCTATCATTGAAACAGTGCCTGCCCAATACCTTTATAAGATGGATGATACAGCCTACTTCATGAATAGCGAAACCTATGACCAATATGAAATTCCAGTGGCTAACGTGGAAAATGAATTGCGCTACATTTTGGAAAACGGTGATGTCAAGATTCAATTCTATGGAACCGAAGTAATTGGGGTACAGGTTCCAACAACTGTTGAACTAACTGTTACGGATACCCAACCTTCTATTAAGGGAGCTACCGTAACAGGTTCAGGTAAACCAGCTACCTTGGAAACAGGCCTTGTGGTCAACGTACCAGACTTCATCGAAGTTGGTCAAAAATTGGTCATCAATACTCAAGAAGGAACTTACGTATCACGTGCCTAAAGTACGATATCACGGACAGAGTCTTTCTATCTTTTCAATAGAATGACGACGAAAAGTTATCATCTATAGCTTTTGATGTCCTTAATTGACTTGGTTTGACTAGTGCTAGCGACTGGTCAAATTTTGTGTCAAAAACTAATAAAAAGTTTGATTAAAACCTTAGGATCGTTAGTCTTGCCTAAGGGCGTAAATTTCAATAAGAATGATTAGAAAGGAAGACCTATGGCAGAAACAATTGGAGATATTGTCATCGCTCCTCGAGTGTTAGAGGTTATCACGGGAATTGCAGCGACCAAGGTTGAGGGGGTATATTCGCTCAACAATAAGGCTGTAACGGATAGCATCAGTAAAACAACTCTTAGTCGTGGTGTCTATCTCACTACCAGTGGTGAAGATAAGGTTACAGCGGATATTTACCTGCAATTGCAATATGGAGTAAATGTCCCAGCGGTTTCGATTGAAGTTCAAAGAGCTGTTAAATCAGCTGTCTACGATATGGCAGAGGTTGAAATTTCAGATGTTAATGTCCATGTTGTTGGCATCGTTCCTGAAAAGGCACCAAAACCAGATATGACAGCCTTGTTTGACGAGGATTTCCTGAATGACTGATTCAAGACATAATTTACGAGAACGGGCTTTTCAGGCGATCTTTAGTTTAGAATTTGGTCAAGCTGATTTTCTTGAGGCTGTTAGCTTTGCCTATACCTATGACAAGGCAGCAGAAGAAGGACAAGAATTTGACGTTCCGACCCTGCTCTTGAATTTAGTCAAGGGTACTGTGGATAATCTGGCTGAAATCGATACTTATATTATTGAGAATCTTAAAGAAGGCTGGTCTTTAGAACGGCTGACCCTGACCGACCGCAGTCTCCTGCGTTTAGGACTCTTTGAAATTAAGTATTACCAAGAAACACCGGACAAGGTTGCCCTCAATGAGATTATTGAGTTGGCTAAAACCTACTCCGATCAAACCTCCGCCAAATTTGTTAACGGCATCTTGACGAAGTTTGTTGAAGAATAAAATGACCCGAGTTGGTCATTTTTATTTTGGTGAAATGTGAAAAATCCCTTAGCATTGGTTGCCAAGGGATTATTTTATAAAGATTTTCCGGTTAGGAGGCTGATGGGCAGAGTGTAGTTTTCTTGAACATCCTTGCCTTCAATCTTAGCTAGGAGGACGTCGACCAAGAGCTCAGCGATTTCCTTGATGGGCTGTTTAATAGTGGTCAGCTGCGGGAAGTAATTTTCCACAAACTGGGTTCCATCGTAGCCAACAATTTTTAGGTCTTGGGGAACTTTGATACCCATGTCGTCTGCAATTTTCATCGTCAGAATGGCTGTCATATCATCGGAAGTAAAGATTCCATGGGGCTTCTCCTGAGACAGGATGGACTTGATTTCCATCTCTTTGCGAATAGCAGAATAGTCGCTGGGGATATTGAAAACCTTGGCCTCAGGAAGGACAGAGCTAAAGCCCTTGCGACGCAGCCCAGTGGTTGAATTGGAATTATCATTACCAGTAAACATGATAATGTTTTGGCAGCCCACCTTTTGCAGGCTAATGGCCGCTAATTTTCCGCCTTCAAAGTTATCGGAAGAAATAACAGGGATACGGGGTGCCAGATTGCGGTCAAAGGCAACAATGGGAGCTTCCACTCGTTCGTAGTCCTCGATATCCAGATTGTGGCTGGAAGAGATGATACCATCGACCTGATTGGCCGCCAGCATTTCCAAGTAGTCTCGCTCTTTGTCGGACTCGTTCTGGCTGTTGCAAATAATGACCTTGTAGCCATGATAGAAAAGGATATTTTCTAAGTGCTCAATAATTTCAGCGTAGAACACATTAGAGATGTTTGGGAAAATCAGTCCGATTAGCTTAGAGGATTTTCCCTGAAGTCCACGGGCCAGGTTATTGGGTTTATAGCCCAGTTCGCGCATGGCTGCATGGACTTTGTCCTTAGTTTTTTCAGAGAGATAGCCCTTATTGTTGATGACACGAGAAACGGTGGTTGGGCTGACACCGGCCAATTTGGCAACATCAGTTAATTTTGCGACCATAGCTTATCCCTTTAAGTGATAGTAAGTTCCGCTAACCTGACCGGAGAGAATTTTAAGACCAGATTGGTCAGCTTGGGGAAAGACACGACTGGTGAAGACCTTTTCCCCCTTATTGATAAAGATTTCCACGATAGATTTATCAACAAAGATACGAGCTTCCTGAGTTTGGTCCAGTTGGCATTCTCTGATCGTGCCAAATTCAGTGGCATATTGGACACCAGCTTGGGAACGATCGAGGATAACTTTTCCTTTGTTATTATCAACAGTAAGTTTGAGCCCCTGTCCCTTTTGGTCAGCAAAGAGGAGAAGCTCAGTCTTTTGGTCAGGAGCAAAGGTTAAGTCTAATTCATAGCAATTATCTGTCTGATCTTTGTCACCAAAGACTTCTTGGGTAGTTCTCAGACTGGTTATGGCTGAAACAGGATATTGATAGAGCTTGCCATCCTTGATAGACAGTTCCTTAACTAAGCTCATGGCTCCTTGATAGTCATATCGGTCGGTAGGATAGTCGATATCTGGAAGGCCAATCCAGCTGACGCAATAAGCCTTACCATCAGGCATGTTGAATCCTTGGGTAGCATAAGCTTCGAAGCCATAATCCAGATTGAAAATTTTCGAAGCGCCAAGGAGGGCTGATTTATTTGTGTCAAACGTTTGACAGATTTTATAGGTATTTGGATAAATATTATCATAGGCTAGTTCAGTCTTATCCAAACCTTGAGGACTGTAGAGAAGGACTGGTTGGTCATCAACAAAAACCAGATTTGGACACTCAATCATGTATTCAGAACCTGTGCCACCAAAGTCCAGATTACCGACTTCTTGCCAGTTATGGACATCATTGTTAAGGGCCTTGTAGAGCTTGATAAAACCTTTTTTATCAAGGCTTTGAGCTCCAACGATGGCGTAGTATTGTCCCTTGTAATTAAAAATCTGTGGGTCGCGGAAGTGTTCAGTCGCGTCGGCTGGCTGTTTGATAAGGATATCGTCGAATTTTTCAATATGGCCTTGCTTATCCATCCAAGCTCCGATTTGGCGAGGATCTCGTACCCAGTTTTGATTGCGGACATTACCCGTATAGAAGATAAAGAGTTTATCATCAATCGGATAGGCCGACCCGGAATAAGCTCCATGACTGTCATTTTCGTGGTCAGGCTGGAGGGTAATGCCAGTTTCTTTGAAGTGAACCAGGTCTTGGGATTCTGTGTGGACCCATTGCTTAAGGCCGTGAGCTGCACCGAAAGGCCAGTTTTGATAGAAAAGCTGGAATTTTCCGTTGAAGTAAGAAAATCCATTTGGATCATTTAAAAGGCCGGTCTTTGGCTCAATATGATAGTTGGCCCGCCAAGGCGAGGCAGCGACATGAGCTCTAATCTCAGCTTTCTCCTCATCGGTCCAGTCAGCATAGGAGCGATAACGCACCTCTGTTGGTAGATTCATAAGTATTCCTCCATATATTATATGTCAACTATTGGCAAGAAATGTCACGTCCATAACATAGTAAAGGTTTTCATGGGAAAAATCAAGGAAGAAAATTGGTCTATTTAAAATAACATTGATACCAGCTATGGGGAGGGGTCAACTCAAAAATTGAAAATTTTGGTTCTCACCACACCCTAGTTTTAAGGTGGCGACCTTAAACGGTCTCCCCCCAGCTGCTGCGCCAAGAGCTTGTTCCAAAATAGGAAGACTGGACGAGTTTTTGCCCAATTTCCCTTCCTAACTCAGTTTAATGGGTAATGTCACTTTCTAAGCTTTATCTCGTAGGAAAAGTAGTGCTATTTTTACAAAAAATTAGCCCACTGTTCCTCTTATTCATTTGGTCAATGTCAATACAGTATTATCGGCTGACCTGACTTTGTGTCGTGGGGATAAAATAAGTTTTATCTCTTTGAGATAACTTATTCCGCTAGTCGCTATGGCGATCTAACTATATTCCTTACTAATTCAGTCAGTCCAAGTGTTATCGATTGACCTGACTTCATGTCGCGGGTGGTACAGTTTTGGTTTATGTTGAATTTTTAATGATAGGGGACTTTTGCTTATGAATAGTGTTGTATTATCTGTGATTCATAGACTATGTCACTGATAGAATCAAGAGCTTCTGAAAATTTTGTCAAGGGTTAGCAAAAAATTTTGAATATATTATCTTTAATTAGTGATAAATAAGCCGGTTTTACTAGGTTGTGCTATACATAGCCTTAGGAGATGCTGGTCAAGTTTAGATAACAGTCGAATAAATTTTTTAATGAGTTCAACAAGCTTGTAGGGAAAAATTTAATTTCTGCAAAACGGTTGACATAGTAACGGTCTTGTGTTAAATTAAGAATTGTAAAAAAGCGTTTTCAAAAATTGAAAGCTTTTATCTTATTAAATTTTAAAGGAGTTACGCAATGGATTATGCTAAAGTAGCTGCCGACGTTATTAAAGCGGTCGGTAAAGATAATCTTGTCGCTGGTGCCCACTGTGCCACTCGTCTGCGCCTTGTTTTAAAAGACGATACGAAGGTTGACCAAGAGGCTCTTGATAACAATCCCGATGTCAAAGGGACTTTCAAAATGGATGGCCAATATCAGGTTATTATTGGTGCTGGTGACGTTAACCATGTTTATGCCGAGTTGATTAAACAAACTGGCTTGCAGGAAGTTTCTACCGAAGAGGTTAAGAAAATTGCAGCAGAAGGACATAAGCAAAACCCAATTATGGCCTTTATTAAAGTTCTGTCTGAAATTTTTGTACCTATTATCCCAGCTCTTGTTGCCGGCGGTCTCTTGATGGCGGTCAATAACATCTTTAAGTCAGAAGGATTGTTTGGATCACAATCATTGATTGCCCAATACCCGCAAGTTTCCGGTATTTCTGATATGCTGACTGTCTTGTCGGATGCTCCATTTATCTATATGCCGGTCTTGCTTGGTATCTCAACTGCTAAACGTTTTGGCGGTAACCAGTTCCTTGGAGCTGCTCTTGGACTCATGATGAGTTCGCAAGAGCTTAATGAAGCTGTGGTGAAGGCAGCTGGAACGTCACTGAATTGGAATTTCTTTGGCTGGACACTTCATGCACAGCAATATACTTCACAAGTTATTCCAGCGATTATCGCCGTTTGGGTTATGTGTATCATTGAAAAATGGTTCCACAAACACTTGCATTCAGCAGTTGACTTTACCTTTACACCGCTTTTCACAATGATTATCTCAGGTTTCTTGACCTTTGCCATCATTGGTCCGGTCTTTGGTCAAGTTTCTGACTGGGTAGCCAATGGTTTGGTTTGGTTATATGATACCTTAGGCTTCTTGGGTATGGGTATCTTTGGTGCTTTCTATACGCCAATCGTTGTTACGGGACTTCACCAATCCTTCCCAGCCTTCGAAACAATCCTGCTTAATTCCTATAAAGCTGGTCATGGCTCAGGGGACTTTATCTTCGTTGTGGCCTCAATGGCCAATATGGCACAGGCCGCTGCAGCTTTTGCTATCTTTGCCTTGACTAAGAATTCTAAAACTAAGGGGCTTTCAAGTTCAGCTGGTGTTTCAGCTCTTCTTGGTATTACAGAACCAGCAGTCTTTGGGGTTAACTTGAAATACCGTTTCCCATTCTTCTGTGCCTTGGTAGGTTCGGCTATTGCAGCAGCCATTGCTGGTCTTTTACGAGTTATTGCTGTATCATTAGGCTCGGCTGGTGTCCTTGGTCTTATCTCTATCACCCCTAAATCAATTCCTTTCTATTTGGTCTGTGAAGCGATTTCCTTCGTTATTGCTTTTCTGATCACTTACTACTATGGTAAGACTAAGGAAGCCAAGGTCTTTGAAGCAGAAGCGGCTGTGGCTGCTGCCGAAGCAGATGTCGAAGTACACGGTCTTGATGAAGCCTCCGGCAATGAACAAGCAGCCAAAACAGAAGTTTCTGAAGAAACCATTTACGCTCCCCTTGATGGTCAAGTTGTTGAACTGTCTTCTGTCAATGACCCTGTCTTCTCATCAGGGGCTATGGGTAAAGGTGTCGCTATTAAACCTAATGGCAATACGATTGTATCGCCGGTTGATGGCATTGTACAAATTGCTTTTGAAACTGGCCATGCCTATGGTTTGAAATCAGATCAAGGAGCTGAAGTTCTTATTCATATCGGTATTGATACTGTCTCAATGGATGGTAAAGGTTTTGAGCAAAAGGTCAAAGCCAATCAAGCTATTAAGAAGGGTGACGTTCTTGGAACATTTGATGCAGCAGCTATTGCAGCAGCGGGTCTGGAAGACACGACAATGGTTATCGTAACCAACTCTGCGGATTATACAGACGTTACTCCGGTAGCCTCAGGTGCTGTTACGGCTGGTGCTGATTTGCTTGAAGTAAAATAAGTTTTTGGTATATTCTAAAGGGAGTGAGATTTCGGTCTTGGTCCCTTTTGTTTGCTGTTCAAAAACTCCTTTTATTGGGCAGGAAACCTTGGGATTTCCATTGATTTATGCTCTTGAATTTTTTATAATGAAAAGGAATAGATTGGTAAAGAAAGGAAAAAATAATGACTAAATTATATGGAAGTGTGGAAGCAGGCGGGACCAAGTTTGTCTGTGCTGTCGGCGATGAAAATTTTCAGGTCGTCGAAAAAGTGCAGTTCCCAACGACGACACCCTATGAAACCATTGATAAGACGGTAGGATTTTTTAAAAAATTTGAAGCTGACTTGCAAGGAATTGCCATCGGCTCATTTGGACCTGTTGATATTGACGAAAATTCGAAAACCTATGGCTATATCACCAAGACCCCTAAGCCTAATTGGTCAAATGTAGATTTGGTTGGCTTGATTGCTAAAGAATTCAAGGTTCCTTTCTATTTTACGACAGATGTCAATTCATCGGCTTATGGTGAAGCTATGGTTCGCCAAGGGGTTGAAAATCTGGTTTATTACACCATCGGAACGGGTATCGGCGCTGGGGCTATCCAACGCGGAGAATTTGTTGGTGGTGCTGGTCATACAGAGGCTGGCCATGTTTACGTTGCCCTGCACCCCAGCGATGTGGCTAATGAATTCCACGGAACCTGTCCTTTCCATAATGGCTGTTTGGAGGGGTTAGCGGCTGGTCCTTCACTGGAAGCCCGCACAGGAATTCGGGGCGAGCTGATTGAACAGCATTCAGATGTTTGGGATATTCAGGCTTACTATATCGCCCAAGCTGCTGTTCAAGCAACCCTTCTTTACCGTCCAGATGTGATTGTCTTTGGCGGTGGTGTGATGGCTCAAGAGCACATGTTACGCCGGGTGCGTGAGAAATTTACGAATCTGCTCAATGATTATCTTCCTGTTCCGCCTGTTGAAGATTATATTGTCACACCAGCTGTATCTGGTAATGGCTCAGCTACTATCGGTAATTTTGCCTTAGCGAAAAAGGTCGCAGAGCGTTTTGATTAGTAAAGTAATAATAGTGAATAGGTGCTAGATCGTTGCTGGTCTCTTCCTATTCACTTTTTTTCTTTTGGGAAAAATGTTAGAATGGCAGTAAAAACGGAGGAAAACAGCCATGGCAGAACCATTATTTTTAAAGGCTAGTATGCATGATAAAATTTGGGGTGGGACAAGACTGAGAGATGTCTATGGTTATGATATCCCGACAGAAACAACCGGAGAATATTGGGCTATTTCCGGTCACCCTCATGGGGTTTCCATTATTGAAAACGGCTCTCTGGCTGATCAGGGTCTGGATCGGGTTTATCGAGAGAGGCCCGAGCTCTTTGGCAATCCATCCAGTCCGGTTTTTCCACTCTTAACGAAGATTTTAGATGCTAATGATTGGCTCAGTGTTCAAGTTCACCCTGACGATGCTTATGCTCAGGAACATGAGGGGGAGTTAGGAAAAACTGAGTGTTGGTATATTCTGACTGCTGATGAGGGAGCGGAAATTATCTACGGACATACCGCTCAGAGTCGTCAGGAATTAGCAGAGCGGATTGAAGCTGGAGACTGGGATCAACTCTTAACAAGAGTACCTGTCAAAGCTGGCGATTTTTTCTATGTTCCAAGCGGCACGATGCATGCTATTGGTAAGGGAATTATGGTGTTGGAAACACAGCAATCCAGTGATACAACTTATCGGGTTTATGATTTTGACCGTCCTGATGCGTCAGGGAACTTGCGCCCTCTGCATATTCAGCAGTCCATTGATGTCATGACGATTGGTCAACCGCAAAATTCCCACCCTGCCACTTTAAAAACGGGTGACTTAACCTCAACCTTGCTGGTAGCTAATGAATTCTTTACGGTCTATAAGTGGGAGGTTGTTGGTCAGACTTATTTTGAAGCTGCTGCTCCTTACTATCTTGTTAGTGTCATTGATGGTCAGGGACAGATTAGGATTGCTGATCAGTCCTATCCATTGGAGAAAGGGCAACATTTTATCCTGCCTAATACCGTTAGAAATTGGGAAATGTCTGGGGATTTATCTATGATTGTCAGTCATATAACGGATTAATAAAGCAAATCAAGGAGCAGCGACAGGCTCCTTGATTTTTTTGATTAGTGACTTTTAGTCCGTCTCGCGTCCTTTGGTGCGAGACAAAAAACACTCATTTGGCAAGTGATCATATTAGGTTGTGATGCTATTTTTGAAGCTGTATAGGTGTTAAATTCTAAAAAATATAGGACGTAGTCAAGCGGAGAAAGTGAGCAAGATAAAAAGCAGAATTCTCAGAGTAAGTTCTAGGCTTCAGATCAGCAGAATTTAGTCTGAGAAAAGTACCTCATCTCAACAGAATTTAGTCTTAGGCTAAGTTCTGTTTTTGGTTAGAATGCAGTCGTAACGAGGTCATGGTATTGCCTTCCTGTCAAAGAGTGGACAGTAAAACGACCGATAAAATAAAAATAATTAAAAACATTACATTTAGGTTGCAATTATTTTTCTTAAGCTTTATAATTAGAGTGATTGTGCTTGCTTTTGACAATAGATGTTTAAAAGTGTTTATAATCAACATAAAATCTTTAGAGAGGGATGGATACATTCTATGAAACCTAAGCCTAGGAAATCTAAGTATTCTATTCAAAGGAAAGAATACTTTTCTATTCGTAAGTTTAAGTTTGGCGCAGCTTCGGCCTTGATTGGGGTCAGTTTGTTCGCTACAGGTAGCGTTCTCGCTGAAGAGCAGCCCCAAACTCAGTCTACAGTCGTAGCTGTTCAGTCTTCGGAAGGGTCAGCCGGTCAGTCGGTTGGTTCGGATCAAGCAGTGACGCCAACACAGGATGCTGGTGTTAGCAATAGCACTGGTGAAAGTCAGGCGAGCCTATCAAGGGAGAATAATAGTCTGGCAGAAACGTCACAAAATGCAGAACAAACTACCGATAATGATCCAACTGCTGATCACTCGCAAGTAAGCGAGGGCTCACAATCAAATAGCCACGTTAGTGATTCGGCTAGAGTGAATGCTGCAGGGCAGAATGCCTATGTTTTTTATAAGGTACGTTATGTTGAGCAAGGAGCTGATGGTTCCGAAACGACGATTGCTCAGACACCAGCTAAATCCTTGGTGATTCCTGCTGATGATTTGGCTGATAAAATTGTGACTGAAACAGCCAACTTAAATCAACTAGGCTTATCAGGTTATGCTTTAGCTCCAAATCAAGCTGATACGCAAGCTGTTGCAGCTTTAGAACTTCAAAAGTCCAAGTATGTAACGTTCTATGTTCAAAAGACTGCTAATCAGGTGACAGCTGCAGCAAGTAATGGGCAGACTTCTGCACAGCATCATAGTAGGCAAATTGCTACTGAACAGCGTGGTGGTCAAGCTCAAAGCACCCTTGGTGTGACTATTGGCCGTGACTATCAATCGCTGAATGAAGCGAGCAGTATCCGTCCCATTGCTATCACAGCGACCCAATCTGGTCAGGCGATTGATCTTGTCCTTATGGGCAATGTTGATGAAGATGAGGAGGAAACATCAGATAGTAAGGCAGCACAGGCAGAGTTGTCCTTTAGTTATACTAAAGAAGGGACAGCTGAAGTAGTTGATGGGCTGCCTGCCGGCCTCTTCTATGATGCTGAAAGTGGCCAATTAACGGGGGCAGTCCTCCAATCTGGTCAGTATACAATTAAAGCTACTGTGCAAGCCGCTGATGGGGCTACAGCCAGCAAGACTATTGATCTGGATGTTAATGCGCTGCCTAAGAGTGATCAGGCTGTTTTTTCTGGTCGTAAAATTTCTGGTATTGCCGTTAATGGTGGAATTAATGCGGTCTCAACTAAATTTAGCTACAGTGCAACGATTCAGGGAGAAACCGTTACTAAGGATGGTCTGCCAGAAGGCCTAGTGTATGATTCATCCACTGGTAAAATTGAAGGGCAGGTTGCTCAGGCCGGCAGCTATACTATTTTGTCGCAGGCTAGTGTTGAAGCAACAAACCCTGACGGTACCTATGTTGGTTCAGGTGCTGTAACTTATGTAACAGAAAGCCATTTATATGTAGCTGAACAAAATGGTCCTGGTCTGCCATCTGTTTCGCTTACGGCTAATCCGATAAATGCATCAGCCGTGTCTGCTCAGCCAACCCAATCGGGCGGCTCTGTATTTAGGGCTGTAGCTGGTGAAAATCCTGTGGGTACCGTTCATCTGGGCGACAATGCAACACCATCCAACAATCATGATACCGCTATTGGTTACTATGCAGAAACCAATGTTGATTTGGATAATAAGGGCGGTGCAGTTGCTCTTGGTACTTATACAAAAGCCAACGGTGAAAATGCGATTGCTATTGGTAATACTGCCAATGCTGGCGCTAATTCAGCCATTGCCCTCGGTGGTAAAGCAAGCGGTGTCGGCGCAATAAATATTGGTTATACAGCTTCTGCCGATGCCGATTCAAGTGTTAGTGTGGGCTACTATGCCAATGCCAAAGCGGCCAACAGTATAGCGCTTGGTACCCAAGCTAAATCGAAAGCGATTCTTTCCTCAGCAGTTGGTCCTTCAGCTGAATCTACTTATTATAATTCTGTTGCTCTTGGTGCATATTCTAGAACAGATTCAGAAGCAACCGCAGAGAATGAAGCAACTGTCAATAATATTACTTATTCCGGTTTTGCCGGTCAGGTGAAAGCTGATGGCGATCAGGTTTCAGTTGGTTATAAAGATAAAGAACGTCAAATCAAAAATGTTGCAGCGGGAGCTATTTCTGAAAGTTCCACAGATGCTGTCAACGGTTCGCAATTGTACCTTCTGACCAGAGATTATCATTGGATTGCTACATCCGGTACTGCTGGAACAGGTACGCAAAATCAAGTGAACGATACCAATGTTGCCCCTGATGCTCAGCAGGTTCATGGTGGTGATACCATTACCTTCCGCGCAGGAAACGGTCTTAATATTGAGCAGAATGGCAATGTCTTCACCTATTCAATTAATACTCAGAAACCTAAGCTCGAGATTACACCGGGTGAAAATGGTACCTACACGGTTAAATACACTGATGCCTTTGGACAAGAAGCTTCGGCACAATTTACTGTTAATACTATTAAAGGTGAAAAAGGTGACAAAGGCGATACCGGAGCCGCAGGTCGCGATGGCGTAGATGGTAAAGCAGGCGCCGCGGGTTACGTCAATGTCGTCGATAACCACGATGGCACCAAGACGATCACCACAGGAACCGATACTAACGGTGATGGTGTGGTCTCAGAAGATGAAAAGAGCCGTGTCACTGTTTCCGATGGAGCCCAAGGAGCCAAAGGTGATAAAGGCGATACCGGAGCTGCAGGTCGAGATGGCCGAGATGGCGTAGATGGCAAAGACGGTAAAGCAGGTGCCGCCGGTTTCGTCGATGTTGTGGATAACCACAACGGCACCAAGACGATTACGACTGGTACGGATACCAACGGTGATGGCATCGTTTCTGACGATGAAAAG